>NZ_AP022569.1:1994443-2659258 GCF_010727945.1 Mycobacterium cookii
GCCCTAATCGACAGGGCTCGGCGAGGAGTTTTTCACAGTTGGCGCTTCATGCACATGCCAGGGTTCGGCGGTGGGATTCTGTCGGCAAATCTGGATAGTATTCGCACATGCGTTCGAGTACCTGCGAGGAGATCGCCGACGCTTTCGAAGTGCTCAAGGGCGGCATGAAGCGCGCTGTGGATCTGCGCTGCGATGCGCTGACGACCCCTGAGCGGCTGGCCTTGCTGGAAGCTTGCGAATGGATTCGGCGCTGCCTCCCCGCGGTTGAGCACCCGTTGATCAATCAGCTCGCCGCCCAGGCTGACGCCACGGAGCTGGGTGGCAGGTTGGCCCCGGCGTTAGCCAACCGGCTGCGGATCAGCCGCGCCGACGCGTCGCGACGAATTCATGAAGCCGCAGATCTGGGCGAACGCACTGCTTTGAACGGCGAGCCGTTGGCGCCGGTGTTGCCGGCCACCGCGGAGGCCCAGCGCAACGGCGAGCTCGGCTCTGGCCATGTCGCGGTGATCCGCGGGTTCTTCCATCGGCTGCCGGACTTTGTGGACGTCGAGACCCGGCAGAAGGCCGAGGCGCAGCTGGCCCGCCTGAGCCTTGAGCATCGCCCCGATGAGTTGGCCAAGCTCGCGGACAAGCTCACCGACTGCCTCAACCCCGACGGCGACTTCAGCGACGTCGACCGGGCTAAGCGCCGCGGCATCACCATCGGTAAACAAGACCTCGACGGGATGAGCCCGATCAACGGATACCTCACCCCCGAAGCACGGGCCACCATCGACGCGGTCTTCGCGAAACTAGCCGCACCGGGCATGTGCAACTCCGCCGACGACGAACCGTGCATCAGCGGCACACCCTCCGAGGCTGCCATTCAGGGCGACGCTCGCAGCGCGGGACAGCGCAACCACGACGCGCTTGTCGCATTGGCGCGCGCGGCCCTGTCCTCCGGAGATCTCGGTCGGCACAACGGGTTGCCCGCCAGCATCATCGTCACCACGACGCTCAAGGAACTGGAGGCCGGCGCCGGGAAAGCGTTGACCGGTGGCGGGACGTTGTTGCCGATGTCCGATGTGATCCGGTTGGCTTCGCACGCGCATCATTACCTGGCCATCTTCGACAACGGCAAGGCACTCGCGTTGTATCACACCAAACGACTGGCCTCGCCAGCACAGCGAATTGTATTGCACGCCAAGGACCGTGGATGTTCGTTTCCCAACTGCGACGTCCCTGGATATCTCTGCGAAGTGCACCACTGCAACCCCTACGCCCTGCACCCGGTCACCGACGTCAACGAGCTGACTTTTGCTTGCTGCCCCAATCACAAACTCGCCGAACAAGGCTGGACGACACGCAAAAACAGCAGAGGCGAGACCGAATGGATACCACCCCCGCACCTGGACCGCGGCCAGCCTCGCGTCAACACCTTCCATTACCCGGAAAAGCTGCTGCTCTCCGAAGAGGATGACGACGAGGCCGAGCGAATTTAACCGCTGGCCTCAGATCAGGCCCAGGTCGGAGACCGCGCTGCGCTCGTCGGCGAGCTCGGCGGTCGACTTGTCGATCCGCCCACGGGAGAAGTCGTTGATCTCCAGGCCCTGCACGATGCTCCAATTGCCGTCCTTGGTGGTCACCGGGAACGACGAGATCAGGCCCTCGGGAACGCCGTAGGAGCCGTCGGAGAACACCGCCATCGACACCCAGTCGCCCTTCGGGGTGCCCAGCAGCCAGTCGCGGGCCGCGTCGATAGTCGCCGACGCCGCGGAGGCGGCCGACGAGCTGCCACGCGCGTCGATGATCGCCGCGCCGCGCTTGGCCACGGTCGGAATGAAGTCGTCCGCGATCCACTTCTCGTCGCCCACGACCTCGGCGGCGTTCTTGCCGTTGATCTCGGCGTGGAAGATGTCGGGGTATTGGGTGGCCGAGTGGTTGCCCCAGATAGTGACCTTCTTGATGTCGGTCACCTTGGCGCCGGTCTTCTTGGCCAGCTGCGAGATGGCCCGGTTGTGGTCCAGGCGGGTCAGCGCGGAAAACCGCTCCTTGGGGATGTCGGGCGCGTTGTTCTGCGCGATCAGCGCGTTGGTGTTGGCCGGGTTACCGGTCACGCCGATACGGACGTCGTCGGCGGCGACGGAGTTGAGCGCCTTGCCCTGCGCGGTGAAGATCGCGCCGTTGGCCTCGAGCAGGTCGCCGCGCTCCATGCCCGGGCCACGCGGCCGGGCGCCGACGAGCAGCGCCAGGTTGACGCCGTCGAAGATCTTGTTCGGGTCGGCGCCGATTTGCACGCCGGACAGCAGCGGGAAGGCGCCGTCGTCAAGCTCCATCACCACGCCCTCGAGCGCCTTGAGAGCGGGCTCGATCTCGAGCAGCCGCAGCTCGATCGGACGGTCCGGGCCCAGCAACGAGCCACTGGCCAAGCGAAACAGCAGGCTGTAGCCGATCTGGCCGGCGGCGCCGGTCACGGCGATCTTCAGTGGTGATGTGCTCACGTCTATTCGCTCCTATGGAGATTTCGGGGCGTGCGTCAGATCCGCCCGATGCGCAATCGCGTCGCGTCGAAACTAGCGCACGCACCTACTCGGTAAATCCCTGCCCCGGATCAACGCTGGCCAGCGCACTCTTGGACAGGAGATAGCCAACTTGGGCGCGTAGCATGACCCAGGCTTCATTGGATTCGCGCTGCAGATGGGAGGTTACGGATGCCTACGTTTCGCGAGCTACGCGACATACCCGAAACGCTGCGTCCTCTGGCACGGCCCCAGCGGGATGAGCCTCCCCATCCGCAGCCGCAGCCGGACCACCCGACTGCCGATCAGGCCGTCGTCGATTGCGGGATCTACGTCGACGGCGAGCGACTTCCCGGCACCTTCAGCTACGCAGAAGCCCGGGCCAAAGTGACCGAACTGCAGCTGGGCGGTCAGGAGGCGTTCGCCTGGATCGGCCTGCACGCTCCCACCGAGTATCAGATGCAGGAAGTCGGCGAAGCGTTCGGCATGCACGAACTGGCCGTCGAGGACGCGGTCTGCGCGCATCAGCGGCCCAAGCTGGAGCGCTACGACGAGTCGCTGTTCCTCGTGCTCAAGACGCTGAATTACGTGCCGCACGAGTCGACGCTGCTAGCCCGCGAGATCGTCGAGACCGGCGAGATCATGGTCTTCGTCAATCGCGACTTCGTGGTCACGATCCGGCACGGCGAACACGGTCGGCTCTCCGACGTGCGCAAGCGCATGGACTCCGACCCTGAGCACGTGCGGCTGGGCCCGTTCGCGGTGATGCACGCCATCGCCGACGCGGTTGTCGACCACTATCTCGAGGTCACCCAGTCGATGGAAGGCGACATCGACGCGATCGAGGAAGAGGCGTTCGCGCCGGACCACCGCACCCGGATCGAGCCGATCTATCAGATGAAGCGCGAGGTCGTCGAGCTGCGCAGGTCGGTCAACCCGCTGTCGGTGCCTTTCGCCCGGCTGCAGACCGAGCACAAGGACCTGATCTCCAAAGAGGTCCGGCGCTATCTTCGCGACGTCGGCGACCACCACACCCACGCCGCCGACCAGATCGCCAGCTACGACGAGAACCTCAGCTCGCTGGTGCAGGCTGCGCTGGCCCGGGTGGAAATGCAGCAGAACACCGACATGCGCAAGATGTCCGCCTGGGCGGCCCTGCTGGCGATACCCACGATGGTCGCCGGCATCTACGGGATGAACTTCGAGTACATGCCCGGCCTCAAATGGCACTGGGGCTACCCGACGACCATCTTGGGCACGGCGGCGATCTGCCTGATGCTGTATCGCAACTTCCGGCGCAACGGCTGGCTGTAGCTGATCAGTTGGGCTGTGCGGCAGGGCGATTGGGGTCCAGCACGTCGACCCCGTCGCTTTGCCACGCGTCGCGCATCGCGTCGGCGCCCTTGAGCCGGACCCAGGCGGCCTCGGTCGCGGTGATCGGCGTGGCCGACAAGAAGCGCACCGGGTCGCTCGGCGGCTCCAGCGGAAGATCGTCGATGTCGCTGTCGCCCAGCAGCACCGCGGTGAACGGCGCGCGGCCCGATGGCCGCTCCCACAGCGGCGTGCCCAGATCGACCAGCGCGTCGGGCGCCAACACCACGCCCTCGACCGTCGGCGCCGCCGCGACGACGGCCAGGCTGCGGGCCAGCCCGGTCATATGTCCCGGATCACGCAGCCGCAGAACCACTTCGGCCCGCGGGCCGCGATGCGGGTCGGCGACCACCGCGGCCGGGTCGACCATCGGATGCCGCGAGCAGCCCAACGAGACATAGTGCACGACGTCGCCGGTTCGGTAGCGCAGCACGTCGAGCGGCTCGGCGCCCAGGAACGTCACGCTGGCGACGTCGGGTTCGGCCCCTTCGAAGTGAGCGTCCAGATGCTGACGAACCCGGTCCAGCGGGGAGCTCACTCGGGCGACACAGTCAAGTTCGCCCCGGTCTCGGCATCGAAGATGGCGAGTTTGGATGTGTCGAAGGCCAATTCGATGTTCTTGCCTTTCGCCGCCTTAGACTCCGCGGGCACCCGGGCCACGAATTCGTGCTGCCCGGCGCCCGATTCGGCCTCGAGCTCCTCAAGTTCGGACAGCTGGTCGGACTGCACGACGGCGCCCTCGGTGGTGAAGTACACGTACTTGTCGGCACCCAGCGACTCGACCATGTCGACCTGCACCTCGAAGCTCAGCGAGCTGATCCGCTGGTAGGCGTCGATCAACGCGGCATCCTGCAGATGCTCTGGGCGCACCCCCACGATCACGTTCTCCGGCGCCGAGTGCGCGGCGAGCACGTCCAAGACGGGCTGGGTGAGCAGCACTTCGCCGAACGGCAACGTCAGCCCGGTCGCGGTCAGTGTGGCGGGAAAGAAATTCATTGCCGGCGAGCCGATGAAGCCCGCGACGAAGAGATTCGCCGGCCGCTCGTACAGCTCGTCCGGCGTGCCGATCTGCTGCACGATGCCGCCGCGCATCACCACGACGCGGTCGCCGAGCGTCATCGCCTCGGTCTGGTCGTGGGTGACATAGACCGTGGTGGTGCCCAGCCGTCGCTGCAGCCGGGCGATCTCGCCGCGCATCTGCACCCGCAGCTTGGCGTCGAGGTTGGACAGCGGCTCGTCCATCAGGAATGCCTTGGGCTGGCGCACGATCGCGCGTCCCATCGCAACGCGCTGACGCTGACCACCGGACAGCTGGGCGGGCTTGCGGTCCAGAACATCGGTCAGGTCAAGGATTCTCGCGGTCTCCTCGACCTTCTGTGCGATGTCGGCCTTCTTCATCTTCGCCAGCGTCAGCGGGAACGCGATGTTCTGCCGGACCGTCATGTGCGGGTAAAGCGCGTACGACTGGAAGACCATTGCGATGTCGCGGTCTTTCGGCGCCTTCTCGTTGACCCGCTCGCCGCCGATGCGCAGCTCTCCTGACGAGATGTCTTCAAGTCCGGCAATCATATTCAGCGTCGTGGACTTGCCGCAGCCGGACGGCCCGACCAGGATGATGAACTCGCCCTCGGCGATGGTCAGGCTGAGCTCCTGCACGGCCGTCGCGCCGTCGGGGTAACTCTTGGTCACCCGATCCAACACAATCTCGGCCATCGCGCTATCCCTTCACCGCGCCGGAAGTCAATCCCGCGACGATCCGTCGTTGGAAGACTAGAACAAAAAGGATAATCGGAATGGTGATCACCATCGCCCCTGCCGCGATCGATCCGGTGGGCTCCTCGAATTGCGAACTGCCGGTGAAGTTCGCGATCGCCACCGGCGCGGTGATCGCGGCCTTGGTGGCCGTCAGCGACAGGGCGAGCAGCAGGTCGTTCCAGGCGAAGATGAACACCAGGATGGCTGTCGTCACGATGCCCGGTGCGGCCAGCGGAGCGATCACTTTCCGGAAAGCCTGTCCGGGTGTGGCGCCGTCCATTTTGGCCGCCTTCTCCAAATCCCACGGGATCTCCCGGAAGAACGCCGACAGAGTGTAGATCGCCAGCGGCAGCGCGAAGGTGATGTAGGGGATGATCAGCCCGGGCCAGGTGTCGAACAGGCCGATTCGCCGTTCGATGTTGAACAGCGGCGTCACCAGCGAGATGGCCGGGAACATCGAGATCAGCAGCACGGCGCCGATCAGCAACCGCTTACCGGGAAATTCCAGACGCGCGACCGCGTAAGCCGCCATCGCGCCGATCACCACCGCGATCAGCGTGGTCAGCACCCCGATGCCGACCGAGTTGACCAGGGCCGAGCTGAAGAAGTTGCCGCGAAAAATGCCGCGATAGTTGTCGAATGTCACCGACGACGGAATCAGCTTGCCGTCCTTGACCATTGAGGTCGGCTTGAGCGACAGGCTCAGGATCCACAGCACCGGCAGCAGCGCGTACACCAGCACCAGGGTGTCGACGACCACCCACGCCGCGGCGCGCCCGGCGCCCACCCGTTCAGCGGCCATCGCCGCCACCACCGGGCGCCGAGGCGCCGAAGACCGCGATGAAGATGAACGCGATCAGCACGACGCAGCCGAAGATCAGCACCGAAATCGCCGATCCCAGGCCGACATTGAAGCCCCGGAACAAGTTGTCGTAGCCCAGGATCGACACCGACTCGGTGTTGCCGGTGCCGCCGGTGAGCACGTAGATGTTGTCGAAGATCCGGAACGCGTCCAGCGTGCGAAACAACAGCGCCACCAGGATCGCCGGCTTGATCAATGGCAACGTGACCTTCGTCAGCCGCCGCCACGCCCCGGCGCCGTCGACCTCAGCAGCCTTCAACAGGTCGGCGGGCACCAGCGCCAGCCCGGCCAGCAGCAGCAACGACATGAACGGCGTGGTCTTCCACACTTCGGCGATCACCACGATGCCCAGCGACGAAATCTGGTGTGTCAGCGGCGCACTGCCGTGCGGCAGCAGGTTGGCCAGATAACCCGTGCCGGGCGTCCAGGCGTAGTACCAGCTGTAGGAGGCGACGACCGTGACGATGCCGTACGGGATCAGCACCGCGGTGCGGACGAATCCTCTGCCGATCAGGGTTTGGTGCATCACCAGCGCCAGCGACAGCCCGAGGACGAATTCGATCGACACCGACGCGACCGTGATCGCCAGCGTCACGGCGAGCGCCGTCCACCACAACCGGTCGGTCAGAATCGTCTGGTAGTTGGCCAGGCCGATGAACCGGGTGTCGTTTGGGGTGGTTAAGTTGTTGCGCTGCAAGCTGAGCCACACCGCGTATCCGATCGGATATCCGGTGACGGCGAGCATCAGCGTCGCCGCGGGCGCCACCAGAACAAAGGCCAGTCGCTTGTCTCCGCGGCTGGTGCTCACGGCAGCAACCCCTTGCCGTCGACCGCCTTCTGCACCTGCGCGGTGAGTTCGTCGGCCGTCTTCTGCGGGTCGATCTCGGTGATCGGGGCCAGCGTGGCGGCGATCCGGGTGGACACCGACTGATAGACCGGCGACGCGAAACGCGCTGCGGCGTTGGTCAATTGCTGTCGAATGATGTCGTACATCGGGTACTTCACCTGGAACTGCGGGTCGGCGTACACCGAGGTCCGCACCGGCGGCATACCGCCGTCCAGCGCGGCGAACTTCTGGTTCCGCGGGTCGCGCAAGCACCGGATCGCTTCGAACGCCTCGGCTTTATGGCGGGTCTTGCCGGCCACCGCCAGGTTCAGCCCCCCGATCGTCACCTTGGCGGGTTGACTCGGATCCACGCGCGGGTAGGGCGCGAACCCGAGCACCGACCTGCTGGCGTCGTAGGCCGCGCGGAACTGCTGATCAGTGGGCACGAACACACCGGCGCTGTTGACGCTGCCGGCCAAGTCGGGCAGGCGGTTCAGCGGCAGAAACGGCACACCGCCCTTGACGGCGTTCTCCAGCATCGAGGCCAAGTTGTAGGGCCAGTTGACTTCCAGCGCGGACTTGCCCTGCTCGAACGCCAACCGGGCGGAGCCCGCGTCGCTCCGGGTGACCGACGGGTCGGCGCCCGGCGCGGTGGCCACGCTCTTCATGACCTCCAGCGCCTTGACGGTCGCGGCGCGGTGAGCGGGAGTATCGGTTAGCGTGACCGTGTTGCCGTCGTCGGAAAGCGCTTGGCCGCCAGCGCTTTCCAGTAGCGTGTTGAACCACACCACCAGACCCTCGTTCTGACTGGCCTGCACCCCGATCCAGCTGGGCTTGCCCGCGGCGTGCAATTGCGCGGCCTCGCCGACCATCGCATTCCATGTCGTCGGCGGCTCGTTCATCAAATCCGGCCGGTACCAGAGCAATTGGGTGTTGGTGATGACAGGTGCGGCGTAGCGTCGGTGCCGCCACGTCGCGGTGGCGAGCGGCCCGGGCAGCGTGTCTGCGACCGCGTCGGCGTCGGCGCGGCCTGCCGGGTCGTCCGACAATGGCAGCACCCAGCCCGCCTCGGCGAACTCGGCCGTCCAGATCACGTCCATCGCGATCACGTCCAGCGAGCGGTCGTTGGCGCTCAGCCTGCGGGCCAGCTGTATTCGCTGGTCGTCCGTCGACCGCGCCAGGCTGAATTGGCGGACGGTGAACCGTCCACCGGACTGCTCAGTGCAATTCCTGGCGATCGCGGCGAACGTCGCGGCGCCGCTGGCCGGGGTGTAGAAGCTGACGACCCGTCCGTCGTCGCCGGTTCCGCAGGACGTCACCGCCGCGACGGCCGACAGCACTGCCGCAGCGACCGCGCCCAGTCGGCGTACGCGCGCCAGCACCACGAATCAGATGGCCAACCGGGCCAGCAGATCCCGGGCCTGCTCGGCGTTCTGCGGGTCGCACAGCACGTCGTATCGGCCGGCGACCAGTTGCAGGGTGGAACTGAAATCACGGGTGCCGCGCGCCATCGAATACGGAATCGCCGAGGTGATCAAGCCGAAGAACACCCCCGCGACCAGGCCGGTGGTCAGCGCCTCCAACGGGTGCGGGCTGGAGAACAACAAGGTCAGCACCAGGCCGATGAACAGGCCCAGCCAGGCACCGCTGATCACGCCGCCGCCGAGCACTTTCGGCCAGGTCAGCCGCCCGGTGACCCGCTCGACCTGCATCAGGTCGACCCCGACGATCGTCACCTGCTGCACCGGGAACTCCTGGTCGGACAGAAAGTCCACGGCCTTCTGCGCTTCGGCGTACGTGGGATACGAGCCGACCGGCCAGCCTTTCGGCGGTGTCGGCAAGCCCGGAGCCCGTCGACTCCCGGCCGGGGCGCCGGGTGCGGCGCCGGGAACCTGTCCAGGTTGGAAGGGGCTGCTCATCGTTCCATTGTGCGCCGTCGGGTGCCGCCGAGGTGACTCAGCGTCGACAAGCGGACACCCGCAGTGCGTCCGGACCGCGCAACTGAGGATTTCTTGAATTGAAGATTAACTTCAGCTAAGAAGAGGCGGACCACGCCGATCAGAGCGCGAGCACGGTTGCGAGAGCCAAGGAGTTGCGCGGTGAACACATACAGGCTGCTGGCATATGTCGTCACTGCCGGTGTGAGCGTTGGCGTTGCAGGCGCCGCATTGAGCCCGGCCGCTCGCGCCGACGAGACTCTGGGTCCGCTGGCCGGAAGCGACACTGCGATCATCCTCGGCGGGACGTTCGAATCGAAGCCGGACCTCGCGTTCGCCCAAGCCGCCGAGAATCTGTATCTGCACCCGCTGGGGTTCGACGGCGGGGCGATGTCCTCGACGGTGTGCGACATGGTCGGGACCGATCCGTGCGCGGCGCCGCTGCAGGTGCTGACGACACCGGAACTGATCCAGCAGGGCCCGAGCAGTCTGACCGACGCCGAGGACATCACGCTGGCGGTGGAGAACGAATTCAACGCCAACCCGGGCGCTTTCAGCGCCGAGGACCCGCTGACGGTGTTCGGATACTCGCAGAGCGCCACCGCCGAGTCGCTGGCCATGACCCAGTTGCACGACTACGGAATCCCGCTCGACGACGTGCACTTCGTGTTCATCGGCGACCCCTCCCTGGAAGGCACCGGGGTATGGCCCAATCTGGTGCCCGATCTGGACTCGATCTTCGGCACGACGTTGACGGACAAGATCCTCACCGGACTCGGGTTAGACGGCGTCCTGGGCAACCTGACGCCGACCGACCTGTACCCGACGACGATCTACACGCTCGCCACCGACGGGGTCGCCGACTGGCAAACCGACTTCGAGTCAGGCGGTCTGCTGAGCGGAATCTCGCATTTGTTCATCCAGCACGCGGAGTACCTGGGATTGACGCCGGAGCAGATCGCAAATGCGACCACGTCGACCAACGGCAACCTCACGCTGGTGGACATCTCCGACAACATCAACAACGCCGAGGCGTGGATAGGTGCGCTCGAGCACGGCATCGGCAGCAGCGGACTGTTCGAGAGCTTGTTCCAGTCCCTCGAGCTGTATTTGACCAACACCTTCTGACCCGTCCCCAGCAGGGCTGGTCACCCGGCTAGGTGTCGATCGCCGGGTTCCTCACCGAGCCGTACCGGCCCGGATCGTCACCCGGCTAGGTTTCGATCGCCGGGTTCCTCACCGGGCCGTCCCGGCCCGGATCGTCACCCGGCTAGGTCTCGATCGCCGGGTTCCTCACCGGGCCGTCCCGGCCCGGATCGTCACCCGGCTAGGTTGAACACCATGACGGGTCAAGGCGGTGGCTACCAGGACGAGTCCCACGACCAGACTCCGCCGTTCCCGCGTCCTCCCGAACCCCAGCCCTGGCAGCAGTATCGGCACGCGCCAGTGGACCCGCAGGCTCCAGTCAACTATCCGGAGTACCCGCCGCCCTATCCCATGCAGCCGCCCCCCGGTCCGTCCTATGGGTTTCCGCCAGCGCCGCCGCCTGGTTACGGCGGTGCGCCGTACTACCCCGGCGCGTACGACCCCTACCAGGGTTACCAAGGCGGGTATCAGCAGACCAACGGGCTGGCCATCGCGTCGCTGACGACCTCGATCGCGGGCGTCGTCCTGGGCATTCCGCTGGCCATCTTCTGCTACGTGGGCGTGCTGATCCCTATCGTCGGCGCGGTGCTGGGCGGCGTCGCGCTCGGACAGATCCGGCAGACCAATCAGCAGGGCCGCGGGCTCGCGATCGCCGGCATCGCCATCGGAGCGACCACCACGGCGCTGCTCGTGATCCTGGTCGCCGTGCTGGCCGCGGTGGTGCATTCGGTGTCGATGCTGCGGTGAACGAGATCGACGCCCGCGTGCTGGTCACTCGCACTTCTTCGCGCTAACGTCGATCTCGGTGACGCGGCGCTAGCCAGTCGGCGGCGTGAAGCGATCCGACTGGCGCTGCATGCCCGCCGCGCGGCCTTTCGCCGAGATCACCAACGCCATCTTGCGGCTGGCCTCGTCGAGCATCTCGTCGCCGAGCATCACCGCTCCTCGGGCGCCGCCGGCCGCCGAGGTGTGCCATTCGTAGGCCTCGAGGATCAATTCAGCGTGGTCGTAATCGGCTTGGCGCGGACTGAAGATCTCGTTGCCCGCCGCGATCTGATCGGGATGCAGCACCCATTTCCCGTCGTAGCCCAACGCCGCCGACCGGCCGGCTACCCGCCGGAAGGCTTCCACGTCACGCACTTTCAGGTAGGGGCCGTCGACCGCGGCGATGCCGTTGGCACGGGCGGCCACCAGAATCGTCATCAGCACGTGGTGATACGCGTCGCCGACGTCGTAGCCCTCGGGTTGCTCGCCGACGACCAGCGTGCGGGTGTTCAGGCTCGCCATCAAGTCGGCGGGCCCGAGTACCAGCGCCTGCACCCGCGGGTGGGCCGCGATCGCGTCGACGTTCAGCAGGCCGCGGGCGTCTTCGATCTGCGCGTCGATGCCGATCTCGCCGACCGGAAGCCCATGGATTGTCTCCAGCTGGGTCAGCAGCAGGTCGAGCGCCTGCACGTGCGAGACGTCATAGACCTTGGGCAGCACTACGACGTCGAGTTTGGCCTCAGGTGCGGCGCCGACGACTGAGACGACTTCGATGATGTCGGCGTGCGTCCACGGTGTGGTCCAGCCGTTGACCCGGACGCCACGCAGCTGTCCGGCCCATCCCGGCGCGGCGAGCGCGGCGGCGACCCGGCTGCGTGCCTCAGCCTTCGCATCCGGCGCGACGGCGTCCTCGAGATCCAGGAAGACCTCATCGGCGGGAAGGCCTTTGGATTTGTCGATCATCTTCTGGCTGCTGCCCGGCACCGACAGGCATGTGCGGCGGGGCCGATACGCGTTGGTCACGTCTCACTCACTCCTTTTGAATACCCTGTCTACCTATGGCCTCGATCAACAGGGTGTACGCGGCTCGGCTGGCAAGAATGTTGGTGCTCGGCCCGATGGGCGAGTCGCTCGGCCGGGTGCGCGACGTCGTGGTCAGCATCAGCATCGTGCGTCAGCAACCCCGGGTCCTCGGGCTCGTCGTCGAAATGACCTCGCGCAGAAGGATTTTCGTACCCATTCTGCGAGTCTCCTCGATCGACCCCGACGCGGTGACGCTGAACACCAACAGCATCTCGATGCTGCGGTTCGAGCAACGGCCCGGTGAAGTGCTGGTGCTCGGGCAAATCATCGACACCAAGGTGCGGGTCAAAGACCCAGAACTGCCGCAGCTCGCCGACACCGACGTCGTCGTCACCGACTTGGGCTTGGAGCAAACTCGAACGCGCGACTGGATGGTCACCCGCGTCGCCGTGCGCATCCCACGGCGGCTCGGGCGGCGCAGCGCCACCCACATCGTCAACTGGCGCAGTGTGCAGGGACTGACGCCGTCGGCGCTGGCCATGCCCGGTCAGGGTGTGGCGCAGTTACTGCACCAGTTCGAGAAGTGGCGGCCGATCGAA
This sequence comes from Mycobacterium cookii, assembly GCF_010727945.1. Classification (NCBI taxonomy): domain Bacteria; kingdom Bacillati; phylum Actinomycetota; class Actinomycetes; order Mycobacteriales; family Mycobacteriaceae; genus Mycobacterium; species Mycobacterium cookii. The sequence goes on from NZ_AP022569.1 coordinate 2,007,226, forward strand.
GTCGCCGACGCGGTGCGTGAACTGCCCGCCAAGCGGCGCTACGAGGTGGCCAGCGCGCTGGACGACGACCGGCTGGCCGACATCCTGCAGGAGCTGTCCGAGGACGAACAGGCCGACCTGCTGATGCAACTGGGCGATGCACGCGCGGCCGACGTGCTCGAGGAGATGGACCCCGACGACGCCGCCGACCTGCTCGGCACGATGGCCCCGACGCTGGCCGAACGCCTGCTGCGGGAGATGGACCCCGAGGAGTCCGACCCGGTGCGGCGGCTGCTGAAGCATTCGCCCGACACCGCAGGCGGCCTGATGACCAGTGAACCGGTGGTGCTCACGCCCGACACCTCGGTCGCCGAGGCACTCGCCCGCGTCCGCGACCCCGATCTGACCCCGGCGCTGTCGTCGCTGGTGCTGGTGGTGCGTCCACCGACGGCCACTCCGACCGGCCAATACCTGGGCTGCGTGCCGCTGCAGAAGCTGCTGCGCGAGCCGCCGTCCATGCTGGTCGGCGGCATCGTCGACGCCGACCTGCCCTGGCTGGGGCCTGACACCTCGCTGGGGGCGCTGACCCGCTACTTCGCCGCCTACAACCTGGTGTGCGGGCCGGTGCTGGACGAGCAGCATCACCTGCTGGGCGCGGTCACCGTCGACGACGTGCTCGACCACCTACTGCCACACGACTGGCGGGCCACCAACGAGGAGCCGTCGCTCGACGCCGCCCTAGGACAACGATGAGCAATACGTCGTCGCGCCCCCGGCTGTACACCCCGCGCAGCTCCCGAGTGCCCACGCCGCGGCTGGACGCCGAGGCCGTCGGGCAGTTCACCGAATCGATCGCCCGCTTCTTCGGCACCGGTAGCTATCTGCTGATTCAGACCATCATCGTGATCGTGTGGATTGTGCTGAACGTCTTCGCGATTCACCTGCGCTGGGACCCCTACCCGTTCATCCTGCTCAACCTGGCGTTCTCGACTCAGGCCGCCTACGCGGCACCGCTGATCCTGCTGGCCCAGAATCGCCAGGAGAACCGCGACCGCGTCACGCTCGAAGAGGACCGGCGACGCGCCCAGGAGACAAAGGCCGACACCGAATATCTGGCCCGGGAACTGGCGGCGTTACGACTGGCGATCGGCGACGTGGCGAAGACCCGCGAGCACCTGCGCCGCGAACTGGAAGACCTGCGCGATCTGCTGCGAGACCGGCACCCGACCGGCGCGCACGACAGTGACGATGAGGTAGACGAACACGCCGCCACGACTAATTGACACTCTCGCCCCGAGAGTCGTGTTTTCACAGGCAGATAAGTCCGTCATTGTTGTCACTCCCGTCACCGCTGTTATGTATGGTGACGTAGTTCACGACGACGAAGAGGTCGTCGGGAGCGCTCGAATACCACGGAAGGTCGATCGAGTGCGGGTAGGGGAACGCATGGGCGCGCGTCCGGCCCTTGCACAACTGCGGCAGCGGGTCGTCCGCATGCCCAAGCCCCCCAAAGTCCCCCGCCCAGTGGTCTCCGCGGCGTCTACAGTGACGGCCGCGACGACGACCATTCAGGACGCGCTGACCCGTACGGCGCGGAGTCCGGCGTTCGGGGTGGTGATCATCGCCAGCCTGATCTTCACCGGTGTCGAGGGCGCCACCGCGCCGCCGTACCCGATGTCGAAGTCGACGGTGCACGGCGCCGCCATCACTCCCGTCGCCGCCGTCACCCGCGCCTCCACCGACCCGACCGGGCCCCTGGTGGTCGCCGCCCTGCATCCGAAGGTCGGCTTCCACATCGCCGAGGCCACGGCGTCTGCTCCCCCGCCCACAGTCGTCGTGAATACGCCGGGCGCACTGGGCATTCCGATGACGGCGCTGACCGCCTACCGCAACGCCGAGCGGATGATGGCGACCGCCGACCCGAACTGCGGCATCAGCTGGAACCTGCTCGCCGGTATCGGGCGTATCGAATCCGGACACGCCAACAACGGCGCCACCGACGTCCACGGCACCGCCGTACGACCGATCTACGGGCCGACCCTGGACGGGACGCTGCCCGGCAACGAGGTCGTCGTCCAGGGCAACACCGGTGGACGGATCAGCTACGCCCGCGCGATGGGGCCGATGCAGTTCCTGCCGGGCACCTGGGCGCGCTACGCCGCCGACGGCGACGGCGACGGCAAGGCCGACCCGCAGAACCTCTACGACTCCACCCTGGCCGCCGCCCGCTACCTGTGCAGCGGCGGGCTCAACCTGCGCGACCAGTCGCAGGTGCTGTCGTCGATCCTGCGCTACAACAACTCGATGCCGTACGCGCAGAACGTGCTGGGCTGGGCGGCGGCGTATGCCACCGGCGTCATCCCGGTCGACCTGCCGCCGATCACCGGACCGCCGCCGCCGCTGGGCGACGCGCACCTGGAGAACGCCGAGGGCCTGGGACCGAACCTGCCGCTGAACATGCACGGGCTGCCGTCCACCGACCCGCTGGCCAGGGTGCCGCTGATCGACCTGAGCGGTACGTCGAACAGCATCAACCAGCCGGTACTGCCGTGGCAACAGCAGCAGACCGCGTCGGCATACGGGCCGTCCTGCACGGTGATCTGCATCGGGACCGAGACCGGAGCACCCCAGCAGACGTTCAACACGCCGCCGTCCAGCGCGATGGCGCCCGCTCCGGACATGTTCCCGGCGCCGCCGCCGAATTTGTTCTCCGCCCCGCCACCGGCCGCACCGCCGCCAGCCGACGCACCCGCCGCACCGGCCGGCCCGCCGCCTGCGCCCGCTCCGGCCAACTAACGCAGACGCTGGACTTGAAGGTCCGCCTCCTCAACGGGCCGAAACGGTCCGCATCGTCGGCGAACTAGACTCGGGCAGTGATGTCCGATCTAACTTCAGGCGTTCGCGCCGCGCTGGCCAAGGTGATCGACCCTGAGCTGCGCCGCCCCATCACCGAGCTCGGAATGGTCAAAGGCATCGAGGTCGGCCCCGGCGGCGACGTCCACGTCGAGATCTACCTGACCACGTCCGCGTGCCCGAAGAAAGCCGAGATCAGCGACCGGGTCCGGCAAGCCGTCGCCGACGTGCCGGGCACCGGAGCGGTGCGGGTCAGCCTGGACGTCATGAACGACGAGCAGCGCACCGAGCTGCGCAAGCAGCTGCGCGGCGACTCCCGTGAGCCGGTCATCCCCTTCGCCCAGCCCGGATCGCTGACCCGGGTCTATGCCGTCGCGTCCGGCAAGGGCGGCGTCGGCAAGTCGACCGTGACGGTCAACCTTGCCGCGGCGATGGCCGCGCGCGGTCTGGCGGTCGGACTGCTCGACGCCGACATTCACGGCCACTCGATCCCGCGGATGATGGGCACCACCGACCGGCCCACCCAGGTGGAGTCGATGATTCTGCCGCCGATCGCGCACGAGGTGAAGGTCATCTCGATCGCCCAGTTCGTCCAGGAGAACACCCCGGTGGTGTGGCGCGGTCCGATGCTGCACCGGGCTCTGCAGCAGTTCCTGGCCGACGTGTACTGGGGCGACCTGGACGTTCTGCTGCTCGACCTGCCACCGGGAACCGGCGACATCGCGATCTCGGTCGCTCAGCTGATCCCGAACGCCGAGATCGTGGTGGTGACAACACCGCAAGTGGCGGCGGCCGAGGTCGCCGAGCGGGCAGGCAGTATCGCGCTGCAGACCAAACAACGAGTGGTCGGCGTGGTGGAGAACATGTCCGGTCTGCTGCTGCCGGACGGCTCGACGTTGCAGGTGTTCGGCGAAGGCGGCGGCGCGCAGGTCGCCGAGCGGCTGACCCGTCAGATGGGCGTCGACGTGCCACTGCTCGGGCAGATCCCGCTGGACCCGGCCTTGGTCGCGGCCGGAGATGCCGGGGTGCCGATCGTGCTCAGCGCCCCCGACTCGCCGGTCGGCAAGGAGTTGCGCGGCGTCGCCGACACGCTTTCGGCGAGGCGTCGCGGCCTGGCCGGCATGTCGCTGGGACTGGACACCAGCCGCCGCTGAAGCTGCTGGGTGCCACGGCATTCCAGCGGTAGGGTGAGCCGCATGCTGACTTCTCCGCAACAGGCAACGCGGCATATTGCGTCGACGCTAACGGCAGTCGGCATCATCACCTTCACCGTCGCGGCCTGCGGAGCGTCGGACCAGTCCAAGCCGCCGAGTTCGTCCGCCGCCCAGGAGCCGTCGTCGAGCGGCGCGACTGCGGCAGCACCGGCTTCCAAGTACGACATCTCCAAGGTCGATAGCGTCAAAGACGCTATGCCCCCGGGCTTCAAACCGGACCCGCGCCCCGAGATCATCTTGAACCAGGGCGACATCGACAACCCAAAGATCATCCCGTTCACCAAAGCGAAGTTCGATCCGCCGCAATGCCGCGCGCTGGTCATTCCGCCCTACATCGACCCGACCGTCGGCGCCCGGGCCGCGGGGCTGAGCGCAGAAGGCGATCAGGGCGAAATCTTTGTCGTCGCAATGAATTTGCCGAAGCCGATCCCGGCTACTCCGCTACCGGCAGGATGCGACCACGTCGGGCTGTCCGGCTCTCCCGAGGCGACAGGGTCCGCCGAGTCCATTCCCGGACCCCGGATCGACGGCGTCACCACGACCGGGGTCAAGCTCACGCCCTCCGACGACAACGCCCCTTCGGAGTACATCTTCACCGCCGAACTCGGGGACCAGACGTCGATCGCGATCATGGGTGGCACCGTCGATGAACTCAACCCCCAGCAGGTGCTGTCAGATCTTCTGGTGAAGGCCACCAACGCCGTAAGAGGCTAGTGATTACGTGGCGTCGGGGTCGAACGGCGCCGGCGATGGCGGCGGCGTGACCGGTTGCGGCACAACGTTATCCGAGACCGCAGGCCGGTCGAAGTTGCCGGTGAAAAGCGAGTCGTCGCCGTCGAACAGATGCTTGGCCAAAGCGGCCCGCGGTGTCATGCCGCGCAGCTTCTGCAACTCGCTCAGCGGCTGACGCAGGTCGTCAAACTCGGGCCCGATGTCCTCGCGCAGTTGGGTCGTCATGCCGGACAGGTAATCGCGAGCCTGCCGCAGCGCGCTGGACGTCCACCGGACCGCGCCGGGCAGTCGTTCAGGCCCCAAGACCACCAGCCCCACCACCAGCAGGACCAGCATCTCGCTCCAGCCGACGTTGGCGAACACTAGCCGCCTTCCGGCCCCGGAGTCACTGTGAGGGTGACGTGCCGGCCGTCGCGGACCACCTCGATCGGCGCCGGCTGCCCAATCGTCAACTGGCGCACCGCGACAACGAATTCCTCGGCGTCGGCCACCCCGCGGTTGCCGACCTTGACCACCACGTCGTTCTCCAGGATCCCGCCCTTTTCGGCGGGGCTACCGGCTTTGACGTTGGCGACCTGCGCGCCCTGGGCGATCTCGTTGCTCACCGAGCGGGTGCTCACACCCAGCGTCGGGTGGACGATCTTGCCGTCCTTGATCAGCGTCTGCGCAACCAGTTTCGCCTCGTTGACCGGGATCGCGAACCCGAGCCCGCTGGCGCTGTCGGACAGCGACTTGCCCGCGGTGTTGATACCGATGACCTGAGAGTCCATGTTGATCAGCGGGCCGCCGGAGTTCCCGTGGTTGATCGATGCGTCGGTCTGGATGCCGTCGATCACGGTGTCGGTGTCAGAACCCTCCCCCGACAACGGAATCGGGCGATGCAGCGCGCTGACGATGCCCTCGGTGACGGTGCTGCGCAGACCCAGCGGGGCACCGGCGGCCAACACCTCGTCACCCACCCGGACCTTGTCGGAGTCGCCGAGCCTGGCGACGGTCAAGTTGTTGACGTTGTCCACCTTGAGCACGGCCAGGTCGGTCTTGGGGTCGCGGCCGACCAGGTTGGCCGGCACTTCTTTGCCGTCGTTGAACACCACGGTGGTCTTGAACTGGCTCGGGTTGTTGGCCGCTTCGGAGATGACGTGGTTGTTGGTGACGATGTAGCCCTTGCCGTCGATGACGAAGCCGGAGCCCTGCATGCCCTCCTGGTCGCTGACCGACTGGATCGTCACCACCGAATCAGCTATGGCCGCAGCTACTTTGGCGAACCGACCGGCGGGCGCTTCGCTGTTGCCATTGGTCGACAACGACACCTTGGAGGTGGTGAACGCCTGGACAACCTCGGCGGTCTTGCGGCCGATCACGCCGCCGACCATGCCGATCAGCAAAGCCAGGACGGCGAGGACCGCGAGCGCCAGGTAGGAGACCCGCCCGCCGAAGAGCACATCGCGCACACCGAGCCGGCCGCCGGCATCGCCGTCGCCGTGAGCGACAGAACGCGCAACCGCCGGCTCACCGAGCGCCGCGGCCGCACCGGGATCACGCCAGGGATCTTCGGGATCCTCGTCCTGGTCCCTGTTCTTGCCGTCGTCGAGCGCGCCCGCATCGGTGGGGTGGCGCTGCAGCGAATCGGCTCCGGGGAACGGCCGTCCGAAGGCCTCCGTCAGCACCGGGTCGGCGGGTTCGTCGTGCGGGGTGAACTCGCCCTGGTCGCGGTACTTCGACGGGCGCACCCGCTCGGCGACGAACGAGCCCTGCACGCCATCGGGACGGCTGAAAGCCTGGCGCGACGCGGCATCGACCGGCGGCCGGGACACGGGTCGCGGCGCCAGCCGGGGGGCGCCGTTGTTGTCTTGATCGGAGCTCACGTCATCCTCTTCCGAACGCGGGGCAAACGCGCTTTATGGACTCGAGCACGGCGCCGCGCACCGGCTTGACAAAACTGGTGTCCACCCTACCGAGGCTCTGGGTGATCGCGCGGGTTGCCGTCGGCGAATCGATCGGACGGCCTGGCTCGACGCTCCGGTGGTGGGGCACCATGTCCGCGGCCACGGGGCGGCCCCCACTGACCGCGCTGCTGCCCGCCCGCATCGTCGTCGGGAGGGCAGTGCGGGATCTGCGACAGCAATCCCAGCAACGAGCTGGGGATTCTGATCGGATGGGAGTCGCGTAGCGCGGCACGGGCCCGGCGATGACCCTCCACTTCGGCGGCGCAATCCGGACACAGGGATATGTGGTGCGCCGCGCGCAGGTGGGCATTCATCCGCAGCTCGCCGTCGACGAACGCCGCGATGGCCTCGGTCGACAGGTGTTCGGTGGAGCCGAATTGCCGTGGAGCGCCCACCGGGGCGTCACTCTGCGAGGCGAACTGAGCGGGGAGCCAGGAGAACGCGCGGCGGAAGACATGACCCCGCTCGGCCATCACCAGCTCCCCTCGATATGTCAGCGTCCAGAAGTGTCGGGCACTACCTCGAATGTAGCGCGCTGGGCGTCGCGGAACACCAATGAACAGCCGATCTACGGGCTTGTGTCTTAGTCGGCCAGGCCCGGTAGCGCGCCGGTCACGTTGTCGGAGTGCGCGGCCAAATAGTCGCGCAGTGCCTGACGGCCGCGGTGAATGCGGCTGCGCACGGTGCCCAGCTTGACGCCCAGCGTCGCGCCGATCTCCTCGTAGGACAGACCTTCGATGTCACACAACACCACGGCCGCGCGGAACTCCGGCGGCAGCGAATCCAGGGCGGCCTGCAGGTCGGGGCCCAGCCGCGAGTCGTGGTAGATCTCCTCGGGATTGGGCTCGTCGGCGGGCACCCGATCGTAATCCTCGGGCAACGCCTCCATCCGGACCCGGCCGCGACGGCGGACCATGTCCAGGAACAAGTTAGTGGTGATGCGGTGCAACCAGCCCTCGAACGTCCCCGGCTGGTAGTTCTGCACCGACCGGAAGACCCTGATGAAGGTCTCCTGGGTCAGATCCTCGGCGTCGTGCTGATTACCGGAGAGGCGGTAAGCCAGCCGATACACCCGATCGGCGTGCTGACGCACCAGCTCGTCCCACGACGGCATGGCCGTCTTGTCTCCAGTCGCGTCGAAGACCGCGGTGCCGTAGGGCTCCTCAGCGGGGTCGACCCAGTCAGCGTCGCGGTACCTTTCGGGGTGCGACATGCTGGCCGGGCTCATCAGTGTGGTGATGTTCAGATCCTCCGGGTTCAGACTGCCGTCAAAACTAGGCAATTCATCACCGCGCGCAACGCGAAGATGCCGAGATGTATTCCCGGACCAGCGGCCTCCACGCTCCATGGCAATACCGTCGCCTACCGGCGTATGTGCGATATGTGACCGCACTGAGCTTTGACTGAGAATGGCGTCCCGCGAAGCCGTTGCGCTGGCCGAATCGGATATCAATGAGACTTCTATAAGAGCGGCGCCGTCGGCGTGTCGCAATGCGCCCGAGAACCTGTGCCGGGCGCGCCTGATCGCACTCGGCTGGGGTTGGACTTACGCTGCGGGAATGGCCACCACCGACCGCACGCCAGGCCAGTCGGCGCCGACGAGTCGGGCCGAACAGCTCTCAGCGCACGCCGAGGGCTCGATCTCCGAAGACGCCGTGCTGCTGGCCGCCCGCGAGCGCGCCGCCGACATCGGCGTCGGCGCGGTGACACCCGCGGTCGGCGCGCTGCTGAGCCTGCTGACCAAGCTCAGCGGCGGCAAAGCCGTCGTCGAGGTCGGTACCGGCGCCGGGGTGAGCAGCCTGTGGCTGCTGTCGGGCATGAGCGAAGACGGCGTGCTGACCACCATCGACATCGAGCCCGAACACCAGCGGATCGCCAAGGAGGCATTGTCCGACGGCGGCATCGGCCCGTCGCGGACCCGGCTGATCAGCGGTCGCGCGCAGGACGTGCTGACCCGGCTGGCCGACGGCTCCTACGACCTGGTCTTCATCGACGCCGACCCGCTCGACCAGCCGGAATACGTGATCGAGGGCATCCGGCTGCTGCGCTCCGGCGGGGCGATCGTCGTGCACGGCGCGGCCTTGGGCGGACGGGCCGGCGATCCGGCGGCCCGCGATGCCGAGGTGGCGGCGGTACGCGAGGCAGCGCGGCTGATCGCCGAGAACGAGCTGCTCACGCCCGCGCTGGTGCCGCTCGGCGACGGCCTGCTGGCCGCCGTCCGGGACTGATCCCGACCTTTTACGAATTCGTGACGGTGCAAATCCTTGACGTGTGACTGAACGAGTGTTTAGCATTCTAAACATGCGTTCAGCCGACGATCTGACCGCCGCGGCCCGGATTCGGGACGCCGCGATCAAGTGCTTCGGCGAGCAGGGGTTCAATGTCGGCCTGCGCTCGATCGCCGAGTCGGCCGGTGTGAGCGCGGCGCTGGTCATCCACCACTTCGGATCCAAAGACGGCCTGCGCAAGGCCTGCGACGACTACGTCGCCGAGGAGATCCGCAGCGTTAAGTCCGAGGCGATGAACTCCAGCGACCCGGCGACCTGGTTCGCGGCGATGGCCGAGATCGAGGAGTACGCGCCGCTGATGGCCTACCTGGTGCGCAGCATGCAGACCGGTGGTGAGCTTGCGAAAATGCTGTGGCGCACCATGATCGACAATGCCGCGAGCTACCTGGACGAGGGCGTCCGCAGCGGCATCCTGAAGCCCAGCCGTGATCCGGCTGCCCGGGCCAAGTACCTGGCGATCACCGGTGGCGGCGGCTTCCTGCTGTACATCCAGATGCACGACACCCCAACCGATCTGCGGGCGGTGCTGCGCGACTACGCCGCTGACATGGTGCTGCCCGCCCTCGAGCTCTACACCGACGGCCTGATGACCGACAGCCACATGTACGAAGCCTTCCTGGCCCAAGAAGAAAAAGGAGAAGTGGATGCACCCGATTGAGATCCGGGATCTGACCAAGACTTTCGGCTCGGTTCAGGCGCTCGACGGCCTGAATCTGACCGTCCGCGAGGGCGAGGTGCACGGTTTCCTCGGCCCCAACGGCGCCGGCAAGTCCACGACCATCCGCGTTCTGCTGGGTGTGGTGAAAGCCGACGGCGGGGCGGTGCGGCTGCTCGGCGGCGACCCCTGGCACGACGCGGTCGAACTACACCGGCAGATCGCCTATGTGCCCGGCGATGTGACGTTGTGGCCTAACCTGACCGGCGGGGAGACCATCGACCTGCTGGCCCGGATGCGCGGCGGCATCGACGAGGCGCGCCGCGCCGAGCTGATCGAGCGGTTCGAACTCGATCCGCACAAGAAGGCGCGGACCTACTCCAAGGGCAACCGGCAGAAGGTCTCGCTGATCTCGGCCTTCTCGTCACGGGCGCGGCTCCTGCTGCTCGACGAGCCGAGCAGCGGCCTGGACCCGTTGATGGAGAACATATTCCAGCAATGCGTCGCTGAGGCCCGCGATCGGGGCGCGACGGTGTTGCTGTCCAGTCACATCCTGGCCGAAACCGAGGCACTGTGTGAACGAGTGACGATCATCCGCGCCGGCAAGACCGTGGAGAGCGGCACGCTCGAGTCGATGCGGCACCTCAGCCGCACGTCGATCACCGCCGAATTGCTCAGGGATCCAGGCGATCTCACCCGGATTCGCGGCGTCGAAGACGTCAGCTACGAGGGCACCACGCTGCACGCCCATGTCGACAGCGAAGGCCTCGGCGAACTCATCCGGGTACTCGGCGACACCGGGGTGCGCAGCCTGGTCAGCCAGCCGCCCACCCTGGAAGAGCTCTTCCTGCGCCACTACGGCGTCGACCGAGAGCTGGCACGCTCATGACGACCACCCTAGAGCGGACGCACCATCACGAGGCGCCACAACGGGGTTCGGCCTTCACCGGGACGCGGGCGATGCTGCGACTGTATTTGCGTCGCGACCGGATCACTCTGCCGCTGTGGGTGTTGCTGCTGTCGCTCCCGTTGGCGACCGTCTATATCGGCAGCATCGAAAAGATCTACCCCGACCTGGCGTCCCGGGGCGCGTTCGCTGCCACCATCATGGCCAGCCCTGCGCAGCGGGCGATCTACGGGCAGATCTACAACGACAGTCTCGGTGCGACCGGCATCTGGAAAGCCGGGATGTTCCACACGCTGATCGCAGTGGCGGTCATCCTGACCGTCATCCGTCACACCCGCGCCGACGAGGAAAGCGGTCGCGCCGAACTGCTGGACTCCACCGCGGTCGGCCGATATGCCAATCTGACCGCGGCGCTGCTGCTGTCGTTCGGGGCCTCCCTGGCCACCGGCGCGCTCGGCGCGATCGGCCTGCTGGGCACCAGCGTCCCGGTGGGCGGGTCGCTGGCGTTCGGTGCCGCGCTGGCCTGCTCCGGGCTGGTGTTCACCGCCGTCGCCGCGGTGACCGCCCAGTTGTCGGCGAGCGCGCGGTTCGCTCGCGGCGCCGCATTCGCGGCGCTGGGCACGGCGTTCACCCTGCGCGCGGTCGGCGACGCCGGGTCGGGTGGGTTGTCGTGGCTCTCGCCGCTCGGCTGGTCGCTGCAGGTGCGCCCGTATGCCGGCGACCGGTGGTGGGTGCTGCTGCTGCACCTGGTCACGGCGGCTCTGCTGACCGCGCTGGCCTACCGACTGCTGGCCGGCCGCGACGTCGGCGCGGGACTGATCGCCGAACGTCCGGGCCCGGGCCGGGCAAACTCGTTGCTGCGCAACGCGTTCGGGTTGACGGTACGGCTGGATCGCGGCGCTGTCCTGCTGTGGACCGTCGGGTTGTGCTTGTACGGCCTGCTGATCGGCAGTGTCGTGCACGGCATCGGTGGCGAACTCGGCGGCGACACCGCCAAGGACATCGTCGTCAAGATGGGCGGCACCGCTGCACTGGAGCAGGCCTTCGTCGCGGTGGCGTTCTGCATGCTGGGCATGATCGCGGCCGCCTTCGCGATCTCGCTGGCGCTTCGGCTGCATCAAGAAGAGGCCGACCAGCGTGCCGAGACGCTGCTGGCCGGTGCGGTGAGCCGAAGTCGCTGGCTGACAGGTCATCTCGCCGCCGCATTGATCGGTTCCGCCGTCGCCATCGTCGTCGCCGGCGTGGCAGCAGGCCTGACCTACGGCATTGCTGCCGGCGATGTCGGCGGCAAACTATGGACGACTGTCGGCGCCGCACTCGTGCAGCTGCCGGCGGTGTGGTTGCCCGCCGCGGTGACCGTCGCCCTGTTCGGCATTGCGCCACGGTTCACCCCGCTGGCATGGGGCGTGCTGGTCGGGTTCGTCGCGCTGTATCTGATCGGCTCGCTGTCAGGATTTCCGCAGTGGGTGCTCGACGCCGAGCCGTTCGCGCATGTTCCGCGGGTGACGGGTGGAGATTTCACCGCGGTTCCATTGCTGTGGTTGCTGGCCATCGACGCCGCGCTGATCGCCGCCGGGTTGCTGGCGTTCCGTCGTCGCGACATCCGGGCCTGAGGGAGTTGCCATGAAACTGCTTGGGAGAGCGTCGCTGTCGGGCGTTGTGGGGATTCTGATATCGCTCGCGCTGCTGTTTGTGCCTGCCGGTACCTTCCGGTACTGGCAGGGCTGGGTCTTCTTGACGGTGTTCGCGCTGGCAACCTGGATTCCCACCATCTACCTGATGCGGACGAATCCGGCCGCCCTGGAACGCCGGATGCACGCCGGGCCGACAAAGGAAACCAGACCGGTCGAGAAGGCCATCATCGTGATCGCGTTCGCGTCGCTGGCGGCCATGGTCGTGGTCAGCGTGCTGGACCATCGCTTCGGCTGGTCGGTTGTGCCGCAGGCGGTCTCGGTGATCGGCGACGTCCTGGTCGTGCTCGGGCTGACGCTGGCGATGCTGGTGGTCGTCCAAAACGGTTATGCGGCAGCCAATATCACCGTCGAGTCGGGTCAATCCCTGGCGTCCACCGGACTGTACGGATTTGTACGCCATCCGATGTACCTGGGTGACGTGGTCATGATGCTGGGCGTTCCGCTGGCGCTCGGCTCGTATTGGGGGCTGCTGTTCGTGCTGCCGGGCGTGGCAGTGCTCGTCGTTCGTATTCGCGACGAAGAAAGCCTGCTCGAGCAGGAGTTGAGTGGTTACCAGGAGTACGAGCACAGGGTGCGCTACCGCCTGGCGCCTTACCTGTGGTGACGGTTAGATCCACACACCCTTGCCCACCGCGACGACGCCGCCGGCGCTGATCGCGAAGCGCTCGCGGTCCTTCTCCAAGTCCACCCCGACCATCTCGCCGGGCCCCACCACGACGTTCTTGTCCAAGATGGCGTGCCGCACGACGGCGCCGCGGCCCACCCGCGCGCCCGGCATGATCACACTGCCCTCAACGATCGCGCCGTCGTCGATGACGACGTTGGACGACAGCACCGAATTGCGTACGGAGGACGCCGAAATGATGCTGCCCGCACCCACCACCGACTCCTGGGCCGAGCCGCCGTTGACGAACTTGGCCGGCGCGAGGTTCTCCGACTCGCCGCGGATCGGCCAGCGCTTGTTGTAGAGGTTGAACACCGGGTGCACCGACACCAGATCCATGTGGGCGTCGTAGAAGGCATCCAACGTCCCGACGTCGCGCCAGTAACCGCGGTCGCGGTCGGTGGCGCCGGGCACGTCGTTGTCGTTGAAGTCGTACACCGCGGCCATGCCGTCGGTCACCAGGCGCGGGATGATGTCGCCGCCCATGTCGTGATCGGAGTGATCGTCGTCGGCGTCGGCGCGGATCGCGTCGATCAGCACCTTGGTGGTGAAGATGTAGTTGCCCATCGAGACGAACGTCGACTCCGGGTCGTCGGGGGTGCCGGGTGGTTCGACCGGCTTCTCGACGAAGCTGCGGATCCGTCCGGACTCGTCGGCGTCCAGGCATCCGAATGCGCTCGCCTCGGCACGCGGCACCCGAATGCCGGCCACCGTCGCCCCCGCGCCACTGTCGATGTGAAACCGCAGCATCTGCTCCGGGTCCATCCGGTACACGTGGTCGGCGCCGAAAACCACGATGTAGTCGGGATCCTCGTCGTAGATCAGGTTCAGCGACTGATAGATCGCGTCGGCGGAGCCGGTGTACCAGCGCGGGCCGAGCCGCTGCTGGGCCGGGACCGGGGTGATGTATTCACCGGCCAATCCCGACAACCGCCAGTTCTGCGAAATGTGGCGGTCCAACGAATGTGACTTGTACTGCGTGAGAACGCAGATCCTCAGATAGCGGGCGTTGACCAGATTGGACAGCACGAAGTCAACGAGCCGATAGGCGCCGCCGAAGGGAACCGCGGGCTTGGCCCGGTCGGCGGTCAACGGGTACAACCGCTTGCCCTCACCGCCGGCCATGACGATACCCAGCACGTGTGGCGCTTCCCTCATGCGTCAAACCTATCGGCCGTTGCGGACCCCTGCCAGATCAAATAGGTGAATACCCGCGCTGACGGATTGTCCATCAACCTTTTTGGACTACCGGCGAATCTACGTTGGGTACACCGGTAAGGGGGTGGTCCCCCCCTGCGCCATCGGCGGACGGCTACTACCGTGCCGGGTATGCGCGTCGCGATGATGACTCGGGAGTATCCGCCGGAGGTCTACGGCGGCGCCGGGGTACATGTCACCGAACTCGTCGCGCAATTGCGCCGGCTGTGTGACGTTGACGTGCACTGCCAGGGGGCGCCGCGACTCGGGGCGTACGCGTATCAGCCCGACGAGCAACTGCGCGGAGCCAACCCGGCGCTGTCGACGCTGTCGACGGATCTATTGATGGCCAACGCCGCCGCGGAGGCCACCGTCGTGCATTCGCACACCTGGTACGCCGGTATGGCCGGCCATCTGGCGTCATTGCTCTACGACGTCCCACATGTGCTGACCGCACACTCGCTGGAGCCGTTGCGGCCGTGGAAGGCCGAGCAGCTCGGCGGCGGCTACCGGATCTCGTCTTGGGTGGAACAGACGGCGGCCAACGCCGCCGACGCGGTGATCGCCGTCAGCCTGGGTATGCGCGGGGACGTGCTGAAGGTCTATCCGACGCTGGACCCCGACCGGGTGCACGTCGTGCGCAACGGAATCGACACCGCGGTCTGGTATCCAGCGCAACCGCAGCCCGACGAGTCGGTGCTCGCCGACCTCGGCGTCGACCGCAACCGGCCGATCGTCGCGTTCGTCGGGCGGATCACCCGGCAGAAAGGCGTCGCACATCTGCTGGCCGCCGCCCACAAGTTCGATCCGGACGTGCAGCTGGTGCTGTGCGCCGGGGCGCCCGACACACCGGAAATCGCCGCCGAGGTCAGCGCCGCGGTCGCTGACCTCGCCGCCTCGCGCACCGGCGTTTTCTGGGTCAGAGAGATGCTGCCGATCGGAAAGATTCGTGAAATACTCTCGGCTGCAGTAGTTTTCGTATGCCCGTCGGTCTACGAACCGTTGGGCATCGTCAACCTCGAGGCGATGGCCTGCGGTACCGCCGTGGTGGCCTCCGACGTCGGGGGCATACCCGAGGTGGTCGCCGACGGGTCGACCGGTTCGCTGGTGCACTACGACCCCGACGATGCAGCCGGCTACCGAAGCGGCCTCGCCGCCACGGTCAACGCCCTCGTCGCCGATCCGGCGCGGGCGGAGCGCTACGGCCGGGCGGGACGGCAGCGCTGCATCGCGGAATTCTCGTGGGCGCAGATCGCGCAACAGACCCTGGAGATCTACCAGAAAGTGTGCGCGTAACGGCGGGTCTAGCTGGTGACGCCCTTGAGTTCGTCACCGAGCGCGGCGGCTTCGTCGGGTGTGAGCTCGACGACGAGTCGGCCACCGCCTTCCAGCGGTACCCGCATCACGATGCCGCGCCCCTCCTTGGTCGCTTCCAGTGGACCGTCACCGGTCCGGGGCTTCATCGCCGCCATCGAGCACTCCCTCCAAATTCGAGCTGGCCCGTCAACTGCACATTCACCCCCCCATTGTTCCCTATCGCAGCCGGTGAGTGTGCATGACCTCCGCGTCGGCGTTTCAGTTGGCGGTTGGAGGGACCCAGCAGGCTTGGATGTGATCGTCGACCATCCCGGTCGCCTGCATCAGTGCGTACGCGGTCGTCGGGCCGACGAACCGGAATCCGCGGCGCTTCAGCTCGCGTGCCATCGCGGTGGATTCCGGTGTCGTGGCGGGCACGTCGGCCAGCGTCGCGGGCCGGGGTCGGGGCGCCGGGGCGAACGACCACAGCAACTCCGACAGATCGCCCCGGTCGTCGGCGGCGGCCCGCGCGTTGGCGATGGTCGCCTCGATCTTGGCCCGGTTGCGAACGATGCCCGGGTCGGCCATCAGCCGGGCCACGTCGGCGTCGGTGTAGCGGGCGATCTTGTCGACGTCGAAACCGTCGAACGCCTTCCGGAAGTTCTCCCGTTTACGCAGGATGATCAGCCAGGACAGGCCGCTCTGGAAGGCCTCCAGGCTCATCCGTTCGAACAGCGCCACCCGCCCGTCCAGCGGCTGGCCCCACTCGTGGTCGTGGTAGTCGCGGTAGAGCTCGAAATCGGCGCTGCCGGGCTTGCCGACCGCCCAGTCGCAGCGGACATGCCCGTCGTCGTCAGGCGTCGTCACCGGGCTCGTCCTCCGGGTCGTCGTCCGGCTCGTCAGCAGCGGCCGCCGCGTGCACCGACGAGAGCTCGCCGCGCAACTGGTCGAGCTCCTGGCCGAGCCGGTCCAGCACCCAGTCGACCTCGCTGGTCTTGTATCCACGGATCGTCTGGGTGAACTTCACCGCGTCGACGTCGGCGCCGGTGACGCCGGATGCGGGCAGGACGGTCGGCGTCGTCCCGCGCGGCAGCGGCGGTAGCGGCTCACCGCGACCGAACAGCAGGCTGGCCACCCCGAACAGCACGATCGCCACCAGGACCAGCACCACCAGGTAGAGCAACACCAACGCCACGGGGACGATATTGCCTTATGGGTACGACGTCGCTCAGCGCGGTCGGAGGGCGTTCATCGGCGGCCGGTCGGCCAGCGACACCGCCGAAGTCCGTGGCGTGTAGCCGTCACCGTCGACGAAGAACTGGGTGAGGCCCACGCCGGAGTCGGGAATGCCGCAGCGGGACAGCAGCGTCGCGACGACCTGACGGCTCATCGGGCCCAGCTCGGCCAGCGGCCGGTTGCGATGCGCCCGCACGCCGAGGTTGACCTGAGCGATCGCGTCTAGGCCCAGCCGGTCGTAGGTGTCGACGAGCAGGCCGATCTCCACGCCGTAGCCGGGCGCGAACGGCACCGAGGTGAGCAGCTCGCGGGTGGCCGCGTATTCGCCGCCGAGCGGTTGCAGCACACAGCTCAGTTCGGGTCGCAGCGCCGCGAGCAGGGGCCGTGCCACCAACTCGGTCACCCGGCCGCCGCCGGTGGCGCCTTCGCGGCCGCTGGCGTCATGGACGTTCAGGGGCCGCCGGTAGAAACTCTTGACCAGATGAACGCCGTCCTCGGTGAGCAGCGGTCCGAGCAGCCGCGGCACGAACATCGGGTGCGGCTCGATCAAATCCGAGTCGACGAAAACCACGATGTCGCCGCTGCTGGCCGCCAGTGAACGCCACAGCACCTCGCCCTTGCCGGGCCGCGGCGCGATCTCGGGCAGGGCTTGCTCGCGGGTGACGACGCGGGCGCCCGCGGCGATCGCCCGGATCTCGGTGTCGTCGGTGGATCCGGAGTCGAGCACGATCAGCTCGTCGACCAGCCCGCCGAGCAGCGGCGAGATGCTGTCGATCACCGATTCGACGGTGTCTTCCTCGTTGAGGGCGGGCAGCACCACCGAAATCGTCCGTTCGGCTTTGGCCGCCCGGAGCTCCTCCACCGTCCACTGCGGCCTGGTCCAGCAGCGATCGGCCAGCCAGACGTCACCGGGCAGGGCGGTCAGGGCGCCCTCAGCGGTGAGATCGACCAGCTCTGATGCCGTCATGCGAGTCCTCTCACCGTGCGCGCGGGCCGCCGCTGACCGTGGATCGACGCGACCATCTCCAGCACCCGTCGGGTCGGCCCGACCTCGTGGACCCGGAACATCCGCGCGCCCGCGGCAGCCGCGAGTGCGGTGGCCGCCAGGGTGCCCTCCAGCCGCTCGGTCAGTTCCACGCCTAGAGTCTCCCCGACGAAATCTTTGTTGCTCAACGCCATCAACACCGGCCACCCGGTGTTAACAAGATCTTCCATGTGGCGCAATAGCGCCAATCCGTGGAAGGTGTTCTTGCCGAAATCGTGGGTCGGGTCGATGAGAATCCGGCTGCGGTCGACGCCGGCGGCGACGGCTTTCTCGGCCGCGGTGGTGACTTCGTCGATCACGTCGTCAACCACGCCGCGGGTGCTGGTGCCGTAGCTGACCCGGAACGGGCGGGTGCGGGGGCGCGCGCCGCCGGTGTGCGAGCACACCAGTCCGGCGCCGTGTTCGGCGGCCACCTCAGGCATCGCGGGGTCGTAGCCGCCCCAACTGTCGTTGATCAGGTCCGCGCCGGCGCGCAACGCATGCCCGGCCACCTCCGAGCGCCAGGTGTCGATGCTGATCAGCTGATCGGGGTAGGCGTCTCGCAGCCACGCGATGAACGGCACAACGCGGGCGATCTCGGCCTGGGTGTCGATGCGCTCCCCCGGGCCGGCCTTGACCCCGCCCACGTCGATCACATCGGCACCCTCGGCGACGACGCGGTGGGCCGCCGCTTTGGCCGCGTCGTCGCTGAAGTTCGCCCCGCGGTCGTAGAACGAATCCGGCGTTCGATTGACGATCGCCATGATCAGCGGGCGATCGGCGCTGACCGGGCGGCCGCACAGGGTGGACTGCACCCTTATATGGTGCCTGCTGCTCTCGCCCGGCGACGGCCGAGGTGCGAGCAAAAGCTCACAAGACTCACGAGTCACTTCGGTCACTCTCCGGGTCGACCCGCCTTTTTTATTTCGCACGCACATGCGATATCACCGCGGGCTGATATCGCATGTGCCGACGATTTCGGAAAAGAGTGCCACCCAACTCGTGGTACTGGTGTGGCAGGTGGTGCCCTCAGCCCTGTGGCCGCTCACCGTTCGCTACTTCGTCGGGATAGTCGTCGTAGAACGGCACGTAGCCCTCATCGCGGCCGGCCAGCACGTAGACCGGGTCTTCGATGCCGGAGTCGTAAGCCTGCTCGCGCAGATCCACTTTGCGACTCTTGAACGTGGTGGTGTGCTCCATCGACTCGACCAGTCGCACGAACAGCGGCATCGCGTACGCCGGCAACTGCGTGTAGACGGTCTGGGCGAGCGACTTCCCGTCGAAGTCGGCGCCGTCGCGCAGCTTGACCGCCGCCATCCCCGCGCGGCCGCCCGTGCGCGGCACCTCCACACCGAAGACGGTGCACTCCTCGACGGACTTGTCGGACCCGAGCGCCCGCTCCACCTGGGTGGTCGCGACGTTCTCGCCCTTCCAGCGGAACGTGTCGCCGAGTCGATCGACGAAGGCGGCATGGCCCATGCCTTGCGGACTCATCACGTCGCCGGTGTTGAAATAGCAATCACCCTTGCGGAAAGCGTCGCGCACCAATTTCTTTTCGCTCGCGCTGGCATCGGTATAGCCGTCGAACGGCTGCACCCTGCTGACCGGGCTGAGCAGCAAACCGGGCTGGCCGGCGGGCACCCGCTGCACCCAGCCGTCCTCACCGCGCACCGGAGCGCCGGTGTCGGCGTCATAGGCGACGTACGCCACCGGCAGCGCCGCCCACCCGGCCGACCTCGGCACATTGAAGACGTTGATGAACGCGGTGTTGCCTTCGCTGGCCGCGTAGAACTCGCAGACCCGCGGGATGCCGAACCGAGACGTGAACTCCTCCCAGATCTCGGGCCGCAATCCGTTGCCGGCAATCAGGCGCACCTTGTGTGCCCGGTCGGTCGGCTTGGCCGGCTGGTTGAGCAGGTACCGGCAGATCTCGCCGATGTAGATGAAGGCGGTCGCCCGGCTGGCGATCACCTCGTCCCAGAACCTCGACGCGGAGAAGGACTTCCCCAGCGCCAGCGTCGCCCCGGAGTTGATCACGGAGCCGACCGCGACGGTCAGCGCGTTGTTGTGGTACAGCGGCAGACAGCTGTAGAGCGTGTCGGAGCCCTTCAGCCGCAACCCCAGCCCACCGAACACCGCCAGCGCGGACAGCCACCGCTTGTGCGTCATCACGCTGGCCTTGGGGTGACCGGTGGTGCCGGACGTGAAGATGTAGAACGCGGTGTCCTTGGCCAACACGGCTGACGCCGACTGCGGGTTGGTGGTCGGCGCGGTGGCCGACAGCCGCTCCATCTCCTCGATGGTCGTCGGGCTGATCGTGGCGCCGCCGCACTCGTCCACCGCATCCACGAAGTCGGACTCGATGACGAGCGCCTTGGCTTCCAGCAAGCCGATGCTGTGCGCCAGCACGTCGCCGCGCTGGTGGTAGTTGAGCATGCCGGCGACCGCGCCGCATTTGACTGCGGCCAGCATCATCAACACGGCATTCGGCGAGTTGCGCAGCATGATCCCGACGACGTCTCCGCGCCCGACACCGCGGGCGGCCAACACGGCCGCGTAGCGGTTGGCGGTCTCGTTGGCCTCGCGATAGGTCACCTGCTGCTCGCCGAACCGGATGAACACCCGATCGCCGTAGCGGGCGGCACGGTCTTGGAAGACCTTGCCGATCGACACCTTGAAGTTCGGCTGCGCCCGCACCAACGTGAGCATCCCGCGGGCGATCACCGGAAGGTCGGCCAACACGGTGTGCACCCGAGTCGCGATGTCGAGCAGCCCGACCGACCTATGAGAACCAGACTGGTGTTCGGACATGGCTAACCCCCGTTTCGCGCTGTGGCAGATGGCGGCCAGCCTAACCGTATGCAGCTAATCCACTCAGTTGGGTGCGCAGGCCTGGATTGCCGCATCAACGTCGTCGACGACCACCAGGCGGTCCATCGCGGTCTGCGCGACGTAGCCGCTGTCCACCAGCCCGCACAGCCAGGCGCGCAGCCCATCGAAGTGTCCACGCGGATCGAGCAGAACCACCGGCTTGTGGTGCACACCGAGATGGCCGCCGGTCCAGGCTTCAAAGAATTCTTCGAGTGTGCCGATGCCGCCGGGCAACGTGATGAAGGCGTCGGCGCGGTCCTCCATGATCTGTTTGCGCTCCCGCATGGTGTCGGTGACGATCAGCTCGTCGGCGTCGTGGTCGGCGACCTCGCGACGCACCAGCATCTTCGGAATCACTCCGACGGTCCAGCCGCCACGGGCCCGCGCGGCGGTGGCCAGCGCGCCCATCGCCGAGACGTTGCCGCCGCCCCAGACCAGGGTCCAACCGCGTTCGGCGATCGCTTCGCCGAGTTCGGCGGCCAGCGCCAGCAACTCGGGGTGGGTGGGCCCGGATGCGCAGTACACGCAGACCGCCCGCGGGTGAGGCGCGTTGCGTTTGGGGTGCACAGTCGAACCGTAGTAGATCTACCACCCTTGCCGCCGAGCGCATTTGGGCCTAACGGCATATAGCCATGGGCAAGCGCCATAAAATCCGGCGGTGCCGAGTGCTTGGGTTGCCGCGCCGCAGGACCGGGTGTTGCGCGAGGTGGCAGCCGGCCTGGCCGAGCGCTGCGGCGCGGTGTTGGTCGGCGCCGACGGCGTCGGCAAGACGCTGGCCGCCCGCCGCGCCGCGGGCGACGGTGCCCGTTGGGTGGTGGGCACCGCCGCGCAGCGCACCGTCCCGTTCGGCGCGTTCGGCGCGCTGCTGGCCGACGCCCACATCGCCGGCGACGGGCGGCCGGCCGAACTGCTGCGCGCCGCGCACGACTACCTGACCGGTGACGGCGCACGGCAGCTGTTCGTTATCGACGACGCACACCTGCTCGACCACCTGTCCGCCACGCTCGTCTACCAGTTGGCACTGAGCGGTTCGGCGCAGCTGATCGTCACGATCCGGGCCGACACCGAGCTGCCGGACGCGATCGCCGCACTGTGGGCCGACGAGCTGCTGATCCAGGTCGAGGTCGCGGCGCTGGATCGGGCGGCGACGGCGACCGTGCTGGAATCGGCGCTGGGCACGGCACCCGATGACGCCGCGATCAACGACGCATTCGCCCGCAGCCACGGCAACCCGCTGCACCTGCGACACCTGGCCGACGCGGGCGATCTGCGGGCCCGCGGATCGCTGACCGAGCTGATCGACGGCTACCTGGCCGGCCTGCCTGCACCGGTGCGCGGGGTGCTGGACTACCTGGCGATCGCCGAGCCGCTGCGCCGCGGCGACCTGGCGACGCTGGCCGACAACGACGCCGTCGACCACGCGGAAGCGCTCGGCGTGATCGTCGTCGACGGCGACGCGATGGTCTACCCGGCGCACCCGCTCTACACCGACCGCGCCGGCGCCGGGCTCACGCCCGACGCCGAGCGCACGCTGCGCACGTCGCTGGTCGACCACCTGACGTCGCAGCCGTCCGGCCACGTCGGCGATCAGCTGCGACTGGCAGCACTCAGCCTCGGTAGCGACTCCGCTGCCGAGGTCGCCGACACCGTGGCCGCCGCCCAGCGGGCGCTGCAGCTCGGCGAGTTGACACTCGCCGAGCAACTCGCCAAGGCGGCGCTGGACCGCGCGGGCGGACTGGCCGCGCGCCTGGCGCTGGCCTACGCCCTGGCCTGGCAGGGCCGCGGACGTGAAGCCGATGCGGCGCTGGCGGCGGTGAATCCCGAGCAGCTGTCGCCGCCCGAGCTGATCGCGTGGGCGTTGCCGCGGGCGGCCAACCAGTTCTGGATGCTCAACGAGCCGGAGCGGGCCACCGCTTTTCTGCAGACCACCCGCGGCCACGTCGCGGCGCCGGCCGCGCAGGCCACCCTCGACGCGTTGGCGGCGACCTTCGCGATGAACGCGGGCGCTCCGCTGCGTACGCTGCGGATCGCCCGCGAGGTGCTGGCCTCCCCGCACGCCGACGAGGTCGCCGTGGGCTGGGCGGCCTCGGCGGCAGCGCTGAGCTCGGCGCGCGCCGGGCAGTTCGACGACGTCGAGGCGCTGGCCCGTCGCGCGACCGCAGCAGACCATCCCGGTCTGCTGCGGTTCACCAGCGGCTTCGGCCGGATCACCGCGCTGGTGATGGCCGGACGGCTGACCGACGCCCGGACACTGGCCCAGCGCTTCACCGACTTCGCTGAACTGCAGCAGCCCGGCCGGGCGATCGGCGAGACATTGGTGGGGTACGTGGCGATCGCGCAGGGCGATTTCGACGCCGCCGTGCGGCTGTTGAGCCGGGCCGCCGATCCGCTGGCCCGCACCGGCTATTCCTGGGGGCCGCTGGCGTTGAGCCTGCTGGCCCAGGCGCTCGGCCAGCAGGGCGACCAGCTGGGAGCGGCAAAGGTGTTCAGCCGGGCGGAGTCACGGCACGGCCTGAAGTCGACGTTGTTCGCTCCGGAGTTGGCGCTGGCCCGAGCGTGGTCGAAGGCCGCCCGCGGCGATACGACGGGCGCGATCGAGGCGGCGCGGGACGCGGTGCAGACCGCCGAACGCGGCGGCCAGTCCGCGATCGCCTTGCGCGCGCTGCAGGACGCGACCCGGCTCGGCGATATGCGCGCCGTGCAGCGGGCCCAACGTCTGGCGGTCGAAGTGGACTGCGTGCTGGGACGGCTGACGCTGGCGCACGCCCGGGCGTTGGCCGCCGGCGATTCGACGGCGTTGACCGAGGTGGCGGCCGACCTGGCCGACCAGGGGCTGCATCCGGCAGCCGCCGACGCGGCCAAACAGGCGGAGCGGCTCTGAGTCAGGTACTCGTCGGCGCCCGGTGGTGGCTGCGGTGGTGGTGCGACGGGGTCAGCGTCTGGCCGGGCTTCGCTGGTTCTTGGACTCCGGGCACGTCCGGACTCAGCGGCTCAGGATCCATGCCGGGATCGACGGACGACGCGAGATGAATCGGCGCAGCGCCCGTCGCGGAAACACTGGCCTGAGCAAACGGCGCGGGGCCGGCGAGCATGAGACCGACCAGCGCATAAACACCAAAGGTCGCGCCGTGGGCGACCCGTAACGCCGGCATCTTTGCCATGTGATCTACGTTACGTCAGTGTTACGAAGTTTCAGCGAGATAAACGCAAACAGATTGATTGCAGTTTGCCGTCCATTTCGTTGCGCAGCGACGGTTGGCCGGTGAACGCCCGATTAGCTGCTCAGGTATGCCCGCAGCATGCTCACCGCGGCGGTGATCTGGTCGACGGGCACCCGTTCGTCGACGGTGTGCGCCAGGTTGGGATCACCGGGTCCGTAGTTCACCGCGGCGACGCCCCTGGCAGCGAACCGCGACACGTCGGTCCAGCCGTACTTTGCTCGCACGTGACCGTCAGCAGCAGCGACGAGCGCCTTCGCAGCGGGTCTGGACAGCCCGGGCAACGCCCCGGCCGCGGAATCGGTCTGCTCGATCCGCACGTCGAGGCCGTCGAACGCCTCGTGCACGTGTTGCAGCGCGGCGTCCGGCGAGCGGTCCGGCGCGAACCGAAAGTTCACCGTCAGCGACGCCGCGTCGGGGATCACGTTGCCGGCGACACCGCCGTGGACCCGAACCGCCGACAACCCTTCGCGGTACGTGCAGCCATCGATGTCGACACTACGGGCCCGGTATTCCGCAAGCCGGTCCAGGACGGCGCCGAGTTTGTGAATGGCGTTGTCACCCAGCCACGATCGCGCCGAGTGCGCGCGGGTTCCGCTCGCATGGACGACCACCCGCAGGGTGCCCTGACAGCCCGCCTCGATATAGCCGCCGGTCGGCTCACCCAGGATTGCCACGTCGGCCGCCAGCCAGTCCGGCAGCTCACGCTCGATGCGGCCCAAACCGTTTGCGGCCGAATCGATTTCCTCGCAGTCGTAGAACACCAGAGTCAGGTCGTGCGCGGGCTCGACGACCGTGGCGGCCAGATGCAGGAAGACCGCGTCGCCCGACTTCATGTCGGCCGTGCCGCACCCGTGCAGCACGTCGGCGTCGCGGCGGCTCGGCAGGTTGCCCGCGGCCGGGACGGTGTCGAGATGCCCGGCCATTAGCACTCGGCTGGCGCGTCCCAGCGCGGTGCGGGCCAGCACCGCGTTGCCGTTGCGGATGATCTCGAAGTGCGAGGTCTGTGCGCGCAGCGCCGCTTCGACCTCGTCGGCGATGCGTTCTTCGTGCCTCGACTCGCTGGGGATGTCGACCAAGGCCGCGGTCAACTCGATCGGGTCGCCGCGTAGGTCAAGCACGATCTCAGCCTAGTGGGTGGGTACCGTGGGGCCCGTGACTGCAGCTTCAGGCATCGGGCTGGCGACGCTGGCCGCGAACGGATCGGTCCTCGACACCTGGTTCCCCGCACCGGAACTGATCGAATCGGGCGACAGCGGCACGGTACGACTGTCGGTGGCCGAGGTACCCGAAGAACTCGCCGCGCTGGCCGGCCGCGACGACGAGCGCGAGACCGAGACCGTCGTCGTTCGCACCGTGATCGGCTCGCTGGACGACAAGGCCGTCGACGCCTACGACGCCTATCTGCGGCTGCACCTGCTGTCGCATCGACTGGTCACGCCGCACCGGCTCAACGCCGACGGCCTGTTCGGGGTGCTGACCAATGTGGTGTGGACGAACTACGGCCCGTGCGCCATCGACGGTTTCGAGACGGTGCGGGCGCGGCTGCGCCGCCGCGGGCAGGTCACGGTCTACGGCGTGGACAAGTTCCCCCGCATGGTCGACTATGTCGTGCCCAGCGGAGTGCGGATCGCCGACGCCGACCGGGTGCGGCTGGGTGCACATCTGGCATCGGGGACGACGGTGATGCACGAGGGTTTCGTCAACTTCAATGCCGGCACGCTGGGCGCATCGATGGTCGAGGGCCGCATCTCGGCGGGCGTGGTGGTCGGTGACGGGTCCGACGTCGGCGGTGGCGCCTCGATCATGGGCACACTGTCCGGCGGCGGCACCGAGGTGATCTCGATCGGCAAGCACTGCCTGCTCGGCGCCAACGCCGGGCTGGGCATCCCGCTGGGCGACGACTGCGTCGTCGAAGCCGGCCTTTATGTCACCGCGGGCACGAAAGTTGCTCTGCCCGACGGGAAGTCAGTGAAAGCTCGCGAACTGGCCGGCAGCAGCAACCTGCTGTTCCGGCGCAATTCACTGACCGGCGCGGTCGAGGTGGTGTCCCGCGACGGCCGCGGCATCGCGCTCAACGAGGACCTGCACGCCAACTAGGTCAACTAGTCGCCGGAATGCAGATCGGTGCCTTTGGTCTCGGGCAGCAGATATGCGGACACGAAGCTCGCTAAGGCCAGGATTGCGAGCATCGGGCCGACGGCCCAGCTGCCGTAGGTCGCCTGGACCGTTCCGGCGATCAACGGCGGCAGTGCGCCGCCGACCACTCCGGCCAAGTTCACCGCCAGTGCCGATCCGCTGTAGCGGTAGCGGGTCGCGAACAGTTCGGGAATGAAGGCGCCCGTCGGCCCGGACCCGATACCGCCGATCGCGCACATGCCGACGATCGCCACCGCGTACAACGCCGGGTTGCCGGTGTCGATCAACGGAATCACCAACAGCCCCCAGGGCACACATCCCGCCCAGCCCAGCAACATCATCCGGCGTCGCCCGACCCGGTCGGACAGCGTCGCCGACAACGCGACGAACGTGATGCTGACCAGCCCGCCCAGGGCCCCGACGGCCCAGATGAAGCTACGGGAGTAGCCCAGTTCGGCGTGGGCGTAGCGGGTGAGATAGGTGTTCGCCATGTAGGCGAACGACATCCCGCCCAGAATGCTGCCGGCGGCCAACACGATCTCCCGGCGTTGCAGCCGCAGCAATTCAGCGATCGGCGCCCTCGGCACCGGGGTGCGGGCCTTCTCCGCGACGAATACCGGGGTCTCGTCGATCCGCAGCCGCACGTAGAGGGCGATGGCGATCAGCACCGCGCTGATCAGGAACGGTATCCGCCAGCCCCACGCCAGAAACGCCGGGCTGTTCTCGCCGATGGTGAAACTCACGCCCAGGAACGTCAGGCTGGACAGCACCGCCGCCGTTCCGCCGCCGAGCAGGGTGAACATGCCGTACCTGCCGCGTTTGCCGGCGGGCGCATATTCGGCGCTCAGCAACACCGACCCGGCCCACTCCCCACCGGCGGCGAACCCCTGCACCAATCGCAGTGCGACCAAGATCAGCGGGGCGGCCACGCCGATGGACTCGGTCCGCGGCACCAGGCCGACGCTGACAGTGGCGACGGCCATCAGCACCAGCGTGGCAACCAGCGTTTTTTTGCGGCCCACCCGATCACCGAGGTAGCCGAATGCGGCCCCGCCGATCGGCCGCGACACGAACGCGCTGGCGAATGTGCTCATCGAGGCGATGGTGCCCATCGTCGGGCTGAGTTGCGGAAAGAACACCGTGGGAAACACGAGCGCCGCAGCGGTGCCGTAGATCAGAAAGTCGTAGAACTCGATCGCCGACCCCACCAGGCACGCGCCCGCGACGCGTTTCATCGGCGTGACCGGTGGCGCGGTGGCCTCCGTCATCGTTGGCTGGCTGCTTCGATGCACGGGTATGACGGTAAGGAAAAAGGCCGCGGGTGTCACACCAGCGCGCGGTGTCAGCCCTGGCTGAGCAGTTGCTTCTTGAGCACTTTGCCCATCGCGTTGCGCGGCAACTCGGTCACGACGCGCACCTCGCGTGGCCGTTTGTGCACCGAAAGCTCCTTCGCCACATAGTCGATCAGCTCCTGCGGCACGGCCTTGCCTGCACCGGAGCCGACGACGAAGGCGACGATGCGCTGGCCCAGGTCGTCGTCGGGCAGCCCGACCACCGCCGCCTCGGCCACGCCGGGATGCCCGAGCAGCACCGTCTCGATTTCACCGGCTCCGACCCGGTATCCACCGGACTTGATCAGGTCGACCGACTCGCGGCCGACGATGCGGTGCATGCCGTCGCCGTCGATGACCGCGGCATCACCGGTGCGGTACCAGCCGTCGGCGTCGAACGCCTCCGCGGTGGCGTCCGCGCGATTCAAGTAGCCGTCGAATAGCGTCGGGCCGCGAACCTGCAGTCGCCCAATGGTTTCCGCATCATGCGGCACCGGGCCGCCGTCGTCGTCGACCAACCGGGTTTCGATGCCGGCCAGCGGCAGGCCGACCCAGCCGGGCCGGCGCTCGCCGTCGGCGCGGGTGGACAGCGTGATCAACGATTCGGTCGCGCCGTACCGCTCGACCGGCGCGTGCCCGGTGAGCCGCACCAACTCGTTGAACACCGGGACCGGCAGGCCGGCGCTGCCGGACACCAGCAGCCGCGCCGGTCGCAGCGCCTCGGCGGCGGCCTGGTCGGCAACCAACCGCGACCACACCGTCGGCACCCCGAAAAACAAGCTGCCCTGCGCTTCCGAACAGGCTTGAGCGTAGGCCTGCGGTGTGGGTTTTCCGGTGTGCACGAAGCGGTTTCCCACCCGTAGCGAACCGAGCAGACCGAGCACCAGGCCGTGCACGTGGAACAGCGGCAGACCGTGCACCAGTGTGTCGTCGGCGGTCCACTGCCAGGCCTGCGCGAGCGCGTCCAGGTCCGCGGCGATCGCGGCACCGCTGAGTTGCACGCCCTTGGGTGGACCGGTGGTGCCCGAGGTGTAGATGATCAGCGCGGTGTCCTGCAGCGACGGCTCGGGGATGCGGTGCCAGGACCGGGCGTGCACCCGCACCGGGATGTGCGGCAGACCTTCTGGATGGTCAGGCTCGGGCCCCAGCCACGCCTGCGCCCCGGAGTCGGTGAGAATGTGGCGCCGCTCGGCCTGCCCGACGTCGGCGGGTACCGGAATGACCGGGACGCCGGCGATCAGGCACCCGGCGATGGCCAATGCGGTGGGCACGGTCGGCGTGGCCAGCACCGCGACCCGGTCCGCGCCACCGACCCGTTCGGCCACCGACGTCGCGGCCCCGACGATGTCGCTGCGGCTGAGCGTCACGTCGCCGATGCGGACGGCGTCCCCGATGTCGGGAGAGGCGGAATTCAGCGAGCTAAGCAGCACGTCCCGCAGGCTAGCTCATCGGCCGTCCAGACTCGCGAGAGAGCTCTGATGCCCTAGGCCCTATCGGCGGTAGACATTGGACTCTACGGACACGACGGCGGCATTGCCACGCTGTGAAACAACGTCGCAATGACCCCGAAGTGAGGTTGCCGTGCACAGTTTCGTGATTCGCGCCATCAAGAGGCCGATCGCCCGGCTATTGAGCAGCAGCCCGCTCGTGCGGACCAGCGATCGCATCGAAGCGGCGGCCGTCGCGCTGGCCGCTCTGCTGGTCGTGATCGCCGCCCCCTGCGCCGCGGGAATCGGCATGATCGTCCACGACAACGAGACGCAGGCCCTGCTCGCGCAAGGTCAAAGCCGACATGTGGTGACCGCGAAAACGGTCGACGACAGCAGACCGGCAGTTTCGCCCATCCCGTCGGCGTTCACTGTGCATGTGCGGTGGCAGTTCAGCGGCATCGACCACGCCGACGCGATTCTCACCGACGGTGCTCTCAAAGTCGGTGAGCCGCTGCAGATCTGGGTCGACAACAACGGCAATCGGGTGGACTGGCCCACACCGATGGCTGCCGTCGACATCGACGCGGTGACCGTAGCAGTGGCGGCGTGGGTGATCGCGGCCGCGGTCGTCGCTCTGGCCGTCACCGCCACGGGTGTGCACGTCAGTCGCATGCGGGACGCTCAGTGGGAAAGGGACATCCGGCTCCTCGTCGGCGACGACAGCGGACGCACCAACAGTTCGCAGTGATCTGAAACGGGACAGTGGTCCGTCGGCTGTCGAATCGAGGACCAATGGCCCTGCTACCGCCAACGCAAGTAGACAAACCTCGAAGACAGGCGAAATCGGGAGGTCAACAACAATGCCTACGACTCTGTTCGACAGCAAAGTCATCCAGGACGCGGTGACGGCGGCGTGCCGCGCCCCGTCTCTGCACAACAGCCAACCGTGGCAATGGGTTTACAGTGACGGCCAACTCCGGCTGTTCCTCGATCCGAGTCGAGTGATGGACACCGACCAATCGGCGCGCGAAGCCCTCATGGGGTGCGGCGCAGCGATCGACCATCTCCGGGTCGCGATGGCCGCGGCCGGCTGGAAGACACACGTCGAGTACTTTCCGAATCCGGACAGCTCCAACCACTTGGCGTCGATGAGTTTCGGCCCGATCGACTATGTGACCGAGCGAGACCGGTTGCGCGCTCAGGCTATCTGGACACGTCGCACCGACCGATTGCCGTTCAGCGCACCGACCGAATGGCAATCGATTTCCTCGATATGGGCCGGCGGCATGCACGGCAACTCGGTGCGCATCGACACGATTCCCACCGATCTGCTGCCCAAGCTCACCGACGCGGCCCAGATCGCGGAGTCAATACGGCTCTACGACAGCGCATATCACGATGAACTGCACTGGTGGACAGCACCTTTCGAGAAGACAGAGGGTATCCCGCACAGCGCCCTGGTGTCCGCAGCCGAAAGCGACCGGGTCGGCATCGAACGGGTATTTCCCGTCGTCCACCGGCCGGAACGGCGCAGTGAGATTCCGGAGGATCAAGCGATGATCCTGCTGCTGTCCACCGACGGCGACAGCCGCGAGGATGCCTTGGCGTCCGGCGAAGCACTCTCCGCGATCCTGTTGGAATGCACCATGGTTGGCTTCGCCACCTGCACGGTGACACACCTCACTGAACTCGACGAAACCCGCAAACTCCTCCAATCGCTGACCAGACCGGAAGCGTCACCACAGATCCTGGTGCGGATGGGTGTGGTGCCGGTGACCGAGAAAGCGCCACAGCCCACACCACGACGACCGCTGTCCGAAGTTCTGCGGCTGCGGGCGTTCGACTGACACCGCGGACCAAAGGAGCAAAGGATGATCGACTACGACCTGGATACCGAACATTCGATTCTGCTGGTGCGACCTGAATCATCGCTTGAGGCAGCCGACTTCGTTCAAATGGCGAAAGTCATCGATCCCCAGATCCAGCAGACCGGCGACCTTGCCGGCCTGATCATCAACGCCCCGAAATTCCCGGGCTGGGACAGTTTCGGAGCGATGGTCAAACACTTTCGCTTCGTCAAAGATCATCAGAAACACATCAAGAAAGTCGCGCTCGTCACCGACTCCCACTTCGGGGACGTCGCGGAGCACTTGGCGGCACACTTCGTCTCGGCGGAGGTCCGGCACTTTCCCGGCGAGCAACTCGACCAAGCTCGGCAATGGATCACGTCGTCCGCACCCCAGTGAGGTCGCCATGCAGAGCTTCGTAGTCCGGCCGATGACCTGGCCGGTGCTGCGGCTGTTCAATCGCAGCCCGCTCATCCGGGTCAGTGACCGTATCGAAGCCGCAGCCGTCACCCTGGCCGTAATGTTCGTCGTCATCGCGACGGCCTGCGCAGGGGCGGCGGGCACGATGATCCACGACGTCCAAGCCCGGAAGTACCTCGAACAGGCGCACTCCCGGCACGCCGTCGTGGCCAGAGCCGTGCAGAACAGCGAACCAACGCCCGAAGCCGGGGCGTTCATCGTTAATGTCCGGTGGCGGCTGAACGGCGTCGAGCACACCGACCTGCTCGGCTGGAATAAGCCGGTGACAATCGGTGCGCCGCTGGATATTTGGGTCGACGACAACGGCAGTCGGGTCGCGCCGCCGAGTCCGGTCGCGCGCGCAGCCGTCGACGCGCTGTCCACCGCCGTCGTGGGGTGGTTCGTCGTGGTCATGGCCATCGCGCAGGTGGTTAACGCCGTACGCGCACACGCCAGCCGCATGCGGGACGCTCAGTGGGAGCAAGACCTCCGCGGACTCGTCGACGGCGGACGTTCCAACCGTCCACACTGATCTAGCAAGGAGATGCACATGTCTGCTCCAACAACCGATTCGGGCGTCTTCGTCGGTGTCGACGGGTCGCCGGCCGCCAGGTGCGCGGTCGACTGGGCGGCGCGCGACGCTGCCATGCGCAAGGTCCGTCTCACGCTCGTCCATGCCGTACAGCCGATTGGGCTCACCCTGCCTCCGCTGACGGCGACGACGGCGTTCTCGCGCTGGCAAGTCGAGCAGGGGCAGCGAATCCTCGACGAGGCGGTCGAGACCGCGCGGGCCACGACGCCCAGTGGAGGTCCGGAGCAGATCGAGACTGAGCTGCTGTTCTCACCGGTGGTCCCGGTGCTGGTCGACTTGTCCAAAGACGCCGATCTGGTGGTCGTCGGTTCACGGGGCCGAGGGCCCGTCGCCAGAAGCCTGCTGGGCTCGGTGAGCTCGAGCCTCATCCGCCACGCGCACAGCCCGGTGGCGGTCATTCACGACGAGGATCCCCTGATGCCGTATCCGGCCGATGCGCCGATTCTCGTCGGCGTCGACGGGTCGCCCGCGTCGGAACTGGCGATCGCGATCGCGTTCGACGAGGCGTCGTGGCGGGGCGTCGACCTCGTCGCCCTGCACGTCTGGAGTGACGTCGAGGTCAACGACTACCCGGCCATCGACTGGCCCGCGATGAAACCAGCCGCCGAGGAGATCCTCGCGGAGCGACTGGCCGGTTGGCAGGATCGCTATCCCGATGTCACGGTTCGGCGCATGGTGGAATGCGATCATCCGACGTATCACCTTGTCCAACAATCTGAATCGGCCCAACTAGTGGTGGTCGGCAGCCACGGAAGGGGTGGGTTCGCCGGCATGCTGTTGGGATCGGTCAGCGCCGCCGTGGCACACTCAGCACGGATGCCGGTCATCGTCGCGCGTCAATCTTAGCCGCGCACAGCGGATTTCAGCCCTCCGCCGACTAACCGGGTAACGGCACCGACCATAGCAAGGTGGTCTCACCACCGGAATCGGCCCCAACCTCCAGGCTGCCGCGAAGTTCTTCCGCGGCAGCCTGCATCGTGCCGAGACTGTCGGCGATGGACTCGGCCGGCGCGTCCTTTCCGTCAGCGGCAACCCTGATTTTCAGCTCATCATCCACCTCGACGACGACGCTGACCCTGGTGACATCGGGTCGATGGGCGGCATCGCCGACGGCTGCCCGCAGAAAGGCTTCCGCGTGATCGGCCAACGTCGCGTCGACCACCGACACCGGCCCAACGAATTGCACCATCGTGCGCAGACCGGTCACCGAGCTCTCGGCGATCGCCTCCTCCAGGCGCTGCCGAAGCCGGACCGGTCCCGAACTCGTGGTGTTCAGATCGAAGATCGCGGTCCTGATGTCTTGAATCACGCGCTGCAAGTCGTCGACTTGCTCCGACAGTCGCCGCTGCATGTCGGACGATTTTGCCAGCGGCAAGGTCGCCTGCAAGGCGAGCCCGATGGCGAAAAGCCGCTGAATGACGTGATCGTGGAGTTCACGCGCTATCCGGTCACGATCGGTCACCAGGTCCAGTTCCCGCATCCGCCGCTCCGATGTCGCGAGCTGCCAGGCCAACGCCGCCTGGCCCGCGAACGCGGCCATCAGGTCGAGCTGCTCCTCGGTGAAGCCAGGCAGACCGGCACGCCGAAGCACGACAAGGACACCGGCGGCAGTGTCGGCCACCGGCAAGGGCAGCAACAACGCGGGGCCGTTCAGTCCGCCGATCGCCATGTCGAGGTTGTCGAGCCGACGCGGTGTGCGGTCTGCGAACACGTCGCCGACTACGGTGCCGGTCAACGCCAGCGCGTCGTCGGCTGGAATCGAGATTGCCCCAACTGCTTCGGCCACCACCAATTCGGGCGCGCCAGCGGGGGCGTCGTCGACGTCGACGGGCACGGCGACCATCGCGGCGGTGGCGTCGGCGAGCTTCAGCGCGTTCTCCGCGAGAAGCGCAAAGACCGTGGCCGGCTCGGCGCCTGACAACATCGTCGTGGCGATGTCGCGGGCCGCTTCGATCCACCTCTGACGTGCCCGGGACTGGGCGTAGAGCCGCGCGTTGGCGATCGCGATGCCGGCCGCCGCCGCGAGCGCCTGCGCCAGGATCTCGTCATCCTCGCTGAACGGTTGACCGTTTGCCTTCTCGGTCAGGTACAGGTTGCCGAAGACCTCGTCGCGGATCTTCACCGGAACACCCAGGAAAGTCCGCATCGGCGGATGATTCGGCGGGAAACCCACCGACGCCGAGTGCTGCTGGATGTTGTCCAACCGAATCGGTTGTGGGTCGTCGATCAGGACTCCGAGGACGCCCCGCCCCTGCGGGAGATTCCCGATGAGGGCCCGGGTCTCGTCGTCGATGCCCTGATAGACGAACTCGACCAGGTCATGGGCCTGGCCGCGCACGCCGAGCGCGCCGTAGCGGGCGTCGACCAGGTGTATGGCGGTGTCCACGATCCTGCGCAGGGTCGCGTCCAGTTCCAGTCCTGAGGTGACGACCAGCATCGCCTCGACCAGACCGTCGAGTCGGTCACGACCCTCGACGATCTTCTCGATCCGGTCCTGGACCTCGGCAAGCAATTCGCGCAGTCGCAGTTGCGACAGGGTCTCACGCATCGGCGCTGGACCGCGCTCGCCACCTGGCCGCTTTGTGACCGACACCCCGCTATCGTCGCATTTAGGACGAGCTCGTTGCGCCCCCAGCCCTATGACGAGGTCGGCTCTGTGCCGGCAGCCCACTGCTTAGCTTGCTCGAGTTCGTCGAGACCGAACAACTCGAGCTCTCCGGGGACCATCCATGCCAGCGCATGCAGCATATGAACGGCCCACTCCTTGTCCGTGACAACAGCTATCCGCTTGAATGCCGAATGGTGCTTGAACAATGCGCCGAGTCCCAACTTCAGATCCTCGGCCAAGCCGCCGGGCCCGAAACCCTCGTAGTCGGAAGCGATGACTTCCACGATCCTGATCTCATCGTCTTTCACCAGGCTGTCCATTGCCGGTTTGAACTCCCGCAGATCATCACCGCACAGCCGACCTGATACGCGGATGCCGGTCACGCCCTCGGGCATGTTCTGCAACACATCGATCATCTAAGTTTCCCTTCGTGTTTGGAAGAAATCCGGTCGGTCGACCGGCGACGGCATGATCAACCCGCGGCCGACGTTCCTCGGGAGGAGTTCGGGAAGCTCATCGCATGTCTTGGGCTACAGGCCCGTTGGGTACGTCTCGGGGGTTTCGCCGGCAACCCACTGACTGGTCACCTCGAGCGGTTGCAGCGCTTGGGTCTTCTCGATGTGAATCATCGCGTCGAACTGGTCCGCCGGGCGGACATGGAAGTAATGGCTTTGCCGCTCGGTCGCGGGCAGGTAGATCACGCCGATGGCGCGGGCCAACCTGACCACATCCAGCGCAGCGCCGGCGGCACCGTCGGACGAGACGGCGAAGGTCGGGTTGCCGGTCTCGTGGAACAGCTCTTCGACGCTTCCCGGCAACCCGGGTCGGACGGTTTTTCGTTCGGCGACGCCGCCCCACTCGCTGGCGGCAGTCACCGTTCCAGTGTAGGTGCTGAACCCGATCAGCCGGGCGTCATCCCGATACCGTTCGCGGACAAGCTGACCCAACGTCAGCTGGCCGTCGGCCGACACCTCGGTCGCACGGGCGTCACCGACATGAGAGTTGTGCGCCCACACGACGATTCGCGCCGGCGTCTCGTCGTGGCGCCGGTCCAGATGCGCCAACAGCGCGTCCAGCGTCTGAGCCATGTGCTGATCTCGCAGGTTCCACGAGGTCACCCGCCCACCGAACATGGCCCGGTAATAACGCTCGGCGTCGCGCACGACGTGTGCGTTCTGTTCGGCGTAGAACAGCTCATCCTCGGCCAGCAGCCCGTCGCGGCGCGCGTAGGCCAACGCATTTCGCTGGATGTCGACCAGCTGGTCGATGGCTTCCCCCTCACAGGACAGACCGGCGCCGAAGGCGGCACGGAATCCGTAGGCCTGGCCGTCGTCGGCGGACGAGACGTGGTCGAAGCACGAGTACCGAGACCGCGCACGGGCCGCGGCCATCGGATCGACCCGGTCGAGAAAGCTCACCACCTCCTGCATCGAACGATGCAGGCTGTAGAGATCCAGTCCATAGAAACCGGTTTGACGCCCTGGATGCGCGTCAGACAGCTGATTGTGGTTCCGCAACCAGTCGACGAAGTCGCGCACCACCGTGTTCCGCCACATCCACGACGGGAACCGCTCGAAGCCGCGCAATGCCTGCTCGGCGTTGGCGTCGTCGCCGATCCCGCGTACATAGCGGTTGACCCGGTAGGCATCGGGCCAGTCCGCCTCCGCGGCGACCGCGCAGAACCCCTTCTCGTCGATGAGCCATTTCGTGATCTCAGCTCGGGCCTCGTAGAACTCTTGGGTGCCGTGGGAACTCTCGCCGATGAGCACGATCCTGGCGTCACCGATCAACTCGGACAACATCTCTCGCGGTGGCACGCCGCCGGGGGCGTCGACGGCGACGCGCCGAATGACGTCGGCCGCCGTTTCCGCGGCGGGCATCACCGACTGCGCCGCAGTGGGGGTGGCGAGCAGCGTGCGAACTTCGTCGTCGCTGACCTGACTGAAGTCCCAGAAGGACGCGCCCACCGCGAAAAACGGGGTGGGCATGGACGCGCAGACCACGTCGTCGACCAAACCGGCGAACTCCCGGCACGTCGACTCCGGCGCCGACGGCACCGCAATCACGATGTGCGCCGGTTCGGCCTCACGCAGGGCCTGCACCGCGGCGAGCATGCTGGCACCGGTGGCCAATCCGTCGTCGACCAGGATGACAGTCTTGCCGGTGACATCGACCGGTGGGCGCCCGTTGCGGTAAGCCGCTTCTCGTCTGATCAGCTCGCGTCCCTCGCGTTCGGCGACATCCCGCAACTGCTGCGGGGTGATGCCGAGGCCTCGAACCACGTCGTCGTTGATCACCACACGGCCGCCACTGGCGAGCGCGCCCGCCGCGAACTCCTCGTGGCCCGGAACGCCGAGCTTGCGGACGATGAAAGCGTCCAGCGGCACATGCAGCGCGGCCGCGACTTCCCATGCGACCGGAACGCCGCCTCGTGCCAGACCCAAGACCACCACGCCGGGCTGGTCACGATAGGCCTGCAGCAAGCCGGCCAGCACCTGGCCGGCTTCGCGGCGGTTGCGGAACAGCCGATCCGGGGTGTCCTTGCCGAGGATGATCGCTCTACTCATCACGCGGTCCTCGCTTCCTCGCGATCGGCTCCGCTGTCCAGGCAGAAATTGAAGGTATGGGGCGGGCCCGCAGCCATAGGGGGGTGCGGCTGCGGGCCCGCTATGGCCCGCCGCCATAGGGGGGGTGCGGCGCGGGCCGGCTCTTGCAATCTGGTGAGGTCGGTTTCGCTACTGAGACATTCGACCATTCGACCGTTAAGCCCCAGTAGGGGAAGAAGTCCCGTCTTGGCGAGGCCATTCGTCGGCTCGCTTGCGCTCTCGCCCTGAAGGGCCCTAAGGCAGCGACTTCGGGACCTATGACTCCTGCTCGAAGCCGACCGGCGTCCCTAATCTCAGCTGCAGCGAGATCATCAGGTACGGGAGGACGGGCAATGCCCAAGCACTCGGGGAAGCATCAGGGCATCGTCGTCGGTGTGGACGGGTCGCCGTCGTCGAGCACGGCGGTGCGCTGGGCCGCGCGCGAGGCGGCGATGCGCCACGTTTCGCTGAGCCTCGTTCACGTCATCGAGCGTCCGCCGTGGGGACTTCTTGCTTTGGGCGGCGGTGCTGTCCAGCCACCCTCTGAGACCCTTGAATGGGAGAGAACCGAAGGCGCAGAGATTATTTCGGCTGCGGTCAAGCTCGCAACGGACAGCACGCAAGATCGCGAGATTCCCGACCTGCAGGCGGAGGTCTATTTTTCGGCAACCGGTCCGACCCTCTACGAGTTCTCGACCCAGGCGCAGATGGTCGTGGTCGGCTCCCGCGGCCACACCAAGGTGGGTCGCGTCCTGCTCGGATCGGTCAGCACCGGGCTGATCCACCACGCTCGGTGTCCGGTGGCCGTGGTGCACGGTGGAGCGCAGTCCGCTTCGCCGCACTCAGCGCTGCCGGTGGTGGTGGGCATCGACGGGTCGCCGGCATCGGAGTCGGCGACGGCGATCGCTTTCGAGGAGGCGTCGTGCCGCGGAATCGAACTCATCGCCATTCACGCCTGGTCAGACCTGCACATGTCCGATGCGGCCGGCGATGACTGGCTGAAGCTGCAAGCCGTCGGCGAGGAAGCGTTGGCCGAGCGCCTGGCAGGTTGGCAAGAACACTTCCCCGATGTCGTCGTGCAACGCCGAATTGTCCTGGATGCCCCGGCTCTTCATCTCTTGGAAGCGGCCGAGGCGGCACAGCTCGTCGTCGTCGGCAGTCACGGCCGCGGCGGATTCGCCGGCATGCTGCTGGGCTCGGTGAGCACGGCCGTCGCACAGGCCGCTCAAATACCGGTGATCGTCGCCCGTCAATAGAACTTCGGAGGTCAAGACATGCACGGCATCCCGATCGGACGTATCGCCGGGCTCCCGGTCAAGGTCGACTGGGGTGTGCTGGTCGTCTTGTGGCTGTTCACCTGGAGCCTGGCTTCGACGCTGCCCAACTCCGCCCCGGGGTACTCGACCCGCACCTACTGGGTGGCCGGTGTCTGTGGCGCCGCTGTCCTGCTCGCATCATTGTTCGCCCACGAGCTCGCGCATGCGATCGTGGCGCGACGCGCGGGTGTCCAAGTTCTGGACGTGACGCTGTGGCTTTTCGGAGGCGTCACGCGTCTGGGCGGCCAGGCCGCCACGCCACGGACCGCGTTACGTATCGCCATCGCGGGACCCGCCACCAGCCTGCTGTTGGCCGCGCTGTTCGCAGCTGCCGGCATGGAATTCCGCGCCCTGGGTGCCGGGGCCATTGCCGTCGCTGTCGCGTTTTGGCTGGCCGGAATCAATGCGCTGCTAGGCCTTTTCAACTTGCTGCCCGGTGCACCACTGGACGGTGGCCAGGTTCTGCGTGCGTGGCTCTGGCAACGCCACGGCGACCAGGACAGGGCGGCATTGAGTGCCGCGCGGGCCGGCCGCGCTCTCGCCTACGCTCTCATCGCATTCGGGTTGCTCGAATTCCTGGCCGGCGCGATCGTCGCCGGTATCTGGTCGGCGTTCATCGGCTGGTTCATTTTCACCGCCGCACATACCGACGAGGTGCAGTTGATGACGCGCGACGCACTGTCCGGGGTCCGCGTCGCCGACGCGATGACGGCCAATCCGCATGCCGCCCCGGCCTGGGCGACCGTGCAGGATTTCATCGAGAGATACCTACTCGGCGACCGTCATTCGGCATATCCGGTGAAGGACCACAAGGGATCAATCACTGGGCTGGTGACGCTGGACCAACTCCGTCGGGTCGCGCCCGGTAGTCGCGCCACCACCCTGGTCGGTGAGATCGCCCTGCCGATGGATCAAGTCACGATCGCAGCCCCTGACGAAGCGATCACCACGCTGTTGGAGCGGTTGGCGTCCGGTCACGGACACCGGGCCCTGGTCGTCGACGGCGGGTGCGTCGTGGGCATCGTCACCGCAACGGATCTCACCCGCCTGGTCGATGTGCGGCGGATCGCCCGACCCACCGCCGTTGCCTACGGACAGTGATGTACTCGAGAGCACCTGGAGGAAGCCATGACTAATCGTCGAATCGGCCCCACAGTCATCGTCGGCATCGACGGTTCGCACGCCGCGATCCATGCCGCGCAATGGGCAGCGGATGAGGCTGTCGGTCACGAGGTGCCGTTACTCATGTTGGCCATCCTCAAGAGCACCCATACCTCCGCCGAGGACTACGACCGAGATGTCGCCCACGCCGAGACCTCGTTGCTGGCAGCACGAGCCGCGGTCGAGGCAAAGGGAATACCGGTCAAGATCGAAACCGACATCCTCCGGGGCCAACCCGGTGCGATCCTCGTGTCGGAATCCGACGGCGCTGAGATGGTATGCGTCGGGAGCACCGGTATCGATCGCTACTCCCGGGCTCTATTGGGCTCCACCGCAACCGAAGT
This sequence comes from Mycobacterium cookii, assembly GCF_010727945.1. Taxonomy (NCBI): domain Bacteria; kingdom Bacillati; phylum Actinomycetota; class Actinomycetes; order Mycobacteriales; family Mycobacteriaceae; genus Mycobacterium; species Mycobacterium cookii. The sequence continues at coordinate 2,046,812 of NZ_AP022569.1, forward strand.
CGCGGAGAAGGCCCTGTGTCCGGTCGCGGTGATCCGCTCCCAACCGGACGGGCCGGGCCCCGCGATCAACTGGATCGTGGTGGCGATCGACGACTCGCCGGATCGCGACATCGTGATCGATGAAGCGATGAGAGAAGCGGAGCTGCACAAGCTTCCGGTGCTGGCCATCGGCACCGACCGAGCGGACGGGCGTGCGGCAGCGGCGCACGACCTCGAGAACCGGTTGAAGCCCTGGCGGCGATGGTATCCGAATGTCCACATCTATCCGGTCACCACGCACGACGGGGTGGCGCGGTTCGTCAAGCACCACGATGACCTGGTTCCGATGGCGGTGATCGGCAGCGCCGACGCCGGCCAGCTCGCGCAGATCGTCGGGCCCTACGACCACCCGATCTTCCGCCATCCTCAGTCGTCAGCGCTCATCATTCGCGAATGAGTCCTGCGGGCAGCACAAAGGTGGTGCCCCGCAGGACACCACCTTTGTGCGTTGAACTACGCGGCGCGTGGGAGATCCGGAGCCGAATCCTTCTGGTGCACAACCGAATGGCTGCGCTCGGGCATCCAACCGACGTACGCCAGATACAGCCCGATCAGCACCTCGACAGCCGCACCGGTCCGCCACCAACCCATCGCGTCGACCGCGGAGTTGGCCATCGAAAAATAGGTGTGCGAGCCGACGACCAGAAACAGCCCTTTGACCGCGACAAGCCAACCCAGTGCCGACACGATGATCGCGGGCGCACCCCGCCAGTACGGGTGGAGTGCGATGACGGTGAGGCCGAACAGCATGATGAATGCGCCAACTACCCACGACCACAACGGGTCTGCTTCGAACCCCGACAGCATCGCCCGCATATCGTTCGGGCGTAGCGCGGCGCTGGCCGCGATGATGGCCAGGTACGGTCCCATCACGCGCGCGAACATGCGCGTGCTGTGCTGTAGTTGATGTGAAGATTTCATAGCGTTACCTCCGTTGAAGGCGTTTCTATGTGGGACATACATCCCGCGCAGCTATTCGACCACCCGGGTGCGGATTTCCACAGAGGCCGAAGTCCTGTTGACCAGGGACGTTCGTCATCAGGTCGGCGGCCCGCCACGGGTCCGAAAACCGTTGCTAGGGCGTACGTACGACGATCACCGGTACCGTCGCCGACTGCGCGATCGCCGCGCTGACCGAGCCGAGACGCATACCGCCGAATCCGCCGCGGCCGTGGCTGCCGACCACCACCAGTTGAGACCGTTGAGACTCCTCGAGCAACCAGTGCGCAGGGGTGTCGCAGACCAGCCGACGAGTGAGGTGCACGTCCGGATAGTGTTCCTGCCAGCCGGCCAGGCGCTCGGCCAGGACTTCTTCACCTTCGCCCTGATAGTCTCGCCAATCCATACCGAAGATCGGGAAAACTCCGACGTCGCTCCACGCGTGCAGCGCGATCAGCGGCGCTGCACGCCGCGACGCTTCCTCGAATGCCCATGCCGTGGCGGCCTCGGAGGCCGGCGATCCGTCGATGCCCAACAAGATCGGCGCACCGGCGTCATCGGGACGCGGATCCGGACTGGCGTGGATGACCGCCACCACGCAATGCGAATGCTCCGCCACACCTCTGCTGACCGAGCCCATCAGCAGACGGCCAAGCGCACCCCGGCCGTGACTTCCCACCACGATCATCCGGGCATCCTTCGACGCGTCGACGAGCGCATCGACCGGATGCGAATACAGCACTTCCGACCGGACGTCGTGTTGCCGTTCCGGATCCAGCACCGCGTCAACGCCTTTGCGCGCTCGATCGATGGCCTGGCGCGCGTTCTCGTCTTGCCATTCCGCAACGCTCGCCTGGCCGGCGCTGACCGGCCAACTGACGACCACCGGTTGCACCACGTGCATCAGGGTGACGATTTCGCCGCGCAGCGAAGCTTCGCGCGCAGCCCACGAGACGGCGGCATCGGAGCCCGGCGATCCGTCGACCCCGACAACGATGCCGAATTTCGTTGAGGTTTCCAACATCTGCTGCTCCTTCATGAAGCTCGGCCGGCCACCGCCGTCGTCATTGGCTCGACCAGCTTTGCCCTCCCTGACTTTTGCCGGTTCGGGCTCGCCTATCCAGGGCCATTGGTCCCTTCCACGCGCGGCGCATTACCCGGTTGTGGGGGCCCTCGGACCACTCCGAAAAGCCTATCGGAGACAACAGAATGTCCTTATGGGACGTACCGCGGCCACCGCCGAACGGTTAGTCGCGCCGTACGGCGCCGTGCATGAGACGCACACCGGGCTCGTCGTGCTCGTCGGCGACACGGCATACAAAGTCAAGAAGCCCATCCGTACCGACTTTCTCGATTTCCGCACCCCGGAACTGCGCGAGCAGGTCTGTCAGCGCGAACTGGAACTCAACCGACGACTCGCACCCGACACGTACCTGGGCGTCGCCCACCTCGATGCGCCGTGGTCTGGGATCCGTGAGCCGGTGCTCGTCATGAAGCGCCATTCCGACTCCTCCCGGCTGAGCACGATGGTGCGGTGTGGCAAACCAGTCGCCGGGCCGCTCGAGCAGATCGCCGGGGTGCTGGCCACATTCCACCGCGGCGCCCGCAGGGGCCGGCGTGTCGAGGCGCAAGGTTCGGTGCATGCGGTCGAACACCGCTGGCTGGTCAACATCGCAGAAATGCAGCAGTTCGTCGGCTCGATCGTCGACGAGCACCGCATGGCGGCCGTGCAGAGCTTGTCCGCAGAGTTCATCGCCGGCCGGGAATTGTTGTTCAACAGACGCGTCCGTGACGGTCGAATCGTCGACGGGCACGGCGATTTGCTGGCCGACGACATCTTCTGCCTTCCTCGCGGTCCGGAGATTTTGGACTGTCTCGAGTTCGACGACAACCTTCGATACGTCGACACGATCGACGACGCGGCATTTCTGGCCATGGATCTGGAGTTCCTGGGTCGCAAGGACCTCGGCGAGTTCTTCCTTGCGCATTACAGCCACCTGGCGGCCGACTCGGCTCCACGCTCACTGCGGGATTTCTACATCGCTTACCGTGCACTCGTCCGCGCCAAAGTCGACTGCGTGCGGTGCAACCAAGGGCACCGCGACTCGGCCGCGGACGCATCCCGCCATCTGGATATCGCGCTCGATCACCTGCGCGCGTGCCGCGTACGGCTGGCCGTCGTCGGTGGCGGACCGGGCACGGGAAAATCGACCTTGGCCAACGCGCTGGCAGAACAAGTAGGTGCCGCGGTGATCTCCACCGACGAGGTGCGGCACACCATCCAGAGTTCAGGGGCCATAGCCGGCGAGAGCGGTGTGCTCAATGCCGGCCTGTACTCGCCGCAGAACGTCGCCGCGGTCTACCGCGAAACCTTGCGGCAGGCCCGCATCTTGCTGACCAACGGCCGGTCGGTGATTCTCGACGGCACCTGGCGCGACCTCGACCGCCGCGAGCAGGTCCGGCGACTGGCCGCGCAGACGCATTCTGCTGAAATTGATTTCGTCTGTGAAGCGCCGGTGGCCACCGCAGCGCGCCGAGTGGCCGCCAGGCCTGCGGGAAGCGCGTCCGACGCCACACCGCAGATAGCGGTCGCCTTGGCCGACGTCGGTGAGCGGTGGCCTCAGGCACATTGCATCGACACCAGCCGTCCCATCGCGGAATCCGCGGGCGCCGCCGCCAAGCTGTGGCTGTCCGCCGCCGACTCGCAATAGCGATCCGCCGCGAGGGACTTTCGTCACATTCAGTGATGCCTCCTGGCCGGTTCGAGACCGCCCGCCACGTCATTAACGTCGACGATGCCCGACATTGCCGTCGAGGAGAGAAGCCATGACGAATCCCGACGCCGCCACCGCCGCGCGGCGCACGATCGCTGCGGTCGAACAGCGTCTGCTGCTGGAGTCGGCGCGCCGCGCCGGAACCTTGTGACCGATTCCTCGGACAAGAAAAGGACGACCGTCATGTCACCCGCCGTCACATTCGACGATGCCGAACTGGTTGCTATCGCCCTGGCGTTCCTCGGGTCGGCGTATGCCAGCCGTAACTTCACCGAGTGGCCGATCGACCGTCGCTTGGATGCCTACCTACGACGCGAAGAAATGCGCAGCCTCGCCGACGACGGAACGATCTTCGCGGCGTTACTGGATCGAGTGATGGCGAACATCTCGTGCGCATCGGTCAGCGGAGCGCTGGGTCCGGATGACTAGCGCCGGCGTGAAACTCATCCGCAAAACATCCGGCGACTGGACTGTCCGACCGAACCTGGAGGACTACCAGCAGACTCGGGCGACGTTTGACTGGACAAAGATCCCGCCCCTCTGCTCGGGCATGGCCGGCGACGGTTGCAATATCGCCTACGCGGCGGTCGATCGACACGCTGACGGCCCGACCGCCACACGAACGGCGCTGAGATTCGTCGCCAAGGACTGGGACGGCGTCACAGCCACCCGCGATCTCAGTTATGGCGAGCTTGCCCATTTTTCGCGACGCTTCACCAACGTCCTTCGCTCCCTTGACGTCGGCCCCGGTAGCCGAATCTTCACGATCATGGATCGCGCACCCGAGCTGTACATCACCATCATGGGGGCACTGCGCAACGGCTGCGTGGTTTCACCGCTGTTCTCAGCGTCGACGAGCACAGCGTGACCGAGAGCCCCCGGTCACGCTAGCGGCGCTGCCCAGGAGACGCGGGTGCCGCCACCGGGCGCCGCGCTGACTGCGCATTCGCCGCCGACCTCCGCAGCCCGGCGCTCCATGTTGGCCAGACCGCTACGGCGGCGATTCTCCTGCGGGATGCCGCAGCCATCGTCGGTCACCTCGACAGTCAGCTGATCGTCTGCGCGGATACACACCGTCAGGTGGCGTGCCCGGGCGTGTCGGACAGCGTTGCTGATCGATTCGGTGATCACGGCTTCGGCGTGGTCGGCGAGAGCGCTGGGGACCGCGCGCAGATCTCCCGATATGTCCAGCGTGGTCGCGATGTCCCGGTCTTCGGTGAGCTCGGCGATCCTGCTCTGGGCCCGGTGCCGAAAATCCACGCTCTCGGTCACCGGGTTCTGCAATTTGAAGATCGTCGAACGAATGTCGTCGATCGTGCTTTGCAGATCGTCGAGTGTGCCCGTCAGCCGGTCGGTGATCTCCGGTGAGCGGGCGCGCGCAATCGTGCTCTGCAGATCGAGTCCGGCGGCGAACAGCTTCTGGATCACGTGATCGTGCAGGTCATGCGCAATCCGCTCACGATCGGCGAGGATCGCCAGCTCGCGGGCGTGTTCGCGGCCACTGGCCAGCGCCAGCGCGATGGCGGCGTGCTGGGCGAAATCGCTGACGAGGTCGAGGTAATTCGCTGTGAACGACGGCTGCTGCGCGGAGCGTGCAACAGCGATCGCCCCGATGACCGTGTCGTCGGCTCGCAGCGGCATCACGATCGCCGAGCGCTGGCCGACGTCGGTGAATCCCTCGATCGTGTATTTGAACGAATCGGTGATCACCGGCTCGCCGCTGCGCACCACGCCGCCGGTCGTGGATCCGTGCACCGGTACCCGCTGACCGATCACCTGTGGCGTGTACCGGCCCGCCGTCGCAGCGACGACAAGGGTGTCGACCTCGTCGACGGGAAGATCAGCCTCAGTGGGAATCAGCAGGATCGCCTGCTCGGCTTCGGTCAGCTCCAACGCGCGGTCGACGATGAGCTGCAGTGGGCGTGTCGCCGGTCCGGTCGACAACAATTCGGCCATGATTTCGCGGCTGGCTCGCATCCACTTCGCCGACGTGCGTTGCCGCTCGAAGAGCCGGGCGTTGTCGATCGCCACCGCCGCGGCCGATGCCAGCGCCCGCGCGGCGATGTCGTCGGCGTCGGAGAACACCCGGTCAGGCCGGTCGTCACCAAGGTACAGACAACCGAAGACCGCTCCTCGCACGCTGATCGGAATGCCGAGAAACGCCCGGATCGACACACCTTCGCCGGCGAGCCCCTGTGCTTTCAAATACCTGGTCAGATGGTCCACGCGGACGGGCTCGCTGATTGACAGGTCGCCGAGCCGCCCGGCTGCGGCAGCGTCGATGCCCTCCTGGATGAAAGCCACCGGGCTGCCGTAGGCCTCGTACATGCGGAGCGCCCCGTACCGGGCGCCCGCCAGTTCCATCGCCGCCTTGACGATGCCGTGCAGCGTCACATCGAGGTTCTCCACGCTGGAGCCGATGTCGACGATGACACGGAGCAGTTGCTCCATCTGGTCGCGAGCAGCCAGCAACTCATCGAGCTGCACGTGCATGCGGCCGACCAGGCCGCGCTTGCCCAATTGGGTGAACGCGGATTGTTCCGCGTCACGCTCCATACGGAGCAAAGTAGCAGGTCAGCTGAGCAATCGCCATCGGCACACAGGAAACTCCGCACGCGGCGGGCCGGATACCGGACGACTTGGGGGTGTCCCGCCTGCGGCGGCTACCGCGCTATCTTGTCCCGTCGAGCTGATCGTCGCCGAACTGGGTCGCTGAAAAGGTGCTGTCAGATTGTTGGTTTCGCCCGAGTTGACGACCGGTCACCTTCTCGGTCTTGATCCGCACGAAGTAATCGCATCGGCCGCCGACCGACGGCCGGGAGAAAAGAGTCGAGAGCTCCATCAGATCAGGGACCTCGGTGATCACTTGTGCATGACCGACCACCGTGACGCTCCACCCGCGTTGCAGGTCCATGTCCAGCTCGTCAGCCTCGAAGGCCACAATGCGATTGCGCGATGTGGCGGCCAGCACCGCCGGGTCGGTGATTCGGATGACCACGTCCCCACGCCACCAACGGAAGTCGACGAGATGGACGGCGGGCAGGGCTTGCGCGGTGAAGACGAGCCGGCCGACCGAAGCCGTCCGCACCAGCTTCATCCATTCCGCGCGATTCAGCAGGTCGAGTTCTTGCAGCATCATCAGCGTGACTCCTTACTTACGCATCCCGCGCAAGCCGGGCACCCTTGGGTACCCGCTTACTGCGCGTGACGGACTTCGGCGGGACCGCGACAGACGAGGCCAGGCGTGCCACCGCTCGCTCGATGCCGGCCGCGAATTCGCTCACGTCGGAGGCCGCATCGAAATCGGCGGTGATGCCGAACACCAGGTCGTCGGCGTAGCTCAAAATCGCGACACCTGTTCGGACTTGCAGGGCGATCGGCAGAATCGGCAGCAGCTGCACGACAGGGCGGCCCATGATGCTGATTCGCTTCTGCGGGCCGGGGACATTGGTTGCCACCGTGACCACCGACCGCTGCGGCAGACGCGTCAGCGCCCGCATGGTCCACGCGGTCACCGGGAACGGAATGAGGTTCGTCGCCGCGACAGTCAGGCTGCCGGCCTCGCGCTGACCGCTGCTCTTTGCCTTCGTCAAGCGGCGCTGGATGACCCGCAGCTGCTCGACCGGGTCGGATTCTTCGACCGGAAGGTAGGGCAACAACAGCGACACGCGATTGTCGACCGCGTCGAGAGCATCGGTGGGGCGCACCGATACCGGCACCAACGTACGCAGCGAGCGGGCTCCCGGCCGTTCACCACGACGGATCAGCGCGGCGCGGTAGCTGTCGGTGATCGAAGCCAGTGCAACATCGTTGATCGTCACGCCGTAGCCCTTGCAGACTTTCGTAACGTCTTTCATCGGCACCCGGGCGACAGCGTAGCGCCGCATGCCGGTGACCGGCCCATTCAGGCCCGTGGACTGAGCCGGACGACTAAGTGCCCCAACGAGTTCCAGCACACCTTCGATCGCGCGCGCTGCACCGCCGGAGACGGCGACCGACGTGCGCCACATCTGGTCGATCCAATGGCGAGGATCAAGTACCGAACGCTGCGGGCGATCGCTGTCGGATAGCGCCGGCGTCGGATGGATTTTGCTGACGAATGAGTCGCGGGTGCCCTCGTCGGAGAGGCGGGCGAGCAGTTGAGATGTCGCGATCCCGTCCGCGATGCAATGGTGGATCTTCGTCAACAGCGCCCACTGGCCGTTCTCGAGGCCCTCGATCATCCAGCATTCCCACAGCGGGTGATCCCGGTCCAGTCGCCGCTCCATGAGAGTTGCGACCAACCGGAACAGGGCTGTGTCGTCGCCCGGAGACAGCACCGCCGCCCGCCGCAGGTGGTGGCGAAGGTCGAAGGCATCGTCGTCGACCCACTCCGGGGCGGCAAGGTCGAGCGGATGCGTGTGCAGCACTTGGTTGAAGCGTGGGATCCCGGTCAGCCGTTCACCCAGACCCGCGACGAGCTCATCGAATTCGGGTGCGGGGCCGGAGATAACGGACAACGCGCCGACCGCCAGGCTGACATGCGGATCCGCGTCCTCCGCTTGCAGGAAGCTAGCGTCCAGCGTCGACAAGTGTTCCATGACAGCAACTCTGCTCTCCGGGAGTATCTGCGCGGCAGAGCCAGAAGTCACAACTCCAGGGGCACAGAGGACTTCGGCCGGTCCGCCGCAATGCTAAGAATCCTGTCGCGGCATAGCCGCGATCAGCGGTGTGTCCACCCCGACCGGGCCCAGTGCGGCAGCTCCCCCGGGGGAGTCGAGCGGGTCAGCGCGACCGGGAAGCGGCTCGTAAAAGAAGGCGGCGTTGTCGGCGAGGTGCTGCTGTTGGTCGGCGGGCAAATCGATTTCGTAGTAGATCGCATCGACCCGGCAGGCCGACTTACAGGCACCGCAGTCCACGCATTCGTCCGGGTTGATGTACATCGACCGGGCACCTTCGTAGATGCAGTCGACCGGACACTCCTGAGCGCAGGACTTGTCCATCACGTCGAGGCATGCACTACCGATCACATAGGTCATGCGTGTCAGGCTAGCAACGAAATCGCGCTGCCGACCGCGGCCGAACGGCCCGCAATCCAGGGACCAAAGTCCTTGGTATCGCTATGGATAACCGGTCTCAGCTGCTCGGTTGCTGCGCTCTTCCGACTTTGGTCGCGAACACCGCGGCTTGCGTACGCCGTTCCATGCCGAGTTTGGCGAGCAGCCGGGACACGTAGTTCTTGACCGTCTTTTCGGCCAAGAACATGCGATCTGCGATCTGCTTGTTGGTCAGGCCCTCACTGAGCAGACCCAACAGCGTGCGCTCCTGGCTGCTGAGACCCGAGAGCGGATCCGGCTTTTCGGCTTCTCCACGAAGCTTCGACATCAGCGCGGCCGCGGCACGGTTGTCGAGTAGCGACCTGCCCGCGCCGACATCCTTGACGGCCTGGGCCAATTCCATCCCCTTGATGTCTTTGACCACGTAGCCGCTGGCGCCTGCCAGGATCGCGTCGAGCATCGCCTCGTCGGAGGTGAACGACGTCAGCATCAAGCATCGCAGGTCGGGCACGCTGGACAGCAAGTCGCGACAGAGCTCGATGCCGTTGCCATCCGGCAGCCGAACGTCGAGCACCGCCACGTCGGGACGCACCGCGGGGATCCTCGCGAGCGCTTCGGCGACGGAACCTGCCTCGCCCACGACGTCGAGTTCTGGATCGGTTTTGAGCAGCTCGATCAAGCCGCGACGTACCACTTCGTGATCGTCCACCAAGAAAACCGTGACCACAGTCAACCCCCTCCGAAGATGCGCCTGCCGCCTGTCAGCGGTGGCCGCGCACGGTGAGCACGCTGCATGTTACGCGTTCGGCCGACGCCTCCGTTGGCGATCGCCGACGCGACATCACACCCCACGTCGCTCCATGATGCTGGTAGTAAGCCTATTGCCGATCGTCCCACGTTAAACGCAGAACCGCCGGGTGCTTTAGGGCCTTTGGTCCTCGGATGGCGGATAACCGACCGATCGCCCACGCATCGGTGACCAACGACTCTGGCCGTGCCGAGCCGTCCCGAACACGATGAAGGCCACAAATCAGATCGGAGATACTCAGTGCGCGAGCCATCGCCCCGGTGTGTCGTGGTCGGTACCGACGGCTCACGCTCCGCTCTGCGCGCCGCTCTATGGGCCGTCGACGAAGCAGTAGACCGCTCCGTGCCAATGCGATTCGTGTATGCGACCGAGTCCCTCGATATCACGCACGCACAACGCGCTATTCGCGATGCGGTCGCCGCAGTCGCCGCGACGGGCAAGCACGTCGAGATCGAGAGCGACATCGTGCCCGACCGTCCGATCAGCATTCTGCTGTCGGAATCACGTTCTGCGGCAATGGTTTGTGTCGGCTCGACGGGATTGCGGAACGCGGTACACGGACACATCGGCTCCACGGCGTCAGCTTTGGCGAATTACGCCCACTGTCCGGTGGCAGTCGTGCCGATCACCTACGACCCCGCTGCGTCCGGCGCCGTCCTGGCGGTCGTGGACGAACCACATTGCAGCAGAGCTGTCTTGCAGCTCGCCGTCCGCGAAGCTCGTCTCCGTGGCGCACAGTTGCAAGTGATGACAGCACGGTCGCACCAAGGCGACGGGCTGCCGGACGAGAAAGCGCCGGGGGCTTCGGCGCGACTGGAGCGGGACCTGGCACCGTGGCGACGGGGCAATCCCGACGTCGACATCCGCTCGGTCGCACAGCATGGCGGCGTCGCCAATTATCTGGCGCATTCGCTACGGAGCGGCGAACCGGTCCACATTGTGGTCACGGATCCGCTGCGCCCGGGGACGACCGACATGCTGCTCGGATCCGCCGGTCGTGCAGCGCTGGACGCCGCGAGTTGCACGCTCGTCCTGTGCGATCGGCAAGGGTGGTTGTGACTCCAGCCTGCGACCGGCGCCGCTCACGAGCTCAGCACCCGCTCGCCGATCACCCGGTCGCGGCGCAGCGCGGCGAGTTCGTCGCGGGATAGTCCCAGGGCGCCGAGTATCTCGTCGTTGTGTTGGCCGAGGGTGGGCGGGGCGAACCGATGGTGGCGGGTTGGCCCCGGCGTGATCCGCAGCGGCCAGCCGGGATAGCGGTGCCGCCCGGTGACCGCGTGACAGAAATCCTCGTAGTACCCGCGGCCATCGAGCGCGGGTAGCTCGTACATCAGCTCCGACGTCACGACACGTTCAGCGGGAATGCCGCGATCCTGTAGCGCCGCAACTATATCGGTGGGCGCTCGGGCGCTGGTCCATGCCGCGACGGCCTCGTCGAAGGCGTCGTGATCGTCTCGTGGCAGGCCGGGGCAATCCATCACGTCGACGAGTCGTGACCAGTCTTTGTCGTCGCGCACCGACAGTGCCACCCACGCATCGGCGGTGTCGGTCGGGTAGACGCCCTGGCGGTAGCCGCGCCGACGGTTGCCTTCTCGCGGACGGACGATCCCGTTCATCGAGTACTCGATCACCGGTTCGGCGGTGACCGCTGCGCCGACTTCGATTTGGGCGACCTCGATCAGCTGGCCTTCGCCGGTGCGACGGCGATGCTCGAGTGCGGCGAGCAGTGCCACCCCGGCGTGCACACCGACGATCGGGTCGGCGGGGCCTTGCACGTTGCACGGCGGACCTTGCGGGTAACCGGTCACCGCCGACATGCCGGACACCTGCTCGATGTTCAGCGCCCAGCCGACATAGTCCCGCCACGGACCGTCGAGTCCGAATCCCGGCATCCGGACGGCGATCACGTCGGGGCGCAGCGCGATCAGTGAGTCGTAGTCCAACCCGAACTGCTCGACCACTCGCGGGGAGAAGTTCTCGACGACGACGTCGGCCTGCTCCGCCAGCTTGTAGGCGATCTCGCGGCCGCGCTGAGAGGTCAGGTCGAGCGTGACGTCACGCTTGTTCAGGTTGGTGGCCTGCCAGAGCGCGCCACGCTCGTACCAGTCCTCCCCCTCGATCGGTAGCGCACCGGAATAGCGGAAACCGTCGGGCCGCTGGATGGATTCGACCTTGACCACGTCGGCGCCGAACGCGCCGAGGTAGCAGGTGAGATATCCGCCTGCCCAAAACGTGGTCAGGTCAAGCACTTTCAGGCCCGCGAACGGCAACGACGGACCGTCGACCGGAGCGATCCGGTGCCTCCTCGACGACGGTGTGGCGTGCGCGGCGCCCGCGGGGGTTTTCGAGAGGCGGAACGGCGGGCCCGGTCGCCGAAACGACCAGCCGTCCGCGCCGCCGTCGACGAAGAAATCCCGCTTGACGTATTGCGGGCAGCGCAGGGCGTCGGCGCCGTCGGCGACGGGTGCCGCGGGGATCCGCAGCGCCTGGCTGAGTTCGACGATGTCGACGACACTACGTTCGCTCAGCCACGGCTGGGCCGCCGCAAAGAACTCGGCGCGTTCCGGACCGCCCATCATGATCGCGAATTGTTGTTCGCCGTAGTCGGGCAGCTCGAGCATCGCGCACACGTCGAGCCAGTGCTGTCCGGTCAGACAGTTGATCCCCACCCAACCGTCGGCCGCCCGGACCACGCCGAGCATCGGCGCCTGCCGAACGTTCGACGGCAGGCCCAGGGCGCGCATGCGTTCGGCCATCAGCATCGGATACGGCAGCGTCGACAGCAGCGCCTCCAACACGGAGACGTCGACCTCGGTCACTTGATCGGTGGGCGCGATGCGCAACGCGGTCAGCGCACCCAGCGCGGCGTAGGCGCCCGCGACGTATTCGGCGATCCGCGCGCCCGCCTGCACGGGTGGTCGTTCGGGATCGCGCGCGCTGATCCAGCCGGCTGCCGCCTGCATGGTCAGCGGCGTTTCCGCCCGGTCGCGAAACGGGCTGTGCTGTCCGAAATTCGAGATGTGCACTGCCACCAGGCCCCGATGCGACGACGGCGTGGTTCCCGTGTCGATCAGCACGTCGGCGTCGGCGATGAGTCGACGGGCGCTGTCACCGGTGGCATCAAGGACCACGACGCGCTTTCCCGCATTGAGATACTCGAACAGCCCGCTGCGGTCAGGGTCTGATTCGCCGCCGGGAAACGGACCCCATCGTCGCAACGGATCTCCCTCTGGTGCTTCGATTTTCGTGACCTGGGCACCGAGGTCGGCCAGCAACTTGCCGCAGTATGGGCCGGAGATCTCGTCGGCGATCTCGACGACGCGCAGACCGTCCAGGGCACCGGTCATGAGCGCCACTCCTCAGCATCGCTTCGCTCTGCATCGTCGCCGGCGCAGGTCATCAGCGCCACTCCTCAGCATCGCTTCGCTCTGCATCGTCGCCGGCGCAGGTCATCAGCGCCACTCCTCAGCATCGCTTCGCTCTGCATCGTCGCCGGCGCAGGTCATCAGCGCGTCACGCCGGCAGCCCTATCGCCTTCGGCTCCATGTATTGGCGAATACCGATGATCCCGCCACTCTCCCGGCCGAACCCGCTCTGCTTGAATCCGCCGAAAGGCGCACCGCCGGGGCCGAATCCGTTGACGGCGATCTGTCCGGTGCGGATGCGGCGGGCGACGCCGAGCGCTCGGTCGACGTCGGTCCCCCACACCGCGCCGGACAGGCCGTATTGCGAGTTGTTCGCGATGCGCACCGCGGCGTCGTCGCCGTCGTAGCGCAGCACCGACAGCACCGGCCCGAAGACCTCTTCCTGCGCGATTGCCGCATCCGGGGTGACCTCGGTGAGGATCGTCGGCTCGAAGTAGAAACCCTTCTCCAGACCTGCGGGCCGGCCACCACCGGTCAACAGCTTGGCGCCGTCGTCCAGAGCCCGATCCACGTGTGCCTGAACACGTTTGCGCTGCGTGTCGCTGATCAGCGGACCCATCTGCACACCCGGATCAATTGGATCTCCGACCTTCACCGCCTGGGCCAGCGCGACCAGACGGTCGACCACCTCGTCGTGGATCGTGTCGGGCAGCAGCAGTCGGCTGTGCAGGATGCAGGCCTGCCCGGCGTGGAAGGAACAGGATTCGAACAACATACGTTGCAGCAGTTCGTCGTTCAGCGATACATCATCGAGGACGATGCTGGCCGATTTGCCCCCGCATTCGAGCAGCAACCGTTTCATGGTCCCGCCCGCCGCGGCCATCACTTCGCGGCCGACTGCGGAGCTGCCGGTGAAGCTGACCATGTCGATCCGCGGATCGACGGTCAGCATCTTGCTGGAGTCGATGTCGGTCGGCGCTACCACGTTGACCACGCCCGCTGGAATATCGGTGTGCTCGTCGATGATTCGGGCCAGCGCGAGGCCGGCCAGTGGCGCCAGCGGCGACGGCTTGAGCACCACGGTGTTGCCCGCGGCCAGCGCGGCGCAGACCTTCATCACGTTGAGGGTGTGCGGGAAATTCCACGGCGTCAGGATCGACACGACGCCCAGCGGCTCGTAACGCAACAGCGTCTTGCCCGCGGCGCCGTATGCCTCGATCTGCTCCTCGACTGGATGGGTGGCGAGCTCGGCGGCGTTCAGCGCCGCGAACGCCGGCCCCTCGACGTGGATCACCCGCTCGTTCTCCGTGCAACCCCACTCCCGTTGCGCCAGCGCGAAGAAGTCGTCGGCGTGCGCCAGCAAGGCCTCACCCAGTTGGTTGAGTACCGCGGCCCGCTGCTCGGGCGTGACGTCGGCCCACGGTCCGGAGTCGAAGGCGGCGCGTGCCGCCGCGATCGCGCTTCTTACCTGGACGTGACTCGAGTCGGGAGCCGAGGCGAGCACCGTCTCGGTCGCCGGGTTGACGTCGTCGTAGCGGCCCTTATCGGGGTCGACCCATTGGCCGTCGATGTAGACCGCGTAGGTGTCGATCAGCGAGCGTAGGTCAGCCATGTTGATTCCTTAGGACGGTCCGGCGGCTCAACGTTTGGTCTACACCTGTCCGACTGGTGTCGTCAATGCCCACTGCGAATGATCCGGCATTTCCCAACAACAGCAAGCATATTGACACCAACGACATCGTCGGAGTAGACAGAGTGAACCGGACAAATCACCAGAAAATGTACGATCGGTCGTCAAAGGAGCCCCGGGTGCCCACGAAACTCCATTCGACGATCCCGTTGCACTCCCCCGACTTCTACGCAGCCGATCCGTATCCGGCCTACCGCGAACTGCGCGCGACGATGCCCGTGTGCTGGAACGACGTCACCAATTTCTGGGCTCTGCTCAAGTACGACGACGTCCGGTTCGTGTCGAGCAACCCGGCGATCTTCACGTCGACCAAGGGCGTCACCATCCCGGACCCGGCGATGCCGAGCCCGGTACAACCCGGCAGCCTGATCTTCACCGATCCGCCGCGGCACCGGCAGATGCGCAAGCTGATCAACTCCGGCTTCACCCGCCGTCGTGTCGCGGTGCTCGAACCCAAGATTCGCGAGCTGGTACGCGGGATTCTCGACGGCCTGGAGCCGGGGTCGGTGCACGAGTTCGCCGAAGAGATCGCCGCGCCGCTGCCCACCCGGCTGATCGCCGAGTTGATCGGCGCACCACCGGACGACTGGGAGCAGTTCCGGGCCTGGTCCGATGCGGCCACCGGAACCGCCGACCCGGAGATCGAACTCGACCCGTTGGTCGCCGCCGGCCAGCTCTACGAGTACTTCCAGAAGTTGATCGCGGCGCGACGTATCGAGCCGCGCGACGACCTGTTGTCGGTGCTGGCCGGCGCCGAGATCGGCGGCGATTCGCTGACCGACGAGGACCTGCTGAATTTCGCGTTTCTGTTGTTGGTGGCCGGAAACGAGACGACCCGCAACCTGATTGCGCTCGGCACCCTGGCGCTGATCAACCAACCCGACCAGTACCGGCTGCTGGTCGACGATCCGTCCTTGATCCCCGCCGCGGTCGAGGAGATGTTGCGGTTCAACAGCCCGGTGGTGCACATGGCCCGCACCGCGAACGTCGATGTCGAGATCCGCGGCCAGCACATCGCCGAAGGTGACGTGGTGGTGATGTTGTACGGATCCGCCAACCGCGACGAGGACGTCTTCGGTCCGGACGCCGAGGAGTTCCGGGTCACCCGCCACCCCAACCCGCACATCGCGTTCGGGTGTGGCGAACACTCCTGTATCGGTGCGCAATTGGCGCGTCTCGAGGCGACGGTGATGTTCGAGGAACTGCTGCGTCGTTTCCCCCGCATCGAATTGGTCGGGGCGGTCGACCGGATGCGGGCCACCATGGTTCCCGGCGTCAAGCGGATGCCGGTACGGGTGGGAGCCTGACGTATGCGGCTGGAGTACACCGACGAGCAGGTGCGGCTGCGTGACGAGATCCGCGCGACGATGCAACAGGTCATGACGCCGGAGCGGCAGGCCGCGGTGAGCGAACGGGCGGAGGGCGGGCCCGCGGTGCGCGAATGCGTGCGCGCCCTGGCGCAGGCGGACCTGCTGGGTGTCGGTTGGCCTAAAGAGTATGGTGGGCGCGGCTTCTCGGCCATCGAGCAGTTCATCTTCGCCGAGGAGGCGCGACGGGTCAACGCGCCTATCCCGCTGGTGACCCTGAACACCGTCGGGCCGACCCTGATGCACTACGGCACCGAGGAGCAGAAGCAGAATTTCCTGCCCGCCATCCTGGACGGCAGCGTCGAGTTCGCCATCGGCTACTCCGAGCCGGGAGCGGGTAGCGACCTGGCGTCGTTGCGCACCACCGCCGTCCGTGACGGAGAGGAGTATGTGATCAACGGGCAGAAGATGTTCACCAGCGGCGCCGCCTACGCCGACTACATCTGGCTCGCCGCACGCACCGATCCGAATGCCAAGAAGCACAAGGGCATTTCGATCTTCATCGTGCCGACCTCGTCGCCCGGGTTCTCCTGCCAGCCGCTGCACACCATGCCGGGCGTCTCGACGTTCTACACGTTCTACGACAACGTGCGGGTGCCCGCGAGCGCCATCGTGGCCGGCGAAAACCAGGGCTGGCAGCTGATCACCACCCAGTTGAACTTCGAACGCGCCGCCCTGGGTAACCTCGGCGCGCTGGAACCGTTGTTCGAGCAGACGCTGCAGTGGGCGCGCGACACCGAACTCGACGGCGCCGCCGTCATCCACCAACCCTGGGTGCAGCAGGCGCTGGCCCGCGTCGAGGCCGAGGTCGCCGCCTACAAGCTGATCAATCTGCGGGTCAACGCGGCGATGACCAAAGGTGTGCTGAATATGGGTGAAGCGTCGGCGGCCAAGGTGTTCGGCACCGAACTGGCCCCGTTGGTCGCCCGCCAGCTGCTGGAAGTACTAGACCACAACGGTGTACGCCGCGGCGCCGACGCGCCGCTGCGAGGTGCATTGGAATCGGCCTACCGCCTGGCTGTCATCAGCACGTTCGGCGGCGGTGCCAACGAGATTCAGCGGGACATCATCGCGATGGCGGGACTGGGCATGCCGCGCGCTCCCCGCGATCTGCGTGTGACCGAGAAATCAGGAGGATCCACTCAGTGACCGACACCGATCTGCACGCCCAACTGAAGGCCCTCGTCGGCCAACCGACCGGCGGTTCCGCGAAGCCCTCGCTGGCGCCGGATCCGGTCAATCAGCCGATGATCCGGCACTGGGCCTACGCGCTCGACGACATGAATCCGGTTTATCTCGACCCGGAATTCGCAGCGAACTCGCGATTCGATGGCATCGTGTCGCCGCCGGTGATGCTGCAGACCTGGACCATGCCGGCTCCGAAACTGGAAGGCATCGGCGAGCGGGGCGGCTCCCCCCTCGAAATCACGAACAACCCCACCGCGTTTCTCGACGAAGCCGGATACACCAGCATCGTGGCGACCAACTCGGAGTTCGAGATCAACCGCTACCCCAAGCTGGGCGACGTCATCAGCGCGACGTCGGTCTACGAAGAGGTCTCCGATGAGAAGACCACGGCGCTGGGCACCGGATTTTTCCTGACGTGGGTGCTGACCTACACCGACCAGCATGGCGAAGTGCTTGGGCGACAGAGGTTCCGGGTCCTGCGATTCAAGCCGGCCCGCTGATGAGGACACGACTTGCCCCGACCATCAGCCCGGACACGGAGTTCTTCTGGAACGGGCTGCGCGAGCACAGATTGCTGATCCAGCGCTGCGGCGGCTGCGGCACCCTGCGCAATCCGCCGCAACCGATGTGTCCGAAATGCCGTTCGCTGCACTGGGAAGCGATCGAGTCGTCGGGACGCGGCACCATCTACAGCTTCGTGATGCCGCACCAGCCCAAGTTCCCGTTTTTCGACTATCCCTACATCGTCGCCCTGATCGAGCTAGCCGAAGGCGTTCGGCTGGTGTCGAACCTGACCGACATCGACCCGGCAGAGGTCCGGACCGGAATGCCGGTGCAGGTCTACTTCCAGCAATTCGACGGGGAACTTGTGCTGCACCAATTCCGGCCGGCGGGCTGACATGGACTTCACCTTCACCGACGAGCAGGAGACCGTCACGAAGCTGGCTCGCGACGTCTTCGAACGGCGGGCCACCCCCGAGCGGCTGACCGAGCTCGAGGCCGGTGAAATCCGCCACGACGCGACGTTGTGGAAAGAACTGGCCGGCCTCGACCTGCTCGGTACCGCGCTGCCGGAATCGCTAGGCGGTAACGGCGGTGGCTTCGTGGAACTCGGGCTGCTGCTGGCCGAGGTGGGAGCCGGCGTGGCGCCGGTTCCGGTCTATCCGACGCTGCTGCTCGGCGCCGACCCGATCGCCCGCAACGGCAATCCTGAACAACAGCAACGCTTTCTGCCCGGTGTGATCGACGGGACCCGCATCCTGTCTGCGGGCCTGCAGGAACCCGGCCGCTCCGACCCGGCCAGACCGGCCACCACCGCGCGACGCGACGGCGCCAACTGGCGACTGGACGGCATCAAAGAGCTGGTGCCGGCCGGACAACTCGCCGACACCGTGCTGATTCCCGCCGCCGTCGAGGACGACGAGGTGGGACTGTTCCTGCTGGCGACCGACGCCACCGGCGTCGATGTCCGACCGGTGCCAACCACCAACCGCGAACCACATGCCGACGTATTCCTCGACGGCGCAGTCGTTTCCGGCCGCGACAAGCTCGACGGCGATCAGCCGGTCGAATCGCTGCACACCCGCGCCCTGGTCGGCCTGTGCGCGCTCCAGGTCGGCGTGTCCGACCGGGCGTTGCGGATGGCCGCCGAATACACCAGTGGCCGTGAGCAGTTCGGCCGCCCGATCGGCAGTTTCCAAGCCGTCCAGCAGCGGATGGCGGACGGGTTCATCGATCTGGAGTCGATCCGCTGGACCACCTGGCACGCGGCGTGGCTGATCGCCGAGGGACGTCCGGCTGCGCGGGCGGCCGGCATCGCGAAGTTCTGGGCCGCGGAGGCCGGTGCGCGCATCGCCGCGACCGCCCAGCATGTGCACGGCGGTATCGGCATCGATGTGAGCTATCCCCTGCACCGCTACTTCCTGTGGGCCAAGCACATAGAGCTCACCTTGGGCTCGGCCACCCAGCAACTCGTTCGCCTCGGCAGCACCTACCCGGAAGGACGGCCATGACGACCGCCAAGTCACGTACCGACACCCTGCGTTGGAGCGACATCTACGTCGGCGACGAGGTCACCCCGCTGGAGATCCCGGTGACCACCACGATGATCGTCGCCGGCGCGATCGCCTCGCGCGACTTCATGCCGGTGCATCACGACCGCGACTACGCCAACAAACAGGGCTCCCCCAACTTGTTCATGAACATCTTGACGTCCAACGGGTACTGTGTGCGGTTCCTGACCGACTGGGCCGGACCCGAGGCGATGATCACCAAGCTCTCGATTCGCCTTGGCGTGCCGTGCTTTCCGGATGATCCACTGCGCTTCACCGGCAACGTCACCGGCAAGACACCGGGATCCGACGGAGAGAATTTCATCGAGGTGACCTTCAAGGCGTCCAACAGCATCGGCGACCATGTCTCCGGCACCGCGGTGATCAGCCTGCTCGACGGGGCCCGCGCGTGAGCGCTTCGCTGTTGGCCGGCAACACCGCCATCGCCGGTATCGGCCAGACCGAGTTCTCCAAGGAATCCGGCCGCAGCGAACTGCAATTGGCGTGCGAGGCAGTCAGTTCTGCACTCGACGACGCCGGCCTGTCGCCCAGCGACGTGGACGGCATGGTCACGTTCACGATGGATTCGAGCGACGAGATCGAGGTCGCCCGCAATGTCGGCATCGGCGATCTGACGTTCTTCTCCCGCGTTCCGCACGGCGGCGGTGCCGCCGCCGGAACCGTCGCGCATGCGGCGATGGCGGTGGCGGCAGGCGTGGCTGACGTCGTGGTCTGCTACCGCGCCTTCAACGAACGCTCCGGCATGCGCTTCGGCGGCAGTGGCCGCACCAGCACCGAGACGCCGTTGTTCATGGCGCACTACGCCCCGTTCGGATTGCTCACTCCCGCAGCGTGGGTCGCGCTGCACGCCCAGCGCTACATGTCGACCTATGGGGTGACCAACGAGGACTTCGGCCGCATCGCCGTCGTCGACCGCAAGCACGCGGCCACCAACCCCGACGCGTGGTTCTACGAACGTCCGATCACACTGGAAGACCACCAGAATTCACGGTGGATCATCGAACCCGTTCTGCGACTGCTGGACTGTTGCCAGGAGAGTGACGGCGGCGTCGCCCTGGTGGTCACCAGCGCCGAGCGTGCCCGCGACCTTAGACAGCCGCCGGCGGTGCTAGCGGCCGCCGCCCAGGGTGCGGCTTACAACGGCGAGATGATGACCAGTTACTACCGCGACGACATCACCGGGCTGCCCGAGATGGGCGTCGTCGCCGACAAGCTGTGGCGCGACTCCAGGCTTAACCCGAGCGACATCCAAACCGCGTTCATCTACGACCATTTCACGCCGTTCGTGTTCACCCAGTTCGAGGAACTCGGCTTCTGCGGACGCGGCGAGGCCAAGGACTTCGCCACCGTCGAGCGGCTGTCGCTGGGCGGAGAGCTGCCGATCAACACCAACGGCGGCCTGCTCGGCGAGGCCTACATCCACGGCATGAACGGCATCACCGAAGGCGTTCGCCAGATTCGCGGAACCTCCTGTAACCAGGTCGACAACGTCGAGCATGTACTGGTCACCTCGGGCACCGGAGTGCCCACCAGCGGATTGATCCTCGCCGGCGGGTAGGGAACGCATTTATGACGCAGGCCACCGCAGCCGATACCCGCGAACTGATCGTCGAGTCCGCGTATGCCTGCTTTCGCAAGCAAGGAATGCAGAAAGCGACGATCGTGGATATCGCCAAGGCGGCGGGCGTTTCCCGCAGCACCATCTACGAGTACTTCCGCGACAAGGCCGCCATCGTCGAAGCGTGCGCCGAACACACCTCCGAGCAGTTCTATCGGCAGATGTCCCTGGCCATGGACCGGGGCGGCTCGCTGGAGGACAAGCTCAGCCGCGCAGCGGTATTCGTGACCCAGGCCCGACGGGTGATCGCCTCCGAAAAGTACTTCGACGAAGAAGCGGTCAGCCTGCTGCTCACCAAAGACGCCGGCGTCTTGCTGCGCGAATGCGTCGACTTCCTCGCTCCGCATCTCGCCGCGGCCAAGATCACAGGCGAGGTGCGCAAAGACCTCGACATCCAGTCGGCGGGCGAATGGTTCGCCCGAATCCTGTTCTCGCTGTTCAGCACACCGTCCTCGACCCTGGACATGGACGACCCCGAAGTCGTCGCCGACTTCGTGCGTGCACACGTCGTTCAGGGGTTCGCCAACGACCGTTCACGGTCGCGACGCACAACCGACGCTCGCTGACGCCGGGCGGGCGTGATGGCGCCCGGATCGGGACGAAAGACCCATGACCCACGGGTCGCGGCTGCATTAGCGTTCTCCTCGACGGAAGGAGATCAGAATGGTCTCGACAACGAAGCATTACGGGATCATCGTCGGCGTAGACGGATCGCCGGAATCAGAAGCCGCGGTCAGTTGGGCCGCGCACGATGCTGCCCTCCGCGGTTTACCGCTGACCCTTGTGCACGTGGAGAGTCCGGCCGCCGCGACGTGGTCGCAGGCCGCGATCCTCGAAGAATCGCCAGAACAACAAGTGGCCGAGGGTCGCAGCCTCCTCGAAAGCGCCTCGACGATCGCCCGTGACGCCGTCGCCGAAACCGCGCAGATACAGATCAACGGCGAACTGCTGTCTTCTACCACCCCGGTACCAAACCTCGTCGAGCAATCCCGAGAAGCCGAACTCATCGTCGTCGGCTCTCGCGGGCGCGGGGCATTGTCACGCAGCATTCTCGGCTCAGTCAGCGCTGGACTCATCAGCCACGCACACTGTCCCGTTGCCCTGATTCGTGATGTGGATCCGCTCCAGCCGGATGCCGCGCAGGGTCCCGTACTCGTGGGAATCGACGGCTCAACCTCTGACCTCGCGACGGCAATCGCATTCGAGGAAGCGTCACTTCGCCACACCGAACTGATAGCGCTGCATGCGTGGAACGACGTCGAGATGAACGCAATTCCTGGTTACGACTGGTCACCGACAACTACCGCAGAGGGTCATGTTCTGGCCGAGGCGCTGGCGGGTTGGCAACAAAGATATCCCGACGTGTCGGTGCAGAACCGCGTCGTCAGTGACCGGGCAGCGCATGCGCTCGTCGACGCATCGGAATCCGCCCAACTTGTCGTCGTCGGGACACACGGAAGTGGTGCGCTCGCCGGCATGCTCTTGGGTTCGGTCAGCAACGCAGTCGTGCAAGCCGTCCGCAGGCCGGTGATCGTGGCGCGCCGGTCGTGAGCACCCCCGGTCGATGACGGCGGAGCGGGCCGAACAGCGCCGGCATCGGGGACCAATGGCCCTGCACCTGCCGGTTGTATCGGACGAGGCTGGAACGCAGTCTGGAGGTGGAGGATGCTTAGCACGATGGTGGATACCACAGTCATCGAAGATGCGGTGCGCGCGGCGTGCCGCGCACCATCGCTGCACAACAGCCAACCGTGGAGCTGGGTGCTCGACGGTCGACAACTGCAGTTGTTCCTCGACCGGAGTCGAGTCATGGCCACCGACCGATCCGCCCGGCAAGCGCTGATCAGCTGCGGCGCCGCCCTCGATCATCTGCGGGTGGCCATAGCCGCAACGGGCTGGCAATCCCATATCAAGCGATTCCCCGATCCCGGGACCGCCGACCATCTGGCGTCGGTCGACTTCACCCCGGCGCCGGCGAGCGATCGGGACCGCCGCCGGGCCGAGGCCATCTTGACCCGGCACACCGACCGGCTGCCGTTTACCGGGCCGCCGGACTGGCAGTCCGTCAACGACTCGGTGGTCGCCGCGATCGGCGACACGCCCGTGCGGCTGGACGCGCTCCCCGAGGAGGCCCGCCCTCAACTCGTCTACGCCACCCAGCTCGCCGAGTCGCTACGTTTCTACGACATCCCGTATCAAGACGAAATTCATTGGTGGGCGGCGCCGTTCGAGGCCGCCGAAGGTATCCCCTACAGCGCCTTGGTTTCCGCAGAAGAAGGCGAGCGAGTAGGTATAGACCGCACGTTCCCGGCCACCCATCAACGAGAACGGCGGGCTGAGGTTCCCGAGGACCACGCGAAAATCCTGCTGCTGTCCACCGCCGGCAACGCCCGCACCGACGCATTGGCCGCCGGTGAAGCGCTTTCGGCGGTCTTGCTGGAATGCACGATCAGCGGCCTGGCCACGTGTCCGGTTACGCACCTCACTGAGCTCGACGTCACCCGCAACTTGATTCGGGCAGTCGTCGATAACGATGACGTACCCCAAATCCTGATCCGGGTCGGCGTGGCCCCGGGTACCGATCCGGAACCGGCGGCCACTCCGCGGCGTGACCTCGCCAAAGTCCTCCGGGTTAAGCATTAGAAGGGAAACAGATGCGCGAGTCCAACGCAGCACGCCCCGCGGTAGTCGTCGGCATCGACGGCTCGCAAGCCGCGATCCACGCAGCGCAATGGGCAGTCGATGAAGCGGTCAGTCGGGAGATCCCGCTTCGGCTGCTGGAGATCATCCCCGGCAATGTCGAACCGGCACCCGGGAATGCGGTCGGCAACGTGCAGATGGAAGTCGAATACGGCGAGACCGCCCTGCGGACCGCCAGCGCCGCGGTGGAAGCGACCGGCAAACCCGTCAAAGTCGAAACCGAGATGGTTCAGGGCGATCCGGCGAAGATACTCATCGATGAATCCCGTTCCGCCGCAATGATTTGCATCGGCTCGGTGGGGATCGGACGCTTTGCGCGGGCTTTACTGGGCTCCACCGCAACGGAAGTCGCCGAAGCGGCACACTGCCCGGTCGCCATCATCCGCAGCCGACAAAGCCGGCCGAAACCCGGCAGCCCGTTGATCGTGGCCGCCGTCAGCGACACACCGGACGGCGAGCGTGTAATCGACACGGCCATTCACGAGGCGCAACTACGCCATGCGCCGGTTCTCGCGGTCGGTGTCCTGCGAGCCGACACCGCTGACATGCCCAGCGGCGAATTGGACCGACGGGTCGAGCTTTGGGGTAAGCGCCACCCGGGAGTCCAGATCTATGCCGCGGCCACCCGGACCGCGATCACGGACTTCCTCGCCGTGATGGACAGGACGATACAGCTTGCGGTCATCGGCAGCAGCGACGCAGACCAAGTCGCGAAGCTCATTGGGCCGCACCGTCACCCCGTCATCGGGCATGCGGAATGCTCGGTGCTGATCGCCCGGTCCTGATCCTGCCGACACGCTCTGCAGGACATCTCACTCGAAAGCTGATCCGTCCAGATACTCGACGACATCGCTGAGCGGGCGTCGCGGGGTGGCCGGCACCGCGTCGGCGTTGACCGGAGCCCAGCCGACCCGGAGCAGCATCTGAGGTATCGCACTGAGCCCGAAAACCTCGACTTGCACGGCGTCACGCGTTTCCGTGATTTCCAATGGTTCGGTGACCGGGCAGGTGGCCAGACCCAGCGCGGTCGCGCTGAGCAGGATCAAGCTGGTGGCTTCACCCGCGCGCAGCCGCGCCATCATGCTGTCGTCCTTGGTGCCGAGCGCCAACACAACCGCATGGTCGTCGACCGGCTCGGTCTCGTCTGGCTGCGGCAGTATCGGGCCGGCGAACAACCTGGGCGGCAACGGGGCTGTCGGATCAGGTTCCGGCGTATTGCGCGCGGGCACACCCGCCAGCGACGCGTATCTTCCGCTCCATGTGGTCAGCTCGGTCAGGTAATCGAGATTCGCCGCATGCCGGCGAACCGATTGCGCCACAATGTCTCGTAGTTCGGGTAGCGACTCCATTTGGCGGAGCACGACGCCACCGCGCGCCGCGCGGGCGCCCAACAGAGCGATGTAATTCGCCGGAACATTCCATGCGCTGTACCGACGCCGGTCGGTGTGCCGCCGGGGAATCGCCGCCGCCAGGGTGATGTCGATCTCGTCGGCCGGATGACGGTAGACCTCGATGGCAGCAAGGTGTTCGGGTTCATCAGGATTCGGCAGTCGGTGGATCTTCGTCTGCCAGCCGAGCGCCGCGAGTGCGACGACGCAGTGATGCAGCGCCATGCCACAGCTCAAGATCAAGTCGCGGCCGTCCGGGTCCGTGCTGGGCAGGTGCAGTCCGCGGTCAGCGTAGAGGTGCAGGCTCGTTGAGCCCACCCGCCATCGCCAGGGCTGCGTATTGTGCACTGACGGCGCACGAGTCGCGAGCGACAAGACTGTGTGCACGGTCTCGCGGTCGGGAAAGTGGGCGCTCATACGATCACCGCCTCCTGAATCTGTGAAGTCATCCCAGGGTGCTTCAAGCTGGTCAGCGGTCGTTAGAGCCGAAAGGCTCCATTTGGACAGACATCTGGAAGGCCATGTTTACTTGGCCGTCACCTTGACGGACAGGTCCTATGTCCATCTGGCAAGTGACAATGGCCTCTCAACGTGCGCGTCCGCCTCCCATAACGTCAGCGGCAT
This sequence comes from Mycobacterium cookii, assembly GCF_010727945.1. Lineage (NCBI taxonomy): Bacteria > Bacillati > Actinomycetota > Actinomycetes > Mycobacteriales > Mycobacteriaceae > Mycobacterium > Mycobacterium cookii. Next base: position 2,072,420 of record NZ_AP022569.1, read on the forward strand.
ATGCGGAACCAGCTCCCTGGGAGGTTGCCATGTCGTCACGCAGCACGCACTTGGGAATAGTCGTCGGCGTGGATGATTCACCGACCGCCGCGGCCGCGGTGGAGTGGGCGGCACACGATGCCGAATTGCGCCGCACTCCGCTCACACTGGTCCACGCGATTTCGCCGAACCTCACGTCGTGGCGCGACACTCCGTTACCTCCGGGGTTGGCGCAGTGGCAGAAGGAACATGGCCGTCGATTGCTCGACGACGCGGCGAAGATCGTCGAAAAGATCTGCCAGCACGGCGGTCCCACCGAGATCAACTCGCGCGTGCTGTCGGCGGCGGCGGTTCCGACGATGATCGACATGTCCAGGGATGCCGAGATGGTCGTCACCGGCTGCTACGGCGACGGCAGGTCGTCGAGCCGACGGCTGGGATCGGTGAGCTCCGGGTTACTACGTCACGCATCGTGTCCCGTCGCGATCATCCACAGCGGCAAATCCGCGGCGCCGCGCAGGGATCGGATGCCGGTGGTGGTCGGCGTGGACGGCTCACCGGCATCGGAATCGGCCGCCGCGATCGCTTTCGACGAGGCCTCTCGGCGCAGGGTGGAATTGGTGGTACTGCACGCCTGGAGCGACGTCGACGTGTTGGAGTGGCCCGACCTCGATTGGCCGGCGGCGCAGTCGACGGCCGAGCGCATGCTGACCGATAGCCTGGTCGGCTGGCAAGAGCAGTACCCCGACGTAAAAGTGCGCAGGATCGTCACCCGTGATCAGCCGACGCGTCAGCTGATCACGCACTCCGCGGAAGCGCAACTGCTCGTCGTCGGCAGCCGGGGGCGCGGCGGATTCGACACGATGCTGGTGGGGTCGGTGAGCGAAGCGGTCGCCCTGCTGGCAAAGACACCCGTGATCGTGACGCGGCAATCACCAAACTAGGTTCCGCGATTGCGTTGATGGCCAGTGCATCTGGCGGCATTTCCGTACGCTGCGCTCTATGACCGGCTCGCGGGCCACCGGGCTGACCTCCGCTGAAGTGGCTCAGCGGATTGCCGACGGGAGGGCCAACGACGTTCCAAGCCGGGTGACCCGCAGCGTCGCCGACATCGTGCGGGCAAATGTCTTCACCCGGATCAACGCCATTCTGGCGGTGTTGTTCGCAATCGTGCTGGCGACCGGTTCGCTGGTCAACGGGCTCTTCGGGCTGTTGATCGTTCTCAACAGCGTCATCGGTGTCGTCCAGGAGTTGCGGGCCAAGCTGACACTGGATCGACTGTCCATCGTCGGGCAGGTCAAGCCGTTGGTCCGCCGGGCGGACGGGACACGGGCACTGCCGCCCGGCGAGGTGGTGTGCGACGACGTCATCGAACTCGGGCCGGGCGATCAGGTCGTGGTGGACGGCGTGACGGTCGAGGAGTCCGGGCTGGAGATCGACGAGTCGCTGTTGACCGGTGAGGCCGACCCCGTCCTGAAAAGCGTTGGTGAATCGCTCATGTCCGGCAGCTTCGTCGTCGCCGGAACGGGTGCCTACCGGGCCACCAAAGTGGGCCGCGACGCCTACGCCGCCACCCTGACCGCGCAGGCCAGCAAGCTCAGCCTGGTGCGATCGGAGCTGCGGGCCGGCATCAACCAGATCCTCACATTGGTGACGTATTTGCTGATCCCGGCCGGGCTGTTGGTCATCTACACGCAGTTGTTCACCACCCGCGCCGGCTGGCAGCAGGCGGTGCTGCGGACGGTCGGCGCGCTGGTCCCGATGGTCCCCGAAGGTCTGGTGTTGATGACCTCGATCGCATTCGCCGTGGGCGTCGTTCGCCTGGGACGACGCCAGTGCCTGGTGCAGGAGCTGCCCGCCATCGAAGGTCTGGCCCGGGTCAGTGTGGTGTGCGCCGACAAGACCGGCACGCTGACCGAAAATCGGATGCAGGTGGCCGGGCTGCATCCGCTCGATGCAACGTGTGCGATGGACACCGTCGTCGACGTGCTTGCGTCGATGGCCGCCGGCGACGTCCGCCCGAACGCCAGCATGCAGGCGGTCGCCGATGCCTACCGCGACCCGCCGGGCTGGACCGTCACCGCCACCGCACCGTTCAAATCGGCGACGAAATGGAGTGGTTCATCTTTTGCCGGACACGGCAACTGGGTGCTGGGCGCGCCGGACGTGTTGCAGGAGCCCTCCTCGGATGCTGCTGTGCAAGCCGAAGCCGCGGGTTCCCAGGGGTTACGCGTGCTGCTCCTCGCGTCTTCCGACCTCGCGGTCGACAGCCCCTCCGCTCCAGGCCATCTCACCCCGGTCGCTCTGATCATGCTGCGGCAAGCGGTGCGTCCAGACGCAGCCGACACCTTGAAATACTTCGCCGAACAACATGTCTCGGTCAAAGTGATCTCCGGCGACAACGCCGCATCGGTGGGCGCGGTAGCGTCGACCCTGGGCCTGAACGGCACGACGCTCGACGCGCGAATGCTGCCTGCCGATGCCGATGAACTCGCCGAAACAGTTGAGCAATACACGACTTTCGGACGGGTTCGCCCAGACCAGAAGCGCGCGATGATACGAGCCCTGCAGCACCGCGGTCACATCGTCGCGATGACCGGCGACGGTGTGAATGACGTGCTGGCACTCAAAGACGCCGACATCGGCGTCGCCATGGGATCGGGCAGTTCGGCTTCTCGGGCCGTCGCGCAGATTGTGCTGCTGGACAACAAGTTTGCCACGCTGCCCTATGTCGTCGGCGAAGGACGCCGGGTGATCGGCAATATCGAGCGGGTATCCAACCTGTTCTTGACCAAGACGGTGTACTCGGTGCTGCTGGCATTGCTGATCGGTGTCACCGGACTCGCGGCCCGATGGTCGGGCGTCAGGTCGTTCATGTTTCCGTTCGAGCCGATTCACGTGACCGTCGCGGGCTGGTTCACGATCGGCATTCCGGCGTTCGTGCTGTCCTTGGCGCCCAACACCGAACGTGCGCAACCGCATTTCGTCCGGCGGGTCGTGACGGCTGCGGTACCGAACGGCGCTGTCGCCGGCGTCGGGACATTCGTCTGCTATCTGCTGGCCTTCCGCGGACATGCGGATACGGCCGCTCAACAAACGCAGGCGTCGACGTCGGCGTTGATCACACTTCTGGTGATAGCGGTGTGGGTGCTGGCGGTCGTCGCCAGACCGTATACCTGGTGGCGGGTCATCCTGGTCGCGCTGTCGGGTGGCGCGTATGTCGCGATCTTCAACATCCCGCTCGCCTGCGAACGGTTCATGCTCGATCCCTCCAACGTCGCGTTGACTGCCACCGCGCTGGCGATCGGCGTGTTGGGTGCGGCGATCGTCGAAGCACTGTGGTGGTTGCGCGGATCGGCCAATGGCGCGGCGCGACAGCTGTGGCGCCGGCCGGAGACGTGATTGCGCGCAGAGCGGGTCGGCCAATTCTCTTCAGCTGCTTAACCAATGCTTGCCGCATCTATTCGACAGATGTACGATTGCCGCCGTTCGGTCGATTCGGCGGGCCAGGGTCGGCGGAATGTGGCCGTGGAGGCCGTCGGGGATCGGGGCTCTGAATAGCAACTCCGCGTTCTAGAGAGGCCTCGTGACCGCAAAGCCTGAGATCGAGCCCATCGATCAACCCCCGCCGGCTACGCCACCGCAGGCGACGTCTCCGGCCGACAAAGTTCGCGAACCCACCCGGATCGCCGCGATGCTGCGTGATCGTTTCGGCGTCGAGGGTTGAAAAGCTCGGCCAGTCGGATTACCGGTGCCCCAACGTCAGGCAAACGAGGACTCGCGCTCCGGCTCCGGGCCGAACCGAAACCGGCGACCGGTGATCGAAAGCGGTTGAATGCGAACGTAATGCTGCTTCAGGGTCGCGGTCCACGGTAGCAGCTGTGCCTGTTCCGCCCGCGCAACCTCTTCGTTGGTCCGAAGCGTGCGGGTCATGCCCTTCAGGATGACGCTCCAGCCCTCGGCCACGCCATGATCGTCGGCCTCGAAGAGAACATGATTGTTGATTGCTGCGCTCACCAACTTGGTGCCCTCCGCCGTGCGGAAAAGCACAGTGCGGTCCTGGACGACGAAGTTGACCGGGAAGATCTCCGGTTGACCGTCGACGCTTGTGACGAGCCGCCCGAATGCGGCGCTGGCCAAGAGGTCCCAGCATTCGCTCGCCGACAGAATGGTGACGGGGTTGCCGGCGTCCGGCGTCGTGGTGGTGGTAGCCGCATGCTCGCTCACATACCGGACGCTACAACGGCACCCAGCGGCGTTGCAGCGTCTTTCGTCCCCAACGTCGAGGACTTCCGGCCCTGCCCGGCCCACTGAGCATCACGCACATTAGCTTCGTGGCCAATCCCGGTCCTGCAGGGGAGCCGTATGAGTGACAACCTGATCGACGGCTCAGAGCTCGACAGATGGGATCCCGCATTCATACCGCGGGCCCTGAAACTCGCCGCGCCTCTGATCAATCGCTGGTTTCGCGTCGAGGTGCGCGGCCTGCAGGCCATCCCACCCGCCGGCGGGGTGTTGTTGGTGTCCAACCATTCCGGTGGGGCGCTCACGCCCGATCCCCTGGTCTTCGGCCCGGCCTTCTACAAAACGTTCGGCTACGACCGGCCGCTCTACATCCTGGCCCACTACGGGGTGTTCTTCACGCCGCTGCGCGACTACCTCGGCCGGCTCGGAGCGGTTCACGCGAATCCCGAGAACGCTGCCAGGGCGCTGCGCTCCGGCGCAGTCGTCCTGGTGTATCCCGGTGGCGACTACGACGCGTACCGGCCGACGCTGAGCCAGAACGTCATCGACTTCAACGGTCGCACGGGATACGTCAGGATCGCCATCGAAACCGGCGTGCCGATCGTGCCCGTGGTGTCGATCGGCGCTCAAGAGACCCAGCTGTTTCTCAGCCGTGGCGATCGGCTCGCAAAGCGCTTGGGCCTGCATCGCATCCGCCTCGATATCCTGCCCATCACCATCGGTCTGCCGTTCGGCATGACGATGTTCTTCCCGGCGAACTTCCCACTGCCCACCAAGATCGTCAACCAAGCGCTCGACCCGATCGACGTCATCGCCCGGTTCGGCAAGAATCCCGACGTGGCTGAAGTCGACGCTCACGTCCGCTCGGTGATGCAGCACGCCCTGCACCGTCTTGCCCGCCAGCGCCGCTTCCCGGTCTTGGGCTGACCGGGAATAGTCACACCCATCGGGGCGCCCCCAAGAGCCGTTTCTCTCGATGCGGCAGAGAGTCCGAAGGCCATGGGGTTGAGGACCAACGCCCCCGGATCTTCGACGAAAACCGGCATAGCGTTCGTGCTAGCGCACGAGGAGGATTGCAATGCCAGCACACGGCAAGGGCAGGGGCATCATTGTCGGCGCCGACGGGTCACCCGCCTCTGATGCTGCGGTCCGGTGGGCCGCCGAGGATGCCGCCCTGCATCATCTCCCGCTGACGGTGGTTCACGTGATCAACCCCGCGGTCACGCAGTGGCCGCACGGGCCGCTGCCGGACGGGGTCGTGGTGTGGCAGGAAAACGAGGGGCGCCGGATCCTCACCGATGCGCTGAAAATCGCGCGAGACGCCGTCGAGGACAACCCGGCGGTGTCGGTCGACTGCGAAATGTATTCATCGGCAACGATTCCCACTTTTATCGATCTGTCCACAGACGCCGAGCTGATGGTCGTCGGCAACCATGGACGAGGAGCGCTGGCTCGTGGCGTGCTCGGTTCGGTCAGCTCGAGTCTGGTGCGACACGCGCATTGCCCGGTCGCCGTGATCCGCGACGATCCAACGCATACTCCGCATCCCTCCGCCGCAGCCCCGGTGCTCGTGGGGATCGACGGCTCGCCGGCCTCGAAACTCGCCACCCAGATCGCCTTCGACGAGGCGTCGCGACGGCGCGTCAACGTGGTGGCCGTGCACGCCTGGAGTGATTCCGAAATCATGGAGCTGCCGGGTTTGGATTGGTCGGCGGTGAAGGGCGAGGAGGAGCGCTTGCTGGCCGAACAGTTGGCGGGTTGGCAGGAGCGCTACCCCGACGTGACCGTGCAGCGGCTTCTGGTTTGCGATCGGCCGGCCCGCGTCCTCGTCGAAACATCCGGCGCCGCGCAGCTTGTCGTCCTCGGGAGTCACGGACGAGGTGTATTCGCCGGGGCCCTTTTGGGTTCGGTCGGCAACGCCGTCGTTCAGTCCGTCCACACGCCGGTGATCGTCGCTCGGCGGCGGTAGGACGATCTGCAACCGCCCACGAGCCTTCGATGAGGTCAACGGACTGCGCCCATCCGGTCGTCGTCGGAATCGACGGATCTGACGCGGCGATCAATGCCGCGCGCTGGGCCATCGACGAAGCCATCAGTAGGGCTGTCCCATTGCGATTGGTTCACGTCATACCCGCGGCCGGGGAGTCGAGATCCGCCGGCGCGGATGAATTATCGGCGGCGCGAGACGCCGAGGCGGTGTTGCATTCCGCTTGTGCCGCTGTGCAATCCGGCAGCGGGGCCGTTGACGTACAGCCAGTTGTGCGTCGAGGTGATATCAGCCTCACCTTGACAGACGAGTCACAGCGAGCCGCGATGATCTGCGTCGGCTCGGTCGGGATCGGGCGCGCGGCCGGCAGACTCGTCGGTTCTGCGGCGGTCGCCCTGGCTCAACATGCCCACTGCCCCGTGGCGATCATTCGCGCAGACGGCGATTCGTCGCAGCGAAAGAGAATCGTGGCCGTCGTGGATCGTCATTCCGACAGCGATGAAGTCTTACACCGCGCGCTCGACGAAGCCCGGCTGCGCGGGGCTGCCCTGCTGGTCCTCGGCGTGCGGCGATGGGATGCCGGGGCGATTTCCGAGTCTGAACTTGCCCGGCACCTGCAGCGCCGCCTCCCCGACTATCCAGACGTGGCGGTGCAGAAGTGCATCACTGACACGGCGACCGAGTACCTGGTGACTCGCAACGAATCCGTCCAACTGGTTGTCACCGGATGCTCCGACGCCAACAAGCTCACCCGACTCGTCGGCCCCCACCGCTTTGCGCTCGCCGCCTACCCGAATTGCTCGGTCCTGTTGATACGACCGTCCTGATCGGGTGGCCAAATGACTCGGGCAGCCGGGACTTCCGCCCCTAGCGGCCTCGCGTCCGTGATGGTCGGATGACTGCAGGGTTCCGCAACGCTGGATGGAGGCGCCCGGATGAGTTTTGCTGAACCGCCGCAGCCGACGACGCGCATGTTCGCGCGGGTTCTCGGCCCATTCTTCGCCGTCGTCTCCGTCGTCGCCGCAGCTCGCACGACTGAAATGTCATCGCTGCTGTCGGATTTCGCCGCAAACACGTCGTGGTCCTGGTCGGCGGGTCCGTTCGTGCTCGTCGGCGGCCTCATTATTATTGCGCTGCACTCGAACTGGCATGGCCCGGCCGCCGTCGTGGTGTCCATCTCGGGTTGGCTCATCGCGCTGCGCGGGCTGCTGCTGGTGGCCTTCCCCACCGCCTTCATGTCGATGGCCCGCTGGGTGATCGAGTCGGGCGATATCTGGCGCGCGACCTGTATCGTCTTCGCCGCAATCGGCCTGTACCTGACCTACGTCGGCTGGATGCCGACAACCCACCGCCCAGCGGCAATGGTTGACGTGGTCAGCGGATCGGAGATCCCATCATGAACCAAAGCGCAATATCGGCAATTGTTTTCGCTGTGGTTGTGGTGCTGCTGGTGGGGATCGCCTCGATCCGGGTGGTCTGGCAGTACGAGCGCGGTGTGCACTTCCGGCTCGGTCGAGTTGTCGCGGTTCGCGACCCTGGCCTGCGGCTGATCATCCCGGTGATCGACCGGTTGTGGCGGGTCTCAATGCGTATCGTGACCATGCCGATTCAGTCGCAAGGGATCATCACCCGCGACAACGTCAGCGTCGACATCGCTGCGGTCGCCTACTTCCGCGTCATCGACGCCCGGAAGTCGGTCGTCGTCATCGAGAATGTCCGAGCCGCAATCGACCAGATCGCCCAGACCACGTTGCGCAACGTCGTCGGGCAACATTCCCTCGACGAGGTGCTCGCTCAGACGGAGAAGATCAACGCCAGCATCCGCCAGATCCTCGACACCACAACGGTCGAATGGGGCGTCGAAGTCACTCTGGTTGAGCTCAAAGATATCCAGCTGCCCGACAGCATGAAGCGGGCTATGGCGCGAGAAGCCGAGGCCGAGCGCGAGAAGCGGGCCAAAATCATTGCCGCCGAGGGTGAAGCGCGCGCAGCGGCGGCGCTCGGGGATGCCTCTGACACCATGATGAAGCATCCACTCGCCTTGCAGCTCAGGAATCTTCAGACGCTCGCGGAACTGGGAGTGGAGAAGAACACGACCGTGGTTTTCCCAGCCCCGTTGATGAGCGCGATCGGCGAGCTCACCGGCTTCCTGACGCGGGAGTCGGCCGCGGTCGCCCCCCAGCCGACAGGCCAGATATCCGAGCCCACAGGCCAACAGACGAGCCCAATGGCCAGATACGCGAGACGCTCACCCACGCCGCACAAGGCTGAAGCCTGACCTCCGGTCGCACGAAAAGAGCCGCGATGATCGACGTGACAAACATCGCCGGCGTCGATGTCCGCGATCGCGTGGTGATCGGCTCTGAGTCGCAACGCGCCCGCCAGATCGGATTATTGGCCCTCATCGGCGCATTCGGTGGGATGATCCTGCTGGTGGGGCACACTCACGACGTTGTCGAGTGGTATGCACTCGCGCTGGCCGCACTACTGGTCGCGCGCGGCATTTTGCTGCGGCGACCCGTGACCGCGGGCCATGCCGCTGCGGCGACCGTGCTGGCGGCGACCGGCTTGACGACCCACCTGCTGTCGTACCAATTGCCCGGCGATGTACTGATCGCGTGCGCAGGCCTGGCGCTGACCTGGCCGGTGCCGTCGCGGCGGGATCCTGCTGCGCTGGCGCGCGTGTGGCCGCTGATCGAAGCGACCCATGATGATCCGCTTGCCCCATTCGCCATGCAATCGTTGAAGAGCTACTACTTCAGCGCCGATGGCAGCGCGGCGATCGCCTATTGCGCGCGTCTGGGTCTCGCGGTCGTCAGCGGCGATCCCATCGGGCAGCGCGCCCGGTTCCCCCAACTCGCAACCGAATTCGCGGCGATGTGTCGCAGCCGGGGCTGGCGCATCGTGGTGTTGGGTTGCGGTGAGCGGTGTCTCGGCCTGTGGCGCGATCGCGCGGCTATCGGCCAGTCGCTGCGGCCGGTGCCCATCGGGCGCGACGTCGTCATCGACGTGCGCCGCTTCACGATGACCGGACGGAAGTACCGAAACCTCCGACAGGCAGTGCAGCGCACCCACAATGCGGGCATCACCACCGAGGTGGTGGCTGAGCAGCAACTGGACGAGACGCTGGCCGACGAGCTGGCCGAGGTGCTGTACACGTCACACCGCGGCGCGCATGTGCAGCGGGGATTCTCGATGATTCTCGACCATGCGCTCGAGGGCCGTTACCCGGGTGTTCGACTGATCATCGCGCGCGACAGCCAAGGACGCGTGCAGGGCTTTCAGCGGTACGCATCGTCCGGCGGGGGGACCGACATGACCCTGGATGTTCCGTGGCGCCGCCCCGGCGCGCCGAACGGGATCGATGAGCGACTCAGCGTCGACATGATCGAAGATTGCAAAAGCTCTGGCGGCCAGCGGCTTTCGTTGGCATTCGGCGCTTTCCCAGAACTCTTCGACAACAAGCACCGCGGCCTGATCGAGGGCGTCTACTACGTGCTCATCCACCTGGGTCACTCGCTGATCAAGCTGGAGTCGCTGTACCGATACCTCCGCAAGTTTCACGCATTCGGCGACCGCCGCTACGTCCTGCTCTCGCTACGCCATCTACCGGTCGCGCTGGTGGTTCTGCTCTCGCTGGAGTTCATGCCGCAGCGACGGCAGCTGCGCGTCAGGGAGCGAAATCCACTGTCGTGAGGTCATTCGTCTGCCGCTCAACCCGACGCTTGATGTTCAGCAATACTTTTCGCAACACCAGCGCAATGACGGGCCTGACGAGCTCGACGGCGACTACCTCGCCTGGGTGCCGCAGGCCGATCCGTACCCGTGCGAGCAGTCGGGTATGGGTCGCCCAATGCGGCTGAAGGTGGAATGACCAGACCACGCTCGGAAGATCAGGCGACGTGGCGCGCAGCACGATGCTCTGTCCAGGTGTGATCTCGTCGATCCTCAAGGAAAGTCCGCCGGGTAGACCCATCCAGCCTTTCGGTTTGAGCTGCAACGTATCTCCGACAGCGAGCTGTTTCCATTCCGGGTTGGGACCATCGGGATCATGCATCCGAAGACCGACGACATTCTCCAGCGCCCTGCGGCTGTGCAGCCCGTCGCGATCTTGGCCCATCTGCAGAAGCCATGGCCAGGTGACCGATGGCGGTGAATCGATCCACACCGCCTCGGTGACCTGGATGACCGGGTCGCCGATCAGCTCGTCACCCGACAGCCGAGCCTGACATTCCCCTTTGCTGGTGCCCCAGTTGCGGTAGTACCGGCGCGCGGCGTACAGGACCGCGACAAGACCTGCGATCTCGGTCAACCGTCTCGACGCGTACTTCATCACGCCAGTCTGCGACGTGCGGGAATCCATCGCCAGGGCCATTGGTCCCTGCTGAGACACCTGGCGCGACGCTGACGCGGGCCCGAGCGGAAAGGGAACAACGGACCCACGGCCGAGGACTATTGCCTCCTGATCAGTTGCGACGCAAGCGATAGCGTTCCGATAAGCCCGTACTCAGGAGTACTGATGTTAGAACCGTTTCCGCCGAAGTCAGTCGTCGTTGGTATCGACGGATCGCACGCCGCTCTTCGGGCCGCACTCTGGGCCGTCGACGAGGTAGCCGGCACCGATATCCCGTTGCGGCTGATCTATATTCGAGAGCCCGGCAGCGCTGACGGCTGCGCCGGAGCTCGAGCGGCAATGGAGGCGGCGGAGCAGGCGGTGCACGACGCGTACGACGCGATCAACAAAGCGGGTAAGCCGGTGAAAGTCGAGATGGAGATCATCGAGGGCTACCCGCTGTCGGCGCTGATGCAGGCCTCGGAATCGACTCCGCTGCTGTGTGTCGGCGACACTGGCTCAGGCCAGGCCTCCCCTGCCGGCTTCGGTTCCACGGCAACCGCGTTGATGCGCTCTGCGCATTGCTCGGTGGCCGTCGTCAGAGGCGGCCACAGTGATGCACCGGTCCGGGGCCGGTCGGTGGTCGCCCATGTTGTCGGGTCAGTCGACGACGAACTCGTCCTGGAGCGCGCCTTTGAGGAGGCCCACCGCAGGCATGCTCCGCTGGTCGTGATGACGGCGTGGCGGTCTGAATTCGACAATCTCCAAAACGATCGCGTTCTCAGAGAAGAAGAACGCCTCATGCGCGCCGTGCTCGATCGCTATGCGGCGTTGTGGACTCCGCACTATCCCGACGTGACCGTGGATACCGTGGTCGCATATGGCCCGTTTCTCAACTATCTCACCGACCACGCGGAATCCGCTCAACTGGTCGTCATCGGGGCCACCCAAGGCATTGAGGTGCAACAGCTTTCCAGCCCGACCGCGGACCGCGCGTTGGGGCGCAGCGACTTTGCCGTACTGATCGCTCGCTGACCGCTGGCGTTCCTATACGTAAAGCGAGTCGAGAAGTTCTCTGTTGCGCTCGGCGACGATCGCCCGCTTGACTTTGAGAGACGGGGTGAGTTCGCCACCCTCGACGGTCAGATCACGCTCGAGGAATGCCCACTTCTTGATCGTCTCCCACCTGTTGAGCTCGGCATTGAGCCGACGGACGTGGTCGTCGATGAGATCGCGTACTTCCTGCAGCCTGATCAGATTGTCGTACGACTCGGCGAGGAACCCTTGCTCGGCGGCCCAGCCGGCCGTCAAGTCGGGGTCCAGCGAGATCAACGCGACACAGTAGTTGCGGGCTTCGCCGAACACCAGGAACTGACTGGCGTACGGACACATCGCGATGAACTTCTCTTCGATGGCCTGCGGCACAATGTATTTGCCGCCCGAGGTCTTGAACATGTCCTTGATGCGCCCGGTGACGGACAGGAAACCCTCGGCGTCCAACCGTCCCTCGTCGCCGGTGCGCAGCCAGCCGTCTTCGGTGAAAGCCGTCGCGGTGGCGTCAGGCAGGTGGTGATAACCCGACATGATGTTGGGGCCACGAAGCTGGACTTCGCCGTCTGCGGCGATTCGCACCTCGACTCCGTCGAAGGGCAGACCGACCGTGCCGAGCTTGAAGTGATCCGGCCGATTGATGGAGCTACCGGCCGCGGTTTCGGTGAGTCCATAACCCTCGAGGATGAGCAGACCCGCCGCGTGGAACCACTCCGCGATCTCGCGGTTCAACGCCGCCGAGCCCGACACGAAAAAGCGGATACGCCCACCGAAGACCTTGCGCACCTTGCTGAACACCAAGCGGTCGAACACTTTGTGCCGCAGTCGCATCAGTGGCCCTGGAATGTCACCGGCTCGCCGGCGCCGGTCCATGTCGAGGCCCAACACGAAGGCCCTCTCGAAAAGCTTGGCCTTGATACCGCCCTCCTGCCGAGCGGTGAGAACGATGCGTGCGTGCGCCTTTTCGAAGATCCTGGGCGCAGCGGCCATGAAAGTCGGTTTCACCACCGCCGCGTTCTCGACGATCCTGTCGACCCGGCCGTCCACCGCGCTGACGAAACCGCACGCCAGCTGAGCAGCCAGCAAGACCTTCCCGAAGGAGTGGGCCAACGGCAACCACAACAGTTGCAGGTCGTCCTCGCCGATCACATCAAGAGCAGCAACCGCCTCGCCCTCGTACACCCAGGCCTTATGGTCCAACCGAACGCCCTTGGGCCGGCCCGTCGTCCCGGACGTATAAATGAGCGTCGCCAACCGTTCCGGGGCGATTGCGGCGATGGTGTGGCGCACACACTCTGGATGGTCGGCCAGGTACTTCTCCCCGAGTTCGGCAAGCTCGTCGAGGGTCAGCACCCAGTCTTCGTCGGCCGAACCGTCGAACATCACCACTGTGGTAAGAGCGGGCAGCTCGGCGCGGCGTCCGCTCAGCTTGGCCAATTGCCCGGCGTCTTCGGCGAATACGATCCGGGACTCGGAATCGGCGAGGATGAAGGCGGTATCGGTCGCGTTGGTGTTCGCGTACACAGTCGTGGTGGCCGCCCCGGCGGACATGATCGCCAGATCGGCCACGATCCACTCGTATCTGGTGCTGGACGCGATACCGACCCGCTGCTCTGGCTCGATGCCCAACGCGAGTAGCCCCGCGGCCAGCGACTCCACCCTGGCCGCGGTGTCACGCCAGGTCACCGAGATCCACTCGCCGTCACGCTGGTGTCGAAATGCTTCCTTGTCCGGAGTCGCGTCGACCCGCTCGAACAAAAGAGCAGCGACATTCGTTGCGCCGCGGGCAATGTGAGAAAGGGTGGTAGTCATTGCGATGCTCCGTCAACCGGCAGGTGAAATCAATCCGTAGTGACCGTCGTAGCGGTGGTACAGCACCCCCGCGCGACCTTGATCCATGTCGATGAAGAACAGAAAGGGCAGGCCCAGCAGGGAGAGCCGCTCTTTGGCTCGCGCGATCGTGAGCCGAGGCGCCGGCTGCGGGCTGACGCTCACCGGGAGCTCGTGCGGCGCTAGTTCCCTCGGCAGCGGCATGACCTGCGCCATGCGGTATCCGGCCGAATCTGTTCGGTACAACACGCTGGCCTGACCCGTTCCCTTCTCGGTGAACAGGTGAAAGTCGACGTCCAGCAACTCCATCTCCTGCGCGGCCTCGTCGACCGTGCAGGTGCCCAACGTGAAGGACTTCCGCCGGATGATTCGGCGCTCATCAGACGGCCGAGGGTAGTGGCTCGGTCGGTCCGTGCGCTCGGATTGATGGTGCCACTCGTTCGCATGAGAAGAATTGCCGTGCTTGGCTTCTGCTCGATTGGCAATACGTTCGAGGCGGCGCCACAGGCGTGCCTCGAGTCGATCGATCGCCTCTCGGGCGTTCGCAGCCTGAACCTGAGCTCGGACAGGACGGCCGTTGACGTCGATGTTCGCCTGAGCGATCACCGGGCGCGCCACCGCCGGATCGGCATGCCTGCTCACCCTGACCCTGGCGTGCAGCACCGGCTGATGCGTGAACCGGCTGAGCCCGCCGATCTTCTCCCGCACATAGTCCTCGATACCTGGTGGCTGACCCTGGGTCGTCACATCGATGTCGAAAGCTACCGGTAAACCGTTTCCATATCCCATAATTCAGTTCCTACGCCGCAGTGGATGGGTGCCCTAGGGCCGAAGGTCACCGACGAGCGGTCGAACATCACCTCGCGGATGACGTTTGCTCCAGCGGCGCAGCAGGTATCGGCGAAGTTCGTCGGCACCCCACACGATGAACGGGAACGGCAGCAGTATCAGCAGATCCGATGGCGCCGGCGCCTCGGTACCGAGGAGAGATTGAAACACCGGTAGGTAGACGAACACGGCGGCCAGAGCCAGCTCGGCGGCGATACCGGCGAGCAGATATCGGTTGCTGAACACCCCGACCGACCACAGCGAAGTCCGTTGCGTGCGCACCGCGAAGGCCGTGCCGATCTGGCCGGTGATCATGCCCAGCAGCGTCATTGTGGTCGCCTGCCGATACGCGTGATGCAGCGGACTGCCGACATCGATCGAGGTCCCCGGTCGCCATCCTGCTCTGAGCAACACCCAGAAATAGCCGGCCGCGGCCAGTCCCGCGACCATCAGTCCGAGGAAAATCCACGCGCGCAGCAACATTGGGAGCCGGATGACTCCTTCATCACGGGGTCGAGGAGCGCGTTGCATGATGCCGGGCTCCGCGGGTTCCCGACTCAGTGAGAGCGCCGGAAACGTCTCACTCCCAACGTCAAAAGCAAGGATCTGCATGATGGTCAGAGGCATCGGTATCACGCCACCGCTGAGAGCGAAGAGCAAGAAGGGAACGACTTCCGGTACGGCGTGCGCGAAGATGTAGACGATGAATTTCCGGACATTGTCGTAGATGCGACGGCCGGCCTCGATCGCGGTGACGATCGAGCCGAAGTCGTCGTCGGTGAGAACCATCGTCGCGGCTTCCCGCGCGACATCGGTACCGGAGAGGCCCATCGCAACGCCGATGTCGGCGCGGCGCAACGCCGGAGCGTCGTTCACGCCGTCGCCGGTCATCGCAACGACATGACCATCATGGCGTAGCGCCTCGGCGATGTGCAGTTTGGCTTCCGGTGACGCCCGAGCGAAGATGATCTCCGGGCACGAGCGGATGAGTGTGGCGAGTTGCCTATCTTCGAGTTGCTCGAAGTCCTCGGCGGCAACGACTTTCGGGTGTGGGCCGGTGATGCCGATGCGCTCCGCGGTGGCGGCGGCGGTCAGCGGGTGGTCGCCGGTGATCACGATGATGCGAATACCGGCGGTCTGGCATTTCGCGACGGCCTCGATAACACCTGGCCTCGGCGGATCGAGCATGGCGATCAGTCCGACGAAGCACAGATCCTGTTCGGCGCTGGCCCGCCGGTGCGGTGGCCGCTTTTTCGCCGGTAGCTGTCGCTGCGCGAAGCCGAGCACGCGCAAACCCTGCGCGGCCAGGTCGTCGACCGCTCCGTCGACTTGGCGCCGTTCCAGCGAATCAAGCGGTAGCGGTTGACCGTCGGCGTCGAGGATGTGGCTGCATCGCGTCAGCAGCGCCTCCGGCGCTCCTTTGGTGTGCACCACCGGTGATCCGTCTTCAGACCGGTCGATGGTCGACATCAGCTTCAGCTCAGGATCGAAATGAAATTGCCAGCGCCGGTTGGCTTCTCGTGTTGCTGAATCGGTCTCGGCGCCGAGGATGCGGGCGGCTGTGAGCACCGCGACTTCCGTGGGATCCCCGGTCGCGCCCGCGGCGTCGTCGAGTCGGGCGTTGTTGCAATCGGCCGCGATGCGGCCCAGGGATCCGACCGGGGACGGCCATTGCGGCGCCCCACCGAGCGTGTCACTGCGCTCCGGATCAAGGTCGATCTGGCCGGCGGTGGTCCACACGGCAACGGGTGTCATCCGGTTTTGGGTCAGCGTGCCGGTCTTGTCAGTGCAGATCACATCGGTGGAACCGAGGGTTTCGACCGCCGAGAGGCGTTTCACGAGCGCACCGCGGCCCGCCAGATCCCGCACCGCGACCGCCAACGCGAGGGTGATCACCGGCAGCAATCCCTCGGGCACCATTCCGGCGAGCAGTCCCGCAGCGAAGATCAACGAGTTGATCAGGGTCAGATGCGCTACGAGGGTGGCCACCGGGATGAACGACAATCCCAGCATCACCGAGACGGCGGCGATGAGCCACGCCGCCCGCCTGACCTGTCGCTCCAACGGACTGGGCTCGGATTTGACACGTTCTGACAGCGCTGCGATCCGGCCGATTTCGGTGCCCATCCCGGTGGCAAACGCAAGTCCCCGAGCGTGCCCACCGGTGCAGTTGGTTCCGCTGAATACCAGGTCGTGCGCGGCCAGCAGCGGCACATTGACGTCGACCATCGCCGCCGAGCGCAGCGCAGGTACCGACTCGCCGGTCAGGGCCGACATGTCCACTTCGACGGCGCCGGCCAGCAATCGGATGTCGGCGGCGACGCGGTCGCCTTCCTCGAGGACGACGATGTCGCCGGGCACTATGTGCGAAGCGTCGACTTCGCTGACCGCGCCGTCGCGCTCGACCTTCGCTTTCTGCGGCAAGTACTTGGCCAGTGCCTCCACCGCCCGCTCCGCCTGCAACTCCTGCACGAACGAGAACGCCGCGTTCAGCATGATGATCAGCACCACCGCGGTCGCCACCACGTGCGATCCGACGATCACCAGCAGCCCCGCCGCCAGCCACAGCAGAAGCGCCAGTGGATGAGTCAGTTGACGTATCAATGCCTTCGGCCACTGCGGGCCGGTCCGGCGCCGCAGCTCATTCAGCCCGTATTGCAGCAGGCGCCGTTCCGCCTCACTCGACGACAGGCCCTCGGGGCCGGTGTCCAGATCACGTAACAGCCGCTCAGCCGCCTCCTCCGGGTCGAGCCCGGGCGGTGAAACCCAATCGTGGTGTTGGCTTTGCACGGCGCCATCGTGGCAACGGCCGGGCTGATCGGGTAGAAGCCGACGGACGCAACATCGAGTGACTTTCGGCCCCTATGTCGGTCAACCGAATTCGAGGACCGCCTCTAGCGGTCGCCGGGGCGTGGCCGCGGGCAGGTCTTCGATGGGCGGCGCAATGCCTGCCCGGATCAGCACCTGAGGTTCTCGCTGTTCGTCGATGAGCGTGCGGACGACGTCCCTGCTGTCGTCCAGTTCGATAAGGTGGGTGAGTGGGCACGTCGCCATGCCGGCCATCGTGCATTCGAGCAGCACAGTCGACAATGCCTCGCCGCAGCCCAACACATCAGCCGGAGAGTCGGATTCGGTGGACAGCACCAAGATCTTCGACCGGTCTTCTGCGATCACGGCGCGACGGTCGCCGACACCTCGGGACGGGAACTCACGCGCGACGTCGACCCGATACGACTCCTGACTCGAAGCCAGAGTTTCCGGAGGCATCCCCTCGTAGGCCACGAACGGCGCTGTCCACCATTGGAGTTCAGCCTGGTAAGTCAGATCGTCCTGGCGCAGCAATTCGGTGAGTCGCGAGGCTTCGGTCAGCTCCGCGCGCGCCTCGTCGGGCAACACGTCGAGCGTCGCGGCGGTATCGGCGATGCTGCCGCACAGCACCGGTTCGAACGAAGCCCAGTAGGTCGGATAATCCAGCGGTAGCCGATCGGTCCGCCGTTGCAGAATCGCATCGGCGCGTCGGCGCTGAACGTCGGAAACGACGTCGAGCGGGGTGAATGTGATTGATGCCAGCTGATTCTCGTTGCGCGGGTGGGGAAATCGATCGACGTGCGCCTGCCAGCCGGCTGCCACCATGGCCACACAAAGATGGTGAAGGACCGCGCCGCAACTGATGATCGCCTCGCGCCCTGTGCGATCGGTGTGGTGCACCCGACGGCTCGGGTCGACATAGAGCCGCAACGTCGCGTCCGCGAATACCCACCGCCAGGGTTGGCTGTTGTGCACCGACGGAGCACGGCCTGCCAGCAGCACCGCATTCGCTATGACCTCGCGGGTCGGCGTCGCGTGCGGCATGAAACGTCCTCCCTAGGGTCGTCGGTCCTGGGCGGGGTCGCCCCTGAGAATCAGCAGGGGGCAATCAGTGTCGTAGAGGACGCTCTGAACGGCGGAGTCTGGCTGGCCGAGACCGTCTGCGCCGACCACGAACAGCTTCACCGACTGGGCGTGATCGTTGAGGTAATCGGCGATACTGCCGCGCACCGGTACGGAGTGAAAATCCAGGTCTGGCTCCGGGCCGATGCAGCTGTCCGCAGCGGCATCCGCTGCGGGACCGTCGAAGAGGTGACGCGGTATCAAGATCCGCAGCGGCGCACGACGCAGCCGGGCCTCTCCCATCGCCCGCCGCACCAGCACCCGGTTCTGGGATGACCGGTCAAGACCTACCCCGATCCATCCACCGCCGCCGCGTACGACCTTGTCGTGCCCGCGCAGCAGGGCTACGGGGCAGTGCGCAGATGCACTCAATGCCGAGGCCGTCGAGCCCAATCGTTTCAGGCGGGAATGCCGTGCTGCACCGAGACACATCATCGCCGCCGATCGAGACGCCCGCATCAAGGTAGCGACCGGGTGCTCGTGGACGATCTCGATCTCGATCTTCACCGCCTGCTGCGACGCCTCGACTGCCATGAACGCGCTGCGGACAGCGATCTCGGCGGTCGCGAACCGGTGCGCGAAACTGTCGGCGTCTCTGCGGACGGGCTCGCGTGGATCGATGGCGTACACCAATCGAAGCGGGATATCGCGGGCAATTGCCTCGTCGACACCCCACAGTGCGGCCCCCACGGCGGCCGCGGAGCCGTCGATACCGACCACAACCGACGGCGGCGCCTCGACAGAGTGCATGCCGGCCTCCAGAAGTCGAGAGCGCGACTACCTCGCGTCGAGTCTGACGCTAATCGATTTCGGCGGCGTCGTTGAGGGGCCATTAGTCCCCCAACCCGTCGCCGATGGTCACGGCTGTCAGTGGCCGCGTCGCGCGAGTGCCCGCATGAAGAACGTCAGGTTCGCCGGTCGCTCGGCCAGCCGCCGCATGAAGTACCCGTACCACTGGGTGCCGAACGGCACGTAGACCCGGACTTGGTCACCGTCCACCGCCAGCCTCGACTGCTCGTCGTCGCGCACACCGTAGAGCATCTGATATTCGAAATCACTTGTGCTTCGCCCGTACTCGCGGACCAACGCCGGCACGGCATCGATGACCACCGGATCGTGCGAGGCGACCATCGGATACCCGGCGCCCGCCATCAGCACCGCAAGGCAACTCAGGTACGAGTCGGTGACCGCCGCGTGATCCCGGTACGCGATGGACACGGGTTCGTCGTAGGCGCCTTTACACAGCCGGACCCTGGTCCCGGTTTTCGCGAACTGGGCGCAGTCGCTGAGCGTGCGCCGCAGGTAGGCCTGCAGAACCACACCCAGCCAAGGGAATTCGGTCTGCAGATCGGCCGCGATCGACAACGTGGAGTCGGTGGTGGTGTGGTCCTCGGCGTCGACGGTCACCCAGACACCGACCTGTTCTGCCCGTTCGCAGATGCTGTGTGCGTTCGCGAATGCGATCTTCTCGCCGTCGCGGTCCAGGGCCTGCCCGAGTGCCGACAGCTTCAGCGACACCTCCAGCGGGCGCACCCCGGTGTGGACGGCATCCGGTCGCCGGCCCAGTGCGTCGAGCAGCTCGAGGTAGGCACCTACGGTGGCGTTCGCGCCGCCGACGTCGGTGACGTCTTCACCCAGATAGTCGATGCTGACCATTCGGCGCGAAGTTCGCAGTGCGGCAACGCTGTCCAGCGCTCGATCGAGGGTCGCGCCGGGCACGAACCGGTGCACGACCTTGCGGGTAACGGGCAGGCGTTCGGCGGTGCGACGCAGCCCGTCGGAGCGGCCGGCCGACAGGATCGCCGGCCGCAACGTCTTCGCAAACAGACCGGGCATTTAGTCTCCCGCCATGTGCGGGTAGCGGTGATCGGTCGGCGGGACGAAGTTCTCCTTGATCGAGCGAGCCGATGTCCAGCGCAACAGGTTCTGCGCGGAGCCGGCCTTGTCGTTGGTCCCCGATCCGCGCGAGCCACCGAACGGCTGGCGACCGACCACCGCTCCGGTCGGCTTGTCGTTGACGTAGAAGTTGCCTGCCGTGAACCGCAATCGGTTCTGGGCGGTCTGCACGGCGTCGCGGTCGTCGGCGATCACCGCACCGGTCAACGCATACCGCGATCCGGTGTCGACGACGTCGAGAATCCGGTCGAACTCGTCGTCGGGGTAGACGTGCACCGACAGCAGCGGACCGAAGTATTCGGTCGAGAAGGCCTCGTCGGTCGGGTCGTCGGACAGCAGCACCGTCGGACGCACGAAATAGCCTTCGCTGTCGTCGTATTCGCCGCCGACGGCAATGGTGATTCCGGCCGCGCTTTTCGCACGCTCGATGGCGTCGACGTTCTTGGCGAAGGCCCGCTCGTCGATCAGCGCCCCGCCGAAGTTGGTGAGGTCGGTGACGTCGCCGAACGGCAACTCGGCGGTGGCGGCCAAGAAGTCGTCGCCCATCTGCTGCCACACCGAGTGCGCGATGAACGCCCGCGACGCCGCCGAGCACTTCTGCCCTTGGTAGTCGAAGGCACCACGAATCAAGGCTGTGCGCAACACATCCGGCTGCGCTGAGGCGTGGGCGACCACGAAGTCTTTGCCGCCGGTCTCGCCCACCAACCGTGGGTAGCTGTGGTAATGCTCGATGTTGACGCCGACCTGCTGCCACAGTCGCTGGAACGTCGCCGTCGACCCGGTGAAGTGAATGCCGGCCAGTCGCGGATCAGCCAGCGCCACCTCGGAAACCGCGTAGCCGTCGCCGGTGACCAGGTTGATCACCCCGGGCGGCAGGCCGGCCGCCTCCAGCAGTTGCATGGTCATATACGCCGACAGCGTCTGGGTGATCGACGGCTTCCACACCACGGTGTTGCCCATCAACGCCGGCGCGGTCGGCAGATTCGCGGCGATCGCGGTGAAGTTGAACGGCGTGATCGCGTAGACGAATCCGTCCAGGGGGCGGTAGTCGGTGCGATTCCACTCGCCTCGGGTGCTCATCGGCTGCTGGGCCAGGATCTGTCGGGCGAAAGTGACGTTGAACCGCCAGAAGTCGGCCAGCTCGCAAGGCGCGTCGATCTCGGCCTGGTAGGCCGTCTTGGACTGGCCCAGCATGGTCGCGGCCGCGATCTTCTCCCGCCATGAGCCCGACAGCAGATCGGCAGCGCGCAGGAAGATCGCGGCACGCTCGTCGAAAGGCATTGCCGCCCAGTGCATCCTGGCCGCCATCGCGGCGTCGACGGCGGCGCCGGCATCGGCTGGTTGGGCGTTGGTCAGCGTGCCCAGCGTCGCCGAGTGGCGGTGCGGCTGCACGACGTCGATCCGCTCACCGCCGCCCATCCGGTGCGAGCCGGCGATGACGTGCGGCAGGTCGATCGGGTTCTCCGCAAGATCGACGAGCGCGGTCTGCAGCCGCGCCCGTTCCGGAGAGTTCGGGGCGTAGTCATGGATCGGTTCGTTGACGGGTGGTGGAACCTCGGTGATCGCGTCCATGTGCTCAAGGATCCCAGTGACACAGATGCACAAGCTTGGCTGATCGGACAACGAATTGCAGTCTTGCTAGTAAAATCGGACAAGATGATGTCGGCCGGGATCGGACTTGGTCAGCTGCTGTTGGCCCTGGATACCACGGTGGCGAGCCTCGTCGAGGCGCCCCGCGGTCTGGATCTGACGGTGGCTTCTGCCGCGCTGATCGACTCCGACGATGTCCGGCTCGGCCTGGCCAGCGGCGCCGACTCCGCGGATGTCTTCTTCCTGGTCGGCGTCTCCGACGACGAGGCGCAGCGCTGGATCGACACCGGCCCGGTGGGACGCGCTCCGGTGGCCGTCTTCGCCAAGAATCCGACCGACGTGCTGGTGGCCCGGGCCGCCGCGGCGGGCACGGCGGTGGTGGCCGTGGAACCGCAGGCCCGCTGGGAGCGGATCTATCGGCTGGTCGATCACGTCCTCGCGCACCACGGCGACCGGGCCGACCCACAGCACGACTCCGGCACCGACTTGTTCGGCCTGGCGCAGTCGCTGGCCGACCGGGTCCACGGCATGGTCAGCATCGAGGACGCGCAGTCGCACGTCCTGGCGTATTCGGCGTCTAACGACGAGGCCGACGAGTTGCGGCGGCTGTCGATCCTGGGCCGCGCCGGGCCGCCCGAGCACCTGAAGTGGATCGGCCAATGGGGCATCTTCGACGCGCTGCGCGCCGGTGGCGACGTGGTCCGGGTCGCCGAGCGGCCCGAACTGGGCCTGCGACCGCGCCTCGCGGTCGGTGTTCACCAACCCAGCGTCGACGCCCGCCGGACACCGGCCTTCGCCGGCACCATCTGGGTGCAGCAGGGCTCCCGTCCGCTGGCAGACGACGCCGAGGAGGTGATGCGGGGAGCGGCGGTATTGGCAGCACGCATCATGGCCCGGCTGACGGCGAGGCCGTCGACGCACGCGTTACGCGCCCAGCAGCTGCTGGGCCTGGTCGACGGCGGGCCGGTCGACGTCGATGCGATCAGCCGGGAGCTGGGCATCGTCAGCGACGGCAACGCCGCCCTGATCGCCTTTCACAGTCCCAGCCCTCATGATCGGTTGGCCGATGTTCTCGCGTTGAGCGCCAATGCTTTTCGCGCTGATGCCCAGGTTGGTTCGCGCGGCTCGCGGGTGTATGTGCTGCTGCCCGACACGACAAAGCGCTCGTCATTGCAGTCCTGGATTCGTGGCACGATCAGCGCATTGCACAGCGAGCTGGGACTGCGACTGCGGGCGGTGGTCGCGGCTCCGCTGCCCGGTCTGGCGGGCTTGCCCGGGGTGCGCGCAGAGGTCGACCGCGTGCTGGATAGCGCTGAGCGCCATCCAGATTCGTTCACCTCTGTGACGTCGCTGACCGAGGCGCATACCACAGTTCTGCTCGACGAGATCATGACGATGGTCGGCGCCAACCCGCGACTCGTCGATCCACGAGTTCGCGAATTGCAGGCCCACGACCCGGCGTTGACGCAGACGCTGCGGGTGTATCTCGACGGTTTCGGTGATGTCGCCGCCGCGGCGGAGCGGTTGCATGTCCACCCCAACACCGTGCGCTACCGGATTCGCCGCATCGAGACGCTGCTGGCGACGTCGCTGGCCGATCCCGACGCTCGGCTGTTGCTCTCACTCGGATTGCGCGTAGTTGATCAGAGCTAGCGTCGAGCAAACATAGCGCGATCACGTGATCTCGCATTGACAATGGTTATCTTCAGCATGAACGTAACTTCAAGCGGCACACCAATTTTCCTTCAGCTAAGCTGCATTGGGTGACAGACCACCCGTCGGCTTACCTGGTGCTGGCCTCTCAGCGGAGCGGCAGCACCCTGCTCGTCGAGTCGCTGCGAGCAACCGGCGTCGCGGGCGAACCGCAAGAGTTTTTCCAGTATCTGCCGTCCACCAGCCAGGCCCCGCAGCCGCGGGAGTGGTTCGCCGATGCCGACGACGAGTCCATTCGCCAGTTGCTCGATCCGTTGGACGCGGGCAAACCGGACCTGGCGCCAGCCGAGATCTGGCGCGACTACATCCGCACCGTCGGACGGACACCCAACGGTGTATGGGGCGGCAAGCTGATGTGGAACCAGACACCGCTGCTGCTGGAGCGGGCCAGTCAACTGCCGAATCGATCCGGCGACGGACTGCTGGCCGCAATTCGCGACGTGGTCGGCCAGGAGCCGTTGCTCATCCACATTCACCGACCCGACGTGGTTTCGCAGGCGGTGTCGTTCTGGCGCGCGGTGCAGACGCGGGTGTGGCGCGGCAGGCCCGACCCCATCCGCGACGCCCGTGCCACTTACCACGCCGGCGCTATCGCACACGTCGTCACGATGCTCCGCGAACAGGAAAAGGGCTGGCAGAACTGGTTCGCCGAGGAAGATGTCAAGCCGTTTGAGGTGCCGTATCCGGTGTTGTGGCGCAACCTGACCGAGGTGGTCGGCACCATCCTCGAGACGTTGGGGCTCGATCCTCAGTTGGCACCGCGGCCGGTGCTGGAGCGCCAGGCGGATAAGCGCTCCGATGAATGGGTAGACCGCTACCGCGAAGACGCCGAGAGGGAAGGGCTCCCGCTATGACCGCTCCGGTGACCGAGGCAAAACGCGTCGACGAACTGCGGCTGCTCGAAGCCGAAGCGGTACACATCATCCGCGAAGTCGTCGCCGAGTTGGAGCGTCCGGTTCTGCTGTTCTCCGCGGGTAAGGACTCCATCGTGTTACTCCGGTTGGCGGAGAAGGCGTTTCGGCCCCTGCCGCTGCCGTTCCCGGTCATGCACGTCGACACCGGCCACAACTTTCCCGAGGTGATCGAGTTCCGCGACCGCCGTGTCACCGGCGAGGGACACAAGTTGATCGTCGCCTCCGTTCAAAAGTCGATCGACAACGGCCGGGTCGCCGACCCCGGCCCGAACGCCTCACGCAACCGGGCGCAGACCCGAACACTGCTCGACGCGCTCGACGCCGGTGAGTTCGACGCGGCGTTCGGTGGCGCCCGCCGTGACGAGGAGCGCGCTCGCGCCAAGGAACGAATCCTGAGCTTCCGCGACGAGTTCGGCCAGTGGGACCCGCGCGCTCAGCGCCCCGAGCCGTGGTCGCTGTACAACGGCCGGATCAAGAAGGGCGAGCAGGTACGGGTGTTCCCGCTGAGCAACTGGACCGAACTCGACGTCTGGCGCTACATCGAGCTGGAAAGCCTTGAGATACCGGCGATTTACTACGCCCACGAACGCGAGGTGTTCGAACGCGACGGCATTCTGCTGGCGGTGTCGGAGTACGCCGCACCGCAGGGCGGTGAATCCGTGGCCACCGAGTGGGTGCGCTACCGCACCGTCGGCGACCTGACCATCACCGGCGCGGTGCGTTCCACGGCCACCGAGATCAGCGGCGTGATCGAAGAAATCTCCGCCGCGACGGTGTCCGAGCGCGGTGAAACCCGTGCCGATGACCGCACCTCGGCCGCAGCGATGGAAGACCGCAAGCGAGAGGGTTACTTCTGATGAGCATGAGCGAAGAAGAACAGAAGGCCTGAGCTGATGAGCATGAGCGAAGAAGAACAGAAGGCCTGAGCTGATGAGCATGAGCGAAGAAGAACAGAAGGCCTGAGCTGATGAGCGTGAGCGAAGAAGAACGAAAGGGGCCTGAGCTGAGATGACCGCGACTGACCAAACCGAGACCGCGACATTTCAGCCCGCCGGTGGCATCACGCGGCAGCTGCTGCGGATCACCACCGCGGGTTCGGTCGACGACGGCAAGAGCACGCTGATCGGGCGGCTGCTGCACGACACCGACAGCCTTGCGCTGGACCACCTGGAAGCCGTTACCGACGAAGAGGGCGTCGCCGATCTGGCCGCGCTGTCAGACGGTCTGCGCGCCGAACGCGAGCAGGGCATCACCATCGACGTGGCGTACCGGTTTTTCTCCACCGCCACGCGCAGTTACATCCTGGCCGACACACCCGGCCACGAGCGCTACACCCGCAACATGTTCACCGGCGCGTCCAACGCCCACGTCGCGATCCTGTTGGTCGACGCGCGCGCAGGAGTGCTGCGCCAGACCCGCCGACATGCCCGCATCGCAAAGTTGTTGGGCATAAAGCACTTTGTCGCGACCGTGAACAAAATCGACCTGGTCGACTTCGACCAGGGTCGGTTCGACGAAGTGGAAGCCGAGCTGCATCAGCTGAGCAACCGCCTCGGCGGCCTGGACATCGCCGTGATTCCGATCGCCGCCAAGCTCGGCGACAACGTGGTGCACCGCTCCGACAACACCACGTGGTACGACGGACCGACGCTGCTGGAGTACCTGGAAGACGTCGAATTGGCCGCGCCGCAGGCCGAACCGGCCCGGTTGCGGTTGCCGATCCAATGGGTCTCGCGGCCGACGGACGACCAACGCCGCCGCTACACCGGGCGACTCGCCGCCGGAACGCTGAGCGTCGGCGACCCGGTCATCTCACTGCCCGCCGGAACCGAATCTACGGTGACCGCGCTGGACACCCTGGACGACGAGCGCACGACAGGTGTAGCGCCGCTGTCGGTTTCGGTCGAGCTTGCCGACGATATCGACGTCGGCCGGGGCGACGTGCTGGTCAGCGGCGCCGACGACGCGGTGCTGCCGGTGCTGGCCCGCGAGATCGACGCGAACGTCTGCTGGTTCGTCGACTCGCCGTTGCGGGCCGGTGATCGACTGGCTCTTAAACAGACCACCACGACCGTCCGGGCCACCGTGCAGGAGCTGCACTCGCGGCTCGATCCCGAGACGCTCGACGAGCTCGACGGCCCGGTTGAGTTGACGCTCAATGACATCGGCACCGTCACGCTGCGGACCAGCTCGGTCGTCATCGCCGACAGCTACGCCGACAACCGTGACAGCGGCGCGTTCATCCTGATCGACGAAGTCACCAACGACACCATTGGCGCGGGCACCATCATCGAGGCCCGCGAAGTCAAGCCGGGCACCCATTCGCGCAGCGACATCCGCTGGCATCCGTCGGCGCTGGACCGCAAACACCGCTGGCAGGCCACCGGACAAGCCGGCGCGACCATCTGGTTCACCGGACTCCCGGCGTCCGGTAAGTCGACCATCGCGGTGGCCGTCGAGCGGGCGCTCGTCGAATCCGGTCGGGTCGCTTATCTGCTCGACGGCGACAACCTGCGGCACGGCCTGTCCGACGATCTCGGCTTCTCCCCCGGCGACCGGACCGAAAACATCAGGCGGGTAGGCCATTTGACGCGACTGCTGGCCGACGCCGGTGTGGTGGCCCTGGCTTCGCTGGTGTCGCCGTTGAAGTCGGATCGGGAGACCGCCCGCGCGCTCAGCGACGCGGCGAAGTTGCCCTTCATCGAAGTCCACGTCGCGACCTCACTACAAGAGTGCGAAAAGCGAGACCCCAAAGGCCTGTACGCGCGTGCACGCAAAGGCGAGCTCAAGGGACTGACCGGTGTCGACGCACCCTACGAGCCGCCCGAGAACGCCGATCTGGTGCTGGACACCGCCGGCGCCGACACCGAGGATCTCGCCGCGAAGGTCATTGCGCTGCTCGATGAGCGCAGTCCGCGACCGTAGTCAGCCGACGGGACGCCTGGCGTAGATCTCGGCGAGGAACTCCTCGACGGCGAGTGCCGCATGCCTGGCGCGCACCGACCCGAAGATATCGAATGCGTGTTGCGCGAATGGCAATTCGGCGTAAGCGACCGGTTGACGGCTGACTTCGCGCAGTCGCTTGGTGAACGTCCGAGCCTGCTCCACGGGGATCAACGAGTCATTGCGGCCGTGCAGCACGAAAAACGGTGGGGCGTCGGGATTCACATAAGTGAGCGGTGAGGCGACGCGGAACGCGTCGGCGATCTCGGCGCGCGTCCGTTTGAACACGTACTTGCCCAGCATCGGCGCCATCAACGGGTGGATCGCGCTGTCCTCGCCGTTGAAGTCGTACAGGCCGTAGAACGGAACTGCGGCCCGCACCGTGGTGTCGGCATCCTCGAAGTCGGGCTGGAACTGCGGATCATTCGGGGTGAGAGCGGCCAACGACGACAGGTGGCCGCCGGCCGAGCCGCCGGTGATCGCGACCCAGTCCGGGTCGCCGCCGTATTCGGCGATGTTCTCCTTGGTCCAGGCCAGCGCGCGCTTGACGTCGATGATGTGGTCGGGCCAGGTGGAGCGCGGGCTGAGTCGGTAGTTGATCGCGACGCACACCCAGCCCAACTCGGCCAGATGGCTCATCAACGGATAGGCCTGCTGCCGTTTGCTTCCCACCATCCAGGCGCCACCGGGAACCTGCACCAGCACCGGCGCCCGCCCGCCGCGGTCGAGGTCACGACGTCGCCAGATGTCGAGGTGGTTGCGGGAGCCGTGCTCGCCGTAGCTGATGTCGGTGTGGTGCGCGTAGTCGCCGTAGATCCGCGCCATGCGGATCACGCCCGGCGATTTGGCGGTGCCCGCGCCGGCCGGTCGCTTCCACAGATCGACCGACTCGGTGCGGCGATCGGGACCCAACCCGGCGTCGAGTGCGGACTTGAGCGGCTGGCCGGCCTGCGCGCCGATGCGGTGCAGACCGAACAGGCCCAACCAGGACAGCGCGGACACCAGCCAGCTGAACCACCGCAGCCGCGGCGAGAGCGTTCGGGTGAGGGCGGCCAGCACGCCGAACTGCGCAGCGATCAGTTGCAGCGGCAACTCGGTCGCAAACACCCCGAAGCTGAAGGCGTAGATCGACAGGTAGCCGCGCTTGCTCAGCGGCTGATAGCCGTTGGCGGTCACCGCGAGTCCGGCCAGCGAGGCCAGCGCGGCGGTCAGTTTCTTCACGGCAACCACTTAACCACAGCGATTTCGTGGGCCCCGGTCGCCACAATTTGGACATGTGTTCAAGTAGTCGTGACGAAATCGTCGAAGTGTTCGACGCGATCCAGGCTTGTCAACGTTCACGATCTCATGCCGGCTCCGCCAGAATTTCCATGCAACAACGATACCGCTCGCTAACAGAGTAATGAAATGGCCTGAATCCACTCGTTCGTAATTCAGCATATATCTTTTCCCGCGTGAAGTTGTGATAATGCTCAATCTCGTACCAGTATGGATTTTGATTGGTCGCATTCAAGAAGGCCCACAGTGGCGCACCAGCGTTCGGCATGGAAATGAGCAACGTCCCAGGGTCGTTTATGAGTCTCCTCGCGCAGCGCAGAATATCGCGGGGAAACGGTTCATGTTCCACAACATCGGCCATGCTGATAACCGTCGGTTTCGATTTGAACACATCGTTTTCCATCGCGGATTGCAGCGTGCCGTGATATGCGAGAATCCCGAGGTCACGGATATCCTCGACATTCTTTTTCCGCAAATCGACGCCAAACACATCAAAGCCGAATTCACTGGCGGTCATCAGCAGCGATCCGTTTCCGAATCCAACATCAAGCCATAGCCTATCGTTTGGTGGTCCGAGTGTGTCGATCACTCGCTCTACCAGCTTCGCAGAAATATGCCGCTGCAACTCTATTTCGGCGCCCACCACTTGATGGTGTTGTGTATTCTCGAACAGCACATCTAATGCCTGGTCAGTAAAATATCCCTCAGTGAATACATGTTCACATTGCCCGCAACATACCCAGGACATGAACGGCTCCAATGGCTCCCGCCACATCGCGTGACCGCTGCAATTCACGGTCGCTACCGGACGGATATCAGCCGAGTCGCACAGCGGACATGAACGGTACAAAATCCTTTCATTTTCCAATTTCGATCGTCTTTCCTTTCGAGCGGGTTCGATGACTGACACTTGCACACCAACGACCGTGACTGCACGGCACCCGCATGCGACGTTCCCGGTCATCTCACCGAAGTCCACCACATCAACACCTGCCGTCACCCCGAGAAACTGCTGCACGACCACGAGAACGGCGACGGACTCTCACCCTTGCCGTCAGTGTTACGCCCCGCATAAGGTCCGCATATGACCGCGACGGCGGGTCGGCGGGACCCACGGATCGTCATCGTCGGCGCCGGCATGGCCGGAATCGCCGTTGCTCATGTCCTGAAGCAAAACGGGTTCGGCGACTTCACCATCCTGGAGAAGGGTTCCGACGTCGGCGGTGTCTGGCACTGGAACCGCTACCCCGGCCTGCGCTGCGACGTACCGTCCTACGGTTACCAGTTCGCGTTCGCGCCCAAACCCGACTGGAGCCACATCTGGGCGACCGGTGACGAAATCCAGCGGTACCATCACGACCTCGTCGACGCACTGCAGCTGCGATCGCATCTGCGACTGAACTGCGAGGTCACTGCGGCGGAGTTCACCGGAAGCCGCTGGCGGATAACGACCGCCGACGGCGACGAAATCGACGCCGACTTCGTCGTCACAGCCACCGGGGTCCTGCATCACCCCGCTATCCCGGACATTCCCGGACTGGACTCGTTCTCCGGACCCGTCGTGCACACCGCCCGCTGGACCGGCATCGAAACCAGCGGCAAGCGCGTCGGGGTGATCGGCACCGGATCGACTGGAGTGCAGGTCTTTTCAGCGCTACAACCCGACGCATCGCACATCACCCACTTCGCCCGCACACCACAGTGGGTGATGTGGATGCCGATGAGACTGCGACAGCCGCGCATCGTCGGACGGCTGCTCCGCCGGTTACCGAGGCAGGACAAGACGGTACGGCTCTCGCAGCGGGTGGGCTCCGACTACCTGGTCGACTTGGTCATCCGGCCGACATGGCGCCGCCGGGCAGCCCAGCGCTACGGCTGGATGTGTTTGCGGGCACTGGTGCGGGACAAGGATCTTCGCGCCAAGCTGACACCGGACTATCAGCCGTTCTGCAAGCGGCAGGTGCTGTCCGGGGACTACTACCGCCGAATCTCGCGGCCCAATGCCAGCTTCGTCAACGAGCCCATCGCCGAGATCACCGCGACCGGGTTGCGCACCACCGACGGCATCCACCACGACCTCGACGCGATCGTGCTGGCCACCGGATTCCAGGCGCACAACTACATGCGCCCGATGCTGGTGCGCGGCCGGGACGGTGTCTCCATCAACGATGCCTGGGCCAAGGGTCCACGGGCCTGGGGCATGACCGCAATCCCTGGATTTCCCAACCTCTTCATGGTGCTCGGCCCTAACTCGCCCACCGGGTCCATCTCACTGCAGCATGTCGCCGAACTGACCGCGAGGTATATCACGGCCTGGCTGAACCGCTTTCGTGACGGCGACATCAGCACCGTCGAAGTCACCGAAGAAGCCACCAGTCGTTTCGCCGATGACGTCGCCGAGGCGATGGTCCCGACGGTATGGAACACCGGCTGCAACTCCTGGTATTTCGCCGACGACAGCCACATCGACCTGTGGCCGTTCGACCGAAAGCGGTTGAACCGCATGCTGAGTCAGCCCAGCGACGACGACTACATCCTCACCCGCTGAGGACGCGTCACGGCTCCTGCGGCACTTCGATCACCTGATAGGTCGGATCGAGCATCGCCGGGTCCTGGTTGCCGCTCTGCTGCACCTTGCCGGTGATCCGCAGCACCTGCCCGGGCTGAATGTCCGCGCCGCTGCCGTCAGGCCGGAAAGTGACGTTGATTTCGCCGCTGTCGTCGCCGATCACGATCGAGCGGAACGTCTTTCGATCCTTGGTGACGTCTTCGACCTGGTTGACCCGCCCTTCGATGGTGGCACGACGTCCGGGGATCACGCTGTCCACCGAGATCACCGCCGCGGGCCGCTGCGGGTGCTCGTACTCCTCGACTTCCTCGCCGTCGTGACGCAGGATTCGGGTCTCGATCTTGTCCAGTTCCCGCGCGATCCGCTGTTCGAAAGTATCCGGGAACGCTTCGCGGATCCGGGACTGCACGTCGTACGGCACGATCGTGGCGGCCGCGTCCGGAACCCGGCTGACCGCCTTGGCGATCTTGTCCGCGGACCGGTCGTGCAGCAGCCGGCCCAACAGCGGCGCATACGTCCGGCGTGGCAGCAGCACCGTCACGTTGGTGTGCTCATGGTCGGCCCGAGCCTTGCAGACCAGCTGCTGCGCGGCGCGGTTGATCTGCCGGTCCGGGCAGTCCACCACCCGCAGGCTGGTGTCGAGATCGAATTCGTCCCAACGCTTTCGGAGGTGCTTGGCATGCGTCGCGTCGACCATGAAATGCACCGCGACCAGTTCGTCGGCGCGCAGTCCCTTGCCGTACCGCAGTGCCTCGAGCACGGCCAGGTCCAGTGAGTTGACCAGCACGAACACCTGATGCCGCGCGTATTTCACCAACTCCGGCCGGTCGGTGCGGAACGCCTGCAGGATCGCCGACTCGGCCCGGTACTCGCGGTTGAGCCGGATCAGGCCGAAGACCAGGATCGGGAAGACGACGACGACCAGCCAAGCCCCCTCGGTGAACTTCGCCACCGCGAAGATCCCCACCACGATCGTCGACAACACGGCCGCGGTGAAGTTGATCGCCAACCGGTGTCGCCAACCCGGTTCGCGTTCGGTCAGGTGGTGTTTGCTCATGCCGTAGCCGGCCATCGAGAAACCGGTGAACACCCCGATCGCGTAGAACGGCACCAGGGCGTTGACCGACCCGCCGGTGAACACCAGCAGCGCCACCGACAACGCCGCGAGCGTGATGATGCCGTTGGAGAACACCAGCCGGTAGCCCCGCTGCATCAGTTGGCGCGGCAGAAAACGGTCCTCCGCAACGAAACTCGCGAGCGCGGGAAACCCGTTGAAGCTGGTATTGGCGCCGGTGTACAGGATGGCCGCCGTCGACACCTGCACCAGAACGTACATGGTGTTGCCGAGGAACCCGCTGCCGAAAACCGTGCGGGCGACCTGCGACAGCACCGACGGGTACTCGCTGAGGAAGGGCGCCGCGTGCGTGGCATAGGTGAGATAGCCGACGCCGGCCAGCAGGAACCCCAGGATGCAGGCCATGGCGGTCAGCACCCGCCGCGCGTTGACGCTCTGCGGCTTACGGAAGACCTGGACGGTGTTGGAGATCGCTTCCACGCCGGTCAGCGACGAACCGCCGTTGGCGAACGCCCGAAGCAGCACCAGGATCGTCGCACCCATCACCAGACCGTTGCCCTGCTGGACTGGCACCGCTCCGGCCACGTGGCCGGGGTCGTATTGCGGTAGGCCCCAGAAGATGTGGCGGATGACGCCGGTGACGATCATCGCCCCGATCATCACCACGAAGGCGTACGTCGCGATCGCGAAGGGCAGGCCGGCTTCGCGCAGTCCACGCAGATTCGCATAGCAGATCAGGATCACCACGCCGACGGTGATTTCCAGGCTGTAAGGACCCAGCGCGGGCACGGCGGAGGCCACCGCGACGGTGCCGGCCGCCGACTGGACCGCAACCGTCACCACGTAGTCGATCAGTAGCGCGGCAGCGGCAACCTGCGCCACCCGCGGCCCGAAGTTCTCCCGCGCGACGATGTAGGAGCCGCCGGCCCTGGTGTAGGCCATCACCACCTGCCGGTAGGACGCGGCCACCAGCACCAGGATCAGCAGGATGACACCCATGATGGGCAGTAAGAGAACGAATGCGGCCAGGCCGGCATGCGGAAGCAACTCGGTGAGGATCTGCTCGGGTCCATAAGCGGTCGACGAGATCGCATCGGGCGAAAGCGCACCCAGCGCAACGGGATTCGAGAGATTCTCGGAGGCCAGCTCCTCGGTGATCAGCGGCTTTCCGAGGAAGACACGCTTGCACAAGTCCGGGAAGGACAGCGGTATGTCTTGCTCTTCGGCTTCTGCTGTCACGACCACCCCATCCGAGATTCAGCGTCCACGGAAGTCTAGGACGCGTCCAGCAACCGCCGTCAGGGTTCGACGGCTTCGCTAGACCTCGGGCGAGATTATGCCTGCCCCGCGGTGGCCAGGGCGTCGGGGTCGACGCGCGCGATTCGGGACTCGACGTCGTAGGGCACGATGATCGCGGTGGCGCCCGGGATCCGGCTGACGGCACGCGCCATCTTGTCGGCGGTGCGGTCGTGCAGCAGCCGGCCCAACATTGCCGAGTACGTCCGGCGCGGCAACAGAACGGTGACCTTGGTGTCCGGGTGGTCTCGCTTCACCTGCAGCACCAATTCCTGCGCGGACCGACTCAGGTGCCGATCCGGGCAATCGATCACCCGCAACGGGGTGTCGTGCTCGAAGTGCTGCCAACGCTCCTGCAGCTTGGCGGAATGATCGGCGTCGACCACGAAGTGAACCGCGGTCAACTCGTCGGCGTGCAGGCCCTTGCCGTAGCGCAGCGCCTCGACCTCGGCCAGGTCGACCGAGTCCACGAACACGAACACCCGAAGCCGCGCGTATCTGGCCAATTCCGGTCGCTCGGTGCGCGACATCTCCAGGACGGACGCCTCGGCACGGTACTGCTTGTTCAACCGGATCAAGCCGTACACCAGGATCGGGAACACAAGGACGACCAGCCAGGCACCTTCGGTGAACTTGGCCACCACGAAGATGCCGACGACGATCGTCGACATCAGCCCTGTCGAGAAGTTGACCACCACTTTGCGGCGCCAGCCGTGCTCGCGCCGGGTGTAGTGGTGCTTGGCCATCCCGAAGCCAGCCATCGCGAACGCGGTGAACACACCGATGGCGAAGAACGGCACCAGCGCACTGAGCTTGGCGCGAGTCACCAACAGCAGCGCGACAGCCAGCGCGGTCAACGTGATGATTCCGTTGGAGAACACCAGTCGGTGACCACGTTTGGTGAGCGGCCGCGGCAGGAAGCGGTCCTCCGCGACGAAGCTCGCCAGTGCCGGGAACCCGTTGAATCCGGTGTTGGCACCGGCGAAAAGGATTGCCGCACTGGAGGCCTGGACCAGGGCGTACAGGATGTTGCCGATCACACCGGTGCCGAACACCGCGCGGGTGATCTCCGAGAGCATCGACGGGTACTCGTCCAGGTACGGCGTCGAGTGGGTGACGTGGGCGAGCCAGGCAACGCCGGCCAGCAATACCCCCAGGACGCACGCCATCAGCGTCAGTACCCGCCGGGCGTTGACGCCTTGCGGTTCACGAAACACGTTGACGGTGTTGGAAATCGCCTCGACACCCGTCAGTGACGTACCGCCGTTGGCGAACGCGCGCAGCACCACCAGGACGGTGGCACCCATCACCCACCCGTTGCCCTGGTGGACTGGCACGGCCCCGTCGATATGCGTCGGATCGTATTGCGGCAGACCCCCGAAGGCCTCGCGGATCAGGCCGGTCACAATCGTCAGCAGAATCATGCCGACGAACCAGTATGTCGCGACTGCGAAGATGCGGCCCGACCGGCGCAGCCCGCGGAGGTTGGCGATGCAGATCAGCACCAGCACGGTGATCGTGAGTTCCACGTGGTAAGGCCGCAACTGAGGGATCGCCGACACCACCGCCACGGTCCCGGCTGCGGGCTGCACCGCGGCGGTCACCACGTAGTCGATCAGCAACGCCGCGGCGGCGATCTGCGCTATCCGGGGCCCGAAGTTGTCGCGCGCCACCATGTAGGCCCCACCGGTCCTGGCGTAGGTCATCACAACCCCGCGATAGGACGCGGAGACCAGCAACAGAATAAAGAGGACGACGCCCATGATCGGCAACAGCAGGGTGAACGCGGCCATCCCTGCGCGCGGCAGCAATTCGATCATGACCTGTTCGGGGCCGAACGCCGTCGACGAGATCGCGTCGGGCGAAAGCGCACCGAGCGCAACCGGGTTCGACAATCGCTCCGATTCGAGTTGCTCGCTGGTCAGCGGCTTGCCGAGAAAGACCCGCTTCCAGCCGTCGACGAATGACGGAGGCAGGCTTGTGCTGCGCTCAGGTGCGGTTACCACGTGGTCACTTTCCTCCGGAATCAACGACTTGCGGAGTCAGGTCTTCTCTGTGGACCTGCTCCAGCCGGGGCAACCCTATCCGATGGTCAGCGCGACTCGCAGGAGTCGGTGAACCGCTGCCGGCCGCGGTCGCGCGCGCGATGCGGGTGGCGATGTCGTAGGCGACAATCTGCGCACTCGCACCCGGGATTCGACTGACCACCCGCGCGATCCTATCCGCGGTGCGATCATGCAGCAGCCTGCCAAGTAGCTGTGAATACTCGCGGCGTGGCAACAGCACCGTCACCTTGGTGTCGGGCTGCTCGGCCATCATCTGCTGGACCAGATCCTGCGCGGCCCGGCTGAGGTTGCGGTCGAGGCAATCGAGTACCCGCAATTCGGTGACGTGACCGTAGTACTGCCATTGTTCCCGCAGTCGGGCGGCGTGGGCCGAGTCGAGCACGAAGTGCACCGCGGTCAGCTCGTCGGCGTCCAATCCCTTGGCGTAGCGGATCGCCTCGACCTCGGCCAGGTCGACCGAGTCGATGAACACCAGCACGTGGTGATGGGCGTGCTTCACCAACTCCAGTGGTTCGGCAAGCGACATCTCCAGCACTGACGCCTCGGCGCGGTACTGCTTGTTGAGCCTCATCAAGAAGAAGACCAGGATCGGGAAGACCACCACGACCAGCCACGCGCCTTCGGTGAACTTGGCGATCGCGAAGATCCCCACCACGATCGTCGACAAGATGCCCGCTGACAGGTTGATCGCGAGCTTGTGACGCCAACCGGGCTCGCGATGGTTCAGCCAGTGCTTGGTCATGCCGTAGCCGGCCATCGAGAAACCGGTGAACACGCCGATCGCGTAGAACGGCACCAGAGCGTTCAGCGAGCCGCCCGTCCCGATGAGCAGCGCCACCGCCAGGACGGTCAGCACGATGATGCCGTTGGAGAACACCAGCCGATGACCGCGTTTCATCAGCGGGCGCGGCAGGAAGCTGTCCTCGGCGACAAAGCTCACCAGCGCCGGGAAGCCGTTGAAGCTGGTGTTACCGCCGGTGTAGAGGATCAACGCGGTCGACGCCTGGACGCAGAAGTACAGCACCTTGCCGATCGCGCCGTCGCCGAACACCGCCCGAGCGATCTCGGAGAGCATCGACGGGTATCCGCTCTCGTACGGGAAAGCATGGGTGACGTGGGCGAGCCAGGCCACACCGGAGAGCAGGAAGGCGAGGATGCAGGCCATGATCGTCAGCACTTTGCGCGCATTGGTGCTCTCCGGCGGGCGGAACGCGTTGACCGTGTTCGAGATCGCCTCGACACCGGTCAGCGACGAGCCGCCGTTGGCGAAGGCGCGCAGCACGATCAGCAGGGTGGCTCCCATGATCAGGCCGCTGCCGTGTTGCACCGCCACCGCGCCATCGGTGTGCGCCGGGTCGTACAGCGGTAGACCGCCGACAAACTCCCGAATGATTCCGACAACGATTGTCAGCGACACCATGCCGACAAAGAAATACGTCGGCATGGCAAACGGGGCTCCAGCCTCACGCAATCCGCGCAAATTCGCGTAGCACATGATGAGCACGATCCCCACGGTCATTTCCAGGCTGTAGGGCCCCAGGACGGGTATTGCCGACACCACCGCCACGGTCCCGGCCGCGCACTGCACGGCGACTGTGACGACGTAGTCGATCAGCAGCGACGCCGCGGCGATCTGCGCGATCTTGGGTCCGAAGTTCTCCCGGGCGACGACGTATGAGCCACCGGCTCGGGTGTAGGCCATCACCACCTGGCGATACGACGCAGCCACCAAGACCAGAATGACCAGAATGACGCCGGTGATCGGCAGCAGCAACGCGAACGCGGCCAGGCCGGCAGCCGGCAGCAACTCGATCATGATCTGCTCGGATCCGTACGCGGTCGAGGAGATCGCATCTGGTGAGAGCACGCCTAGCGCGATCGGGTTGGACAACCGCTCGTGCTGGAGTTGATCGTTGATCATCGGCTGTCCGAGGAAGATCCTCTTACATCGGTCGGAGAACGAGGGCGAAATGCGCTCCTCGCCGGCCAGCTGTGACATACCAAATTCCTTACGCAATTCTGCAAATTTCGGACAAACCCATATCGGGACCCGGACAGAGCCTACGGTCGCACAACCCGTCGTGCGCGCCAGAACGCGTGTCCACAGCCGCCTCGAAAGGTTCTTTACGCAATCTTGATGCATTCCGACTGCCGCGGCATCTTTTACGGTCGCGGTGCGTCAGCGCCGGTCAACGCCCCCTCGGCCAGGTCGTTGAACCGCTCGATACCCTCGTCGGATTCCTCGTCGATGCCGCGCAGCGGCCCACGCTCGGCGAGGCAGCGACGCGCGAACAGCCGGGCCACCAGTGCCTTGCGGTCCGTTCGGCCGGCAGCCTGCTCCCACGCCGCCTGCTCGGTCAGCAACGCGCCCGCGTAGACGTCGCCCATGAATTGGGACAGCGGGAACAGCCGCGCCTCCGCCACCTCGGAAGGCAGCTTCGTCCAGGCAGTGATCGCCGCCTCGAGATCCTCGATGCGGCGACGCACCAGCCGGGTCGTGTCGTCGTCGTCGGACACCGAGACGGCGTCGTGCAACCGTTCCAGCAGCGGCTGGTGGGCCTGCATCCGCTCGATACCGCGCCGCACGTCGAGACAGAGGATATTGTCGGCACCCTCCCAGATCGTGTTGACCTGTGCATCCCGCAAAAGCTTTGCCACCGGCCAGGTTTCGATGTAGCCGTTGCCGCCGTGGATCTCGATCGCGTCGGAGGCCATGGTGATGCCCAGCCGGGCGACCTTCAGCTTGGTGACCGGCACCGCGATCCGCTGCCGGACCGCTCTGGGCTGCCGGTGATTGGCGATACCGACGCCGTCGAACACCAGCGCCTGGGCGGCTTCGACGTCGACGATCATCTCGGCGAGCTTGCTGCGCATCAGCGGTTTGTCCAGCAACCGGTCGCCGAACGCCCGCCGTTGCCGGGCGTAACACAGCGATTCGACCAGGGCGCGGCGCGCGTTGCCGAGGGCGAACAAGGCGATGCCCAGCCGGGCGGCGTTGGTCAGCTCCATCATCCGGCCCAGGCCCCTGCCGTCGGCGGGCTGCTCGCCGCTGCTCGGCTCACCGGACAGCAGAAATGCTTCCGCATCGACGAGTTCGATCTCGCCGGAGGCCACCGAGCGGGTGCCGAGCTTGTCCTTGAGCCGGCGGATGCGGACGCCGTTGCGGGTGCCGTCGCGGCGGGTCCGCAGCACCAGGAAGGTCGCCACACCACGACTGGAGTCCTCGGCGCCCTCGGGTTTGGCCAGCACGACGAACACCTGGCCGTCGCAGTTGGACGCGAACCACTTGAAGCCGTTGAGCAACCAGGAGTCGCCGTGCCGGGTCGCGGTTGTCTCCAAGGCGCCTAAGTCGGAGCCGCCGGCCCGTTCGGTCAGCAACTGCGCGGTCTCGCCCTCCCACTCGCCGGTGGCGAATTTGCTCAAGACGTGCTCGCGCACATCGGCCGGGGCGTAGGCGGCGACCAGAGACTTGACCATGCCGCCACCGGTTCCCAGCGCACAGCCCAGGCCGATGTCAGCCTGATTGAGCAGGTAGTTGGCCGCGAACAACGGCATCGACGACCGGAAACCGGCCTGCCGCGCGTCGTCCTTGAGGGCCTGCTGAGCGTCCAGCACCGCCCGCTTGGATTCGATGAACGACGACGGCTGGACCACCTGGCTGACGTCGTGGCCCCAGCGGTCGTAGCGCTCAAGCCGGGCCGGGGCTCGGTCGGTCTGCTCGGCCCACCGCGCCACCGGGCCGCCCATCAATGCGCCGATCCTGTCCAGATGCGGTTCGACGACGGCCAATTCGTCGGGCTGCAGGTAGTAGGCCATGGTGGCCCGCAGCGTGGGATCGGTGCGATACCAGTTGAGGCCGACGGCTCCCGCGTAGTCCGCGGTGCGGTATCGCTGCGCCTTCTCCTCGGTGCTGAACGGCAGCCTGTCGACGGCCTCGACGCTGTAGTCGTTCATCGCACACCCTCAGTCCGTGAGACGGTCGACGGCGGCGGCGATCCGCTCGTCGGTGGCGGTCAGCGCCACCCGGACATGCCGGGCCCCGCGCGGACCGTAGAACTCGCCGGGCGCCGCGAGGATCCCGCGCTGCGCAAGCCAGCCGACGGTGTCCCGGCACGGCTCGCCGCGCGTCACCCATAAATAAAGCCCGGCCTCGGAATGGTCGACGGTGAAGCCGGCCGACTGGAACGCCGGCAGTAAGACGCCTCTGCGACGGCGGTAGCGCTCACGCTGCTCGCGCTCATGGGCGTCGTCGTCCAGCGCGGCGACGATGGCCGCCTGCACGGGCCTGGGCACCATCATCCCGGCGTGTTTGCGCACCGCGAGCAGCTCGCCGACCACGGCTTCGTCGCCGGCGACGAAGCCGGCGCGGTAACCGGCCAGCGACGAGCTCTTGGACAGCGAGTGCACCGCGAGCAGACCGGTGTGGTCGCCGTCGCACACCGACGGATGCAGCACCGACACCGGCTCGGCGTCCCAGTGCAGGCCGAGATAGCACTCGTCGGAGGCCACCAGCACGCCGCGGTCGCGGGCCCAGCCGACCAGCTTGCGCAGATGGTCGACGCCGAGCACCTGCCCGGTCGGGTTACTCGGCGAGTTGACGAACACCAGCGCCGGCGTCTGCGGGCCGAGCTGGGTGAGCGAGTCGGCGTAGAGCACCTGCGCTCCGGCCAGCCGCGCGCCGACGTCATAGGTCGGATAGGCCAGCTCGGGAACGACGACCAAATCGTCTGCGCCCAGGCCCAGCAGGGTGGGCAGCCAGGCGATCAGCTCCTTGGTGCCGATCACCGGCAGCACGGCCGACTCGGTCAGTCCGGTGATGCCGTAGCGGCGCTCGAGTGCGGCCACCACCGACTGGCGTAGCTCCGGGGTGCCCGCGGTGGTGGGATACCCGGGTTCGGCGCCGGCCGAGGCCAGTGCGTCGCGGATCAGCGGTGCGACCGGGTCGACGGGCGTGCCGACGGAGAGGTCGACGATGCCGTCCGGGTGCGACCTGGCCAGCGCTGTGGCATCGGCCAGGGTGTCCCACGGAAACTCCGGCAGCAGAGCCGACAGGCGCCGGCGGTTGGCCAGGCGGCTCAGTCGCCCTCACCCTGCGGCGGGAGATCCTTGACCGACTGCGGGTCGTTCTCGGTCAAGCCGACTTTCGCTGCGCCACCGGGAGATCCGAGTTCGGCGAAGAAGTCGGCGTTGATCTGCGTGTACTGGCTCCACTGTTCGGGGACGTCGTCCTCGTAGTAGATCGCCTCGACCGGGCAGACCGGCTCGCAGGCGCCGCAGTCGACGCATTCGTCGGGATGGATGAACAGCATCCGAGCGCCCTCGTAGATG
Source organism: Mycobacterium cookii (assembly GCF_010727945.1). Classification (NCBI taxonomy): domain Bacteria; kingdom Bacillati; phylum Actinomycetota; class Actinomycetes; order Mycobacteriales; family Mycobacteriaceae; genus Mycobacterium; species Mycobacterium cookii. Next base: position 2,113,270 of record NZ_AP022569.1, read on the forward strand.
CAGTCGACCGGGCATTCCTCGATACATGCCTTGTCCTTGATGTCGACGCAGGGTTCGGCGATCGTGTACGTCACAGACGTCTCCTCCACGGTCTCCAGGTGGCTGTTTGGCTGAGCCGGTCAGATGGTTGAGGCAACTTCCCGGCGGCGCGATGTCTTGGTTACTGATACTAGACGTTGCATATACAAAGCAAGCACCTGGCTGCTATGCGCGTCGGTGCACTGCAACTGGTTGCATAGCGGGGACGGGAGTTCTTATGCTGCGCCGGTGGCGCTTCCCCACGCGATCCTGGTGTCGCTGTGCGAACAGTCCGGCTCGGGCTACGAGCTGGCGCGCCGGTTCGATCGCTCGATCGGATATTTCTGGAGCGCGACCCACCAGCAGATCTACCGCACGCTGCGCACGATGGAGGACGACCGATGGGTGACGGCCGAGGTGGTGGTTCAGCGCGGACGGCCGGACAAGAAGGTCTACGACGTCACCGACGCCGGCCGGGCCGAGTTGGCCCGCTGGATCGCGGCGCCGCTCGGCGACGGCGGGACCGGCCGCGGCGGGGCGCTCAGCGACACCCGCACCCGCGAGATCGCGGTCAAGCTGCGCGGCGCCGAGTACGGCGATACCGCCGCGCTGCGCACCCAGATAGCCGCCCTGCGCCGCGAGCGCGCCCAATTGCTGGACACCTACCGGGGATTCGAGAAGACACAGTTCCCCGATCCGGCTGCGATCGACGGCAGCGCGCTGCATCAGTATCTGGTGTTGCGCGGCGGAATCCGCGCCGAGGAAAGCACTATCGACTGGCTCGACGAAGTGACCACAGCATTGCGGGAGCGCCGATGAACTACCCAAACCTGTTGTCCCCGTTGGATCTCGGATTCACCACGCTGCGCAACCGGGTGGTGATGGGATCGATGCACACCGGTCTGGAAGACCGCGCCCGCCATATCGACCGGCTCGCCGAGTATTTCGCCGAACGCGCGCACGGCGGCGTCGGCCTGATCATCACCGGCGGCTACGCGCCCAACCGGACCGGCTGGCTGCTGCCGTTCGCTTCGGAGCTGACCTCGTCCACGCAGGCGCGCAGGCATCGCCGCGTCACCGGCGCGGTGCACGACGCCGGCGGCAAGATTGCGCTGCAGGTCCTGCACGCGGGTCGGTATGCCTACCATCCGCTTTCGGTCAGCGCGTCGTCGATCAAGGCGCCGATCAACCCATTTCGCCCGCGGCGGCTCTCGTCGGCCGGCGTGCGCAGCACCATCGACGACTTCGCGCGGTGCACGCTGCTGGCCCGCGAGGCGGGCTATGACGGTGTCGAAATCATGGGCAGCGAAGGGTATCTGCTCAATCAGTTCCTCGCCGAGCGAACCAACAAGCGCAACGACGATTGGGGCGGCACCGCCGAGAAGCGCCGCCGCTTCCCGGTGGAGATCGTGCGCCGCGCCCGTGCGGCCGCCGGCCCCGACTTCATCATCTGCTACCGCATGTCGATGGCCGACTATGTTGAAGGCGGGCAGAGCTGGGACGAAATCATTGCGCTGGCAACCGAAGTCGAGGCCGCCGGCGCAACCATGATCAACTCCGGCTTCGGCTGGCACGAGGCGCGGGTGCCGACGATCGTCACCTCCGTGCCGGGCAGCGCCTTCGTCGACATCAGCCATGCCGTCGCCGGACACGTCAACATCCCGGTGGTGGCGTCGAACCGGATCAACATGCCACAGGCCGCCGAGCAGATCCTGGCCGACACCGGAGTCCAGCTGGTGTCGATGGCGCGGCCGCTGCTGGCCGACCCGGAGTGGGTGCTCAAGGCACAGACCGCCCGTGCCGACGAGATCAACACCTGCATCGCCTGCAACCAGGCCTGCCTGGACCACGCGTTCGTGAAGAAGACGGTGTCCTGTCTGCTGAATCCGCGGGCCGGTCACGAAACCGAACTGGTGTTGGCGCCGACGCGGCACACGCGCTCGATCGCGGTCGTCGGCGCAGGTCCGGCGGGGCTGGCCACCGCGGTCAACGCCGCCGCGCGCGGCCACCAGGTGACGCTGTTCGAGGCCAACGACGTCATCGGTGGCCAGTTCGACATGGCTCGGCGGATACCGGGCAAAGAGGAATTCAACGAAACCATCCGGTATTTCACGACGATGCTGGCCACCAACGGCGTCGAGGTGCGGCTGAACACGCGGGTGTCGGCCGCCGCACTGGCCGACTACGACCACGTGGTGCTGGCCACCGGAGTGGCACCGCGAATCCCGGCCATCGCCGGGATCGACCATCCGATGGTGTTGACCTACGCCGAGGCCATCACCGGCGCCAAGCCGATAGGCGCGAGCGTCGCCGTGATCGGAGCCGGCGGAATCGGTTTCGACGTCAGCGAATTCCTGGTCACCGACAACTCGCCGACGCTCAACCTCAAAGAGTGGAAGGCCGAATGGGGGGTGGCCGACCCGTGGGACGCCCCGGGCGCGTTGACCACCCCGATCCCGGCGGCCCCGGCGCGCGAGGTGTACCTCCTGCAGCGCACCGACGGCGCACAGGGACGCAAGCTCGGCAAGACCAGTGGATGGGTGCATCGGGCGTCGCTGAAAGCCAAAGGCGTGCAACAACTGTCGGGCGTCAATTATGAGCGGATCGCCGACGACGGGTTGCACATCAGCTTCGGCCCGAAGCGCGAGCGCCCGCGGCTGCTCGAGGTGGACAACGTCGTCGTCTGCGCCGGTCAAGAACCGGTGCGCGAGCTGGAAGAAGACCTGCGGCGCATCGGAATCGACCCGCACATCATCGGTGGTGCCGCGTTCGCCGCCGAGTTGGACGCCAAGCGCGCGATCAAGCAGGGCACCGAGCTGGCGGCCCGGCTGTAGCTACGCGGCCAGCGGCGTGTAGTCGGTGGTGCGCTGACGTGCCGGACGGCCGATGCCCTCGGCGATCGCGGTCAGCTCGGCGACTGTTTTCGCCGATCCGAATTCGGAGCCGGCCATCCGCGAGATGGTCTCCTCCATCAACGTGCCGCCCAGGTCGTTGGCGCCGCCATTGAGCATCGCCTGAGTGCGCTCGGTGCCGAGCTTTACCCAGCTGGTCTGGATGTGAGAGATGCGACCGTGCAACATAATTCGCGCAAGCGCGTGCACAGCACGGTTGTCGCGGTGGGTCGGCCCCGGTCGCGCCGCGCCGGCGAGGTACAGCGGCGAATTTTGATGCACGAACGGCAGCGGGACGAACTCGGTGAAACCGCCGGTGCGGTCCTGGATTCCGCGCAACACGTTGAGGTGGCCGATCCAGTGCCGCGGGTCGTCGACGTGGCCGTACATCATCGTCGAGGACGACCGCAGGCCGACCTCGTGCGCCGTCGTCACGATCTCGACCCACATCGAGGTGGGCAGCTTGCCCTTGGTGAGCACCCAGCGGACCTCGTCGTCGAGAATCTCGGCGGCGGTGCCCGGGATGGTGTCCAAACCGGCTTCCCGCAAGCTGGTCAGCCATTCGCGAATGCTCAAGCCGCTCTTGGTCACTCCGTTGGCGACCTCCATCGGCGAGAAGGCGTGCACGTGCATCGACGGCACCCGCGCCTTGACCGCACGGACCAGGTCGGCGTAGCCGGTGACCGGCAACTCAGGGTCGATGCCGCCCTGCATGCACACTTCGGTCGCGCCGGCGACGTGCGCCTCCCACGCACGCTGGGCGACCTCGTCCGCCGACAGCGAGTAGGCGTCGGCGTCGTCCTTGCGCTGCGCGAACGCGCAGAACCGGCAACCCGTGTAGCAGATGTTGGTGAAGTTGATGTTGCGGTTCACCACAAACGTCACGTCATCGCCGACCACGTCACGACGCAGCGAATCAGCCAGTGCGGCAACCGCATCCATCGCAGGACCGTCGGCGGTGGCCAGCGCCAGGTACTCCGCGTCGGTGCAGCTCGCCGGATCCCGTTCGGCCGAGCGCAGCGCGGCGAGCACGTCGGTGGCTAGACGTTCGGGCGCACTAGCGCCCTGGGCGACCAGATCGTGCACCTGAGCACGGATGGAGTCCCAGTCGCCGAATGCGCTCTCCAGATCGCTGCGTGCCTCGGTGTGACGACCTTCGGTGTCGATCGCCTCGTGCAGGTCGACCCGGCCCGACGACGCTGTGATGTCGTCGGGCTCCTGCCACGGCATACCGACCGGCTTCACGTCGCGGGCCCAGCCGGTGGTCGGGTCGGCGAGCGCAACGACATGGCCGCGCACCCGCGGGTCGATCCACGCCGCCCCCGCCTGCACGTACTTCGGCTGCGCGGTCAGCCGCTCCACCAAGTCGTAGCCCGCCTGCGCGGTGACCTCGGCGAGGTCGTCGAGCGCGGGCCACGGCCGCTCGGGGTTGACGTGGTCGGGGGTGAGCGGCGAGACACCACCCCAGTCGTCGACACCCGCGGCGATCAGCGCCAGGCACTCGTCGGCCGACACCAGGTTCGGTGGTGCCTGGATGCGCATGGCCGGGCCGAGAACCAGCCGCGCCACCGCGATCGTGGCCAGGAATTCGTCGATACCGGCGTCGGGCGTCGCGGCCATCGCGGTGTGTTGCTTGGCTCGGAAGTTCTGCACGATGACTTCCTGGACGTGGCCGAACTCCTTGTGCGACTTGCGAATTGCATGCAGCGTCTCAGCCCGCTCGGTGAGCGTCTCGCCGATGCCGACCAGCAGACCGGTGGTGAACGGAATCGACAGCCGGCCGGCGTCGGTCAACGTCCGCAGCCGAACGTCCGGGTCTTTGTCCGGGCTGCCGTAGTGAGCCAGCCCCTTCGTCTCGAAGAGCCGACGGGACGTGGTCTCCAGCATCATTCCCATCGACGGCGCCACCGGCTTGAGCCGTGACAGCTCCGACCAACTCATGACGCCCGGATTCAGATGCGGCAGCAGGCCGGTGTCCTCGAGCACCCGGATCGCCATCGCGCGCAGATACGACAGCGTGGAGTCATAGCCCCGCTCGTCCAGCCACTCGCGAGCCTCCGGCCAGCGGTCTTCGGGTCGGTCGCCGAGGGTGAACAGCGCTTCCTTGCAACCGAGTTCGGCACCGCGGCGGGCGATGTCGAGGATCTCGTCGGATTCCAGGTACATACCGGCGCCCTGTGCGCGAAGCTTGCCGGGCACGGTGACGAAAGTGCAGTAGCGGCAGTTGTCCCGGCACAGATGCGTCACCGGGATGAACACCTTGCGCGAGTAGCTGACCGGCAACCGACCGGCGGCGCCCAGGCGTCCCGCCGACTCCAGGCCGGCGTCGCGCACCCGGGCCGCACTGCGGCACAGGTCGGCCAGATCTTCACCGCGGGCCGTCATCGCGACCGCCGCCTCATCGATGTTCAGCACCACCCCGTCGCGCGCGCGCCGCAACACCCGGCGCATCGCGGACCCGCTGGGTCGAGTCGGTACCGACGGGCTGGGCAGCAAGGTCGGTTCTTCCCCCTGAGTCAATGGCACGTTGGTGTAACTTCCGGCCATCCGAATTTCATCCGCACGTCCTCACTATTTGCCGACCCCGACACGTGCCATGAGCGACAACAGTAGCCTCCGGCGTCCGAAAGCGGGTCCCTGCCCTGGTGACATTGAAATGCCTGGTCGGGTCACGGTGTCAGCGTGCCGCGCGGTGCCGTAGCAGCACCCAGAATGGCGGCCCGGCGCCCAGCACGAGCAGCAGCAACGGGCTGTACGCCATCAATCCGCGGCCGCCGAAGATGATGTCGTGGCCCGGCCCGCCGAGGCACATTGCGGCGACGGTCGCCAGCCAGGTCCACAGCGGCAGTGCGGCGAACCGCACCGAGGTGGTCCACAGCTGCGTCGCCCACACCAGGGCCGCATTGACCAGTCCGCTGATCAGCGCGCTGATTGGAAATGGGATCGCACCGATGTAGGAGGGCAACAGCAGAGCGCCGCCGATTGCCGACAAGACACCGTCGACCGCCAACAACGTCAGCACAACGACGCGGAAGGCGGGGGCCGTCACGCCGGTCTCGTCGATCTGGCTGACGCGCGGCTTGGTGGTGGTCAGTTCGGAACGCTGTCCAGCTGCGAAGCGATGGACATGATCACCCACTGGAAGCTGTCCAGTCGGTCCTGCCAGTGCTGCTGGTTCTGGTCCAGATCCGGGTCCATCGGACTCCTTCCGTGGCTGCCTGGTCGCAAGAAGCCTACCGTGCGGTCGGCCCGTCTAGATCGAGTCCGGCGAGCAGATCGGTCTCCCAGCCACGCTCGTCGCGATCGCCCGCCACGCCGGCGGTCAGAATGTAGTGCTCCTGCGCCACGACGGGCAGGGCCAGATTGTTCGACAACGCCAGCGCCCGCCCGGTGGGGCCGAGGGTCAACTGGGTGGCGTGCGCGGACAAGGCGTTCACCTTGGCCGGTAGGGACCGGTGGTCGTCGATCACGGCGTCGATCTCGTCGTCCGGGAAGCCCAGCTCGCCGAAGTCGCCGTCGGATGGCGGGACGATCCATTCCGGCCGCAGGTCACCGGGATCGAGTGCCTCCCAGCCCGCTTCGAATGCGCTTCGCGCGATGACCGTCCAGTAGAACTTCGGCACCTGCCACGGCTCGCCCGGATAGTCATCAGTCGAGCCGGCCGCGGCTACCGCGGCGGTGGTGACGACGTGGGTCTGGATGTGGTCGGGATGCCCGTATCCGCCATTGGGGTCGTAGGTCACCACGACGTGCGGGCGCAGCGTGCGGATGATGTCGACGAGCGCGCCGACGGCCTCTGCTGTATCAGCGTCGACGAACCGCTGCCTGGTGCGTGGCTCGCTGCCGACCATGCCCGAGTCGCGCCAACGGCCCGGGCCGCCAAGGTAAGTCGGGCCGTCGACGCCCAGCGCGCGCAGCGCCGCGGTGAGTTCGCCGATGCGGTAGCCGCCGAGTTGGTCGGCGTGGTCGACAGCAAGCTGAGCCCACTGGTCGCCGATCACCTCACCCTCTTCGCCGAGCGTGCAGGTGACAACCTGCACCTGCGCACCGCGCGCGACGTAATGCGCGATGGTGACGCCGTTCGTGATGGTCTCGTCGTCGGGGTGGGCATGCACGAACAGCAGCCGCGGTGTCTCCTGCATGGTCGCACCATACCGCCGAGGCAAAGGATTTCCCGGCGCTAAACGCCTGAGCTGCAGCAATAGTCGACGATGCGGCAAAGCCTTGTACTGCCGAAAGAAACGCCAGCGGCTACTATCGTCGGATGGCACAGGAGACGGTCTCGGTTCGCACCCGTCGCCGGGGCAAAGAGCTCGTGGACGCACTTTACGACGCGACGTTGGCCGAGTTGGCCGCGGTCGGCTACGGCGCGCTGACCATGGAGGGCATCGCCGCCCGCGCCCGCACCGGCAAGGCCGCCCTGTATCGCCGGTGGTCCTGCAAGCACGATCTGGTGCACGCCACCCTGCAGTACGCGCTGCCGCCGCTGCCCGAACCGCGCGCGGACCGGACGGCACGGGAAAACCTGCTGGCCATCTTGGCCACCCACAGCGACGTCGTCGCCGGCAAGACCGATTTTCCCGGCCTGGGGACGATCAACCAGCTGCTGCACGAGCCGGAGTTGCGGGCGATCTTCGCCGACGCCGTCGTGGGGCCCCGACTGCGGATCGTCGAGGCGCTGTTGCAGGCCGCCGCGGCCAGTGGCGAGATCGACGAAGCCACCCTGACGCCGTACACCGCGCGGGTCGGCACGGCGCTGATCAACCAGCAGGTCCTGTTGACCGGCGCGCCGCCGACCAAACGACAGCTCGCCCAGATCGTCGACACCGTGCTGACCAAGTCCCGGTCTGACTGGGCTTGATTCCAAGCCGCACAACGGCTTTCGTGCCCTGAGCGGCGAGCGACCGAACCGGAAAAAGCCAAAGGCGGGCCGCCCCCTGGTCGGTCCGCCTTTGGCGAATGGGTCGACGAAGACACCGTCGATGAGACGGTCGATCTTCGATCGGGAGATTGTGCGAAGAATCCGCCCGCGTCAACGCGAGCAAGATCGTGAATGGTTTATGGGCGCTTCCGGCACTCTATTGAACCGGTAAATTGGACGATATCTGAGAAAAGCCTTAACGCAGCGAGATTGACGACTTCTGCCCAACGGATACCGAATCGTTACCGACGCGAATCGCCTACTGTCCGGTCTTCACCCACTGTCCGGCGTCGCCGACGATGCCGATCGGCACCGCGCCGGAAAGACTGACGTTCCGCACACTCGGGCCGGCGCCGACGATCGTGGTGTCCTGCAGGATCGGCAGCACCGTGGACATGTCCCACAACCGTGGCTCCACCGCATTGACCACGTCGTTGATGTCTCTTCTGCCGGTGAGGGCGGCGTCGATGTCGGCCTGGACGCTGTGGTCGCAGATACCGGTCAGGTTCGACGGCGCCTGCACCAACGCGCCGGGCTCCTGCGCACGGGCCGGCGCCGAGGTGGGCGTCGTCGACGTGGTGCCCGGGACCGGCTTGGCCGGCAGCGCCGGATCGGGTGAGGCAGAGGGGGCCGCGGCGGTGGACACCGCGGTCGCCTCGAGCGCCGGGCAGCTGTAGCGAGAGGCCAGCAGCGTCGCGAGATTCCCGCCCGCCTCGCGCCAACCCACCAGAGCGTCGACCCGGTTGTTCACCAGCGCATCGCGGAATAACGCCACCGGATCCAGCGCCAGCACCGTCGCGGCGACGCCGACGTTGCGCAACTGGTCGGCGGCGGTGTTGGCCACCGCCAGGGAGGTCGGGTCGTTGGCCGCGACGCCAAGGCTCAGCGACAGCTGCTTGCCGTCCTTGCTGACCCGGCCGCGGGTGCTCTCGCCCTCGGTGTCGGTGTCGATCTGGTAGCCCGCCGATTCCAGCAGGCCCAGCGCCGCCGTACGGGTCAGCGCCGGCGGCGCGGTCGGCACGTAGCCGGGATCGCTGGGTGAGCGGATCTGCGCCTGATCCAAGCTGACGGTGTTGTCGCTGCCGGCGCCCACGGCGGCAAGCAGGTCCACGTCGAGCAGTCCGAGAAGGGCCTTGCGCACCTGCACGTCGGCCAGCTTGGGCTCGTTGGCACGCAGCGTGAGCTGCATGACCCGGGGCGTCATGATGCGGGCGGTACGCACGTCGGGAATCGCCGACAACTGCGCGAAAGCCGCTGAGCCGCCATGCACTTGGGCCACCTGGGTGTCGCCGTTGCGGACCGAGTCGGCCAGCGCCGCCGGCGCCCCGGCCCGGCGGAACAGGATCAGATCCGGCTTGGCCGGCGGCCCCCAGTAGCGGTCGTTGCGGGCCAACAGGATCTCGTCACGCTGCGGGTCGATGGACTCCACGCGGAACTGTCCGCCGGTGACAGGCAACGCGCGCGCCAGCCCGGCCGGGAAGCCGCCCGGCACATCCTTGACGATGTGCGCCGGAAGGATGTTGCTGAACAGCTCGCGCCACGCCGGGTAGGGCTGCGAGAACGTGACAACGGCCTGCTTGCCGCCGTCAATCGACTGCACCCCGGTGATCCGGTCGTAGCCGGCCGGGTCGACGACGCCGGGCTGGCCGACCATCTGCCGCCACAGGTACCAGAAGTCGTCGGCGGCGATCGGTGCGTTGTCAGTCCACTGCGCTTCCGGGCGGATCTTGTAGGTCACCGTGAACGGGCTTTCGTTGGTCACCTCGGCCGACGTCAGCAGCGTGGGGTCCATTTCCCAGCGCGAGCCGGTCGGTGTGCCCGCATCGGCCACCGGGCGAAATGCGCTGGGCAGCACCAGCGCGCTGATCGCGGCGTTGACCGCGGACAGGTCGGACAGCAGGTGCGGGTTGAACCCGGCGCCGATCGAGTCGATGCCCATGATGATCTGCGTCTTGCGCTGCGGCGGCGGAACGGTGCTACGCGAGGTCTCGGTGCTCTGCGGGGCGGGCGGCGGGTTGACGCTGCAGCCGCCGAACGCGAGCAGCGAAACCAGCAGGCCGGCGGTCGCGCAGACGCGGCGAGCTGGTTTCGGCACGCCCCACAGGGTATCGGGGCCGGTAACCCCGTCGACGGTCAACGCGGCCGTCGGCCGGTGTCCCCGTCGACGGCCAACGCGGCCGTCAGCCGTACTGCTCCGGGCTGACTCCTCACCGCGGCTCGTACCTCGCCGCTTGATCGTCGTCAGCCGCGGGCCTTGGCACGCGCCTTCGCCCGCGCACGCAGGGTCGCGGTGAGCTCGACCTTGCGCACGCGGACCACCTCGGGCGTCACCTCGACACATTCGTCTTCGGCGCAGAACTCCATGGCCTGCTCGAGGCCGAGCTCCAATGGCCGGGCCAACGTCTCCATCACGTCGGCCGTCGACGACCGCATGTTGGTGAGCTTTTTCTCGCGGGTCACGTTGACGTCGAGGTCCTCGGCGCGCGGGTTGATGCCGACCACCTGGCCCTCGTAGGTGTCTTCGCCGGGTTCGACAAAGAACTGGCCGCGGTCGGCGAGCTGAATCATCGCGAACGGGGTGATCGAGCCGCTGCGGTCGGAGACCAGCGAGCCGGTGTGCCGCGCTTTGATCTCACCCGCCCACGGCCGGTAGCCGTCGAACACGGCGTTGGCGATGCCGGTGCCGCGGGTCAGCGTCAAAAAGTCGGTGCGGAAGCCGATCAGGCCGCGGCTCGGCACGATGAAGTCCATCCGCACCCACCCGGCGGCGTGGTTGGCCATCTCCTCCATGCGTCCCTTGCGGGCAGCCATCAACTGCGTGATCGCGCCGACGAACTCGTCGGGACAATCGATCGTCATCGCCTCGAAGGGCTCGTGCAGCTTGCCGTCGATGGTCTGGGTGACCACCTGCGGCTTGCCCACGGTCAGCTCGAAGCCCTCGCGACGCATCTGTTCGACGAGCACGGCCAGCGCCAGCTCACCTCGGCCCTGGACCTCCCAGGCGTCGGGGCGGTCGATGTCGACCACCTTGATGGACACGTTGCCGACGAGCTCAGAATCCAACCGCGACTTCACCATTCGCGCGGTCAGCTTATGCCCGGACACCTTGCCTGCCAGCGGCGAGGTGTTGGTGCCGATGGTCACCGAGATGGCGGGCTCGTCGACGGTGATCCGGGGCAGCGCGTGCGCGTGCTCGACGTCGGCCAGCGTGTCGCCGATCATGATCTCGGGGATGCCCGCCACGGCGACGATGTCGCCGGCGATGGCCTCGTCGGTCGGTGTGCGCTCGACGCCCTCGGTGACCAGTAGTTCGGTGATCTTGGCGTTGGTGATGACCGGATGGCCGTCCACTTCCCGCATCCAGGCCACCTGCTGGCCCTTCTTGATGCGGCCTTTGTAGATCCGGATCAGGGCCAGCCGGCCGAGGAACGCCGACGCGTCGAGGTTGGTCACCAGCGCCTGCAGCGGTGCCTCGGGGTCGCCCTGCGGCGGCGGGATGTGTTCGAGCAGGACGTCGAACAGCGGGTCCAGGTTGTCGCCGTCGGGGTTCTCGCCGTTGGCCGGTGCGGTCGTGCTGGCGATGCCCGCGCGGCCCGACGCGTACAACGTGGGCAGGTCGAGTGCCTTCTCAGCCGCCGTCTGGGCCTCCTCGTCGAGGTCGGAGGCGACGTCGAGCAGCAGGTCGTGGCTCTCCTCGACGACCTCGGCGATGCGGGCGTCGGGCCGGTCGGTCTTGTTGACGACGAGGATCACCGGGAGGTGCGCGGTCAGCGCCTTGCGCAGCACGAAACGGGTCTGCGGCAACGGCCCCTCCGACGCGTCGACCAGCAACAGCACGCCGTCGACCATGGACAGGCCGCGCTCCACCTCGCCGCCGAAGTCGGCGTGGCCCGGTGTATCGATGACGTTGATCACGGTCATCGAGCCGTCCGGGTGCTGGCGGTGCACGGCGGTGTTCTTGGCCAGGATCGTGATGCCCTTTTCCTTTTCCAGGTCACCCGAGTCCATCAACCGCTCGATCGCATCATCGCCGCGATGGGTCAATGCGCCGGACTGCCGCAACATCGCGTCCACCAGGGTCGTCTTGCCGTGATCGACGTGAGCGACGATGGCGACGTTTCGGAAATCCACGCCGGTGATTGTTTCAGTGCAGGTCGTGTATCGCGAAACTGAACAGCTGCGACGTGCGCCCCGTCACAGCAGGCGACGTAAATCCGCCAGGAAGCCGCGGTCGGCCGGCACCCAGTCGATCTCATACAGTTCTGCGGCGGAAACCCAACGCAGTGCGGCGTGATCATGCGGTTGCGGCTCGCCGCCGATCAGGGTCGCCGTGTAGGCCCGAAGCGTCATGGTCGGGTTGAGCTCGACGTCCTCACCCAGACGTCGGCCCACGATGACCTGGATGCCCAGCTCCTCGGCTAGTTCGCGGGCCAGGGCCTCGGGCTCGGTCTCACCCGGTGCGACCTTGCCACCCGGCAGCTCCCAGCGGCCGGCCAATTCCGGGGGGCGGGTGCGTTGCGCGATCAGCACTGTCGACCCGGCGACGATCGCTCCGGCGACAACGATCTGGTTGACCATCGCGACTGACGGTACGCGTTGGGCGCGTACCGTCAGTCGCGATGGTCGCTTCGGCGAACCGCCAGGCGAACGAAAAATGAACTGAACCGGAAGCTGACGCTGCAGCAGCACAAACCCAAATACTGTTAGCCGCATGTTCTTTGGCCGCAGGGCAAGGTCCGCCGCATTACTCGCGGTTCTCGTCGCATTGTTCCTTGCATCGTGCAGCTTGTTTCACAATTCCTCCGCACCACCGGCTGGGGTGGGGCAAGAAGTCGTCGACGGAAACTTCGCCTTCATCGTCAACCAAGTCGGTACGTCCCGCACTTTCGACGACACCCGTGCCGGCGGTGTCTTTGTAATCGTGTCGATGGCGGTCAGGAATGTCGGCACCGAGGCGCGGGCTTTCGAGATGACCGCGCAGAAGCTGAAGGAAAGCGATGGCCGTGGGCATTCGGCAAGCTTTATGGCGCCGGTGGTCAACAACATCGACCCAGGACTCCAGGTGAGCTTCAAGCTCGCGTTCGACTTGCCGCGAGGTGGGCGCCGCACCCAGCTCGTGCTGCACGAGTCGCCATCCTCACCCGGGGCACCCGTCAGTCTGGTCGTGCCACCAAGTGGTCCTGCCACCGGTTCCGGCTCGCCGACGCGGCTCAATAGGGACTGGCCGCGCTTCGCCGGGAAGACACTGTTGGGCGTAGCGGTAGGCTCGGATGCATGGCTGTGTTAACGGATGACCAAGTAGACGCCGCACTGCCTGAGCTCAACGGGTGGGAACGCCAAGAGGGTGCCCTGCGCCGATCGGTGAAGTTTCCGGAGTTTCTGGCCGGCATCGAGGCGGTGCGCCGGGTGGCTGAGCGGGCCGAAGAACAAGACCATCATCCCGACATCGACATTCGTTGGCGGACAGTGACTTTCGCGCTGGTGACACACTCCGAAGGCGGCATCACCGACAAGGACGTCGCGATGGCGCACGACATCGACGCGATTATCGCGGAGTAGCCTCGCGCTTCCGGCTCGCCGCGATCCAGGCCAGGGTGGCCAACGTCGCCACGATGTAGACCAGCCCACCCCAGGCCTGATACCACGGTCTGCCGTTCTGCCAGATGGTCGGCTGGGCGAAGCTCAGCAGCCACGGCACGCCGATGACGTTGAGCACCAACCACATCCAGCCGAGGATGCGCGAACCGAGACGGTCGGACCGCGGCCCGTGCAGCAACCAGATCATCAACGGCACCAGCCACACCCAGTGGTGGGTCCACGAGATCGGCGAGAGCAGCAGCCCGAACAGTTCGACGATCAGCAGCGGGCCCAGCTGTTCGGTCCCACTGCGACGCAAGGCGCGCCAAGCGAGCACGGAAAGTATTGCGGTGACGGCGATCCCGATCAGCACCGCTGGGCTGTAGCCGGCGTCATGGCCGGCGATCCGGCAGATCGCGCCTCGCCAGGACTGGTTGAAGATCGTGCAGATCGGCCCGACCCGGTCGGTCTTGAAGATCAACTCGGTGAAGTAGTAACGGGTTTGGTCGCCGACGACCAACGCCGACACCGCGATCGTGGCAAAGAAAACGACCGCCGAGAACGCCGCCGCCGCCCACCGGCGGGCGCCGACGAAATACAGCCCTGCGATCGCCGGCGTGAGCTTCATCCCGGCCGCCGTCCCGACCAGCAGGCCCGACAACCACCACCGGGTGGTGAAAACCGCCCACAGCACGGCGAGCGCGAGCAGCACATTGATCTGGCCGTAGTCGAAGGTGCTGCGCAGCGGTTCAAGCCAGATCGCGACCCCGGTCCACAGCATCGCCAGCCGGTGACCTTCGCCGGCAGCCACGCCGAGCAGACGCTGACTGATCCGCACCACGCCGTAGAGCGCGGCCATCGTGCCGACCGTCCAGCAGAACGCGACCACGCCGAACGGCAACAGGTGCAGCGGGTAAAAGACCACCGCAGCGAACGGTGGATAGGTGAAAGGCAGTGGGAAATCCGGCGTCTGGTCGGCGTAGACGTAGCGGTAGAGACTTCCCGGGTGGTCGATCATGGCGGCCCCGCCGACGTACACGTGCAGGTCGACGAAGTTGGCGCCGTTGGGCGCGAGGTATGTCCAGGCCAGCCGTGCGGCGACGCTCACGACCAATAGCACCGGCCCGAGCGTGCTCAGAGAAATCACGCGCCGGCGGTTGGTGGCTGCCGCCGGAGCGGCCGAGGTGGCGTCTATCCGAACGACTCTAACGGGGTCGCCGGTGCCGGCAGGCGCTCCGGCGTTCGGTCACCGCCGCCGCTCAGTTCCATAACGGTCGCATAAATGCCACACGTGTCACTTGAGCCACTCTCGTATCAGGCGAACTATCAGCCCCGACGCCTGTCATCCATAACCAGGGAGAGTCATGTCAAACGTTCGGACTTTGTTACGAGCCACCACAATCGTGGTGGGCTCATCGGCAGCTTTGCTCATCGGCGGCCTGATGGGCACGGCCCACGCCGACCCGGTGCCGGTGCCCACCCCCGATATCGGCCAGCAACTCGTCGGCACCGCGGCCCAGGCGCCGCAGATGCTGCAAAGCGTTGCGGGCGCCCTGGGCGGTCAGCCGGCCACCCCGCCGCCGCTGGCCAGCGCAACGATCAAGATGCCCCAGCAGGCCGCCAGCGCGGTGCCCGGGGCGTCATCGCTCATTCCCGGCGCCACCGCCCCGGCGACGAGTTCCGCACCCACACTTGGGATCCCGGGGTTGACGCAGCCTGCCGCGACCGCGCCGACCACCGGCATCCCGGGATTGACGTCGACCGCTCCGGCCTCCACCTCGCCGCTCACCGGAATTCCCGGCTTCACGCAGCCGGCCGCGGCCGCACCGGCGAGCGGCCCCGCGGGAATGCTGCCCCAGGCACAGCTCAACCTGCCGCAGATCCCGGGCCTGCCGTTCCCGTTGCCGCAGCAGGTGTCGTTGCCCGGCGACCTGACCTCGCTGATCGGCAGCGGATCTCCGCTCGGCAGCGGGCTCGCCTCGGCGGCCGGCCTGCCGGCTGCTGCCGCGCCGGTGGCGTCCCTGCCGGCTCTCGCCGCGCCCGCGGCGGTCGCCCCGGTCACAGCGCCGAGCGCGGCGCTGTTCCCGGTGTCCGCGCTGCCCTGATGAACAACCTGGCCGGCTAGCGCGACCGCGCTAGCCGGCCACCAACACCGACGACCGGGAGAACATCATGTTCATCGCACGGAATCTCATCAGCGCATTCGCCGCCACGGCTATCGCCTCCAGCGCCGCCGTGGCCCTCAGCCCCACCGCCGCCGCCGACCCGGCGCCGCCGGCACCGATCCCCGCTCAGCAGATCCCGGGCCTGCCGGCGTTGACCGAATTGAGCCCGATCATCCAGCAGGCCGCAGGCAACCCGGAGCAGGCGACCCAGCTGCTGATGGCCGCGGCGCAGGCCTTCAGCCATAACCCGACGGCACCCGAGCAGTCGAAAAGCGTTGCCGAGTCGGTGAATCAGTTCGTCGCGTCGCCGCAGGAGGCCACCTCGACGGCGCACGTCGTCCCGCCGGGCGTGGAGCCTGGTGCGCAAGCACACCTGCCGACCGGCATCGACCCGGTACACGCTGCGGGCCCGGCGCCCGCGGCGGCACCGGCTGCGGCTGCCGCTCCCGCTCCCGCGAACGCCGTGCCGGTGGCAGCCACTCCTCCGGCACCCGCCGGACCGGCGCCGGCCGCCGCCCCGGCACCCGCACCCCCGGCGCCGGCTCCGGCCGCGGCTCCGGGTTTCAGCCCGGACGCCCCGCCCACACAGGACTTCATGTATCCGTCGATCAGCAACAACTGCGGGTCCGATGGCGGCAACGTGCTGGCGCCCGTTCTGTCGGTGGCTGGACCCGCCAAGATTCCGGCGCCGGGTCCGGCCGCCGGCCAGACGGCGTACGTGTTCACCGCAATCGGTACATCGGGACCCGCCGACGTGCAGAAGCTGCCGCTCAATGTCACCTGGGTCAACCTGACCACCGGCAAGTCGGGCAGTGCGACGCTCAAGCCGCAGGCGGACATCAACCCGCAGGGACCGACCACGCTGACCGCGACCGTCGACACCGGTTCGGGCAGCATCATGTCGACGGTCTTCGGGCAGGTCACAACCAAGGACAAGCAGTGCCAGTTCATGCCCACCATCGGTTCGACGGTGGTGCCCTGAAGCCCTGAGCCTGGTTGATGCCGCCGGCGCGCACCCATCGTCGTGTGCGCGTCGGCGGATCAGCCGTCAGTAGGCCATGAAGAGAATCGCGTCCCGGTCGTACTCGAGGCCGGGGTGTGCACTGGCCAGGTGAGCCTGAGTCACCTCAACCAATTCGTCTTCGTCCTTGCCGGTAAGCGCCTCACCACACGGGCAATTCAGATGTGTCTTCACGTCGCTGCCTCTCCCTTGGCCTTTTTGGCTGCCTTCATATCTTTTTTGTACGACCGGACCCTGTCGAGCGAACGTGGGTCGGAGATATCGGCGACCGAGATGTGCGAGCCGGCCTTGCCGAATTCGCCTGCCGCGTCCCGCCAACCCTTCGGGGTCACCGCGTACTGCTTGCCGAGCAACGCCAAGAAGATGCGCGCCTTCTGCTCCCCGAATCCCGGCAGGCCCTTGAGTCGTCGCAGCAACTCGGGACCGTCAGGGTCGCCCGCGGTCCAGAGCGCGGATGCATCGCCGTCATAGTCGTCGACGACGATCCGCGCCAGCATCTGGATCCGCTTGGCCATCGAGCCCGGAAACCGGTGTATCGCAGGCTTTTCCGAGCACAACGCGGCGAACTTGTCCGGGTCGTAGTCGGCGATCTCGGCGGCGTCGAGGCTGCCCAGCCGGTCGGCGATGGTCTTCGGTCCCGCGAACGCCCGCTCCAGCGGTATCTGCTGGTCTAAGACCATGCCGACCAGCAACGCGAACGGGTTGTCGGACAGAAGTTGATCCGCTTCGGACTCCTGCGCCAGCCAGAGCTTCACCGCCATGCATGAAGACTAGCCGCCGGGGCACGGCCCCGGAATCCACATGTTCCAACACATGCCCGGCGGCGGTGGCAGCCCGGGCGGCGCAGGGGCCGGAAGGCTCTGCGGTGGCGGAGGATTGGGCCCCTCATAAATGCCCTGACCTTGATTGGCCCGGTCCGGGGCCACGTGATAGTAGGTGTGGCAGACGTTCATATCCCACGTCACCGGGTTATAGACGTGGTTCTGGGTGAGGTGGAACAACGAATCGCCCGGGCACCAATGGTTCGGTCCCCAGCACACCCCGTTGACCATCGCGGTGGGCCGACAATCGTCGTCCGCCCGGGCGACACCGGGACCCAGGCCGACCACAGCCACGCCGCCGGACATCAACATCGTCACCGCCCACGCTGCGGCTCGCTGCTTCATGAGCCGAATGTTCCTCGTTTGCCGTGTCGGGCACATGGGGCAAATTCCCTATTTCCGGCTGTCGGGCGGGTTGGATAGGCGTATGAGCAGCACACCCGCCCGCTACCTGAGAAACCTCGCCGGGTTCACCGGGCTCTCCTGTCTCGTGATCGGCATCTACCACTTCGCGCTCGGCACCGCCTCGGTCCCCGGCGCGGCGGACGCCAACGCGACCGTCGACTCCCGTGAGCGGTTCTACTCCGCGTACTTCGCCGGCTACGGCGTCGCGTGGTTGGCGGCAGCCCGCAGATCTCCGGTGCGCGCCAACGAGGTACGCGCGCTGGCAGGACTCATGTTGATCAGCGCCGTGGGGCGAGCGATCTCGCTGGTCGCCAACGGACGGCCGCACTGGTTCCAGGAAGTGCTGACCGCCATCGAATTCGTCGTTCCGGCAGCATTTTTCACCCTGGCCGACGCCGACGAGAAGGCTGCGCCGGTCGCCTAGCCGCTCTTGCGACGGAACTCGCGGCGGTTTCCGGCGGCGCCGTGCGCGCCCACCTTCTTGTCGCCGCCGTCTTTGTGGTCCGATCGGTTCGACGATTTCGCGTTCTTACGCTCGAGCGCCTCCCGGAACTTGCGCTTCGTGTCGTCCTCCGACGCCGATTCAGCCATGGCCGAAGCCTAGCGGTCCCGCCGCAGTTCCGGGTACTTCACCGCACCCCGGGCGGCATGCCGTATACATGCGCGATCGGCATGGTCAGCACGACCCGGCGATCGGTGACCATCGCGCGACGATAGTCATCCCAGTCCGGGTGTTCGCCGGCGATGTTGCGGTACAACGCGATCAGCGCTTCGACGGTGTCGTCGCCGGGCGATGCCGCCGGCGGTGTGAGCGTCGCGGTGCCCTCGGCAACCGCATACGACCAGCCGTCGTCGGAACTGACCAGCAGCGAGGCCCGCGGGTCGCGGCGCAGGTTGCGGGTCTTGGCGCGCGGCTCGGTGACCGACACCTGGACGGCGACATGACGGGCGTCGAAGTAGTACGAGACGTTGGACAGTTGCGGGCGACCGTCACGCTTGAGAGTGGCGAGCACGCCGAGCGAATTGTCCGCGATCACGGCCAGCAACTTATCGTCGAACACTTGGCGGCTCATGCGACGAGCCTACTTAGTCCATCCGGTCGGCATCGGCGTTCTACCATCGCGCTATGACCCGGTACGCGGCATTTCTGCGGGGCGTCAACGTCGGTGGCGTCAACCTGAAGATGGCCGAGGTGGCGGCCGCGCTCACCGATGCGGGACTCGCCGAGGTACGGACGATTCTGGCCACCGGCAACGTCACGCTCGAGTCGCCGAAGACCGCGGAGGCGGTGCGGGCGACAGCCGAGAAGGCCCTACGCAAGCAATTCGGCTACGACGCCTGGGTGCTGGTCTACCCGATCAAGAAGGTGCAGAACATCGTCGACGGGTATCCGTTCGACGCGCAAGTCGACGGCTACCAGTCCTACGTCACGTTCGTCAGCGACAGCGACGTGCTCGACGAACTCGCAGCGCTGGCCAAAGACGCCGGGCCCGACGAGAAGATCAAGCGCGGCCCGAAGTCCGCGGACGTGATCTATTGGCAGGTACCGAAGAACAAGACGCTGGACAGCACCATCGGCAAGACGATGGGTAACAAGCGGTACAAATCGTCGACCACAACCCGCAACCTGCGCACACTGGTCAAGGTGCTGGGCGCTCAGTCTTCGTAGGCGGCCTCGAGATAACGCACCGCCTCGGCCTTGCCGAGTCCGAGTCCGTGCGCGACGTCGAGATAGGTCCGTGCCGCTTCTGCCATCGCACTGTCCGACGGGTCGGCCCGAGCGACGAATGTGCCGAAGCGCCCGCGGGTTTCGACAATCCCGGCGGCTTCCAGCTCGCGGTACGCGCGGGCGACGGTGTTGACGGCCAGTCCCAACCGGCCGGCCAGGTCGCGCACCGTCGGCAGCCGGGTCCCCGGCGACAGGGTGCCGGCCCGGATCGCCTCGATGATCTGGTTGCGGAGTTGGTCGAACAGCGGTCGTCCCGACTGACCGTCAACCCGCAGCCACTCTCCGGGTTCCACCTGCTCAGTATCCCGCAGTCCACCTCATCGCGCCGCGCGCTCTGCATCGTCGCCGGGCTGAATCCATTGCCCGGCTCTCCCCCGCAAGCGGGAGGTACCCCCACCCCATCGCGCCGCACGCTCTGCATCGTCGCCGGGCTGAATCCATTGCCCGGCTCCTCCGCATCGCGCCGCACGCTCTGCATCGTCGCCGGGCTATCTTGGTGGGGTGCGTATCACGGTCTTGTCCGGCGCGGGAATCTCCGCCGAAAGCGGTGTGCCGACCTTCCGCGACGACAAGAACGGACTGTGGTCCCGGTTCGACCCCTACGAGCTGTCCAGTGTTCAAGGCTGGCAGCGCAATCCCGAGCGGGTGTGGGGTTGGTATCTCTGGCGGCACTACCTGGTCGGCACCGTCGAGCCCAACGCAGGCCACCGCGCCGTCGCCGCATGGCAGGACCATGCCGAGGTCAGCGTCGTCACGCAGAACGTCGACGACCTGCACGAGCGGGCAGGCAGCTCACCGGTGCATCACCTGCACGGCAGCTTATTCGACTTCCGTTGTGCGACATGCGATCTGCCCTACACCGGTCAACTTCCACAGATGACGGAGCCCGCACTGGAAGTCGAGCCGCCGGGTTGCGACTGCGGCGGCTTGATCCGGCCCGACATCGTCTGGTTCGGCGAGGCGCTACCCGAGGGGCCCTGGCAGCGCGCCGTGGAGGCGACCACGACCGCCGACGTGCTGGTCGTGGTGGGAACCTCAGGCCTCGTCTACCCCGCGGCCGGATTACCTGAGTTGGCGGTGGCCCGCGGAACGGTTGTCGTGGAGGTCAATCCCGAGCCGACACCGCTGTCCAGCAGCGCCACGGTAACCGTGCGGGAAAGCGCCAGCACGGCGCTGCCGACGCTGATGCAGCGGTTGCCCGCGCTGCTGAACTAACCGGGGCGGCGCGCGCGGCCCAAGACGAATTCCGACACCGGCAGCGGCACCCACGCCGGCAACGCCTGGTCAGTACGGGTGCGTTCGACTTCGAATCCTGCGGCGCGGATCGAGTTCTCGGTGTGCCGGTGGGCGTGACAGTTACCCGCCAGCCTCGGCCACAGCGTGGTGACATCGACGAATCGCTGCAGCCTGCCCCGGATCCCCCCGCTGGCCACGTGTTCGAGGTAACGCAGCTCGCCACCGGGGTGCAGCAGCGAGAAGAGTTGCCGCAGAACAGAATCGGGCTCAGCCACCGAACACAGCACCAGTGAGCACACTACAGCGTCGAATGGTTCGGCCACCGCGAACGTTTCCACCGTGGTATTCGTCACCTCGATCGGAACGGTTGCGCCGGCAGCAGCGACGCGGGCACGCACAGCCAATCGCTGCTCGGGTTCGACGGCGACGACCTGTGTCACCGAGTCCGGGTACAGCTCGAAGTTGGTGCCGGTGCCCGCTCCCACCTCGAGGACCCGCCCGGTCAACCCGGCGAGGTTCTGCCGACGCGACTCCCGCATCTGCGCGGTCTCGTGTGCGGCGATGGTCGGCCAGATGCGAGCGAAGAACGGATGGTCGAGCGTCGTCGATGACGTCATACCGATTGACGTTTCAACGAAGGTCCCATCGCCGTCAGCCACTCCACCATGTCGTCGGGGGATGCCTCGGCACCCACCAGTCCCGTCACCATATTCCCGGTGAAGACCGCGCGCAGCACCCGGTCGGCAAAGGCCTCCGCGTCACCGAAGGGCAGATGCGGTTTGGCGATCAGCAGCGAGGCCACGCCGTGCGCGGCACTCCACAACTCCAGGGCGATCGCGGTGGCATCGCCGGGCGGGAATGTGCCTTCTTCGATCAGCGCCTGCACGGTGGCGCATATGTGCTCGAACGCCGAACTGGCCAGTGCGGCATCGACGTTGCTGCCCGACCGCCACTCGCCCATCGTCGCGATCCGGTAGAGCTCCGGGGTCTCGGTGGCAAATCGGATGTAGGCCAGCCCTTGAGCTCGCAACACCTCGACCGTGCTCGACTGCGCTGCCGAAACCCGCTGCATCTCTTCGTCCAGCTTTTCGAAGTAGCGGGCGCACACCGCGTCGAGCAGAGCGTCCTTGTCTTGGAAATGCAGGTAAATCGACGGTGGCGTCACGCCTACGCGTTCGGCCACCGAGCGGATCGACACCGCCTTGGCATGTCCGGTGCCGAGCAGGAGTTCGGTCGCGGCCTCGAGAATCTCATCGCGTAACAGGTCGCCGGACCCGCGCGGCGCGCGCCTGCGGCGAAGATTCTCCGTCGCCGGGTTAGCCACTGTCGACGACCGTCGCCGCAGCACGTGCGCCGCTGGACGCGGCGGACGTGGACGGAGACCTGTCTTCGAGGCGGTGCCGTCCGGCCGAGGGGTCGACAGTCGCCGACGCGGAATCCGACTCGCTGATCCCGAACCGATCATGGAGCCACATCAGCGGTTTGGGCGCCCACCAACTCCATCGCCCCAGAACGTGCATGAACGCCGGCACCAAGACCATCCGCACCAACGTCGCGTCGGTCAGCACCGCCAGCGTCAGGCCCAGACCGAACATCCGCATGAACGACACCTGCGCAGCGATCAACGCGGCGAACGAAATCGACATCACCACCGCGGCGGCGGTGACGACACGACCGGTCCGGGCCAGGCCGAGCGCGACACTCTCGTCGTTCTCGGCGCGAATCCGTCGGCGGTCCGCCGTAGCCGGGCGGGCCGCGGTGAACGCCAACCAGTACTCCCGAATCCGGGAAACCAGAAACACTTCGTAGTCCATCGACAGGCCGAACGCGACGCAGAACAGCAGCACCGGAATGTTGGCGACCAGCGTCTCGCTGGGCGTGGTGCCCAGCGCGTCGAGGTGGCCGTCCTGAAAGATCCACACCAGCGCGCCGAACGCCGCTGTCAGCGACAAAATGTTGCACACCAACGCTTTCAGCGGTAGCACCACACTGCCGGTGAGCAGGAACAGCAGCACGAAGGCGATGGCGGCTATCAGCCCCAACACCAGCGGAAGCCGGGCGGTGATCGCTTGCACACTGTCGCGGTTGATCTGAGCCACGCCCGCCATTTCCACCGACCGGCCCGCCGGACCGGGCACGGCGTGCAGCCGGTCGAGCTGGGTGTCGGAGGCCCGCGAGAACAGCGGTGCGGTACTGGCGACGGTGATAAACGCGCTATCGCGCCCGAGGCCGGTGGCAGCTGACGGCGGACCCACTTGCTTGCCCCCGACGAACGTCCCGGTCGGCGCCGACACAGCGGAGACGTCAGCGACGCGGGACAGGTCGGCGGCGTAGCGGTTGAGGTCGCCCGGACGCACCCCTCGAACATCCGGGACGACCACCGGCACCGCCGTCGCCGAGTCATCGGCGAAATCGTGACGCAACTCGTCACCAACCGCATGCGCCGATGCCGAAGTCGGCAGCACACGGTCGTCGGGCATTCCCCACTTCACCCCAAGGAAGGGAACCCCAAGCACCAGCAGTAACGCGACGACCGCCAGACCGACTGGCACGGCTCGCCGCATCACGAATTTTGTCGACCGGTACCAGAACAGTTGCTCTACCGGTTTAGAAGCAGGGTCTGGGCGGCCGAGTATCCGCCGCCCGAGCCGGCGTACATCCAGCGCGTCCAGCCGCGGCCCGAGCAGCACGATCGCCGCAGGCGTCACAACGATCGCCGCCACCGCGACGAAGGCCACGGTGGCCACGCCCGCATAGGCGAAGGACTTCAAGAAGTACATCGGGAAGAGCACCATCACGGCCATCGACAACGCGACAGTGGTCGCCGAGAACAACACGGTGCGGCCCGCGGTGGCCATGGTCCGGATCAGCGCCAGGTTCGGCTCGCTGCCGTCGGCCAACTCGTCCCGATAGCGGCTGATGATCAACAGCGTGTAGTCGATCGCCAGGGCCAGCCCCAGCGCACTGCTGAGGTTGAGCGCGTACGTCGACACGTCGGTGCTGAAGCTGATCAGTCGCAGTACCGACATCGAACCGACGATGGCCAGCCCGCCCAGGACGACCGGTAACGCCGCGGTCAGCAGGCCTCCGAAAACCCAGACCAGCACCAGAAAGCTCAGCGGAATCGCCAGCGACTCCATCAACAACAGATCGCGCTCGTTCTGGCGGTTGATCTGGTCGTAGGCCATCGCCACACCGCCGGCACGAACCGTTACGCCGTCGCGGTCGTGGGCGACCTGCGCCGCAATGCTCTTGGCGTACTTCTGCGCGTTGTTCTCGCCGCCTTCGAGGTTGGCGACGATCAAGCCGGATTTACCGTCCTTGCTCACCAGGCTGGCAGCCAGGTGCGACGGACCCGCGGCGGCAGGCCCGGTCCACGCCGAGGCCACGTTGAACACCCCGGGCGACCGCTGCACCTTGTCGACGATGTCGGTGGCGGCGAGACGGGCCTGGCCGCTCTGCGCGCCGCCCGGCGCGGTCAGCACCATGACCAGCTGCTGATCGCTCTGGCCGAACTTGTCCCCGAGCAACGCGATCGCCCGGGCCGACTCGGATGCCGGGTCCTGGAAGCCGCCGGCAGACAGGCTCTTGGCGACCGGCAGTCCGAATACGGCGGCTGCCGCCATCACCAATATCGCCACCGCGAGAATCCGCCGGGGAGCGGCGATGGCGAGGCGAGCGATTCGCTGCAGCATCGGCGTCCTTCCCCTCGAGATACCCACGCTAACTTATCAGCGCTAAGTTAGCAGCGCAACATGTCCGGTGCGTCGTTGCCCTCACCGATTGACACGAAATCGAACGCGCGACAGTTCATCGCAGCGCACAATTAACTGGCACATTTTCGCAGCGTATGCGATTGCACGCCTGCCCAATAGGCCAGTTCCAACCATCCGGACGCAACGTCCGGACCGCGAGCAGCCTACCGAGCGGTAACAATTGCCACGATTTTCCGAATCGTGACTCAAAGATTCCTTAAACGTTGCCCATACGCTCAACTACATGTGGATCGATGATTCGAGTGCCGACGTGATCAAAGGTGATTTCGAGGCTCTCTACAACGGCGACGTGCTGGTAGAGGGTGAGAACTCGGAACAATTCGACGATTGGCACCCGCTACCCAACGCGAGCTAGTTCGCGAGGCACGCCCTGGTACCTCTGGGCGTGCCGGTAACGAGGAGTTCGCCAGCCTCAGCCGTACTTTGGCGTTCCCTCCATGACATGCAGAAGCCCCCGCCATGAGCGGGGGCTTTTGCAATGGCAGCTAACGCGGCGCCATCCTGATAGCGCCGTCCAGCCGGATGACCTCGCCGTTGAGCATCGGGTTCTCGACGATGTGCACGGCCAGCGCGCCATATTCGTCCGGATTGCCCAGCCTGCTCGGGTGCGGCACCTGCTTACCGAGCGACTCCCGGGCCGGCTCGGGCAGGCCCGCCAGCAACGGGGTGTCGAACAGGCCGGGGGCGATCGTCACGACCCGAATGGCCTTGCTGGCCAGATCACGTGCGATGGGCAGCGTCATGCCGACCACGCCGCCCTTGGACGCCGAGTACGCGGCCTGACCGATCTGCCCGTCGAACGCCGCCACTGACGCGGTGTTGACGATGACGCCGCGCTCTTCCCCGACCAGGTCCTGCGCAGCGATCCGCTCGGCACCCAGTCGCAGCACGTTGAAGGTGCCGATCAGGTTGATCTCCACCACCTTGCGGAACAGCTCAAGCGGGAACGGTCCGTCCTTGCCGAGTGTCTTGATCGCGTTGCCGGTACCCGCGCAGTTGATCACGATGCGCAATGGGCCGAGAGATTCAGCGATGTCGAGCGCCGCGGTGACCGCCTTCTCGTCGGTGACGTCCGCGGGCGCGAAGCGCGCGCGATCACCGAGCTCGCGGACCACGTCCTCGCCCTTGAGGTCGAGCACCACCACCTGTGCGCCGGCATCGAGCAGGCGCTTGGTGGTGGCCAGGCCGAGGCCGGACGCCCCACCGGTGACGAGTGCTACGGCATCTCTGATCTCCACACACAATCCTTTCGAAGGGTCAGGCTTTCAGACGGGTTCGACCTACTGGTTGGTCGGGACTATACCCAGTCCTTGAGGACGGCTTCGGTGTCGGACCCTGGCTCCCGCGGCGGGCGTGGTTGGTCCGTGGCACTGCGGGAGAACCGCGGCGCCGGCAACGGCTGCAGGCCGTTGCCGGCCCGGTAGAAGGTGTTGCGCTCGGTGATGTGCGGCTCCGTCTCGACCTCGCCGAAGGCCAGCACCGGCGTCACGCACGCGTCGGAATCAGCGAACACCTTGGCCCAGTGGTCGCGGTCCTTACTGGCGAACACCTCGGTGAACTTGGCCCGCAACTCGGGCCAGCGGCTGCGGTCGCTCTGCGCCGGCAGGTCGGCAGGGTCCAAGCCGAGCCCGGCCAGCATCGCCGCGTAGAACTGCGGCTCGATGGCGCCCACAGCCACGTAGCGGCCGTCGGCGCATTCGTAGGTGTCGTAGTAGGGCGCTCCGCCGTCGAGCATGTTGGTGCCGCGTTCGTCGGTCCACATGCCCATCTCGCGGAATGCCCACATCATCTGCACCAGCACCGACGAGCCGTCGACCATCGCGGCGTCGACGACCTGGCCCTTGCCGGAGGTCTGTCGCTCCCACAGCGCCGACAGGATGCCGAGCAACAGGAACATCGACCCGCCGCCGAAGTCGCCGACCAGGTTCAGCGGCGGCACCGGCCGCTCGCCCACCCGGCCGATGGCGTGCAGCACGCCGTTGAGCGAGATGTAGTTGATGTCGTGGCCGGCCTGCTGACTGCGGGGGCCGGTCTGGCCCCAACCGGTCATCCGGCCGTAGATCAGCTTGTCGTTGACCTTGGCGCAGTCCTCCGGGCCGAGGCCCAGGCGTTCGGTGACGCCGGGCCGGTAGCCCTCGATCAGCACGTCGGCCTTGGCGACCAGCTTCAGCACCAGGTCGCGGCCCGCTTCGGACTTGAGGTCGGCGACGACGAACCGGCGGTTGCGCAGCATCGGGTCGGTGCCGCTGGCGCCGGGCCGGTCGACGCGAACGACGTCGGCACCGAGATCCCCGAGGATCATCGCAGCATGCGGGCCGGGGCCGATTCCGGCCAATTCGATGACTCGCAACCCTGTCAGCGGTCCCGCCATTTCACCCGACCTCTCTGTCGACCAACGCTGACTGGCATCTTCGCAGTCGGCTTGATCGACCCCGCACCCTGGTGGCTTACAGTCGAGTTCATGACCGCCATCGACTCAGGTATCGACACCCTCACACCCGTGGACGGGCTTGCCGTCTCGCTGGCCGACGGCGTGCTGTCGGTGACGATCGACCGTCCGGACAGCCTGAATTCGCTGACGCTGCCGGTATTCGAGGGTCTCGCCGACGCCGTGGAGCAGGCGGCGAACGATCCGCGGGTGAAAGTGGTGCGGTTGGGCGGCGCGGGCCGCGGCTTCTGCTCGGGCGCGGGGATGAGCGCCGACGACGTGGCGGGCGCCGGCCCCGGCGACGAGCTGATCCTGGCGGCAAACCGGGTGGTGCGGGCGATCACGGCGCTACCGCGCCCGGTCGTCGCCGTCGTTCAGGGCCCGGCGGCCGGTGTCGGCGTCTCGATCGCGTTGGCATGCGATTTGGTATTGGCTTCGGAAGCAGCGTTTTTCATGCTCGCCTTCACCAAGATCGGCTTGATGCCCGACGGCGGCGCCTCGGCGCTGATCGCCGCCGCGATCGGCCGGATCGGTGCGATGCGGATGGCGTTGCTGGCCGAGCGGCTACCGGCCGGCGAGGCGTTGGCCTGCGGCTTGGTCAGCGCGGTCTATCCGGCCGACAGCTTCGAAGCCGAGGTGGACAAGGTGGTGGCCGGGCTGCTGAACGGCCCCGCCGTGGCGTTCGCCAAGACGAAGCAGGCCATCAACGGGGCCACGCTCACCGAGTTGGAGCCGACTCTGCAGCGCGAACTCGAGGGTCAATCCGTGCTGCTGAATTCGCACGACTTCCGCGAGGGCGCAAGAGCTTTCCAGCAGCGCCGCAAACCCGCCTTCACGGATATCTGAGCACCGACAGCCGAGCGCTCACAGCCCGAACAGCGGGGGGAGCGCGAGCAGCACGACCAAGGTCCACACGAAGTGGGTCAGGATCGGCGCCAGCACCCCGCCGGTGGCGCGGCGTTCCATTGCGCACACCGTTCCGAGAAAGATCGCAGCGAATCCGAGCATCAGCTGTCCGCTGGCCAGGGTGGCGATGACGTACACCACGGTCGAGATCACCAGCGGGTGGTATCGCACCACCGCGGTGTACAGCGCGCCGCGGTAGAACAGCTCCTCGCCGATGGCACCGAGGAGTGCGACGGCCATCGTCGGCCGCCACGCTCCCTGATCGGCGTACTGCAGCACGCGGGTGATGAGCTCGGCGACAACCGGGATCTGCCGGGCGACCAACCCGCCGAGCACGAAGACGCCGCCGAGCAGTAGGCCGATGACAGTGCCGCTGACCACCGGACGCTGGTTTCGGCCACGCCAGCGAGCGCCGCCGAGGTGCAAAGGTCCGGACAAGAACGCGCCGAGCGCCCACACGCCCGCAAGCGTGAGCGACCACCAGTAGAAGCTCGGCTCACCGGGGTGGCTTCGAAGGGCGAAGCTCAGCGCCGCGGCACCGAGCACCAACACGATCGCGACGATGATCCGCCTGCGTCGTACGACGCCGGGTGGTTCGTTATGCGGCACAGCGACATTGACGATCCCGCGGCGGATCTCCTCCAGGGCGCTGGGCGTGGGGCTGACTTCAGTCATCGACTCGCTCTGCATCGGCTCGTGTCATGCGAAATGCACCTTCGGTGTCAGGGTGATCAGGATGTCAAGACCGGTCCGCAGCGCTCCGGCAATCGGGCCGGGAACAGCTTTCACCAATCCGAGGCCGGGTCGCGCGATCGATGGTGTCACTATGCACGCAAGTCGCCGCAACCGCAGCGCATCGCCGCCCGTCCACGCAGGATCGCTGTCGGCGAGGTGGTGTGGATCAGCGAGAGCGTTCACCGGCCGTGGCCGACCATTGGACAGCGAGCGCGATATCGCGTCGGCTATCGACAGCAGTCCGCCCTTCGGATCGGGAACCAACTCGCGCAGGCCGGCGCCGCTGGCTTTCATCGGATAGTCCAGCGACTCGACCAGGTCCGCGGCCAGTCCGTCGGGCACCGGCAGCGCCAGCGCGGTCACCCAGGAGGCCACCGTGGTGTCGATCCCCCACACCGGCACACCGGTATGCCACTTGCCGGCAATGCGTGAATATGTCTTAAGCAGTGCGCGGTACGACGTGGTGTCCGGACCGGCGATGTCATACGCACCCGCCGGAACCTGTTCGGTGTCCGCGGCAGCGACGAGGTAATGCAGCACATCGCGAATGGAAATCGGATCGATCGGGTTGTCCATCCACTTCGGTATCGGGATCACCGGGAAGCGGTCACCGACGTAGCGCAACATCTCGAACGACGTCGAGCCCGCGCCGAATATCACCGCGGCGCCGATCCACACCACTTCCGGGCCGCCCTCGATCGTCAGCGCCTCGGCGACCTCGGCCCGGCTGGTCAGGTGTTCGGACAAATCCTCGCCCGAGGGAACGAAGCCACCGAGGTACACGATGCGACGGACGCCGGCATCTTTCGCCGCGGCCGCGACGTTGCCGGCCGCGATGCGGTCGGCATCGCGGAAGTCCGGCTGGCCGATGGCGTGCACGAGGTAGTAGATGACGTCGACCGGGCCGGCCACAGCCAGGGCCGCGCGAGCCGACTCCGCATCGGAGGCATCTAGGTGTAGGGGTTTGACGTCGTCGAACCATCCGAAATCGCCGAGCCGCGCGGGGTCGCGGGTGGCGGCGAGGACCTCATGGTCTGCCGCCAGAAGCGCCGTGACCAGCCGCGATCCCACATACCCGGTCGCGCCGGTCACAAGAATGCGCACAGTTTCAACCTAACGATTGTGATGTGTACCGAACACTTCGTTCAGTTGTTGCCCGGCGACCAGTTGGGCAAACCGAAGTGTCGGTCGTCACACCGACCGGCGGAAGGTGCTTCAGATTTCCGGCATATTGTTGTTATGTTCCAATTGACCGGATCAATCAAGACCGCGGCGTAGCCCGCACTAGGCACATGAACACGAATACCGAACGCCCGTCTACCCCTTTCGGCAGGTGGTGACGCCATGACATCGAACCCGTCCATCGCGGCCGTAGCCGTCGAGTTTCCGCCGCACCAGGTCGGCCAGCAGGAAGCACTGTCCGGCCTGACCGGGTTCGGCGGCCCGCAATTCGACCGTTTCGCAGCTAGCGCCGGAGTCGAGAGACGCCGCCTTGCGATACCGCTGCCGGAGTACGGCAAGTTGAGTGGTTTCACTGAAGCCAACGACACCTACATCGACGTCGCGTTGACGCTCGGTGAGCGCGCGATCCTCGCGGCACTGGACGCCGCCAACATCACACCCACCGACGTCGATGTCGTCTTCTCGACGACGGTGACCGGCCTGGCCGTGCCCACCATCGAGGCCCGGTTGGCGACGCGCCTCGGCATGCGGCCCGACGTCAAGCGGGTGCCGCTGTTCGGACTCGGCTGCGTCGCCGGTGCCGCCGGCGTGGCCCGTATGCACGATTACCTGCTGGCTTTCCCCGATCAGGTGGGGCTGTTGCTCGCCGTCGAACTGTGTTCGTTGACGCTGCAGCGCGACGACTACTCGATCGCCAATCTGGTGGCCGCCAGCCTGTTTGGTGACGGGGCGGCGGCAGTCGTCGCCAAGGGGGCCAACCGTACGCCCGCCGGTCCCACGGTGCTGGACACCCGCAGCCGGATCTACCCCGACACCGAAGACGTGATGGGCTGGGACATCGGCAGCACCGGCTTCAAGATCAAGCTGTCCACCGAGGTAGCCAACGTCGCCGAAAAGTATGTGGGCGAGGACGTCCGGAACTTTCTCAGTGATCACGGCCTGACCACCGCAGACATCGGGACATGGATCTGCCACCCCGGTGGGCCCAAGGTGATCGAGGCCATCGAACACACACTTGACCTGCCCGAGAATGCCCTCGACCACACCCGGAAATCGTTGCGCGACAACGGCAACTTGTCGTCGGTGTCGGTGCTCGATGTGCTCCGGGCGAACCTGGCCGACCCGCCCGCACCCGGATCGTTCGGGCTGATGATCGCGATGGGACCGGCGTTCTGCTCGGAACTCGTACTGCTCGGCTGGTAGGCCGTGTACTACCTGCTGATTCTGGCGGTCGGCTTCGAGCGCCTCGCCGAGCTGATCGTCTCCAAACGCAACGCGCGGTGGGCGTTTGCCCAGGGCGGCAAGGAATTCGGCCATCAACACTATCCGGTGATGGTCACGATCCACACCGCGCTGCTGCTCGGATGCGTCCTCGAGGTCTGGGCGTTGCACCGGCCGTTCATCCCGTGGCTGGGCTGGCCGATGCTCGCACTGGTGGCGTTGACCCAGGTGCTGCGTTGGTGGTGTGTGACGACCCTGGGCCCGCGATGGAACACGCTCGTGATCGTGGTCCCCGAGGCACCGTTGGTCAGACGGGGACCGTATCGATGGCTGCATCATCCGAACTACCTGGCTGTCGTCACCGAAGGTGTCGCGCTTCCACTGGTGCACACCGCGTGGCTGACCGCGCTCTGTTTCACACTGGCCAATGCGCTGCTGCTGACGGTGCGCATCCGGGTGGAGAACGCGGCGCTGGGTTACACCCATGCCGTATGACGCCGACCTGTTGATTGTCGGTGGTGGGCCCGGCGGCCTCGCCACCGCGTTATACGCACGCAGGCAAGGACTTTCGGTGATCGTCGCCGAGCCGCGGGGCACGCCGGTCGACAAGGCATGCGGTGAAGGGCTGATGCCCGGCGGTCTTGCCGAACTGACGTCGTTGGGCGTCGACCCGGCCGGCCTGCCGATTCGGGGCATCGCGTACCTGGACGGGCGCCGACGCGCCGAGGCGCGCATTCAGACCGGTCCGGGCCGCGGCGTGCGGCGGACCACTCTGCATGCTGCGCTCGCCGCGCGCGCCAAAGAGCAAGACACCGAATGGATTTCGACCCGAGTTACGACCGTTGAGCAAGACGCAGCGGGCGTCACCGCGGCCGGGGTGCGCGCGAAATGGTTGGTGGCGGCGGATGGCCTGCATTCGACGGTGCGCTCCGCCGTCGGTATCGGCGCGGCAGCGGGCAGGCCTCGACGGTACGGCGTCCGGTGGCACTTTTCGGTGCCCGCATGGTCGGAATTCGTTGAGGTGTACTGGTCGCCGTTGGGCGAGGCCTACGTGACGCCGGTCGAGCCCGACCTGGTCGGCGTGGCGATCCTGTCGGGTGGCCAACCCGACCTCGCCTGGTTCCCGCGGCTGGCGCAGCGCCTTGCCGACGCCGACCGCGGACAGGCGCGGGGCTGCGGCCCACTGCGACAAGTGATTTCGCGTCGAGTCGCCGGCCGGGTGCTCTTGGTCGGCGATGCAGCAGGGTATGAGGACGCGTTGACGGGCGAGGGCATCAGCTTGGCCGTCAAGC
This sequence comes from Mycobacterium cookii, assembly GCF_010727945.1. NCBI lineage: Bacteria > Bacillati > Actinomycetota > Actinomycetes > Mycobacteriales > Mycobacteriaceae > Mycobacterium > Mycobacterium cookii. Next base: position 2,145,594 of record NZ_AP022569.1, read on the forward strand.
AGGCCGGCGCGGCCGTAGCTGCGATCGTCAACGACGCCCCGCAGTCGTACGAGGCGGAGTGGCGCCGGATCACCCGCGACTACCGGATACTGACCCGCGCCCTGGTTTTGGCTACCGCGACCCGTGCCGGGCGGCGTGCGATCGTCCCGGCGTCGTGCGGCCTGCCAAGCGTGTTCGGCCGTGCGGTCAACGCACTGGCACGCTAAGCGTGGCTCAACCCGGCGACCCGCTGCGCCCGGCTTCGCCGCGCTTACGATCGCGTTAGCGCGCTTTCCAGACCGGCTTGCGCTTCTCTGCGAACGCCAACGGCCCCTCCTTGGCGTCCTCGGTCCGCAGCAACGTCGAGAATTCACGGGCGGTGCGGGCCCAGCTCGGCTCCTCGTCGGGAATGACGCCGTCGTCGGCGCCGCATGCGATCCGCTTGCTCGCCTGCACCGACAGCGGCGCATTGACGGTCACCCGCTCGGCCAGGGCCAACGCGGCGTCCAGCACGGTGCCGTCCGGGACGACCTGGTTGATCAATCCCCAGTTGGCGGCCTCGGCAGCGCTGATCGGCTCTCCGGTGAGCAGCATCTGCATTCCGATCTTGCGGGGCAGTTGCTCGGCGATGCGGAACACGCCACCGGCGCCGGCCAGCAGTCCGACCTTGACCTCGGGCAGACCGAACTGCGCGCGTTCTTCGGCGACCACGAGATCACTGGCCAACGCCAACTCGGTGCCGCCACCGAGTGCGGTGCCGTTGACCGCGGCGATGGTCGGCTTGTCGATGAAATGGTGGACGTAACCGGCGAAGCCCCACTCCGCGTGATCAGGGTGATACAGGTTCTCCCGACGCGAAATCGCCTTGAGATCCGCTCCGGCGCAAAACGATTTGTCGCCGGCGCCGGTGATGACCACCGCCCGCACGTCGGCGTCGTCTTGGGCCTGTTGTAACGCGTCGCCGACGCCGATGCTCACCGCGCCGTTGACGCAGTTACGCGCCTCCGGCCGGTTGATCGTGATGACCAGGACGTTGCCCCGGCGCTCGGTGAGCACCGCGGGTTCGCTCACAGCAGCTCCACGATGGTGGCGTTGGCCTGGCCGCCGCCCTCACACATCGTCTGCAACCCGTAACGAATTCCCTTGTCCCGCATGTGGTAGAGCATCGTCGTCATGATCCGGGCACCGGATCCGCCGAGCGGGTGACCGAGCGCGATCGCGCCGCCGTTGGGGTTGAGCTTCTTCTCGTCGGCCCCGATGTCCTTCAACCAGGCCAGCGGCACCGGCGCGAACGCCTCGTTGACCTCGAAGACACCGATGTCGTCCAGCGACAGACCGGAGCGCTTCAGCGCCTTCTGGGTGGCCGGGATCGGTGCGGTCAGCATGATCACCGGGTCGGCGCCGGCCAGCACCGCGGTGTGCACCCGCGCGATCGGCGTGAGCTTCAGTTCCTTCGCCTTCTCCGCCGTCATGAACAGCAGCGCCGCCGACCCGTCGGAGATCTGGCTGGAGTTGCCGGCGTGGATCACGCCGTCTTCCTTGAAGGCAGGCTTGAGCTGTGCCATCTTCTCGATCGGCGTGCCGCGACGGATGCCCTCATCCTTCAGCACGACTGAGCTCTCCGAGCCATCCGTAACCTTGATGCCGACGATCTGGTCATCGAAGGCACCGGAATCCTGTGCGGCCGCAGCCTTTTCGTGAGAGCCGAGGGAGAATTGGTCGACCGCGGTCCGATCGAATCCCCATTGCTCGGCGATCATCTCCGCGCCGATGCCCTGGTTGGGCGTCCGGTCGTAGCGGGCCTTGAAGCCCGGCGAGAACGGGTTGCCGCCGTTGGCCAGTGAGGCACCCATCGGCGTCCGCGACATCGACTCGACGCCACCGGCGACCACCACGTCGTAATGCCCGGCAACCACGCCCGCAGCGGCGAAGTGAATCGACTGCTGACTGGATCCGCACTGCCGGTCGACGGTCACGCCGGGCACGGTCTCCGGCCACCCCGCGGCCAACAGCGCAGTGCGGCCGATGTCCATCGACTGCTCCCCGGCCTGCATGACGCAACCCCAGATCACGTCGTCGACGAGCCCGGGATCGATGCCGGCTTTCTCGACCAGCCCGTTGAGCACCTGGGCCGACAGGTCGGCGGCGTGCACGCCGGACAAGCCGCCGTTCCGCTTTCCGACCGGTGAACGAACTGCCTCGACAATGACGGCTTCAGCCATGACGTATCTCCTTTGAACTCAGGCCTTTGTGCCCGACTCCGCCTCGGGCCCAGCGGCCCGCATCGTCGTCGCGCGGTACTTTCCCTCGATTGTTGACCAACCGCTTAGTTGGGCCGCCGCCGGGGTGCCCTACCGGCGGGTAGCGTCGCGCTCCGTACGTTGGAAGACATGTCGCGCATTGTCATCATCGGCGGCCACGGCAAGGTCGCCCTGCACCTGGCCCGCATGCTGTCCGACCGCGGAGACCAGGTGACGTCGGTGTTCCGCAACCCCGACCACGCCGACGACGTCACCGCCACCGGGGCCCGTCCGGCCGTCGCCGACGTCGAGCACCTGGACACCGGCGCGCTCGCCGATCTGCTCGCCGGCCACGACGCGGTGGTGTTTTCCGCCGGCGCGGGTGGCGGTGACCCGGCCCGCACGTACGCCGTCGACCGCGACGCCGCGATCCGGGTGATCGACGCCGCCGGCCGGGCTGGCGTGCGGCGCTTCGTCATGGTGTCCTACTTCGGCGCTGGCCCGCATCACGGCGTCTCACAGGATAATTCGTTCTTCCCGTATGCCGAGGCGAAAGCGGCGGCCGACGCCCATCTGCGTGCCAGCGAACTGGACTGGACCGTGCTGGGGCCGGGCCGTCTGACGCTGGAGCCGGCGACCGGCCGGATCGCGGTCGGCGCCGGCAAGGGAGAAGTCTCACGCGAAGACGTCGCGTTGGTGGCGGCCGCCGTGCTGAACGACGACGCGACGATCCGGCGCACCATCGACTTCAACAACGGTGACCTGCTTATCCCTGAAGCGCTTGCTAGCAGCGGCGATCGCTAGCGCGGCGAAGCCGGGCGCGGCGGGTCGCCGCCATCAATCGGGTAATCTCAGCGCCGCAGCTGGTTTGCCGGCAACGCCGTAGATGGCGCCGTCGGCATCGAACGAAGCATGTTAGATGTGCTTCGTAAGAGGGAACCCGGTGGGAGTCCGGGACTGTCCCGCAGCGGTATGCAGGAACGACCGCCGTCATCAGCACTGGTCGCAAGACTGGGAAGCGACGGCCATTAGGAGCACCACGCGGTGCGCGCCTGTGAGTCCGAAGACCTGCCGGCTGTGCCGGGTGCGCCGCGCCTGGCGGTTCACCGCCTCGTGGAATGGGCGTCTGGCCGTAACGGTTGCAGTGGCTATGTGCGCGCTGCACCGGACCGGTTCTGCGTCCGTTGGCGGCGACCACCCCGTCGATTGAAGGACGAAGAACCATTGTGACCGCAAAACCGTTTACCGCCACCGTCACCGGCTCCCCGCGCATCGGCCCGAAACGCGAGCTCAAGCGCGCCACCGAGAGCTACTGGAAGGGCAAGACCAGCCGATCAGAGCTCGAGAAGATCGCTGCGACCCTGCGCCACGACACCTGGGCCCAGCTGGCGGACGCCGGCCTGGACTCGGTACCGATCAACACGTTCTCCTACTACGACCAAATGTTGGACACCGCCGTGTTGCTCGGCGCGCTGCCCGCGCGGGTGCAGGCCGTCTCCGACGACCTCGACCGCTATTTCGCCGCCGCGCGGGGCACGGGAGACGTCGCGCCGCTGGAGATGACCAAGTGGTTCGACACCAACTACCACTACATCGTCCCCGAGATCGGGCCGAAGACGACGTTCTCGCTGCATCCCGAGAAGGTGCTGTCGGAGCTCAAAGAGGCTCAGCAGCAAGGTATTCCGGCGCGCCCGATCGTCATCGGTCCGATCACCTTCCTGCTGCTGAGCAAGGCCGTCGACGGCGGGGACGCACCGATCGGACGGATCGACGAGCTGACTGCGCTGTACGCCGACCTGCTCGACCAGCTGGCCGACAAGGGCGTGGAGTGGGTGCAGATCGACGAACCTGCTCTGGTCACCGACATCTCCCCCGACGCCCCCGCGCTGGCCGAACGCGTCTACAACACGCTCGGCGGGCTGGCCAAGCGTCCCGCGATTCACGTCGCCACCTACTTCGGTGACCCCGGCGCGGCGTTGGCGGCGCTGGCACGCACACCGGTCGAGGCGATCGGGGTCGATCTGGTCTACGGTGCCGACGCTGCCATCGCCACGGTTCCCGATTTAGCCGACAAGACGCTGGTGGCCGGGATCGTCGACGGACGCAACATCTGGCGCACCGACCTGGACAGTGCGCTGAGCACGCTGGCCGGCCTGGTCGGAAGCGTGGGCGCGGTGGCTGTTTCGACATCGTGTTCGACGCTGCACGTGCCCTACTCGCTGGAGCCGGAAACCGACCTGGACGACGCGCTGCGCAGCTGGCTGGCGTTCGGCGCCGAAAAGGTGCACGAGGTCGCCACTTTGGCGCGGGCGTTGAAGGACGGTCGCGACGCGGTGGCCAAGGAGATCGAGGCGTCCAACGCCGCGGTGAAGTCGCGTGCGGCCGACCCGCGCCTGCACGTCGACAAGGTACGCGAACGGATCGACTCGATCGCCAAGTCCGGCGGCACCGAGCGTGGACCGGCCGACAAGCGTCGCGAGGAGCAGACCGAGCGGCTGCATCTGCCGCCACTGCCGACCACGACCATCGGCTCCTACCCGCAGACATCGGCAATTCGCAAGGCGCGTGCGGCATTACGGTCCGGCGAGATCGACCAAGCCGAATACGAGAAGCGGATGCGCAAAGAGATCGCCGACGTCATCAAGCTGCAGGAGGATCTCGGCCTCGACGTGCTGGTGCACGGCGAGCCGGAGCGCAACGACATGGTGCAGTACTTCGCCGAGCAGTTGGAAGGTTTCTTCGCCACCGACAACGGCTGGGTGCAGTCCTACGGCAGCCGCTGCGTTCGCCCGCCGATTCTCTACGGCGACGTGACCCGGCCGCAGCCGATGACGGTCGAGTGGATCACGTACGCGCAGTCGTTGACCGACAAGCCGGTCAAGGGCATGCTCACCGGTCCGGTGACGATTCTGGCGTGGTCGTTCGTCCGCGACGACCAGCCGCTGGCCGACACCGCAAACCAGGTGGCGCTGGCGATCCGAGACGAGACGGTGGACCTGCAGGAGGCCGGCATCGCCGTGATCCAGGTCGACGAGCCGGCGCTGCGTGAGCTGTTGCCGTTGCGCGACGCCGACAAGCAGGCTTACCTGGACTGGGCGGTCGGCTCGTTCCGGCTGGCGACCTCGGGTGTTTCGGACTCCACGCAGATCCACACGCACCTGTGCTATTCGGAGTTCGGTGAGGTGATCGGTGCGATCGCCGACCTTGACGCCGACGTCACGTCGATCGAGGCGGCCCGCTCGCACATGGAGGTACTCGACGACCTCAACGCGGCCGGCTTCGCCAACAGCGTGGGGCCGGGTGTCTACGACATTCACTCGCCGCGGGTGCCCAGCACCGACGAGATCGCCGCGTCGCTGCGCGCTGCTTTGAAAGCCGTTCCGGCCGAGCGACTATGGGTCAACCCGGACTGCGGCCTGAAGACGCGCAACCCCGAAGAGGTCAACGCGTCGCTGACCAACCTGGTCGCGGCGACCAGGGAAGTTCGCGCCAACGCGTAGTTACGCGATCGAAACGGCCGGGCGTCGCTTGTGCGCCCGGCTTTTTCGTCTTTACGACTGCACGTGGACGGGAACGTCGTCGGCCCAGGGTTGCCGGGTCACCATGTCGGCGACGCGCACGTAGCCGCGTTCGAATTCCCCGGTGGCGGCGTCCACCAGCCGGTACCGCTGCATCTGCCGGTGGATGGGCTGCGCGTCGAGCATCACCACGCGCACTTCACCCGGCTCGAAGTGGCAGCGTCTCTGCAGCGCCGCAACGAGTTGCTCATTGCTGAAGTGCCCGTCGCCGAAGTTCCATCCGATGGCGGTGCTGGTGATGCGTTCACCGTCGGTCAGGACGTAGTCGTCCTCGTTCTGGCCGGCCATCGCGCGATGCGCCAAGGTGAACAGCGCGCGGCCGTGAGTGTTGAAGGCACGGAACGCATATCCCATGTACATCGGGATCTGCGCGGCCTCCTTGCTGCCGTAGAACTTCTCCAGTTGCGCGGCGGGCATGCTCGCGATCGCGACCACACCCTTGGCGATCTTCTCGTCGGCCGACGGCTTCATGCACCACAGCGTGGTGTCCCAGTTGCCCGCGTAATACCGCATGCCCGGTAGGAAGGACACCTTGCGCGGGAACAGGTTTCCGGTGACGACGGTGCCTGCAACGACGAGGAATAACAGCAGCGGCAGCGGGGTGGTCAGATCGCTCAGCCCGATCGACGCGTGCCCGACGAACAGCGCGAGCACGCTGAACATCATGAAGACGTTCCACTCCAGCGGCACACCCATCGGGATCGACGACAGGATGCCGAAGTGGAAGCACAGCATGACGAATGCCGCGATCGCCGTCGGCCAGCCACCGTGGCTGAAGAACAGCACCAGCGGCACCAGACCCTCGATCGCGGTGCTGAAATGCGCGAGCCAGCGCGAAGCCCGGCCCGGTCGCAGATCGTCTGGAAAGTGTTCGAAGAACTTGCGTTTGATGAACCGTGGCCGAAATACCGGGTTGTTGCTCATCATCGTCGAGATGACGAACGGGAAGTGCTTGTTCAGCTTGGATGTCGCCGCGCCCAGCCAGATGACCAGGCACACCAGCTTGGCGCCGATGATCATGTCCACGCCGTAGCCGGCGAACAGGAACGCGACGGTGAATGAGGCGTAGACCTCGCCGCGCGCGGCCAGAAAGATCACCTTGTCGCGCAGGCCGAGGACAGCGAGCACGCCTAGCACCGCCCAGATCTGCCAGGCCGGTAACACGCCGACCGTCGTTCGCAGCGCCGGAACCGGGCCGGTGCCGTCGGAGAAGATCGCGACGACGAGAAGCACCAGCAGTGCGCCGTAGAGCACCGCGTCGAGCGGCGTCCGGTTATCCCCCTTGGTCAACGGAACGCGTCCCGGCCAGGGTGGCAACCGGATGGTGCCGGGCCGCAGCCAATACAGAATCGAGCCCAGCGGCGGGAAGAACCGGTTGTTCAACGGTCCGAATCCGCAACCGAGGCCGACGACTTCGAACAGCATGGTGTACAGCACCACCTTCTCGAAGACGATCGGCTCGGCGTACCAATGGACGACGTTGGTGAACCCGTTGATTCCGGTCGTGGTGAGCGCCAGCAGCCAGGCCGCCAGGATGTAGAGCGCAATTTTGACGACGTAGAACAGGTGCAGCAACACCGGGGTGCCGAAGCCCACCTCCGCCCAATGTCGGGCCATCGGGATGATCTTCTCTGCGCGGGTGCCCTTGCTCCATTCCTCGAAATCGATCTGCGGAGTTTCCTGTTTGAGAAATCCCATGGCGGCAAGATTAGAACGTGTTCTAGCCGGATGGTTCCGGTTCGCCGGATCGCGGCATCACCCTTGACTACTACTTGACGTAGTAGTAGAACAGAATTTAGGGGTGCCTTCACATCATCAGCCGCATCAAGGACGGTGATCCGCGATGACAACCGAGCTCTCGCAACCCGCGGTCCGGTCTCTGCGTTGGGCGGCAATACTATTCGTCGGGGGCTGGGGCGTTCACGTCCTCGACCATCTGCGCCGAGGCATGTCGGCCTCACCACACGCAATCATGATCGGCGGCATGATCCAGGGGCTGTTCGTCGTGGCCGCCGTCGTCCTGGCGCTCGCCCAAAACCAGTGGGCGCCCCGCACCGCGATCGTGGTCGGTTTCGGCAGCGCGATCCTGTTCACCTACGCACATCTGCTGCCGTCGTTCTGGCCGGCCTACCAAGACAGCTTCGTCTCCGGCCCGCGTATCAACGTGACATGGTTTTCCTGGCTGAGCGCGGTCGCCGAGATCGGCACCGGCATCGTGTTCGCCGTGGCAGGTCTGCGGGCCAGCCGGACCGTCGAGGAGGTGGCACGATGAAGGGCACGTTGTTCTTCGACGGAGCGTGTGGAATGTGCACTCGCTCCAGGGATTTCCTGCTGAAGTTCGATCGGACCGGCAACGTGCACACCGAGCCGTTGCAAAGCCGCGGCGCCGCGGACCGGTTGGGTGTCGCGCCGGCACGCCTGCTGGATTCGGTGCGCTGGCTGGATGCCACCGGCGCCGTCTATTCCGGCGCGGAGGCCGCCAACGCCGCGGTCGGCGCGGCTGTCGGGACCCGAATCCCGTTGGCCATCTACCGGATTCCCGGAATCCGGTTCATCGAGGACGCCGTCTACACCTGGGTCGCCGCCCACCGCTACCGCTTTCCGGGCGCGACGCCGTACTGCGAGACGCACCCGACCGCCTGTTAGGCCTTGCGCGGCGGCCTGGGCACGAACCGCGACACGCGGTCGATGACGTCCTGATACCCCGGACGTCGTTCCAGGCTGCGTGTTTCCATCATCGGGATGCTGCCGCCGAGGAACATACCCAACATCCCGAGTGCTCCCAGGCCCAGCCACCACGCGTCCGACGGCGCGACGGCAATACCGAACAGCGCCAACGAAACCCAGAAGCTGAATTCGCCGAAATAATTGGGATGCCTCGACCAGGACCACAATCCGCGATCCATCGCCTCACCCTCGGCTTTACGCCCGACGAACCGGTGCATCTGCACGTCGGCGATCAACTCGAGAGCCACCGCCGCCAACCCCAGCACGGTCGCAAAGCCGGTGAGCCAACCGATGTCGGCGCCAGGTCTGGTCACCGCGACGTACGCCGGTAGCATGCCGGCGAAAACCAGCAACGTCGGAATGAGGTGGATGGTCACCAGGTCGACGATGAACTCCCATCGCCCGGCCTTCTCCCGGAACATCGGATAGCGCCAATCCTCATGGTGCAGGCCGGGAAACGCATAAACCCAGTTCGCGGTGAGGCGTATCGCCCACACCAGGACCACCGCTGAGATGAGCCAGCAACGCAGCTGCTGCAGACCAGACTGACTCCACCAGTAGAACAACATCACCGGCGGCACCACGCTCCAGTATGCGTCGTAGAAGCTGGAATTGCCGTACCCCCGGCTGAACACGAAAATCACCAAAGTGGCCAGCACGTCGGCGATCAACGTGTCCAGCCAGAGCCGCCCGGTGTGCACGCCCCAGAGCAGCCACGCGGCAGCAACCACGAAAGCAACGACATACGCGAGCGTGACGAGCGCCAGGGATCGCGTCTTACTCATGGTCATCAGCGCCTCCTCCAATGCGGGCTCTTGACCGCGTCGAGCGCTTCGGTGACATAGCGATCCAGCGCCTTCGGCCTCTTCGTCGATTGGCGGACCCATTGCTGAAACGCGAAATCCGCTGCTGCGAAGGCGAGGTGGACCAGCAGGCCGGGCCGGATGTCGGTGCCGGGATTGGCGCCCATCCGCGCGGCGATCAGCTTGGTCGCCCGCTCCTTGTCGGCGGGCAGGTGCACGGTCAGCTTGCCGAGCAGGTCCGGTGCCACCAGCAGCGCCGCGCGCCAGTCCTCGGTGTCGGCTTCGCCGAACGAACGGGTCCGGGTGACGATCGCGTTGATCAGTGCTTCGTCGGGCGATTCGGCGGCGGGCCGGTCTTGGAGAAGCCCGACGATGGCGGTTCCGCCGTGACGCACCGGTGCCAGCAACAATTCTTCCTTCGTCGGCACGTGCCGGAAGAATGTCCGCGGCGAAACACCTGCGGCCGCAGCGATCTCCTCGGTCGTCACCGCGTCGTATCCGTGTTCGACGAACAGCCGGAAGGCAGCGCGCCGGATGTCGGCGCGGACCTGCGCCCGCTGCCGATCGCGCAGCGACTCGGTCATCGGAACGAGCCGATCCCGCCGTCGACGTGAATGGTCTGCCCGGTGATGAAGGTCGCGTCGGTGCCGAGCAGGAATGCCACCAACGCGCCCGCGTCGTCGCGCACGTGGCCGATCCGCTTCATCGGCACCCGTCGCAGCGACTTCTCGAAATCCTTGGGCGCGAACTCTTTCCACAGCTGGACACCGTCGGATTCGGCGAACGGGCAGACGACGTTGACGCGGATGTTGTCGCGGCCCCACTCCAGTGCGGCGACCTTGGACAGCCCGCGGATGGCCTCCTTGGCTGCCGCGTAACCACCCCATTTGGGTTCGCCGCCGGTTCCGGTACCAGAGCCGAGGTTGACGATGGAACCACCGCCCGCCGCGACCATCAACGGGTACACGGCCTGCATGAGCAGAAATGTCGCTCGCGGTCCGACGTCGTGACCGAGGGCGAAGTCCTCGGTGGTGATGTCGACGAACGCCTTGGGCTCGTTGGTGGCGATGGCGTTGTTGACCAGGCCGTGCACCGTGCCGAAGGCATCCACCGCCGCCGCGACGATCCGTTGAGCGGCTTGCGGATCGCGCAGATCGGCGACGACCTGCTCGACGCAACCCAAAGCCTTGAGCTCGTCGGTGGCCGCCGCAAGCTTGTCCTCCTGGATGTCGACCAGCAGGACCGCGGCTCCGCGTTCGAGCAGCGCTTCGCCGATACCCTTACCGACGCCCTGTGCCGCCCCGGTGACGATCGCGACGTGGCCGCGCATCGAATCCCGATGCGTGTAGGTCACGACTGCAGACCCGGCGCTGGACGGCCCGCGAACAACGGCAGGTCCAGGTAGGTCTTGATGCCGGGTTCGGCCGCGCACACGTCCGGGATGGCGTTGACGCAGTGGTTGGCGGTGGCGACCACACCCGGATTACGTTGCAGCCCTTCGGCGACCGACGGGGGTTGCAGGCCCTTGAAGGTGAGGCTGACCGTGGGGTCGCCGGTGATCTCGACCTCGAAGCGTTCGCCGATCCCGCCGAAATCCCACGCCGGTTCCAGGTTCTCCTCGCCCATCAACCAGTTGACCGCCGCGGTGATCACCGGCTCTCCGCCGGACAGGGCTTGCCAGCGGAATCGGCGCGCCGCCACCTGCCCGGGTTCGATGGTGAACGGCCCGTAGTCGATGTCCGCGGTCGCGACGGCGATGTCTTGAATAGTCCTGATGTTGGGTTCGATGTCGAATCCCATGTGGTCGGCGATCATTCGCACCGACATCTTGAAGCCGTTTTCCAGCAGGCTGGCCATCGGGCCTCCGATGGCTTCCTCGGGAGTGCCGCCGAAGCCCATGATGTGGCGCACCACGTCGGGCGCGTTGTAGGTGCGGATGTCGGAGAACTCCTCGGCGCGCACGTGGGTGACCGCCGACGACAGCGACGACACCATCAGCGGGAAACGCTCGGTGATGCCGCCGGGGTGGATGCCCGATCCGTGCAGCGTCACCCCGCCTGTGACGGCGGCGTCGACGATCGCGGCGACGGCGGGGTGGCTGAAGTCCGGATACACCCAGCCGACCGGGGTGACCACGTTCTTGCCGGACCGCAGAATCGCGATGACCTCGTCGTCGTTGGGAATCAGCGGGCTGTACACTACGCAGTCGGCGTCGAGAGCCAGCACGTCGTCGATGCTCGAAGTCGCTGTGACGCCAATCGATTCAGTGATCCCGAGGATCTCCCCGACGTCGCGGTCGTTCTTGTCCGCGCTGTGCACCCAGCAGCCGGCCAACTCGAGCTGCGGATGGTTGAGCACGCATTCGATGGCGGCCTTGCCGACGCCTCCGGTCGCCCATTGCACGACACGAAGCCTGGACAGATTGGTCATCGTGGCACAGTATGACTTCCTGACAGTGACTGTCAACGAGAGGTCGGCTCATGGGTGTGCTGGACGGCAAGGTCGCGATCGTCACCGGAACCAGCCGGGGTGTAGGTGTCGGCATCGCCCACGAATTGCTGCGCGCCGGCGCCACGGTCGTCGGCTGCTCGCGTTCACCGTTGGACGGCATCCCGGGTATCGATGCCGAGTGGGCTCCGCGGGCGTCCCAAAAGGTCTGCGATCAAGGCGACTACCACTCGATCGACTCCTTCGTCGCCGAGGTCGCGGCCGGCCACGGCCGCATCGACATCCTGGTGAACAATGCCGGCGGGACGGTCCCGGCTCCACACGCCGAATGCATTCCCGAACTGGTGCAACGGATTCAGGGCGCTCCGCGCAGCGATGACGACTTCGAGCGGACCGCACTGTTCCACGCCTTCGCGGTGCAGATGAATTTGATCAGCCCGCTCTGGTTCGCGATCCGGGTGTATCGGCAGATGGCCGTCCAGGACAGCTCCGGCTGCATCATCAATATCTCCAGCGGGGCAGGGCATCCGGCGGGCTCACCGACCCTGGTGTCCTACGGGGCGGCCAAGAGTGGCCTCAACCAGCTGACCCGATCGCTCGCGCAGGAGTGGGGCCCGAAGGTCCGGGTCAACTGCATCGCGCTGGGCCCGACGATGACCGAGAACTTCCGCTCGTTCGTGCTGCCGAAAGACGATCCGGCCGGCGAAAAGTACTTCGCCGCGGTGCCATTGCGCCGCGCGGGTGAGCCCGCGGAAGTCGGCCGGGTATGCGTCTTCCTGGCCGGCGGCGGGGCGGATTTCGTCAACGGCACCACCATCGAATGCGACGGCGGCATGCTGCCCGGGGTGCTCTACGACGCCGGCCTCAAGACCATCACCGACCTGCTGTAGTTCCGCGGAGTGTGCGTTGCGGCAGGCCAGAGTATTCGCTGAGCGGGCGGATCAACGCGTTGGACGCGGCCTGTTCGATGATGTGGGCGGTCCACCCGGTGACGCGGCTCATCACGAAAAGCGGTGTGAAGCTGGGGATGTCGAAGCCCATCAAGTAGTAGGCCGGGCCGGTCGGAAAGTCCAGGTTGGGTTTGATCCCGGTGGCCGCGAACATCTCGGCCTCCAGGGTCCGGTAGATGTCCAGCCAGCGCCGGCCGCCACGCGCCTCGGCGATGCGGATCAGCGCGGCTTTCATCGTCGGCACCCGGGAGTCACCGTTCTTGTAGACGCGATGCCCGAAACCCATCACCTTGTCCTTGCGAGACAGCTTGCCGTGCAACCACTCCGAGGCCTTCGACGGATCGCCGATCTCGATCATGTCGTGCATCACAGCCTCGTTGGCCCCGCCGTGCAATGGACCTTTCAAGGCGCCGATCGCCGCCGTCACCGCGCTGTAGATGTCCGACTGCGTCGACGTCACCACCCGCGCGGCAAAGGTCGAGGCGTTGAAACTGTGCTCGGCGTAAAGGATCATCGATTGTTCGAAGGCGGAAACGACGAGTGGGTCGGGAACCTCGCCGAAGCACATGTTGAGGAAGTTCTCGGCGTAGCCGAGGTGACTGTGCGGCGCGACCGGCGGCAGGCCCCGACGGCGACGCATGTCGGCGGCCACGATGGTCGGAAGCACCGCGAACATGCGCAGCGACTTGGCGAAGTTGGCCGCCTCGGCGCTGTCGTCCTCCTCGGGGTCTTCGGCGCCGAGATAGCTGATCGCGGTGCGCACCACGTCCATCGGATGGCAGTTGTCCGGCAGCTTGGCCAACAACGACAGCATCGATCGGTCCAACCGGCGGCTGGCGCGCTCACGCTGGCTGAACAGTGCAAGCTGGCCGTCGGTGGGTAGTTCGCCGTGCCACAGCAGCCAGGCGACCTGCTCGAAGCTGCAGTGCGCGGCCAGATCCTGCACCGGGTAGCCGCGGTAGGTCAGCGAGTTGGTCTCGGGCACCACCTTGGAAATGGCGGTGGTGTCGACCACGACGCCAGCCAGTCCTTTGTGAATCGCTGCGGTGCTCATTGGTTGCCTCCTGCGAACTGGTTGTAGTCGGCGTACCGCAGCAGTTCGTACAGCCTTGACCGGTGCTGCATGCGGTCCAATAGCCCGGTTTGCGTTTCCTTGGAGGCGATTTCGCGCAGGCCTTCTTCGACGGCGAACATCGCCAGGCGCAGCGTGGTCACCGGGTAGATCACGACGTTGTAGCCGATATCGCTGAGCTGCGAGACGGTCAGCAGCTCCGACTTGCCGAACTCGGTCATGTTGGCCAGCAGCGGAATGTCCACCGCGGCGCGGAATTTCTCGAAATCCGCCGGACGCCTCAGGGCCTCGGTGAAGATCAGGTCGGCGCCGGCGTCGGCGTAGGCGCGGGCACGATCGACCGCGGCGTCCAAGCCCTCGACGCCGGCGGCGTCGGTGCGGGCACAGATGACGAAGCCGGGGTCGCGGCGCGCAGCCACGGCGGCCCGCAACCGCCTGACCATCTCCGGGGCCGGAACCACGGCCTTACCGTCGAGATGGCCGCACCGCTTGGGGTTGACCTGGTCTTCGAGGTGGCAGCCCGCCAGCCCGGCATCCTCGAGCAGCGTGACGGTGCGGGCCGCGCTCATCGGTTCGCCGAAGCCGGTGTCCGTGTCGATCAGCGTGGGCAGATCGGTGACCGAAGCGATCTGCCCGCCGCGCGCGGTAACCTCGCTCAGCGTGGTCAACCCGATATCGGGCAATCCCAGCTCGGCGGACAACGCCGCACCCGACACATACACTCCCTCGAACCCGATCTCCGCGACCAGCTTGGCCACCAACGGTGAGAATGCGCCCGGGAAGCGTTGCAGTTGACCCGAATTCAGCCCGGCCCGAAACGCGGCCCGCTTGTCGGCGGCGCTGGCCGCCGACCCCAGCAGCCCGGTCACCGGAAGATCCCGGACGGAATCGTCGGCGCCTTATCCAGCACCTCGGGCAGCACCCGCACGTTCAGTGCGACCAGCTGATCGCCCTTCAGGTCGCCGACGTGCTGCACGGCGTCCAGAAAGCGTTGCTGCTCAGCCGGGTCCACCACCCCGTCGGCGAGGTGAGTGAACTTGCCGATGTACTGCTCGCGCTCGAATGGCCTGGCGCCCAGCGGATGTGCGTCGGCGACGGCCAGCTCGTCGGTGATCACCTCACCGCTCTTGAGCGTCACCTCGGCGCGCGCGCCGAACGCCTTCTCGGCCGGATCGTTCGAGTGGTAACGGCGGGTCCACTCCGGATCCTCGACAGTGGAGATCTTGTGCCACAGCTCGACGGTGTCCGGCCGGTGGGCGCGCTCGGGGGCGTAGGACAGCTCGTGATCCCACGTGCCGTCCTGCAGCGCGACGGCGAAGATATACGGCAGCGAGTGGTCCAGCGTCTCCCGCGAGGCGTCCGGGTCGAACTTCTGCGGATCACCCGAGCCGCTGCCGATCACATGGTGGGTGTGATGGCTGGTGTGCAGCACGATCGTCGCGATCTGGTCGAGGTCGCCGATCTGGTCCCGCAATCGGCGGGCCAGGTCGATCGGCGCCTGGCTCTGGTATTCGGCGGAGTGTTCCTTGGTGTAGGTGTCCAGGATGGCGCGCTTGGGCTCGCCGGGCGCGGGCAGCGGCACCTGGTAGGTGTGCTCGGGACCCGACAGCAGCCAGGCGATCACGCCGTCCTCGCCCTCCCAGATGGGTGCCGGCGAGCCCTCGCCGCGCATCGCCCGGTCGACGGCTTCGATGGCCACCTTGCCGGCCAGTGCGGGTGCGAAGGCCTTCCAACTGGAGATCGCTCCCTTGCGGGACTGCCGGGTCGCCGTCGTCAGGTGCAGCGCCTGGCCGATCGCCTGATAGATGGTGTCGACGTCGAGCCGCAGCATGGTCCCGAGTCCGGCGGCCACCGAAGGGCCGAGGTGCGCGACGTGGTCGATCTTGTGCTCGTGCAGGCAGATCCCCTTGACCAGGTCGACCTGGATCTCGTAGGCGGTGGCCAGGCCGCGGATCAGGTCACTGCCGCGGACGCCGAGCTGCTGGGCCACCGCCACCAGCGGCGGGATGTTGTCGCCGGGGTGGGAGTACTCGGCGGCCAGGAATGTGTCGTGGAAGTCCAGCTCGCGCACCGCGACGCCGTTGGCCCAGGCCGCCCATTCGGCCGAGTAGCCGCCGTCGACGCCGAACACCGTGGCGCCCGGGCGGGCCCGGTGTGCAAGTGCCTGCTGACGGGCGGTGGCGACCGGCCGCCGCACCGCGGACGCGGCGCTGACCGCGGCGTTGTCGATGATCCGGTTGATCACCATGGCCTCGGTCTCCGCCGGCACCGCGACCGGGTCCGCGGCGACCTGCGCGATCGTGTAGGCCAGGTGCTCGGTGACCGGAAAGTCGTCGGCGCTGCGGTGGGTCCGGACGAAGTGGATCAACATAATTCGCACACTATGCAACCCGTCCGGCAAAGAAAACCCCCAGCAAGTGTGTAATTCTGCGTCCTTACACCGCTGATTTTGCGAATGTTGCGAAAGGCCTCGGAGTAGCATCTCCCCGGTGGCGAAGATGTTCTCCGGGGCGCGGCTGAGACGGTTACGCGAAGAGCGCGGACTCACCCAGGTCGCATTGGCCAGGGCGCTCGACCTGTCGACGAGCTACGTCAACCAACTGGAGAACGACCAGCGGCCCATCACGGTCCCGGTGCTACTGGCCCTCACCGAGCGGTTCGACCTGCCCTCGCACTACTTCTCTTCCGACTCCGACGCCCGGCTGGTGGCCGACCTGTCCGACGTCTTCACCGCCACCGACGGTTCGGTCAGCGCCGCGCACATCGAGGAACTGGCCGCCCGGATGCCGGACGTCGGCCGCAACCTGGTCGCCGTCTACCGCCGACTGCGCGACGCCACCGAGGAGCTGGAGGCGTATCGCTCGCACGCGACCACCGAGACGTCGCTGCCCGCCGAGCGCCCTATGCCGTTCGAGGAAGTCCGGGACTTCTTCTACGACCGCAACAACTACATCGGCGAGCTCGACATCGCGGCCGAGCAGATGTTCGTCGAGAACGGGATGGCCGTCGGTGGGCTGGACGTCCAGCTGTCGGGGCTGATGCACGACCGGTTCGGGGTGCGGGTGGTGATCGACACCGGGCTCGCCGAGCACGCCAAGCGATCGTATGACCCGGGCGCCAAAGTGCTGCGCATCGCGCACTGGCTGTTGCCGGGCCAGCGGGCCTTTCAGATCGCCACCCAGCTGGCCCTGATCAGCCAGCGGGAACTGCTGTCGGCGATCCTGGCCACCGACGACCAGCTCAGCTCCGAATCCCGCGGCGTCGCACGGATCGGCCTGGCCAACTACTTCGCCGGCGCATTCTTGTTGCCGTACCGCGACTTCCACAGCGCAGCAGCCGAATTGCAGTACGACATCGACTTGCTGGCGCGGCGCTTCGAGGTCGGCTTCGAGACGGTGTGTCACCGACTCTCGACATTGCAGCGGCCGCAACTACGCGGCGTGCCGTTCATATTCGTCCGCACCGACAAGGCCGGCAACATCTCGAAGCGTCAGTCCGCCACCGCATTTCACTTCAGCCGGGTCGGCGGCAGCTGCCCGCTTTGGGTCGTACACGATGCCTTCGCCCAGCCGGGCCGGATCGTCACGCAGGTCGCCCAGATGCCGGACGGCCGTTCGTATTTCTGGCTCGCCAAGACCACCGCACCCGAAGGCCAGAGCTATCTGGGCCAGCACAAGAGCTTCGCGATCGGGCTGGGCTGCGACCTGATGCACGCCGACAAGCTGGTGTACTCCACCGGGGTCGCCCTGCACGACCCGAGCACCGCGGTGCCGATCGGCGCGGGCTGCAAGATCTGCAACCGCACCGTCTGCGCGCAGCGCGCGTTTCCCTATCTCGGCGAGCGGGTCGCCGTCGACGAGAACACCGGCAGCGGCCTGCCTTACACGCCGGCTAGTTAACTTGCTTAGCCGGCGGCCGGTAGAAGAGCACCAGCTGACCGAGCGCACCTCCGAGGCCCAACAGCAGCGAACCGAACAGGCCATGCCAGCCGTCGTGCCAGTTGTGCCCGAAGATCAGCCAGTCCAGGCTGTACTGCCCAGGCCCGGTCGTTGCGACCGCGACCGCCGCGGCGGCCAGGATCAGGTTGTACTCCCAGCCCTCTTTGACAATGAAGAAGCCGTTCTTGCGGTGCACCGTCCAGGCCGCGACCAGCATCAGTGCGACGAAGCCGGCAGCGGTGATCGGCGTCAGCAGCCCCGCAGCCAGCCCGAGGCCGGCGCTGATCTCGGTGCTGGCCGCGACCACAGCCTGAAATTTGCCGTGCTTCATCCCGATGCTCTCGAACCAGCCCGCAGTTCCGGGTATACGTCCGCCACCGAAGAACTTGTTGAAGCCATGAGCAGCCAGAGTCAAGCCCAGTACCAGCCGCAGGATCAGTAAACCGACATCGTAGGCAGTCATAGACGTCAACCTAGATCATCAGGTACGCACGGATCAGCACAGGTATCCTGCGACCCGGCACGCGACCGCAAAGGAGCCACACATCAAGATCGCGATCATCGGAGCCGGCAACGTCGGGCTTGGCCTGCTGCGCGGTCGAGCTTGACCATCCGCATGTCCACACAGCCTGTCGTACTGCTGGACGGTGACGCCGCGTCGCCGTCCGACATTCTGGGCCACAAAGGGCACGGCATCGATGCGATGCGGCGCAGCGGTCTGCCGGTGCCGCCCGCGTTCTGCATCACCACCGAGGTGGGCGCACGCTATCGCACCGCTCCCAAGGCGACGATGGACGCGGTCTGGCCTGACGTGCTCGACGGAATTCGCACCCTGGAGGCGGCGACGTCCCGCACGTTCGGCAGCGGGCCGCGTCCGCTGCTGGTCAGCGTGCGCTCGGGCGCCGCGGTGTCGATGCCCGGGATGATGGACACCTTGTTGGATCTCGGCTTCACCGACACCGTCGAGGACGCGTTAGCCCGCGAGCGCACAGCCGAATTCGCCCGTGACACCCGACAGCGGTTCTCGAGTTGGTATCAGCGCATCGTGGGGACCGAGCCCCCCGACGACCCCTACCGTCAGCTGCGCGCCGCGATCGAGGCGGTGTTCGCGTCGTGGGGCTCCCCGCGGGCGGCGGCCTACCGCGCGCACCACGGAATCGACGATCGCGGCGGCACCGCCGCGGTGGTGCAGGCGATGGCCTTCGGCAACGTCAACGCGAATTCCGGCGCTGGCGTGGTGTTTTCGCGGAACCCGATGACCGGGGCCCGCGCTGAGTTCGGCGAGTGGCTGCCCGGCGGCCAGGGTGACGACGTGGTGTCGGGCACCCTCGACGTCGAGCCGATCGCCGCCCTGCGCGCCCGGCTGCCGGGTGTCTACGACGAGCTGATCGCCGCCGCCCGCTCGTTGGAGCGACTGGCGGCCGACGTTCAGGAGATCGAATTCACCGTCGAAGACGGCACGCTGTGGCTGCTGCAGACCCGCGCCGCGAAACGCTCGGCACAGGCGGCGGTCCGGCTGGCGCTGCAACTGCATCACGACGGCCTGATCGACGAGGCCGAGACGCTCCGGCGGGTTACGCCGTCACATGTGGAAGCGTTGCTGCAGCCGTCGCTGCAGCCGGAAACCCGGCTGGCTGCGCCGCTTTTGGCGCAGGGCCTGCCGGCCGGCCCCGGCATCGCATCCGGGCGGGCCTACACCGAGGTGGACGCCGCGATCGACGCCGCCGACCGGGGCGAGGACGTCATCCTGGTACGCAACCACACCAGCCCCGACGACATTCACGGCATGTTGGTCGCACGCGGCATCGTCACCGAGACCGGCGGTGCCACCAGTCACGCGGCGGTCGTCAGCCGTGAACTCGGCCGACCGGCTGTGGTCGGCTGCGGCAGCGGCGTGGCAGAAGCGCTGGCGGGCAAGATGGTTACCGTCGACGGCAGTGCGGGCGAAGTGCGCGACGGTAGCCTGCCATTGGCCGCCTGGTCCGAGGACAACACGCCCGAGTTGCGGAAGCTGGCCGATATCGCTCGACGCGTCAGCCCATTACGGGCGCATACCCGCGGTGACTTCCCACGGCTGGACCGGCATTCCGAGGCCGCGGTGCGGACCGCGCTGGCCAGTGGACAGTGCGACGTGGTGTCCGCGACTCCGTTGTTGGCGATGCTGGAGGCGATACGGCTCAACGAGGTGTCGTGACCGCCGGCGACGATGCAGAGCGAACCGATGCTGAGGAGCGGCGCCGATGACCGACCTGGCTGTGCTGCAAGCGGTTCGGCTGAAGGGCCGGGTGAGCCGCGCCGACCTGGCCGCCACGCTGGCTGAGGATCCGGGTGAGCTGGTAGGCGATCTCATCGCGGCGGGTCTGCTGCTGGACGGTCCGGCGCTACGCCTCAGTCCTGAGGGCCGCGTTCGACTCGACGAGTTGCTGACCGCCGAACGCACGCATGTCGACCAGGACGCAATATCAGCTGTATATAACGACTTTCGAGCCGTGAACGGTGAATTCAAAGCGCTGGTCACCGACTGGCAGCTCAGGAGTGGTCAGCCCAACGCGCATGACGACCCCGACTACGACGCCGCCGTGCTGGCCCGGCTCGACGTTGTACACCAACGGGTTACGCCGATCGTCGCCGCCGCGGCTGCCCAACTCCCCCGACTGAGCCGCTACTCGACGAAGCTGCAGACAGCGCTGGACAATGTGCATGCCGGCGAGACGCTATGGCTGTCCCGCCCGCTGATCGACTCCTACCACACCGTGTGGTTCGAACTCCATGAAGAGCTGATCCTCGCCGCTGGTCTGACCCGCGAAAACGACGACGCCTGATCACAACTCAGCGTCTAGGAGCGCAACATAGTCGTCGATGTCGCCGATCGCCGACTCCGCCGCATGCACACTGATCGCAATGGTGTCGCCGATCCCGTGCACACCGTGGGTGAGCCCCATCGCCGGCGACAGCGCAGGGTAGCTCGCGGTCAGCAGCACCGGCGCGCCACCGAAACTCAGGTCTGCGGCGCCGCGGTTCACGCTCGAGATCACGGTATTTCCGGATACCTGTGTCGGAAGAACGTCGGGATCGAAATGGCCAACCCCCCAACGCAACAGCGGAGCCGGCACCGCGGCGAACGCCCGGTCGGCTGCGCGTGCGGCCGGATGTTGCGAGCGCCGACGGGCCTGGGCGAGGTCGGCGGCGATCCGTTCGGCACGGGCTGGCCGGTCCAGCTTCGGATACAAACCGACCGTTGCGTTGAAGAAGTGATTGTTGGCTTGCGGCGCACCAGGTTTGGCCATCGGCACCTCGGCGGCCAGCGATGCCACTTCGTCACCCAGGCGGGCGGATATGGCGTCGGACACCGCGGCCAGCGCCGCCACGGTCACAGTGGGGCCGGGTAGCGGCGAGCGTTGTCGCACCAGCGTACGCAGGGCGCGGGTGCTGCCGGGCCGGGCATTGGTGGGCAGCGGAGGACGCGGCCGCGGCGGCGCGATCAGCAAGCCGGCGTCGATGTCGCGGGTGAGTCGACGATGGGCGCGGGCGGCGGCGACGGCTCGCCGCGGCAGGAAGCCGGTGGCCGCGGGGCTGATCTCGGGTACCGGCGTGGGGCGGCCGAACAGCCAGGCGGCTAACGCCGAAGCGCGGGTGCCGTCCGCCAGCGCATGCGCGACTTGCACGACGGCGAGCGTGCCCGGTCCGGTGCTCTTCGGCACGCCCTGAACCGGCGTGAAGATGTGCAGGAGCCACGGCGCCCGGCGAATATCGAGCTGATCATCGGCGAGCCGGACCACCGCGTCGAGGCAGCCCTGCCAGCTATCGTCGTCAAGTCGGTGGCGCTGTAGCCGCGTGGGCCCGACGGTTGCCGGTACCCATCGCGGGTAGGTCAGCGGCGATCCGTCCTCAATGCGAAGCCTTAAAGCTGGGCACTCTTGGGCGCGTCGCTTCACTTCATCGACGGCGCGCTCGAAATCTGTTGGCACACCGTCGAATGCGTAGAGCAGGAACTGGTCGCTCGGAACCTTGGCCGACATCCAGTAGAACTGCGCGTCGACCGCGGTCATGCGGGCCGGCATCTCTGCATCCTAGGCAATCCACAGTCGAGGGTTTATCCACAGACCGGAGATTGCCGGTGGCCTCCTGTCGGCGCCTCTCGCTATAATTCGAACATGCGTTCGAATAGCCGTGAGGAGATCGTCGAGATGTTCGACGGGCTTCGGTCATACCTCAAGCGTGCCCTGGACCTGCGTTTCGACGCACTGACCACCCCGGAACGGCTGGCATTGTTGCAGCGCTGCGAGGAGCTACGCCGCCAGTTGCCGGCGGTCGAACATTCGTTGATCAACCAGCTCGCCGGGCAGGCCGACGAGACCGAGTTGGGCGGCAAACTGGCGCCGGCATTGGCCAACCGGCTGCTGATCAGCCGCGGCGAGGCATCGCGGCGCATCCACGAGGCCGCCGAACTTGGCGAGCGCACAGCGCTGACCGGCGAACCTTTGGAACCCGTGTTGCCGGCGACCGCCGAAGCGCAGCGCAACGGCAAGATCGGGCCCGGCCACGTCGCGGTCATTCGCGGTTTCTGGCACCGGCTTCCCGATTTTGTCGACATCGAGACCCGCCAGCGGGCCGAGGCGCAACTGGCCCGGCTGGCCGGCGAGCATCGCCCCGACGAACTGAGCAAGCTGGCCGACAAGCTCACCGATTGCCTCAACCCTGACGGCGACTTCACCGAGAACGACCGAGCCCGGCGGCGGGGTCTCACCATTGGCAAGCAGGACATCGATGGGATGTCACCTATTACCGGCTACCTGACACCGGAGGCCCGCGCCACCCTCGATGCCGTGTTGGTCAAGTTGGCCGCGCCGGGAATGTGCAATTCCGCAGATGAGTCGCCGTGCCTCAGCGGCACTCCGTCGCAGGCCGCCATTGAGGGTGACACCCGCTCCGCCGGCCAACGCAACCACGACGCGCTGCTCGCGCTGGCCCGCGCAGCGATGGCCTCTGGTGATCTCGGACAGCACAACGGGCTACCGGCGAGCATCGTCGTCACGACGACGCTGCAAGACCTCGAGGCCGGTTGCGGCAAAGCACTCACCGGCGGCGGCACGCTGCTACCGATGGCCGACGTCATCCGACTGGCTCGACATGCGCACCACTACCTCGCGATCTTCGACAAAGGCAAAGCCGTCGGGCTCTACCACACCAAGCGGCTGGCCTCAGCCGGGCAACGAATCGTGCTCTACGGCAAGGACCGCGGCTGTTCTTTCCCCGGTTGCGACGTGCCCGGTTACCTCACCGAAGTGCACCACACCGACCCGTGGGCCAAGTCCAAGCGAACCGACATCCGCGAGTTGACACTGGCCTGCGGACCCCACCACAAACTCCTCGACAACGGCTGGATCACCCGCAAAAACCAACGCGGAGAAACCGAATGGATCCCACCACCACACCTCGACGGCGGACAACCCCGCGTCAATAACTTCCACCATCCCGAAAAGCTGCTGCGGGCAGAAGACGACGAGGCGGCCTAACAGGCTGGGCCGATGAAGTCCGGCGCGCGACTAGCTGTGCGCGTCGGGACAGTAGACGCTGATGGCGTCCAGCAAGAACGGCCGCACCTGCGGACCCGGCACGCCTTGGCCTTCCAGCTTCGCGGCCAGCTGCAACATGGCACTGCTGAAAGGGCTTGGCTGCGCGCCGAAGTGGAGGGTGAATATTGCCGAGCGGGGAAGGCTGTCGTCATTGCACCGTTCATGCGCCAGAGCGATCAACTGATCCGGCGGGCCGCCGGGTATTCCGTCTCTTGCCAGCAGCGCCAAGAACTGGTCGTCCTGCGGGTCAGCCTGGGCAACAGCTCCCGTCATCAGCGCAGCGGCGACGGCGAGGGCCGGAAGAAAAGGACGGACAGTCATGGCTAAGAGTGACACCGATCACGGCGGAACGCGAGTCCAAGTGCCGTTACCCAGCGGCGCCGATGAAGTCCAGCACCAAGTCGGCCGCCCGGTCCGGTTGGTCGAGTTGCAGGAAATGACCGGCATGGTCGACCACCGTCACGTCACTGCCCTCCGGCAGCGCCCTGCCCGTCCAGTGGGTGAACGCCGATGTCATGCAGCCGTCGTCGCGTCCGTGCAAGTACAGGCTCGGCAGCTTGGGCGCCGACGTCCACTGCCGATGCAACTCGCGGTACTGCGCTGGCGGTCGGGTATTTCGGATCGTCGCCCGGTACGGCCCCAGGGCCGCGCGCCAGCTCTCCGGCGTGCCGATCGCGGCGTCGACGTGGCGCAGATCTTCTTTCGCGTCGTAGCCCGGCGACCAGCGCTTCCACAGCCGCGGCAACACCCAGGACGCGGAATGCTCTGGCAGCCAGGGCAATTGGAAGTACATGATGTACCAGCTACGCAGCAGCTGGGGTGGGATCTGGGCCAGCAACCTGCCCGCATCGGGCACCTTCCCGCGAAACGCCGCAGCAGGCGGCACCGACATGATCACCGCCTTGACGAAGGGACTGTCCGGGATCGCAGCCAGCCCGTTCGCCGCCATCGCACCCCAGTCGTGGCCGATCACCACGTCACGGTCAGTACCGCCCGCCGCCGAGCGCACCTGAAGCGCGTCGTACATCAGCGCCCCGACGTGGTAGCTGCCGTCGGACGGTATCGACGACGGCGCGTAGCCACGCATGAACGGGGCCACCACTCGCCAGCCCGCTCCCGCCAATCGCGGCGCAAACTTGCGCCAGCCGTAGGCGGTATCAGGAAAGCCGTGTAGGCACAACGCGATTGGGCCGTCGGGCGGACCCCAGGTCAGCGCCTTCAATTCGACAGCAGGAGTGTGAACGTCGATCCAGCCGGGTCGGGTCATCACCTGATCCTTCACGTGGCTAGTACTGGTCGAAGTCGGAGACCAGCCAGCGTTCGCCGACCTTGTCGAGGGTCACTCGAACACTGGATTCGGTTGCTTCCGGGGCAGCGTCGCCGATCTTGACGCTTTGGTCGACGAACAACAGGACGGTCGCCTTGTTCGGCGTCACCGCCTCCGGCGCGGCCGCGGCCACGTGGGCGCTCGCGGCGACGTGTCGCTGCTTCGCGTTGGGAATCAGCTCCTGCTGCGTCCGCGTGGTGTACGTGTCGAGGAACTCGCCGGTCAACTTCTCCCGCGCGACCGCCACATCGTGGTCGACGGTGTCGAATCGGAATGTCAGCACCGAGACCGTCGAATCCGTTGCGGCCGTGACAGATTGGCTCCGGGCATCATCGATACCGCGAATCGATGAGTCTTTCCACTTCAACAAGCCCGCGGACATCGCCAGCAGCAACGCAAAACCCGGAAGCAAGCCGTAAACCAGCACGCGCGACCAATTGATCGACCGACGTTGTGTCATGACACGAACGCGACGTCGGAGACCTTGGCGACGTCGCCCACCTTCTGCACCGTTACCCGCATCCGCAGGAACCGCGGCTCGTGCGCGGGATCGGCGGACTTCACCGTTACCGCAACCAGCACCCGGCCCTGGTCGCCGGTCTGCGATTCCAGCCCGGCGTCGGTGACGGTACCCAGCAGCCGCGAC
Source organism: Mycobacterium cookii (assembly GCF_010727945.1). Taxonomy (NCBI): domain Bacteria; kingdom Bacillati; phylum Actinomycetota; class Actinomycetes; order Mycobacteriales; family Mycobacteriaceae; genus Mycobacterium; species Mycobacterium cookii. The sequence continues at coordinate 2,170,878 of NZ_AP022569.1, forward strand.
CGGCTCCGGTTCGCGCTATCGACGTACGCCTGCCGCCGACGGGCGAAGCTGTCGGCGAACCCGCCGGTCGCCGAGTCCGCGATCCGTTGCGCATCAGCATCGGCGTGCTCGTAGTCGACGGTGCTGAGGTTGACCGCGACGTCCTGCGCTGTCTGGACGAAGAGGTTGCGATGCGCCTCCCGGTGCTCGGCCTCGTAGGTCCGGAAACCCAGCCAGCCAACCAACCCGGCCAACACCACGCCCGCCACGAGACCGATGACGAGGGCGATCCGCTCAACATGACCCGGCGATCGGATCGGCCGCAGGTATACGACGTCTGCCGGGCCATCATCGGGCATACGTCCTAACGTACCGACCGCTCAGACCGATGCGGCGGCGCTCTCCAAATCTGCGATAACGATCTTGCGCATGCCGTACATCGCCTGGGTGGCGGCGGTGGCCCGTGCCGGATCCGGGTGGCTGACCAGTTCATACAGCCGGTTGGGAACGACCTGCCAGCTCAGACCGAATCGGTCCTTGCACCAGCCGCACTGCGACTCCTGGCCGCCGTCGGTGAGCCGGTCCCAGTAGTAGTCGACCTCGTCCTGGTCCTTGCAGTTGATGGTGAACGACACCGCCTCGTTGAACGTGAAGTGCGGGCCGCCGTTGATCCCGATGAACCGGTTGCCGTCCAGCACAAAGGTGCCGGACAGGACCGAGCCGGGCTCGCCGGGTCCGGCGTCGGTGCTTCGGTTGAGGAACTCGATCTTCGAGTTCGGGAAGATCGACGTGTAGAACGTCGCCGCCTCCTCCAAGTTGTGGTCGAACCACAGCGAGGGCGTGATCGCGGGCATTACCGCCTCCTGTTCATCGTCGGATATGTCTCATGGGTAGACCCCGGCGACGGCGAAAAGTCATCTCGGTAACGTCAGAGTGCGATCGACGAGAGGACCGCCCGTGACAACCGTGAGCAGCGCTCCGCAGACAGTCGAGTTTTCCGGTGTTCAGGGGCTCACCCTGATCGCCGACGAGTGGAATCGCGGCGCCGACGCGGCGGCCGATCGGCCGACCGTGCTGATGTTGCACGGCGGAGGCCAGAATCGGCATTCCTGGAAGAACACCGGCCAGATCCTGGCCGACGAGGGCTTCCACGTGGTCGCGCTGGACAGCCGGGGCCACGGCGACAGCGATCGCGCGCCCGACGCCGATTACGACGTCGACACGATGACCGCCGACGTCATGCAGGTGCTCGACGCCATCGACCGGCAGGTGATGCTGATCGGAGCGAGCATGGGCGGATTGACCGGCATCTTGGCCGCCGATCAGGCCGGACCCGACCGCATCACGGGGTTGGTGCTGGTCGACGTCGTGCCACGGTTCGAGAAGAACGGCAGCGCCCGCATCCGCGACTTCATGTTCAGCGGCCTGCACGGTTTCGGCTCACTCGACGAGGCAGCCGACGCCGTCGCCGCCTATCTCCCGTATCGGAAGAAGCCGCGTAGCCCCGAGGGACTGAAGAAGAACCTGCGGCTGCGCGACGGCCGTTGGTACTGGCACTGGGATCCTGCCTTCATGACCAAGCCCGGCGACGACCCGGAATTGCGAACCGAGAAGTTCGAGCACGCCGCCGCGGGCCTGACGATTCCGGTGTTGCTGATCCGCGGCAAGCTCTCCGATGTGGTCAGCCCGGAAGGCGTCCAGCACTTTCTGGAGACCGTGCCCAACGCCGAGTTCGTCGAGTTGTCCGGTGCAGGCCACACCGCGGCGGGCGACGACAACGATGCCTTCAGCGACGTCGTGGTGGCATTCGCGACGCGTTAGCGACTGTTTAGCCGCCCACGCCCGGCTTCTCGGCATGCCCACCGAACTGCTTGCGCATGGCCGACAGCGCCTTGTTGGCGAAGTCGTCGAGACTCCGCGAGGCGAAACGGGACTGCAGCGCGGTCGTCAGCACTGGTGCGGGCACGCCCTCGTCGATCGCCGCGATCGCCGTCCACCTGCCCTCGCCGGAGTCAGAGACCCGCCCGGAGAACTCCTTCAGCTCAGGCGATTCGTGCAACGCGATCGCGGTCAGGTCCAGCAGCCACGAACCGACGACGCTGCCCCGCCGCCACACCTCGGCGACGTCGGCGATGTCGAAGTTGTACTGATAGCACTCGGGGTTCGACAGAGGCGCGGTCTCGGCGTCGCCGGCCTCGATGCGCTTGCCGATGTCGGCATTACGCAGGATGTTCAGCCCTTCGGCGAGCGAGGCCATCATTCCGTATTCGATCCCGTTGTGCACCATCTTCACGAAGTGCCCGGCGCCGGTCGGACCGCAATGGAGATAACCCTTCTCTGGCTGCGCGACCTCCCCCTCGCGGCCGGGGGTACGCGGTGCGGCGTCCACGCCCGGCGCGATGATCGAGAACAACGGCTCGGCATGCTCGAAGGCGTAGTCATCGCCGCCGATCATCAGGCAGTAGCCGCGCTCGCGGCCCCACACGCCACCGCTGGTGCCGCAGTCGATGAGGTGAATGCCCTTCTCGGACAGCGTCTTCGCGTGTTTCAGGTCGTCGCGGTAATACGAGTTGCCGCCATCGATGACGATGTCGCCCTTCTCCAGCGTCGTCGCCAGCTCGTCGATCACCCCGGTGGTGATTGTGCCGGCGGGCACCATTACCCAGACAACCCTTGGCGCACTGAGCTTTTCGGCTAGATCCGACAGCGACGACGCTCCGGTGATGTTGTCGACGCCGGCGAAGGACTTCACCACGTCCGGATCATGGTCGTAGACCACGCCCTCATGTCCGGCATCGACCACTCGGCGGATGATGTTGCCGCCCATTCGGCCCAAACCGATCATCCCTAGTTGCATGGTGTCTCGCTTCCTTAGTGGTGGTTGTCGGCTAGCCACGGCTGTTGCCAGCTGCGATGTCCGCGTAACAAATCGCGCGCCGCGTCCGGCCCCCACGAGCCCGGTTCGTAGCGATGGATCTCGCCGGGGTTGTCCAGCAACGGCTGCACGATCCGCCAGGTCTCTTCGATGGCGTCCTCGCGGGCGAACAGTTGGTGATCCCCGGTCAGCGCACCGTGCAGCAGCCGCTCGTATGGCAGCAGCGGCTCGCCCAGGTCGGCCATGAACGACGAATCCAGGTGCAGGTCGCGCCAGCGGTCGCCGTCCAGTGCCGTCAACTGGATGCGCAGTCCGGGATCGGGGTCGATGCGCAGGATGATCTGGTTGGGCTCGGCCCGCCTGCGCTCCGGCAGGAAACTGAGCGACGGGACGCGGTGGGTGAACAACCGCACCTCGGTCACGCGCTCCGTCATCGCCTTGCCCGCTCGCAGGAAGATCGGCACACCGTGCCATCGCCAGTTGTCGATCTCCACCCGCATCGCGACGAAGGTCTCGGTCTGCGAATTCTTGGCGACGCCGTCCACGTCGGTGTAGCCGCGGTACTGACCCCGGACGCAGCGGTCCGGGTCCACCGCCGCTATCGCCCGCAGCACGTCGGCCTTCCTGTCGTTCAGGTCGTCAGCGCTCGGGCCGACCGGCGGCTCCATCGCCACGCCGGCAAGCACCTGCAGCAGATGGTTCTGCACGACGTCGCGCAGCGCGCCGACCCCGTCGTAGAACTTGCCGCGGTCGTCGACGCCGAAGTCCTCGGCCATGGTGATCTGAATCTCGGAGATGACGTGGCGATTCCACAACTCGACCAGGGCCAGGTTGCCGAAGCGCAGGTACTCCAGTTCGACGACCGGCTCTTTGCCCAAGAAGTGGTCCACCCGGAAGAGCTGCTCTTCGCCCAACAGGGCACGCAGCCGGGCGTTGAGTTCGCGGGCAGAGGTCAGGTCGTGACCGAAGGGCTTCTCCACCGCGACGCGGGAACGCTTCAGCAGGCCGGCCTTGCCCAGGTTCTCCACGATCGGCGCGAACAGCGAGGGCGGCATCTCCAGGTAGTAGAGGCACTGATGCTTCGAACCGATCTGCTTGGCCAGCGCGTCGTACAGTGCACTGTCGGTGACGACGTCACCGTGCAGGTAGGACAACCTGCCGGCCAACTTGTCGAACACCTTGTCGTCGATCTTCTCGCCGGCCCCCGCGATCGCCTCGCGGGCCCGCTTGACCAACTCGTCCTTGCTGATGTCGTCGCTGGCCACCCCAACGATCGGACACTGCAGCAATCCCCGGCGCTCGAGGCGGTAGAGGGCCTGGAAGGTCATCTTGCGGGCCAAGTCGCCGGTGATCCCGAAGATCACCAGCAGGTCTGAGTCGCTATCGCCGCCTTCGGCCAATCGGGACCTCCACGAAAAGTCGACTAGTCAGCACGGACTGCACACTTGCAAACGATCCCGCGGCCAGCCTCAACCCTAAACACTGCACTTCGGCCCGACAACCAGAACAGAGCAGATATGTAGCCGCTCACGCAACCGGACAAACACCCGCCGATCCGGTTATCGGAACATACACTCGCAGTTGATCTTTCGATTCCCCGCCGGAAACACAGGGAGGGCATGCTATTTCGCCGCGCCACGATCAGGGAAGATGCGTGACATGCACGACCACCTGTTGACGGCGGTATACGGGCTGGCCGGCATCGCATTGATCGAAGCCGTAGCCCTGGCCATCGGGTGGGTGCTGCTGACCCGTCTTCGCCGCGAAGCCGACGAACTACGGCGGACCGCCGACAATCGCAGCTGGCTGATCTCCAGCGGTCGCGAGGCGGTCAAGACGGTGTGGCAGACGGCGAACCTGGTCCGCAAAGAGGGCTTCGGCGCCGCGGTGCGCAGCTCCATCGAGGACCTCGCCGACTGGGCCGAGGTCGAACGGCCCGACCTGGCCAGGGTGACACCAGACGGCAAGGTGGCAATCCTGTTCTCCGACATCGAGGAGTCGACCGCACTCAACGAGCGCGTGGGCGACCGCGCCTGGGTGAAGTTGATCGGCGAACACGACAAACTGGTCCGCAAGCTGGTCAAGCAGCGCGACGGCCACGTGGTGAAAAGTCAGGGCGACGGGTTCATGATCGCGTTCGCCCGCGCCGAGCAGGCGGTGCGATGCGGCATCGACATGCAGGACGCGCTGCAGAAAGACGCGCAACGTAAGCGAAACAACGGGATTCGGGTCAGGATCGGCGTCCACACGGGTCGATCGGTGCGCCGCGGCGACGACCTCTTTGGTCGTAACGTCGCGATGGCGGCACGCGTCGCCGCGGAAGCCGGCGGCGGCGAAATCCTGGTGAGCGATGCCGTGCGCGACGCCCTCAAGAACTGCGAGGACATCTCCTTCGACGACGGCCGGGACGCCGAGTTGAAAGGCTTCGCCGGCAAGCACCGGCTCTACGCCGTCGCCTGACCGGTCAGGCTTCCCCAGCCTCGGCGAGCCGTTGGTGCAGCCGCTCGCGGATCTCGTTGGGCGTGTAGGCACGCCGTCGCCGCTGGTCGCGAACCACCAGCACTCCCCCGGCCGCCACCCCGACGACCCCGGCCAATCCCAGCAACTTCCAGATCGTGCGCATCGGCTCAGGTTATTCGCGAGTGCATGCCGACAGCGGCGGTATCTGCATATGGTTCGTTGGTGGATACGCACACGGTGACCTTGGACCAGGCGCTGGAGGAGACCAGGACCGGCGACGTCTGGCTGTTTCGCGGACACTCCGGACCGGACCGCGCGATTCAGACCATGTCGAACAGCCCGGTCAACCACGTCGGTATGACGGTCGCGATCGAGGATCTGCCGCCGCTGATGTGGCATGCCGAACTCGGCGACAAACTCACCGACTTCTGGACCGGCACCAATCACCGCGGCGTGCAGCTCAACGACGCACGGGAAGCCGTCGAGCGCTGGCTGACTCGCTACGGGCAACGATGCTGGTTTCGCCAACTGACCCCGCACGCGGACCACGAGCAGGAAAACCGGCTGTTGCGCGTCATCGCCCGGATGGACGGTACGCCGTTTCCGTCCACCACTCGGCTGACGCTGCGATGGCTACGTGGTCAGCTCCCGACGAGGTACGACTGGGTCCGCGGAATTCCGGTCATAGACGGCAAGGTTCGCGAAGCGACGCGTCGACGCCGCGCCGAACAACGCAAGGGCGGCTTCGAGTCGGCGTACTGCGCCGAGACCGTCGCGGTCACCTATGAGGAGATGGGCCTGATCGAAACCGAGAAGCGGTCTAATTGGTTTGACCCTGGCCGGTTTTGGAGTGGAGACGGCCTTCCATTGGTTGCGCCGTACCAGTTGGGTGCCGAGATCGCCGTCGTTTCAGGCTGACTGTCCAGCCAGCGATCACACCCCGAACTTCGCACGCGCCTCCTCAGTGACGGGTGTGAAGAGGTTGACCAAGTTGCCATCCGGATCTCGGAACAATAATGCGCGATTACCCCACGGCATCGTCGTCGGCGCCGTCACGATCTCGCCGACGTGCGCACGCAATCGCTCGTACTCGGCGTCCACGTCGTCGACGATGAACTCGACGATCATGCTTCTGTTTGCTTCCGGCTCAGCGGATCCTGCGCCGAACAGCGGCACGGTCTTATCGCTGCCGATGGCCAAAGTGCCTACCGGCGTTGGAATCTCAGCGAACAGCTCGTTGCCCCAGACCGCCGCGGTCTCGGTCACTCTCTCGTAGAAGCCAACAAGCCGTGGGACGTCACCGGTGATGATCCTGGTCGAAACGAATCTCATGGGGCGATGCTAAGCAACACCTCCGACAAGAATGCCCTGGGTCAGATCGTCATCCAGATGCCGTTGTTCCAGAAGCCCCAGGCGCGAGCGGTCTGATTCCACATCACGTTGGCTCCGGGCGCCCACGATGGCGGGGCCGGCGCCGGCGGCGCCCACGGCGGCGGAAGTCCCCAGGGCCCCGCGCTGAACGGGGCCGGTCCACCCGCGCGCTGCCAGTCGTGGCACTGATTCCAGTCCCAGTCGAGCACCGGGCTCCAGCCCGGATCCCATTGCTGGCCGGGGCACCAGTGATACGTGGGCGCCGGGGCCGCGTGAGCCACGCCGCCCGCCAAACACAGTGCGGACAGCGCGACCGTCAGGGTGCTCGCTCGTCGGGCCATGTCCCCGAGTGTGCCTCAGCTTTCACGCCGGTATGGCCTAAACCGCGCGTCGCGCGGGAGGCGGCACCCAGGACTCCAGCGTCTTGCGGCCGATCAACTGGCAGCCATGGGTGTACGCCAGTCGCTTGGCCGCCTGGGTGAACTCCTGATTGCTCACGACGATGCTCTTGTTGCAGTCGTGGTGACGGGCACCGGAGACCACCTGCTGCACCGCCGCCACTCCGACCGGGCTGCCGTAACGCTTGCACTGCACCGCCACCGACCTACCGTCTTTCACTGCGATCAGGTCGACGCCGTAATCACCGGTCGCCGAGGTGAAGTCGACCTGCCAGCCGGCCCGTCGCAACCGCGCGGCGACGTAGTCCTCGAATTCGACCCCGGTCATGGCGTCGATCGAGGCCATGCTCGACCCCGGCCGCCGGATGGCCTCGGCCGACAACACCACGGCCAGCACGCCGCCGACGACGGCGCCGGCCGCACCCGTCCAGACGCCGTGTCCGAGCAGGCCCGCGATCAGACCGAAGTAGACCGGGAGGAACAGGTAGGTGATCTTCACGATGTGCTGATCGTAAAGACGCCGACCGACAATTCGGTTCAACGACTCCGGCGGGCCATCACGCGTTGCAGCTGGCCGTACGAGTCGATGGGACTGTGCAACGCCAGTCCGCCGTCGGCGAACACGGTCTGTCCTGTCACCCACGACATTTCGAGCACCGCAACGATCGCTTCAGCGACGTCGTCGGCCTCGCCCAGCCGGCCCAACGCGGTGCGTTCGGTCAATCCCTCAACCCAGCCGGGCAACTGCTCGGGGTTGGCCAGCATCGGTGTGCGAGTCACGCCGGGGCCCACGGCGTTGACGCGGATGCCGTGCCCGCCCCACTCCTGCGCCGCAACCCGCACCAGCATGTCGATGCCCGCCTTGGACACGCAGTAGGCGCCCATGTCCCGGTCGGCAAGCGTGCCGCTGATGCTGGACACCGCGACGATCGAGCCGCCCGAACCCTGATCGACCATCGCTCGGGCGACCGCGCGCATGGTCAGCCACATCCCGGTCAGGTTGGTGTCGATCACCCGCTGCCAGTCGGCGGGCGTCTGGTCGAGCAGCAGACCCGATGCGCCGACTCCCGCGCAGGCCACCAGCCGGTCCGGCGCACCATGGTCGGCGATGGTGCGGTCGATGGCCGCCGACACGGACTCGGGATCGCTGATGTCGCAATCGATGTCACCGCTGTCGATGTCCCAGACCACGACATCTCCCCCGGCCGCACGCAGCCGCTGGACGACCGCGCGGCCGATGCCGGAGCCGCCACCGGTGACGACGGCGGTCATCGCGGCGGGCCGATCAACTCGACGCGGACGCCGTCGGGGGCGTCGAGCACGGCCATGTCCACCCGCTTCCCACCGGGGGCGGGCATGACGATCCGCCGCACCCCATCGTCGAATCCCAAGCCCGCCAACGTCGTCAGCGTCGAGTCGACGTCGCGTTGCAACGACAACAGGAAGAAGCCGAACGCCGGACGGTCCGGCTTTGGCGGAGCCTGCTCGCTTCCTTCCAGTACGACGAGTTCCACGATGCCGGTCTCCGGATTCTGGGGATCGCCGAGGAAGATCGAGCGCAGCTGATCGGTCTGCGCCGCGAACAGCGTCTGCCAGTCGCCGGTGAAGGTGTGGTCGAACAACTCGGTAAAGCCCAGTCCGTCGCGCCAGAACCGCATAGCGGCGTCGACGTCCGCGGTGACTATCGCCGCGTGGTGAATTCCCTGCACGCGATCATCCCTTCCGGTCGAATTCGTCGAGTTTGACCCGCGCCAACATATCCACGAATGTGGTTCCGCTGTAGGGAAACTGGGTCACCACCTTGCCGTTGGCGTGCCGGTAGTAATTGTTGCAGTTCGCCATCCACACGGTGCCCTGCATCGCCCGCTGGATCTCGTCGTTGTAGTCGTCGTGGACGTCGCGGCGGACGTCGATGGCACGCACCCCGGCCGCCGCCATCTCGTCGAGGATCCGGCGGACGAATTCGGCCTGCGCTTCCAGGATGTAGATGATGGATGTGACCCCGTTCGTGTTGGGTCCATACAAGGTGAACAGGTTCGGGTAGCCGGGGACCACGGTGCCGAGATACGCTTCGGCGCCCTCGCGCCAGTCATCGCACAATCGGCGGCCGCCGATGCCGTACACATCGAGGCTGAGCAGGTAGTCGGCGGCGTGAAAGCCGGTGCCGTATATGACGGTATCGAATTCGTGCTCGACTCCGTCGGCGGTGCACAGGCCGCGTTCGGTGAACGCGTCGATCGGCGTCGTTTCCAGGGTCACGTTCGGCCTCGCGAACGTCGGGAACCACGCCCGCGATTGCAGGGGCCGCTTGCAGCCGACGGGATACGACGGCGTGAGCTTGGCGCGCAGTTCCGGGTCGGTGACCTTGCGGGCCAGGTAATCGCGGGCCATGTCGGTGAGGCCGTGGGTCATCTCGGAGTCGGCGTCGAAGTTCGCGGACTCGTATGCGATGAAGGCCTCGTGGCGGACTTTGCGCGCCTCGTCGGGGTCGCTCTCGAAGAGCGCCTGTTGTTCCGGGGTGAACGGTTCGTCGTAGCGGGGGCTGACCCAGATCGGCGTGCGCTGAAAGACGGTCAGGTGCGCGGCTTCGGCGGCGATCTCGGGGACATACTGGATCGCGCTGGCGCCGGTGCCGATCGACGCCACACGTTCTCCCGCGGTCGATTTCGTGTGATCCCATTCCGACGAATGGAATGTGCGGCCGCGGAATCGGTCGGCGCCGGGGATCTCGGGAATGTTGGGCACGTCGAGCATGCCGACTGCGGTCACGACGGCGTCGAACTCGTTGGTGGTTCCATCCGCGGTGGTGACGTGCCAGCGTTGTATCTCGTCGGCCCAACGCAATTCGGTGACGCGCGAGTGTGCGACGAGATGTCCGCCGAGCCCGTATTCGGCGGCGACCTTCTCCAGGTAAGCGAGAATCTCCGGCTGGTTGGCGAAGGTCTTGCTCCACCGCGGGTTGAGCGCGAACGAGTAGGAGTAGAAGTGCGACGGAACGTCACAGGCCGCACCGGGATAGGTGTTGTTGCGCCAGGTGCCGCCGAAGCCGTCGGCACGATCGAAGATGGTGAAGTCGTGGCCGGCGTCCGCGAGTTGGATCCCCATCGCGATGCCACCAGGCCCGGCTCCGACCACGGCGACTCTCACAGCAGTGAGTGTGCCGTGATAACCCGGACGTTGATGTGCAATTCGACGACATCGCCGGCAACGGCTGCCCTGACCAGTTGGTTGGGCGTGTGGTTACATGACTTCGCCCCGTCTACGTTCAGGAGTCACCTATGGCCGACGCCGATGCCGCTGCGATCCGAGCGGCGCGAGGTGACTGGATCAGCGAGCACCTCGAGGACTATCTGACCTCCGGCGGCACCCGCGGCCACATCTTGGACCTGACCGAGGTCGGGGGGCGTGAGCTGACCACGCACTGCCTGATCAAGGTCGTCGGCCGTACGTCCGGGAAGGTGTACGTCAAGCCGCTGATCTACGGCAACGTCGGCGGCGAGATCGTCATCGTCGCCTCGAAGGGTGGCGCCGACACGCATCCCGGGTGGTACTTGAATGTCTTGCAGAGCAACACGATCGGTGTGCAGATCGCGACGCAGGCGTTCGAGGCAACCTGGCGGGAACCCGAAGCCGAGGAGCGCCATCAGGTGTGGTCGTACATGGCCCACCTGTATCCGCCTTACCTCACCTATCAGCAGTCGACCAGCCGCCAGATCCCGCTGGTGATGTTGACGATTGGGCGGCCGATCGACGTCTTCTCTGCCGACGACGCGCACTAACTCAGGTCGCCGTGGCTGCGTGCACCGGCGGCGGCGTCCAACTGCCATCGAGGATTTCCGGCCGCGGCCGGTAGAAACGGATCAGGTAATTCCAGCCCTCCGGCGTGACGATCGCGTTCGGCGGGACCTCGCCGTCGGTGGTGGCGATGAAGCGGACGGCGATCGAGCCGTCGTCGTTGGGTTGGCCGGTCACGCTGTTGACCGAGTACAGGCCCTTCGCATTCGGCTCGAAGTATCCCTTCGCGTTGTACACCGACACCGACCAAAACGCATCGACCGGAACATCTTTGAATACGAGCTGGTACTCGCCGGGCGGAAGGTTCGGGTCCACACCGAAGTACGTCGCCTCAGACGTGGGCAGCCCACCCCAACCGGCTGCGGTTCCGATCAGATGACGCACCGGGTCGACGTCCGCCTGCGTACCGAAGGTCCGGTCGAAGTTGTTGAGCCCGCGGGCCAGCGCGAGTAACGCGTCGCGGGTTGCGCCGAGGCTGTCGGCATCGTAGTCCGGCTTGACAAAGGGGTCAGATGATCCCGCCTCGATCGTGAGACGGTCCTGTAAGGCCGCGACAGCGTCAACGTCCGCAGAGTCGTTGGGATCCACCAGAATTCGGACGCCGACCAAGATGTGGCGAGAACCGAAGTCCTCCTTGGTGAGTATGTGTTCACCGGCTTCGTGGATGACGCCGTTCACGTAGTGGTCTTCGTTGACGACCATGGCCGACAGATACCGGCCGGCCGCGTCCGGCAAGGTCAGGCGAGCGGGTTGGGCAAGATCGACGACCGCGAAGCTGTACAACGTGTCCCGGTTGAGGCGGATGACCGTTTGTTCGTCGATGCGGGCGGGTGTCCGGTTGTGCCGAAAGATCCCGACACCCCCTGCGACCGCTTGGATGTCGGCGAACATCCGGTGCGTCTCCGCCCTCACGAAGTTGTCTGCGTTGACCGGGATCGACATGGGAGTTCAGCTCGCACGTAACCGAAGCGTCGTCACTGCGGCCTGGTCGCCAGGGACCCGCTGCTCAGGTGTCCAGCTCATGATCCGGAGCGTAGATCAGGACCCGATCTGGTCGAACATCTGACCCGGATCGCTGCCGAGCTGGCGAGCGATGTCGCCGGTATCCCAGTACTCCCGCCAGCAGGTGATCGCCCCGTCACGGACGTCGAAAATCGCCGTGACGTGAAACGTGACCCGTTTGCCCGCGATCAGGTTCACGTCGAGCCGCTCCACCACGACGGTGTCGTCGTTGGATACGACCGTCCGGATCTCGCTGCCGTCGACCATTCCCGAAGCCAGCTGGTTGTGCTTCTCCAGCTCCGCGCGTGCCGCGTCGCGTCCGCGGATGACCGGCGAAAGCGGCACATTGAGCTGCCATTCGAAGTCTTCGGCCATCAGCGCGGCCATGGCCTCGACGTCCATGTGCTCGCCGTATGCCGCATGCACGAAGTCGAGCACGATCTTTTCGTTTCCAGCGCTCATCGATCCGCTCCTGATCACTCGAAACCCTCAAGGTAAACCGACCGATGGGTTGCCGGGTCCAGTTACACGGCGCGCTTAACAGGCCGGTGGCCGGCGTCAACGACCGAATTATCCGAGTCGTGCCGCGGCAGAGCTTCGCCGCGTTAATCTTTGCTGATGTTCGCGGGCGAGAAGGCGCCTGACTTCACTTTGTACGACCACACCGGTCGGCCTCGGACGCTGTCGGCGCTGCTGTCCGAGGGTCCGGTCGTGCTGTTCTTCTTCCCACTGGCGTCCTCACCGATCTGCACGGCCCAGGCGTGTCACTTCCGGGATCTGAGCGACGAATTTGCCAGGGTGGGCGCCCAGCGGGTGGGCATCAGCACCGACACCGTCGACAGGCAGGCCCACTTCGCCCGACAGCGCGCGTTCGACTATCCGCTGCTCTCCGACGCGGACGGGGTGGTGTCCGAACTGTTCGGGGTGCGCCGCGGCAGGATCGCCACGCTGCGTAGATCCGTCCTGGCGCGTGACGAGGCCCTACGTGGCCGGCACACGCGGCGCCGTGGCCTGCTGGCCCGGCTGCTGCCGGTCAGACGGACCACGTTCGTCATCGACACCGACCGCACCATCCTCAAGGTCGTCTCCAGCGAGGTGCGCGCGATGGTGCACGCCGACCAGACCTTGTGGTTCTTGAAGAACCGCGCGGTGTCGCATAGTTCGCCGCCTGTCCGGCCGACGCACTCCGAGGGCGACTGGTTCACCGGGCCGGAAGCCGCGGACGAGCCGAGCCTGGTCCGGCCGTACACGCTGACGGCCGGCCGCACCGACGCAGGTATCGACCTGGCACTCGAGGCACCGGTCGAAGCGCTGGACACCACAGCAAAGCCGCCGCGATGGCCGAAAAACGATGTGCGCGGCCAGATCCTGACGTCGTGCGCGCACAACCCCTCGGTCGCCGAGATCGCCTCGCAGCTGTCCTTGCCACTCGGCGCGACTCGGTTCCTGGTCGACGACCTGGTGACACAGGGTTATCTGCGGGTGCACGCCCCCCGCGGTGATTCGATGACCATCGACGAACGACGCGAACTGATCAGCAAGACCGTGCGTGGCCTCCGGGCACTCCGCGGCACGGCTTGATTTAGTTCAGAAACTGCCAGTGCCGGCGTACGGCCACCAGTCTTCTGAGTCATTCGGGTTGTAGTACTCACCATTTGACGGTTGGGCCGGCGGCGGAGGAGGTGGCTGTGGCGGATCCGCCGGCAGCGGCGCCGGGCGGACAGCCTGCGGAGTCGGCGTGCCGACGGGCGTCGCGTACGCCGGGATGCTCACTGCGGCCATGGGCGCGGCGATAAGCACCCCCGCCACGGCGATCTTCCTGACGTTGCTGCGTAGGCCGGATGACATTGTCCAAGGCATCGATCATTCCCTTCACCGGGCTGATCTCTCACTGGGCTCTGACGCTACGCCCACCCACCGGAGTTCGGGAAGGTCGTTGTGCGGCTGACTAGACGTTGAAGCGGGATATGGTCAACGCATGCCGCTGCGTTACGTGGATCCCCACAAGAAACGTGGCCGCATCTATGAGGCCAATGTGCGATTCGGCCGGTCCCGTCCGGGACAGTCTCTTGCGCGCCACCTTGCACCTCGCGTCGACCCGTGGCTGCATCGGGCAACTGCAGGACGGATGAATATGGGATTGGTTATCAACGCACCTCTGAAGACCACGGGTGCAAAGTCTGGTCAGCCACGAGTGGTTCAGCTCACCTACTTTCACGATGGGCGCGATCCGATCCTGATGGCCTCCAACTACGGCGGCGCGAAACACCCGCAGTGGTATTACAACCTCAAGGCGCACGCGGAGTGCGAGTTTGGCGGCGAGAGCTTTGTGGCGACCGAGGTAACCGATGCCGACGAGTATCGCCGCCTCTACGCGCTCGCAGAGCACGTCTACGCCGGTTACCGCGATTATCGCGCCAAGACCGCACCGGTCGGACGCCAGATTCCGCTCTTCCGACTCAACCCCCGCTAGCGCCCCGCCGCCCTGCCACCAGACGTTGAAGCGGAACTCCACCACGTCGCCGTCGGCAACCGGCTATTCGACGCGAGCCGCCGGTACCAGTCGCGGGATTTCTCTTCGTAAACTCGACCATCGCTGCATGCTTTGTCGAGCGAGATCATCGTCCGAGGAGCAACGTATGAGCCGGAAAATCGATTGCGCCCTGGCGATTCTGTTCGCGGCGCTGTTCATCGGATGGCTCGGATCGGACGGTGGGGCGACGTTCGGCCTCATCGACAGGTCCACCGGTTGGTATGCGAACGAAGTTGACCCGATATTCCGCAACCCGCCATCGTGGCTCGTCACCTCCGGCTGGTTTGGCTTCGCGTTCGGACCTCTCTATGGCCTAGCAGCGTACGGACTATTCCGGAAGTCACCCTGGCTGTCCTATGTCGTACTCCCGCTTGTCGGGATGGCCGTCGTGGCGAATGGCATCTACCTGATCGAGGACCTATCGGGCGATGTCCCACCGATAAATCTCACCTGGTTCTACATCTTCAACGTGCCCTACACGTTGGTCCCCATACTTGCGGCAATCTGGGTCGTTGTGCAGCAGGTACGAGCCAACGGATCAACTCCAAGAAGCGAGTTCGCAGCCAAGGCGCCGCCTGCTACTGCTTCGACCTAGACGTTTAAGCGGAACTCCACGACGTCTCCGTCGGCTCCGCCAGCGAGATCCTCATGCCGACGGTCGAGACTCCCTTACATGCCGAATTGCGCGCGCCCGACGGCTTCGATCGCGCAAGCCGGCCCGTTGACGTCGACTCGCGCTGCGCGCTGACGACCGAAGAGATACAACAGCAGCTCGCCCGGCAGTCCGACGATGCGAGCCGCGGGTTTCCCTCGCCGGACCCTTAGGGTCTTTCCCGTCCCAGCCCACTCGAGCTCAAGGCCAGTATCGCGTAGTCGCCGAGCGAGCAACCATGGCGCGAAACTGACGTTGCGCCACAGAGCCGCGTCCATCGCGGGGGAGTTCGCCCGCGGGGCAAGGCCGTTGGCTCTACGCACGTCCTCATGGTGGACAAAGAACTCATTGAGGTTGGGTAATCGCCGCACCCAATTGATGCGGAAGAAGCCCCGTGGCGGCCCCGATCGGATCGTGTCAACGAGCCAGGAGAAATCCCTGTGTGCGAGTGCATTTCTGCGCCGTTCGGCGAAGCGGCTCCACGCACCCGGGATGACGAGCCCAGGTGCCGCGATGAGGTCGTGCTCTCGGAGCACAAGGTGCGAGGCCAGATCGCGCGTCGTCCAAGGGTCCAGGAGGGTCGGCGCATCGGGACCGAGTTCATCGAGGAGGTTGGCGAGCCGCTTTCGCTCGATGGCGTCGAAGAGCGGGTCGGCCATGTCGCCGGAGCATACCGACGACCCGGAAGGCAGCGGTCCGATTGGGCCGAATGCGTAAAGAACGAACGACATCTCGCAAAGAGCAGTTGCTAGTGACCAGCAGACTTGCCACGAGACGTTGTTTGGAACCGGAACTCCACCGCGTCGCAATCGGCCATCTTCTATCGGAGGTCGATGTATTCGATATACGCAATACCTTCGATCGCTTTGCCGCGAAAGCTTCCGGTGTAGTGGTAGCTGCCTACGAATCCGGCTCCCAGCCCGTACACCCAATCCCCGTGACATCGTCCAGTGATGCTGATGACCTCGGATCCCCGGAGATACGCCGACCACGTCAGCGTGGCGGGCAGTCGCATGTCGCGGCCGCTTGGCGTTGATCGCGGGGCGGGCTCGTATTCCTCGACGTCGAACCTGGTATCGAGCAACTCGCTCCCGTAGTCGTCCAGGCCCCGAACCCATGTCGCGGAAATGAGTTCAATCCCGCCTGCACCCAACACCTTTGACGTCAAAACCTGTGTGCGCTCGTCGATGTTCAGAACGTGGTAGGTGAAGAACGGCACCGGAAGGTTGGGGGTGCCGGGTATCGGGATCGAGTGCAGCCCAACTCCGCTGGCGTATTCGAGCGTGCACAACCCGGCGACTAAAAGGCCGCCGACCGCACCGTTGTACCGACACAAAAGGCTCCAGTGCGTGTAAAGGCCACCAGGGAGGTCAACGAAGTACGTGACCTTATCCGTTGCCTGGATGTCGAGGTCCACCACAACATCACGGTGGAACCGCTGGAGCCGGAAGTCGGGATAACTGCCCTCGATGGTGAGATCGTCGCCGAGGCGAACGAGGCTGCCGTCTGGGAGAATTTCGCAGTCCCGTGCGATCGAGTAGGTGTGCAAACCCTCGCCCCGCATGGCAGCGGTGGCTGACACCAGGTAGGCGGTATCGCTCGCGCTGGTGACAATCGCGTGATCGTTGGAGAAGATCGCGATTCCCGGCGTCCCGATGATCGACATCACCCCGAACGTTCGATGCGGCTCGGGAAGATCGGGCACCATCACTCCGTAATGCACCCAACTCGACCGCAGACCGTGGGGAGGCGTCAGCTGGGTACTCGGGTCGAACGGGCGGCCGATTCGCCGACCGTTCCGGTTGAGGCGCTTGGCGAGTGCAGACACCGCCGATGCAATCATGGCGCCGACGCTACTGGCTCGCTCCTTAGACGACCGTTCCCCTATGCCTTGGCCTTCGATGTAGACGTCGTTCCAAACCGGAACTCGACAACGTCGCCGTCGGCCATCACGTAGTCCTTGCCCTCCATGCGGACCTTGCCGGCGGACTTCGCCGCGGCCATCGATCCGGCGGCGACCAGGTCGTCGTAGGACACGATTTCGGCTTTGATGAAGCCTTTTTCGAAGTCGGTGTGGATCACCCCGGCCGCCTTCGGCGCGGTGTCGCCCTGGTGGATGGTCCAGGCGCGTGACTCCTTGGGCCCGGCGGTCAGGTAGGTCTGCAGCTTCAGAGTGTGAAAACCCGCCCGCGCCAACGCATCCAAGCCGCGTTCGGTCTGGCCAATCGACTCCAACAGCTCGGCGGCCGACTCCTCGTCCAACTCGATGAGCTCGGCCTCGATCTTGGCGTCCAGGAACACCGCATCCGCCGGCGCCACCAGCGCACGCAACTCGGCGACCCGGTCGGCGTCGGTCAGCACCGACTCGTCGGCGTTGAACGCGTACAGGAAGGGTTTGGTTGTCAGCAGATTCAATTCCCGCAGCAGTGCCGCATCGGCGCCCGCGGCGAACAACGTAGTTCCGCCGTCGAGCGTCTGCTGTGCGGCCACGGCGGCATCGAACAGCGGTTTGCGTTCCTTGTTATTGCGGGCCTCTTTCTCCAACCGCGGCACCGCGCGCTCGAGGGTTTGCAGATCGGCCAGGATCAGCTCGGTCTCGACGACCTCGATGTCCGACTTCGGGTCGACCTTGCCCGCGACGTGGGTCACGTCGTCGTCGGCGAACACCCGGACCACCTGGCAGATCGCGTCGCACTCGCGAATGTTGGCGAGGAATTTGTTGCCCAGGCCCGCTCCCTCGGACGCACCGGCGACCAGGCCGGCGATGTCGACGAAGGTCACCGGCGCCGGGACGATCTTCTCGGACGCGAACATCTCCGCCAAGGTGGCCAGCCGCGGATCCGGCAACGGCACCACGCCCTCGTTGGGCTCGATGGTCGCGAACGGGTAGTTGGCGGCAACCACGTTGTTTCTGGTCAGCGCATTAAACAGGGTCGATTTACCGACGTTGGGCAGACCCACAATCCCGAGGCTCAGGCTCACAGGGAACCAAGTGTAGGAGAAGGCGCGCGTGTGGCACGCCCGCGCAAACGCTAACGAGGTCGTTACGCGTCTTTCGGCGCTGAGCCGGTACGGTCGACGTGTGTCAGCAGAGCAGACGCGGTCGGCGGTAACGGCAGATCACCGCTCGATCGTTCCGTCGGTTCCTGGTCTGCCGTGGTGGGCCGCGGTGGTCATCGCCGTGACCGGAGCCGCCGTCGGCTTCGCGTTCGACGCCGGCTCCGGCAAGGAGCTGACCAGCGTCTTCTCCGGGCTCTACGTGGTGGGCTGCCTCGCTGCCGTGCTCGCCGTGCGACAGGCCGGCATCTTCACCGCGGTGATCCAGCCGCCGCTGATCTTGTTCTGCGCGGTGCCCGGCGCCTACTTCCTCTTCCATGGGGCGAAGTTCACCGGAATCAAGGACCTCCTGATCAACTGCGGCTACCCGCTGATCGAGCGCTTCCCGCTGATGTTGTTCACCTCGGCGGCGGTGCTGCTGATCGGCCTGGTCCGGTGGGGCCTCGACCGGGTGGTCCACCGCTCGTCGTCCGCGTCCGACGACGCTGCCGCCGAGGACACCTCGAGCACCGGCGGAGCGTTCGGATTGGTGGCGCGGCTGTCGGCGCTGTTCAACCGCGAGTCCGACGACGACGAGGCGGTCGAGAAGCCCGCCCGGCAGCGCACCCGGCGAACCCACGCTGTCGAGCGTTCGACCAGGTCCGCCTCCGCCCGAAGGACCGGCGGCCGTCCGGAAGCATCGCGCACCCGTCGCCCGCGGCCCCCGCTGGGCGAGGCGGCAGACCCGGCCCGCGACCGTGCCCGGCGTCGCCGTCCCACCCACGAAATCGACGGACCCGAGCCGCCTCGCCGCGGCAGATTGCCCCGCGACCTCGAACAGCGTGGTCGGCCGCCCTGGGAAGTGCGCCGTGAAACCCAGGCCCGCCGGGGTCGGCCGACGAGTCGCTTCGAACCGCGGGAGCCCGTCGAGCCCTACGACGCCACCCCGCCGCCGCGCCGCAGGCCCGGGCCGAACGGGTCATCGCGCGCGACCGCAACCCACCACCCGATCTCGCGGGTGCGTTACCGGAATGACGAATCGCAGGACGAGCCCACATCGCGTCCACCGCGGCCACGCAAGGCCGCCGGCGAGAACTGGGACTACGACCGCTAACTAGCTGCGGGGCCTAATGGCGCGGCTTCTCCTCAGTCCGCTGCGCGGACTGCATCGTCGCCGCGCGCCGGCCGGATTTCCCGAGGCAACGCGAACACCAGTGTCTCGTTGGCCGTCGTCACGGGCTGCACCGTGCCGTAGCCGTACTCGGCCAGCCGCTCCAGCACGCCACGCACCAGCACCTCCGGCACCGACGCCCCGGACGTGACCCCGACCGTGGTGACGCCGTCCAGCCACGCCGGATCGATGTCGTCGGCGTAGTCGACCAGATGCGCGGCCTGCGACCCGGCGCCTAGCGCGACCTCGACCAGCCGCACCGAGTTCGACGAATTGCGCGATCCGACGACGATCACCAGCTCGCATTCCGGCGCCATCGCCTTGACCGCGACCTGGCGATTCTGCGTGGCGTAGCAGATGTCGTCGCTGGGCGGGTCCTGCAACTTCGGGAAACGCGCGCGCAGCCGCTGGACGGTCTCCATGGTCTCGTCGACGGACAGCGTGGTCTGCGACAACCAGATCACCTTGTTCTCGTCGCGGACCGTCACACCCTCGACAGCCTCGGGCCCGTCGACCAGCTGCACATGGTCGGGGGCCTCACCGGCGGTCCCGACGACCTCCTCGTGGCCCTCGTGGCCGATCAGCAGAATGTCGTAGTCGTCGCGGGCGAATCGCTTGGCCTCGTTGTGCACCTTGGTGACCAGCGGACACGTCGCATCGATGACCTTCAGCTGCCGCTCGGCGGCGGTCGTGTGCACCGTCGGCGCGACGCCGTGGGCGGAGAACACCACGATCGAGCCCTCCGGCACCTCGTCGTTGTCCTCGACGAATACCGCGCCGGCCTTGGCCAGAGTGTCCACCACATGGCGGTTGTGCACGATCTCGTGACGGACGTAGACGGGTGCGCCGTGCCTTTCCAGCGCACGCTCGACTGTCTCCACAGCGCGATCCACGCCGGCGCAATAACCGCGCGGCTCGGCCAGCAGCACACGCTTACCGGTCACCGGCTCGATCGCCGACCTGGTTGCGCCCGCCCTCATCCCTATATGAGGCCCCATATTGACGGTTGGTGGCATGCCAACCAGGCTACTGCCCGCGCGCTCAGCTTGGAGTTGACCGCAGGTTAGGGCAGGCTGGACCGCATGGCTACTGCACCATACGGGGTCCGGCTGCTGGTGGGAGCGGCGACGATGGCCGTCGAGGAGACCATCAAGCTGCCGAAAACGATCTTGATGTATCCGATGACGCTGGTTAGCACGGCCGCGCATGTCGTGATGCGATTCCAGCAGAACGTGGCCGAGCTGGTGATCAAGGGTGATTCCACCCTGGAGCACATCTTCCCGCCCAAGGACGAGCAGCCGGAGTGGGCGACGTTCGACGAGGACCTGGCCGACGGTGACGACGACGCCATCGACACCGAGAGTCGCGGCGAAGGACGGTTCGCGCTGTATTCGTCCCCTGAAGCAGGCGCAGGCGACGACTGGGCGCGGGTGGCCGCCACACCGGGCCAGCAGGCCGCGCCCGCACCCGCGGTGGTCGAGGAGCTGGACTACGAACAGCTGACGCTGGCACAGCTGCGGGCCCGGCTGCAGTCGCTCGACCTCGACGAGCTCGAAGCCCTGCTGGCCTACGAGGAATCCACCAAAGGCCGTGCGCCGTTCCAGACGCTGCTCGCCAACAGGATCACGCGCGCGACAGCGAAGTGACCGCCAACGCCAATTCGGCCGAGAACCCGTATCCCGTTCGCGCGGTTGCGATCCGGATCGCCGGCTGGATCGAGAAGTTGGGCACGGTCTGGGTGGAAGGCCAGCTGACCCAGATCAACATCCGACCGGGCGCCAAGACCGTCTTCATGGTGTTGCGTGATCCGGCCGCCGACATGTCGCTGACGGTCACCGCTCCGCGCGACCTGGTGGAGAGCGCACCGGTCAAGCTTGCCGAAGGCGTGCAGGTGGTGGTGTGCGGCAAGGCGAACTTCTTCACCGGCCGTGGCACGCTTACGTTGCGGCTCAGCGAGATTCGCGCCGTGGGCATCGGAGAGCTGTTGGCCCGGATCGAAAGGTTGCGCCGGCTGCTGGACGCCGAAGGGCTGTTCGACCTGCGGCTCAAACGGCCGATCCCGTTCCTGCCCAACACCGTTGGGCTGATCACCGGTAGGGCCAGCGCGGCCGAGCGGGATGTGACGACCGTCGCCGCCGCGCGCTGGCCCGCGGTGCGGTTCGCCGTCCGGAACACCGCCGTCCAGGGTCCCACCGCGGTGGCCCAGATCGTCGCTGTGCTCAAGGAATTGGACGCCGATACGTGCGTCGACGTGATCGTGCTGGCCCGCGGCGGCGGCAGCGTGGAGGACCTGCTGCCGTTCTCCGACGAGACGCTGTGCCGCGCGATCGCCGCGTGCCGCACACCGGTGGTCAGCGCGGTCGGCCACGAGCCCGACAACCCGCTGTGCGACCTGGTCGCCGACGTCCGCGCCGCCACGCCCACCGATGCCGCCAAACGCATCGTCCCGGACACCGCGGCCGAGCAGCACCTGCTCGACGACTTGCGGCGGCGCAGCGCCCAGGCACTGCGGCACTGGGTGACGCGCGAGGAGCGGATACTCGCCCAGCTGCGCAGCCGTCCGGTGCTGGCCGAACCGCTGACGGCGCTGACGGCGCGGGCCGACGAGATTCACCGCGCCCGGTCCGCGGTTCGCCGCGACATCAACCGGGTGATCGATGCCGAAACCGAACGCGTCGGACACTTGTCGGCCAGGCTGGCTACGTTGGGTCCGGCGGCCACCCTTGCGCGCGGTTACGCGGTGGTGCAGGCGGTGACGCCCGAGGGTCGGTCGGCGGTGCTACGTAGCACCGCCGATGCGCCGGCCGGGACGGCGCTGCGGGTACGGGTCGGCGACGGCGCGATCGCGGCGGTGAGCGAAGGACCTGCCGATGGCGAGTGACGAGGCTACGCCTATTAGTCAGCTCGGGTATGAAAAATGCCGCGACGAGCTGATCGAGGTGGTGCGGCTGCTAGAGCAGGGCGGGCTGGACCTCGATGCGTCGCTGACGCTCTGGGAAAGGGGCGAGCAGCTGGCAAAACGCTGCGAAGAGCACTTAGCCGGCGCCCGTAAGCGGGTTACCGACGCGCTCGCCGCCGGCGATCCGCAGGATTCTTGACAGCGCAACTATTTCTCGGGGATCTGTTCGGAACTGGAACACGTTTCAGTTATCCTCTGCGGCATGGTTGAGAACTCTGCACAATCGCCGACCACCCAACTGGGCCGGGTGCTGGTCACCGGCGGCTCGGGATTCGTCGGCGCCAACCTCGTCACCACCCTGCTCGACCGCGGCTATCAGGTGCGCTCCTTCGACCGGGCGCCCTCCCCGCTGCCCGCCCAGCCCGGGCTCGAGGTGCTGCAAGGCGACATCTGCGACCGCGACGTCGTCGCGGGGGCAGTCGACGGCATCGACACCGTCTTCCACACCGCTGCCCTGATCGAGCTGATGGGAGGCGCATCGGTCACCGACGAGTACCGGCAGCGCAGCTTCGCCGTCAATGTCGAGGGAACCAAGAACCTGGTGCACGCCGCACAACGCGCCGGCGTCCAGCGATTCGTCTACACCGCGTCCAACAGCGTGGTGATGGGCGGCAAGCCCATCGCCGGTGGCGACGAGACGCTGCCATACACCGACCGATTCAACGACCTCTACACCGAGACGAAGGTCGTCGCCGAGCGATTCGTGTTGTCGCAGAACGGGATTGACGGACTGCTGACCTGCTCGATACGCCCGAGCGGAATCTGGGGCCGCGGCGATCAGACGATGTTCCGCAAGGTGTTCGAATCCGTGCTGGCCGGCCACGTCAAGGTGCTGGTCGGCCGCAAGTCCGCCCGCTTGGATAACTCCTACGTACACAACCTGATTCACGGCTTCATCCTGGCCGCCGAACACCTGGTGCCGGGTGGCACCGCGCCCGGCCAGGCGTACTTCATCAACGACGCCGAACCGGTGAACATGTTCGAGTTCGCCCGCCCGGTGATCGCGGCGTGCGGCGAGCGCCTGCCCCGGCTGCGGATCTCCGGCGCCGCGGTCCGTGCGGTGATGTTGGGTTGGCAGCGGCTGCATTTCCGGTTCGGGCTGCCGCAGCCGCCGCTGGAGCCGCTGGCCGTCGAGCGGCTGTACCTGGACAACTACTTCTCGGTGGCCAAGGCCACCCGCGATCTCGGCTACCGGCCGTTGTTCACCACCGAAGAGGCGATGAAGGAATGTCTGCCCTACTACGTCGAGCTGTTCGACCAGATGAGGGCCACCGCGCATCCGCACCCGGTGGCCGTCGTCGCACCCGTCGTCGCCGAGTAGCCAAGACATTCCGCGTCGGCGTGTAGCGTAATCCGCCATGAACTCGCCGATGACCGACACTGTTCTGGTCACCGGGGCATTCGGACTTGTCGGCTCGGAAACCGTGCGGCAATTGCAGGCCGGTGGCCGCCGCGTCATCGCCACCGATCTCGACCTGCCGGCCAACCGCAAAGCCGCCGCCGGGCTGCTGCCACCCGACGCGGTGCGCTGGGCCGACCTCACCGACCCGGGTGCGGTCACCGAGCTGCTGCAGAAGGTTGCGCCGACGGTGATCATCCACCTGGCCGCGATCATTCCGCCGGCCTGCTACGCCCGGCCTGCGCTGGCCCGCCGCGTCAACGTCGACGCGACCGGATACCTGCTCGAGGCCGCCGCAACGTTGCCGCAGCCGCCGCGCTTCGTCCAGGCCTCCAGCGTCGCCACCTACGGCGCCCGCAACCCGCACCACGTCAGCGGCGTGCTCACCGCCGACACCCCGCTGCGGCCTTCCGACAACTACGGCGCCCACAAGGTCGAAGCCGAAAAGCTGGTGCGCGGCTCGGCGCTGGACTGGGTGATACTGCGACTCGGCGGCGTGCTCACCGCGGAGCCGCGCTTCGACCTCGACTTGGACACCATCTACTTCGAGGCGTCGCTGCCCGTCGACGGCCGTATCCAGACCGTCGACGTGCGCGACGTCGCGCGCGCATTCATCGCGGCCACCACGGCGCCGGTGGTCGGCGAGACACTGTTGATCGGCGGCGACGACTCGCACCGACTGGTCCAGGGCGATCTCGCCCCGTCGATGGCCGCCGCGATGGGATTGGTCGGCGGCATACCCGCTGGGCGCAAAGGCAACCCGGACAGCGACACCGACTGGTTCGGCACCGACTGGATGGACACCAAACGTTCGGTCGAAGCGCTTGATTTCCAACGGATTTCGTGGTCGCAGATGCTCGCCGAGACCGCCAACCGGATGGGTTGGCGTCGCTACCCGGCGCGGCTGGGGGCACCGCTGGCCCACGCCCTGCTCAAGCGCCGCTCGCCGTACTACCGCTACCCCGGTCGCTACGCCGACCTATGGAGCGTGATTGGCCGCAAATGGGAAGGGTTCAGACCGGAATGACCGAACAATCCGCTGTCGTCGTCGGCGGCGCCTCCGGTATCGGCAAAGCGGTGGCGCACGCCCTGGCGGCCGACGGCCACCGGGTGGTCGTTGCCGACCGGAACGCCGACGGCGCCCACGCCGTGGCTGCCGAACTCGGCGAACCCCACAGCGCCGCCACCGTCGACGTCACCGATGAGGATTCGGTGGGCGCCCTGTTCGACGGCGCCGGCGAACTCGACATCGTCGTCAACACCGCCGGTTTCAGCTCGCTCGGGCTGATCACCGAATTGCCGGTGGAGGATTTCCGGTCCGTCGTCGACGTCTGCCTCACCGGCAGCTTCCTGGTGATCAAGCACGGCGCGCCGCGGCTGCACGACGGCGGGGCGCTGGTGTCGATCAGCTCGCTCAACGGCCGCCAGCCCGCCGCGGCGATGAGCGCCTACTGCGCCGCGAAGGCCGGGCTGTCGATGCTGACCCAGGTCGCCGCTCTCGAATTGGCGCCGCGGGGCATCCGGGTCAACGCCGTCGCACCCGGGTTCGTGCACACCCCGCTGACCGAGCCGGCCACCCACATTCCCGGCGTCGTCGACGAATACGTGGAGAACACGCCGCTGGGCCGGGCCGGGACTCCGGAGGACATCGCCGACGCGGTGCTGTTCTTGTGCAAGGCGCCGTGGCTGACCGGTGAAGTGCTCGACCTCAACGGCGGCGCGCACATGATGCGTTACCCCGATCTGATGAGTCACGTCATGAAGCTTGCAGCGCAATGAATTTCACCGGCAAGCAAGCGATCGTCACCGGTGCGGGCTCGGGCATCGGCGCCGCGCTGTGCCGCGCGCTGGTCGCCGCGGGCGCCGACGTGGTCTGCACCGACGTCGACGGTGCGGCGGCCGCCCGCACCGCGGAAAGCCTGCACGGACCCGGCACGGCGACCTCAGCCACGCTCGACGTCACCGACCCGGCCGCGGTGAAGGCCGCTGTCGACGCCGTCGTCGAGCGCACCGGACGGCTCGACCTGATGTTCAACAACGCCGGAATCGCTTGGGGCGGCGACACCGAACTACTGACGCTGGAGCAGTGGAACGCGATCATCGACGTCAACATCCGCGGCGTCGTGCACGGCGTGTCCGCCGCCTACCCGGTGATGCTGAGGCAGGGCCACGGCCACATCGTCAACACCTCGTCGATGGCCGGGCTGGCGGCTGCCGGCCAGATCACCAGTTACGTGATGACCAAGCACGCGATCGTAGGGCTGTCGCTGGCGCTGCGCTCAGAGGCGGCGTCCCGCGGGATCGGTGTGCTGGCGGTGTGTCCGGGCGCCGTCGAGACGCCGATTCTGGACAAGGGGGCGGTCGGCGGTTTCGTCGGCCGCGACTATTACCTGCGCGGGCAGGGCATGAAAAACGCCTACAGCGCCGACCGGTTGGCCCGCGACACGCTGCAGGCGATCCGTCGCAACAAGGCACTGCTGGTGAAGCCCAGGCAGGCCTACGTGTCCTGGGTGTTCGCCCGGCTGGCGCCAAACCTGTTACAGCGCATGTCGATTCGGTTCATCACCGATCAGCGAAGAAGGCAGGCCGCTAGCGCAGCCGCGCGTTGAGGAACTCCACGACCCGCTTGCGCGCCTCGTAGGCGGGGTGACCGTCGACCTCGCGGACCTCCAGGGTCAGCACCGAGTGGGCCGCCCGGCTGAAGCCGTGCTCGTTGCCCGGGCCGGAGTCGATCTCGATCACCTCGAACGCGTCACCGAGCCGTTCTTTGAGCGTGGTGAACCGTTCGCCGGGCGACATCAGGTCCTTGCTGAACCGCAGGCCAAGCGCGCACACGCCGTCGGTGGCGGCACGGTCTTTGAACGCGTTCAGCTCGACGTCGCTGAGTCCGGCATCGCGCCGCTGGCGCGGGGTGAACGGGAACGGCGTCGACGGCTGGCTGAGCACCGGCGCGAGCACGCTGTCGTCGACCGCGGCGGCCAGCGCGAAGCCGCCGGTGAAGCACTGGCCGATCACCCCGACACCTTTGCCGGGCGTCGTCTTGTTCAGATCGCTTGCCAACGCGCGCAGGAAATCTGCGACCGGCCGGTGCTTGTTGGTCGCAAGCGCCGCGAACTCCCTTGCCACACAGACACGTCGCAGAGTATCGACCGTGTAGCCGACCGAGACCGGGCGGCCGGGCTCGCCGAACAGGGACGGGATCGCCACGGTGAAACCGTTGTCCACCAGATGATTTCCCAGAGCGAGCACGCCGGGGTGGATGCCCGGGACCTCGGGGATCAGCACCACACCGGGCCCCTCGCCCTTGCGGTACACGTCGTGGGTGTATCCGCCGCCGGTGAACGGTGCCGCTGACCAGCCAGTGAGGTCTGCCTCCGGTGCGCCCATGTCCGAGATTCCCTTCTACCGATGCGCCGGCAACGGCGGCTGCGATTGGGTGGCCGCTGCCAGCGTACGGAACTCGTCGGCGTTGCCTGCGCCGGTGACAGCAACCTGAGCGGGGCCGGCCGGGCTGTTCAGCCGCGCCGTCCACACCGGCTCGGTTCCGTCGCCCTGGTAGGTGACCCACCTGGTGCCGTCCACGTCGACCGTTCCGCTCGGATACATCGACGGATGGATCGAGCCGACCAGCTTGTCCTCGTCGGCATTGCTCTGAGTCAGGCTCACATACATCCCCTTGGGGCTGATGTAGCCGACGGTCGAGGTGGCGGCGTGCAGCCGCTGCCGGGTCGACGGGTCGGTCCGGCCGTCCTGGATACCGCCGCGGCCGCCGGAGTTGGCCTGCCAGCCGTCGGGCAGCTTCGGCAACCGGACCGGGAAGCCCAGTGTCAGCGCGTCGGCCCGCAGCGCGCTCGCGGCGTTGTAGGACGGCACCGGTCCGCGCTCGACTCCGCTGGGGGCGAACGAACACATCCCGACCACACCGGCCAACAGGATGCAGGCCGCCACCAGCGGGGCGATCGACCAGAACATGTCCCGGCCGTCTTGGAGCAGCCGGGGCTTGGCCGGTTTGGCCGTCGGCTCAGGCTGTTTTGCCGGAGGCTGCGGCTGCGTCGTCACAGCACGAGTATCCCAGCTCCCGAGCGGCAACCTGCCTCTGGGACAATCGGCAACCATGACCGCAGGTTCTCGTCGCGAAGCCCCGGACCGCAACCTCGCCCTTGAGCTCGTCCGGGTCACCGAAGCAGGCGCAATGGCCGCGGGTCGCTGGGTCGGTCGCGGCGACAAAGAGGGCGGTGACGGCGCGGCCGTCGACGCCATCCGCCAGCTGGTGAACTCGGTGTCGATGCGCGGCGTGGTGGTGATCGGCGAGGGCGAGAAGGACCACGCGCCGATGCTCTACAACGGCGAAGAGGTCGGCAACGGCGACGGGCCGGAGTGCGACTTCGCCGTCGACCCGATCGACGGCACCACGCTGATGAGCAAGGGCATGCCCAACGCGATCTCGGTGCTCGCGGTGGCCGACCGCGGCGCGATGTTCGACCCGTCTGCGGTGTTCTACATGAACAAGATCGCGGTGGGACCCGACGCGGCGCACGTGCTGGACATCACCGCCCCGATCGCCGAGAACATCCGGGCGGTCGCCAAAGTCAAAGGGCTGTCCGTGCCGGACATGACGGTCTGCATCCTGGACCGGCCGCGGCACGCCCAGCTCATCGGGGACGTGCGCGACACCGGCGCCCGGATCCGGCTGATCACCGACGGCGACGTCGCCGGCGCGATCTCGGCGTGCCGACCGGGCTCGGGCACCGACATGCTGGCCGGTATCGGCGGCACGCCGGAGGGCATCATCACCGCCGCAGCGATCCGCTGCATGGGCGGCGAGATCCAGGCGCAGCTGGCCCCGAAGGACGACGAAGAACGACAGAAGGCGATCGACGCCGGCTACGACCTCGACGCCGTCCTCACCACATATGACCTGGTGTCCGGGGAGAACGTCTTCTTCTGCGCCACCGGCGTCACCGACGGCGACCTGCTCAAGGGCGTCCGCTACGAGCCGGGCGGCTGCACCACCCAGTCGATCGTGATGCGATCGAAGTCGGGCACGCTGCGGATGGTCGAGGGCTTTCACCGGTTGACCAAGCTCAACGAGTACTCGGCCATCGACTTCACCGGCGACAGCACCGCCGCGTACCCACTGCCGTAACCACTAACCAGCGACGGATAGCGAGGGATCTGCCCGTGGCAGAAGACACCGAATACCGCATCGAACACGACACCATGGGCGAGGTCCGGGTACCGGCAAAAGCGCTGTGGCGCGCCCAGACTCAGCGTGCGGTGGAGAACTTTCCGATCTCTGGCCGTGGCCTCGAGCGCACCCAGATCCGCGCGCTGGGCCTGCTCAAGGGCGCCTGCGCCCAGGTCAACAAGGACCTCGGGCTGCTGGCCGCCGATAAGGCCGACGCGATCATCGCCGCGGCCGCCGAGATCGCCGACGGCAAGCACGACGACCAGTTCCCCATCGACGTCTTCCAGACCGGGTCGGGCACCAGCTCGAACATGAACACCAACGAGGTGATCGCCAGCATCGCGGCCGCCAATGGTGTGACCGTGCATCCCAACGACGACGTCAACATGTCGCAGTCGTCCAACGACACCTTCCCCACCGCCACCCACATCGCGGCCACCGAAGCCGCTGTGCGCCATCTCATCCCGGCGCTGCAGGTGCTGCATGACGCGCTGGCCGGTAAGGCCCGCGAATGGCACACCGTGGTCAAGTCCGGTCGCACGCACCTGATGGACGCCGTTCCGGTGACGCTGGGCCAGGAGTTCTCCGGCTACGCCCGGCAGATCGAAGCCGGCATAGAAAGGGTGCGCGGGTCCCTCCCCCGGCTGGGCGAGCTGGCGATCGGCGGCACCGCGGTCGGCACCGGCCTTAACGCCCCCGACGGCTTCGGCGCCAAAGTGGTCGAGGTGCTGGTCGCCGACACCGGTTTGAGCGAATTGCGGACGGCGACAAATTCTTTTGAAGCCCAGGCTGCCCGCGACGGGCTGGTCGAGGCGTCCGGCGCGCTGCGCACCATCGCGGTGTCGCTGACCAAGATCGCCAACGATGTGCGCTGGATGGGCTCCGGCCCGCTGACCGGCTTGGCCGAGATCCAGCTGCCGGATCTGCAGCCAGGCAGCTCGATCATGCCGGGCAAGGTGAATCCCGTTCTGCCCGAAGCGGTTACCCAGGTCGCCGCACAGGTGATCGGCAATGACGCCGCCGTCGCGGTGGGCGGGCTGTCCGGCGCGTTCGAGCTCAACGTCTACATCCCGATGATGGCCCGCAACATCCTCGAGTCGTTCAAGCTGCTCACCAACGTCTCGAGGCTGTTCGCCGAACGATGCATCACCGGGTTGCACGCCAACGTCGAGCACCTGCGCGAGCTGGCCGAGTCGTCGCCGTCGATCGTCACGCCGCTGAACTCGGCGATCGGATACGAGGAAGCGGCTGCGGTGGCCAAGCAGGCTTTGAAGGAGCGCAAGACAATTCGGCAAACGGTGATCGACCGCGGGTTGATCGGCGACAAGCTGTCCGAAGAAGAACTCGACCGTCGCCTCGACGTGCTCGCCATGGCCAAGGTCAGCGAGGAGTAGTCATGCTTGACGACGGACTCCGCCAGCGGCGCCTCGCGCTCATCGAAGAGCACATGAACACCGAGGTGACCAAGGAGTTCGATCGCACCCTCGCGACCTTCAACGGGCATCCTCGCTACGAAATCATGGCCACCGGGCAGGTTTTCGACGGCGATGACGAGGTGATGAACTACTACCGCACCACCAGGACCGCGTTCCCCGACCAGCGCCACGAAAACGTGCGCTACCACTTCAGCGACGACGCGGTGATCACCGAATTCGATCTGCTGGGAACCAATCTCGGCGAGTTCTACGGGATGCCACCCACCGGCAAAGCGTTTCGGGTGCCGATCATCGCGGTGTTCTTCTTCGACGGCGAGCGAATCATCAACGAGCGCATTTACTTTGACAGCGCGAGCCTGGTGACGCAGATCGGCCGTGGGGAGCTGTTGGCCCTGGCCGCGACCGGCGAGCTACCGGGGCAGTAACCGTCGGGGTAAGACCCGCACTGAGCCAAGAGCCCCTCGTGGGACTGCCCGACGGCCTATTCTGTGAAGGCTGGGGGCAGGACAGGCGGAGGTCGGATGGCGACCGGAGCGGCGTGCAGGACGTGTGGCGCCGAGCCCATCGCGAGCGCCCGGTTTTGTCACGCGTGCGGCGCACCAGTCGACGACAGCGACGCGCACGCCGAGTACAAGCAGGTAACGGTTCTCTTCGCCGACGTGGTCCACTCGATGGACATCGCCGCGGCTGTCGGCGCAGAGCGGCTGCGGGAGATCATGACCGAGCTCGCCGACCGCGCTGCCGAGGTGGTCCAGCGCTACGGCGCCGCGGTCGCACAGTTCACCGGCGACGGGATCATGGCGGTGTTCGGTGCGCCGGTGGCGTTCGAAGACCACGCCGTTCGCGCCTGTCGTGCGGCGCTGGACATTCAAACGGAGACCGCCCGGTTAGCCGTCGACGTCAAAAAGCGGGACGGCCTGGATCTGCGGTTGCGCGTGGGGCTTAACTCCGGTGAGGTCGTCGCCGGTGAGATCGGTTCGGGCGCTTTCGGTTACGCCGCGATCGGGCAGCAGGTAGGCCTGGCTCAGCGGATGGAATCCGTCGCGCCGGCGGGCGGGGTGATGCTCAGCAAATCCACCGCACGGCTGGTCGCGGGTCGGGCGTTATTGGGTGAGACCGAGATGGTGCGCATCAAGGGCGCCGAGAATCCGGTGCCTGCTCGTCGGTTGTTGGGCATGGCCGAACGACCTGCTGCCGGACGTGCTGAATCCAATCTTGTCGGTCGGCGCTGGGAGATGGCCGCCGTCGAGGGCGTGTTGGACCGTGCCGTCGAGGGCCACGGCGCAGTGGTTGGCGTGGTGGGATCACCGGGCATCGGCAAGAGCCGTCTGGTGCGTGAGGTCGCCGCGATGGCAGCAGCCCGCGGTGTCGACGTTTTCGTCGCCTTCTGCGAATCGCACGCCAGTGATATCCCGTTTTATGCCGTCGCGCGACTATTGCGGGCAGCCTTCGGCGTGGGTGAACTGGACGCCGCGGCCGCCCGAACGCAGCTTCGGACCCGCGTGCCCGAGGCCGACCCGGAAGACCTATTGCTCTTCGATGACCTGCTGGGCATCGCCGATCCCGACGTGAAGCTGCCCAAGATCGATCCGGATGCTCGGCGACGGCGGTTGACCGCGCTGGTCAATTCGGCGTCGCTGGCCCGCCAAGCCCCGGCTGTCTATGTCGTCGAGGACGTCCACTGGGTTGACGAGGCCAGCGAGTCTCTACTCGCGAATTTTCTCTCGGTGATTCCGCAGACGCGGTCGGTGGTGTTGACCACCTACCGCCCCGAGTATTCCGGCGCGTTGAACCGGGTGCCCGGTGCTCAGAGCATCGCCCTTGTGCCGCTGAGCGATTCGGAAACCGCCGCACTGGTCTCAGAGCTGCTCGGGAACGACCCCTCCCTTGACACGCTGGGCCGGCAGATCGTCGAGAGGGCCGCCGGTAATCCATTTTTCGCCGAGGAGATGGTGCGCGACTTGGCCGAGCGAGGTGTGCTGCGCGGCAACCGCGGCGCCTACGTCTCGACGGCCGGTGTGGCCCGGGTCAGCATGCCCGCCACCGTGCAGGCGACGATCGCCGCCCGGATCGACCGCCTTGACCCAGTGGCAAAGCGCACCTTGAGTGCCGCGGCGGTCATCGGCTCGCGATTCGACCCGGACCTGCTCGAAACGCTCGGCATTGAACCCATCGTCGAGGACCTTGTGCTGGCCGAACTTGTCGATCAGGTGCGATTTACCGGAGCACCGGAGTATGTGTTTCACCATCCGCTGATCCGGACGGTGGCCTACGAGTCACAGCTCAAATCCGATCGTGCCGAACTGCACCGCCGCGTCGCAGCCGCAATCGAAGCACGTGACCCGACAGCGGCTGAGGAACATGCCGCTTTGATCGCCGAACATCTGGAGGCCGCCGCCGATCTGCACGCCGCGTACGGCTGGCACCTGCGCGCCGGGGCGTGGGCAACCAGCCGAAACATGGCCGCAGCGCGAACCAGTTGGGAGCGCGCCCGAACGATCGCCGACACATTGCCCACCGACGACCCGAACCAGGTAGCCATGCGCATCGCCCCTCGCACCATGCTGTGCGGGACCGCCTATCGGGTCCATCCGAACGACGCCGGCACCCGCTTCGACGAATTGCGGGAGTTGTGCGCCGTCACAGGGGACAAGGCGCCACTGGCCGTCGCCATGGCGGGACTGGTGATGGATCACGCCTATCGGGGCCGGATTCGCGAGGCGTCGAAGCTGGCATCGGAGGCCATGGCTCTCATCGAGTCGCTTGGCGATCCGACTTTGATTGTGGGGCTGTCCTTCCCGGCGCTCTACGCCAAGATCGAACGTGGTGGTTGGCCTGACGCGCTGCGGTGGTCGCAAAGGGTTATCGAGCTGGCCGACGGTGATCCGTTCAAGGGCAACTTCATCTTCGGATCTCCGTTGGCACTGGCCTTGGCGGCGCGGGGCACGGCCCGTTATTCGTTGGGACACCCCGGCTGGCGCGAGGATCTGCGCCACGGCCTGGAGATGGCCCGCAGTGCCGACCCGCTGACCTACTCCGGGGTGGCCGCTGTGGGTTACTTCCCGGGAGTATCGAGTGGTGCCTTGGCTGCCGACGACCGCGCGGTGCATGAGATCGAGGATGCGCTGGGAATTGCCGAACGAGCCGGTAACGACATGGCGCCGTCATTCGCCCGGATGGCGCTGGGCGTTGCATTGGTGCATCGTCAGACGGCTGCCGAACGTGACCGAGGATTGACGCTCATGGCGGAGGTCAGCGATGTGTTCGCGCGCGACGCGCACAACCTTGGGGATCGACCGCTGGTCGAGGTCTACATGGCACGGGAACAAGCTCGGCGCGGGGATCTCGACGAGGCGATACCGCTGATGCGCGCCGCCACCGATCATCTGGCTCGCGAGGGACAACTGCTGGCGTGGGGCATTCCGGCTACGGGTGTTCTGGCGCAGACACTGTTCGATCGCGGGGCCGAATGTGACGTAGCCGAAGCCGAGGCCGTCATCGAGCGGTTAGCGACTGCGCCAGCCGATGGGGGTTGGGTTACTCGTGACATCTGGCTGCTGCGACTACAAGCCCTACTGGCGCGGGCTCACGGCGATGCTGTCGCATACGCGGAATTCCGGGATCGCTACCGCGACATGGCCAAAACGCTTGGCTTCGACGGGCACATCGCTTGGGCCGAGGCGATGAAGTGACCCATGAGGGGTCGCATTCAACGGACCGGCGGCCGTGTTCGTTGTGCCCGCCTCTGAGCGACAACTCTGCCGTAGCGGCGCGATTGTCGCTGTGAGGCGGGCAGATCGACTGCCGCTCATTCGGTCCGCTCGGATGTGACCGGCACCACCGGGACGGCCAACAGCGGGAAAAACGCACACACGGCGAAAGCGACCGGGTAACCGACCGCGGTGATCAACGCGCCGAACGCCGGGGGCGCCAGGGCCGCCATCACCCGTTGCGCCGTGTTCTGTACACCCAGCGCCCGTCCGCTCCAGAACGGTCCGGCGTACTCGGTGATCGCAGTCGCCGCCAAGCCGTTGTATCCCACCGCGATCACCGTGGCGACGACCATCGCGGCTTCGGCGAGCGGTGACGTCAGGTAATCGGTGAGCGCCAGTACCAACAGCGCCACGCCGCACGCGACGGCGACAGTCCGGTTGGGCCGCAACCGCGAACCGACGTAATCCGACCACCGGCCCACCACGATGCGGCCTGCCGCACCGATCAACTGCGCGACGGTCACCAGCAGACTGGCAGCCGGGACCGACCAGTGATGGTCGACGATCAACCAGACCAGCATGAAGGTCACGGTCACCGACTGCGGCACCATCAGCAACGCCGACGCGAAGTGGATGCGCCGCAGCACATTTGCGCCCTGATAGGGGCTGGCCAGCTGTTCGGCGGTCGCCGCCGCCCGAGGCAGTCGGGGCGGATCGGTCAAGAAGATGAAGCTGGCCAGCGCCGCCACCGCGCACGCGATCGCCGGATACAACAATGCGGCGAAGAAACCGTTCTCGATTTCGGTCAGCTCGGGCATCGCCACAGCGCCGACCGCGACCCCCAGCGGTTGCGCGGTCTGCCGGATTCCCATCGCCAAGCCACGCTTTTGTGGCGGGAACGACCCGGATACCAGCCGGCCACCGGCGACATTGCTACTGGCGGCCGCCATTCCGCCGACGAACAGCAATGCGCCGATCGCCACGAGTGAGTGCATGGGTGCAGCGGCGAATGCGGCGGCGCCCGCCAAACCGGTACCCAACGCGAGTGTTACGCGCTCACCCAGCCGATCTGCCAGGTAACCCCAGGCGACCAGTGTCAGCACCATGCCGAAACTCGGCATCGACGACAACAGACCCGCCGCCGTCAGCGAGGTGTGGCGGCTGGTCTCCAGCGCCGGGATCAAGAACACCCCGCAGTTGATGAAAAGAAAGGAACACGACGTCGCCGCGACGCTGACCGCAAGTGTCACCCACGGCCTAGCTCCCGTTGTTCGGTCCACCCGAATTCTGGCCGGGGACATCATTGATCGGGAAGTTGGGCATCGGCGCCGGCGACGGCGTATTGGGCAGCGACGGAATCTCCGACGCTGGGATGTCGCGCAGGTCGTTGACCGGCGGCCCATTCTCGCGACCGCCGTAGACGCTGCCCGGGGCGCGTTGCCCGAGCAGCTGGCTGACCGTCACCAGGTGGTAGCCGTTGGCCTTGAGCACCGGAATGAACTGGTACACCAGATCGACTGTGCTGGAGTAGGTGTCGTGCAGCAGCACCACCGATCCGGGTTTGATCTGGCTCATCAGCAGAGCCCTGCTGGCCGCGGTGTTGGAATCATTGATCCAGTCGAAAGGGATGACGTCCCAGAGGATTCCGGCCAGCCCAGCTTTCGCGGCCTGCTCGTTGACTGCCGGATCGGTCAGGCCGCCCGGCGGTCGCCATAACTTCGGTGTCACACCGGTGGCGGCCACGATCGCGTCGCGGGCCCGCGAGAACTGCGCCGGCACGTCGACCGCCGGCAGCGTGGTCATGTTCGGGTGTTCCCAAGAGTGGCTGCCCAGTTCCATGCCCGCGTCGACGACACGCTTCGCTCCGGCCGGGTTGGCGGCGACCTTGTTGCCGATCTCGAAGAACGTCGCCTTGGCGTTGTTGGCGGTCAGGATGCCCAGCAGTCGATCGGTGAACGGCGTCGGACCGTCGTCGAAGGTGAGCGCCACACATTTGACCTGCGTGCAGTCGACCACTTCGTTGGCGTGCGCGAACCTGACATGCCCGGTGAACGCGCCGATCGCCACGATGAGGGCCGCTGCCGCCGCGCCGGCGACGGTACGCCAGTACCGCCACGCCTGGTTGTCTGGTCGTCTCGGCACGGCGACAGCCTACCGACTAAGGCAGCGGGGCCTGGCTGATCTCCTCGAGCATCTCGGTGACCAGCGCCGCGATCGGCGAGCGCTCGCTGCGCAGCAGGGTGATGTGTGCGAACAGCGGGTGACCCTTGAGCTTTTCGACGACGGCCGCAACGCCGTCGTGACGACCCACCCGCAGGTTGTCCCGCTGGGCGACGTCGTGGGTGAGCACCACCCGCGAACCCGCGCCCAGCCGCGACAGCACGGTCAGCAGCACGTTGCGTTCCAGCGACTGCGCCTCGTCGACGATCACGAAGGAGTCGTGCAGCGACCGGCCGCGGATATGGGTCAGCGGCAGCACCTCGAGCATGCCGCGGGAGAGCACCTCTTCGAGCACCGCCGGGCTGGCCAGTCCTTCGAGGGTGTCGAAGACGGCCTGCGCCCACGGGCCCATCTTTTCGCTTTCGCTGCCGGGCAGGTAGCCCAGTTCCTGGCCGCCGACCGCGTACAGCGGACGGAACACGACCACCTTGCGCTGGGTGCGTCGCTCCAGCACGGCTTCCAGACCGGCGCACAGCGCCAGCGCCGACTTGCCGGTGCCGGCCTTGCCGCCCAGCGACACGATGCCGACCGACTCGTCGAGCAGCAGATCCAGGGCCACCCGCTGCTCGGCGGAGCGACCGCGCAGTCCGAACACTTCGCGATCGCCGCGAACCAACTGCACCTGCTTGTGGGCGTTGACCCGTCCCAGCGCGTGAGAGCTACCCGCCAGCAGCCGAATGCCGGTGTGGCAGGGCAGATCTCGCGCCGACGCCAAGTCGACCTCGCCGTCGGCGAACAACGCGTCGATGTCTTCGGCGGTGGTTTCCAGCTCCGTCATCCCGGTCCAGCCGGAGGTGACGACATCCTGCGCGTGGTATTCGTCGGCGGGCAGGCCCACCGCACCCGCTTTGACGCGCAGCGGAATGTCCTTGCTCACCAACGTCACTCGCTTGCCTTCGGCGGCGAGGTTGGCGGCACAGCACAGGATGCGCGAGTCGTTGGAGTCGGTGCGGAATCCGGCGGGCAGCACCGACGGGTCGCTGTGGTTCAGCTCGACGTGCAGCGTACCGCCTTGTGTCCCAACAGGAATGGGCTGATCGAGACGTCCGTGCGCGAGTCGCAGATCGTCGAACAAGCGCAGCGCCTGGCGGGCGAACCAACCCAGCTCGTGGTGGTGGCGCTTGGCCTCCAACTCACTGATCACCACCAACGGCACCACCACTTCGTGTTCGGCGAAGCGGGAGCAGGCCCACGGGTCGGACAACAACACCGACGTGTCGAGCACGTAGGTCCTGATGTTGTCCTGGGAAACCGCCGGGGAATCAGTCACGAAGGGCTCCTCGAGCTCATCGCCCGGTTCGCTGCCGCACGCGCGGACAGCACCGGACTCGTTTTGATTGCCCGTCTCCTCAACCGCCCGTTGGACGGGCCGCATTGTCGCCGGGCGGGTGGAATGATCCGGCTTTTCAGCTGCCTGATGGACAAACCGAATTGTCGCCGGGTGGAAACCCGTGCGGCCCGCACGGTCGAATCGGCGGGGGCCGCGGCGCCAGGACCGGGGCCGGCGGTCCTGTCGTAGTAGTGACGAAAGGCGCCGCCCGGATAGCAGAGCATGTCGCTAGCCATCGGAAACGACGCTACTCCCGTACGCGCATGTCCGCCGCGCAGGCGCGCCGACGACGGCCGATGCAGAGGGCTAGCTGATGACGAGGTGACGCAGCGCGGGTTCGTCGGCGACGCCCCACGCGGTGATGCGGTCCGAGATCACCCGGCGCAGTTGGTCCGGGCCGAAAATGCCTGCCTCGGCGATGCTTCGAACCTTGTCCTGGTAGGCGTCGATGTCGGCGCCGATGACGTCGAGCTCGGCCGCGCGGGCGGCGATGGCGGCGATCGTCTCGTCGCGGGTGAAGGTCAGGCAGTGCGTTACGAGGTTCGCGAAGAACTCCTCGTGCCGCTCTTCGTCGCGAGCGATGTGGGTGATGAGTCCAGCCAGCACCGGCTCTTCGATCTCGGCGGCGAGGTTGTTGCAGTACACCGCATGGGCCCGCTCGAAGAACGCCATGAACACCAGGGTCTCAACCTGGGAGTACTGGTCGGCGCGATAACCCTTGGTCGATACGTGTTCGAACCGAACCTGCTCATTGGCGGTCGGGTCGACCTCGCGGGTGACGACGAAGTATTCGCGCAGTGCGATCGCGTGCAGGTGTTCCTCGGCGGTCCACCGGCCCAGCCACTGGGCCCAGTTGTCCTCGAGGATGAAGTGCTCGACGAGTTCCCGGTGGTAGCCCGCCACGTTGTCTTTGGTGATGAGCAGGATCTCGCATGCGTCGGTGATCGTTTTCGGGAGCGTCACCTGTGACGGGTCCCAGTCCCGCCCGCCGAGCAAGGCGAAGTTCTCGCCCTGCTCGAACGGAACGAAGTCGTGGGCGTACCAGAGTTGCTCGGTAGCCAGGTGGCGGTCGAGATTCTCGCCGACGACCGGCTCGAGTTCGAGGATCAACGCATTAGGGACAGTTTTCTGTGCCATGCGGTTACTGTAACCCGTAGACACAGGTTCCGTAAAATCTGACGCGCGCTGTTTGCCTGACTCCACCTGAGGCCGCTGCGCGGCCTGCATCGTCGTCAGACGCGGTCAGATCAGCGACCAGTCCTCCAGGCCCTCGTACAGCGGGAATGCCCGGGCCAGTCGCGTCACCCGCTCGCGCAGCGCTGAAACGTCAGCGCCGCTACCGGCTGCCAATGCGGCGGCGATGATGTCGGCGACCTCAGTGAACTCCGCGTCGCCGAAACCCCGGGTGGCCAGCGCCGGAGTGCCGACCCGCAGGCCGGACGTCACCATCGGCGGGCGCGGGTCGTTGGGTACCGCGTTCCGGTTGACGGTGATGCCGACATCGTGCAAGAGGTCCTCGGCGGCCTGGCCGTCCAGCGGCGAGTCGCGCAGGTCGACCAGCACCAGATGGACGTCGGTGCCACCGCTGACCACCGAGACACCGGCCTTGGCGACGTCGGGGGCCGACAGGCGTTCGGCGATGATCCGGGCGCCGGACAACGTGCGCTGCTGCCGGTCGACGAACTCCGGAGTGCCCGCGATCTTCAGCGCGACCGCCTTGGCGGCGATGACGTGCATGAGTGGTCCGCCCTGCTGGCCGGGGAACACCGCGGAGTTGATCGACTTCGCGTACTCCTGCTTGCCGATGATCAGACCAGACCGCGGGCCGCCGAGCGTCTTGTGCACGGTGGTCGACACGATGTCGGCGTGCGGTACCGGGGACGGGTGCAGGCCCGCGGCGACCAGGCCCGCGAAGTGCGCCATGTCTACCCAGAGCTTCGCGCCGACCTCATCGGCGATCGACCTGAACGCCGCGAAGTCCAGGATTCGCGGGTAGGCCGACCAGCCGGCGATGATCACCTGCGGGCGGAACTCGAGCGCCTTTGCCCGGACCGCATCCATGTCGACCCGGTGCGTCGTCGAGTCGACACCGTAGAAGCCGGCGTCGTAGAGCTTGCCGGAGAAGTTGAGCTTCATGCCGTGGGTCAGGTGTCCGCCGTTGGCCAGGTCCAGGCCCAGCAGGTGCTCCCCCGGCGACATCAGCGCATGCAGCACCGCGGCGTTGGCCGAGGCGCCCGAATGTGGTTGCACGTTGGCGAAGTCGGCGCCGAACAGCGCCTTGGCCCGGTCGCGGGCGATGTTCTCCACCACGTCGACGTATTCGCAGCCGCCGTAGTAGCGCCGGCCGGGCAGACCTTCGGCGTACTTGTTGGTCAGCACGCTGCCCTGCGCCTGCAGCACCGCGCGCGGCACGAAGTTCTCCGACGCGATCATCTCGAGGGTGTCGCGTTGCCGGCCGAGCTCCTTGCCGAGCAGCTCGGCGATATCGGGGTCGACCTCGGCCAACGAGGCCGACATCACGGTGGATTGGGTGCGGGCGTCCGGTGCGGCAGTCACCCGGCCAGTCTAAACGGGCAACCTCGACGGGCTAGGTCGATGTGCCCGCCTCCTCCCCATCGCGCTACGCGCTCTGGATCGTCGACGGGATCAGCGGCTCGTCGAGCAACCGGCCGAACCGTTCAACGACGCTCGTCCCGGCCGGCCGATCGTCCAGCCACCCGCGCAACAACCGGTATCCCTCGACGTACGTGCTGGTGTAGGCCCGCCACAGCGGCGACGACAGAAACCGGAGCATCTGCTTCGCGCGAACGTCGTCGACCAGCAGCCAGTGCCGCAGGAAGCCCGTGACCTCGTCGGCGTCGCGGTGTTCGTCATGCAGCATCAATGCCGCGTCCTGACGCACGCCGGCCAGCGCTGAGGACGCCTCGGATACCGCCTCGGCCCGTTCGCCGTCGAAGCGCAGTCCCAGATCGGCGTAGATGTCGGCGGCCCAGCGTCCCCAGCGCGGGCCGATCGCCGCATACAACGCCAGGTCGGCCAGACCTTCGGCGAGCAGGCACTGCGGGGTGTTCACCAGGAAGATGGTCTGCTCGTCGTGGCCTTTGCCGTTGACCAGCCCGACCTCCTTGCGGCAGTGCTCGGTGTGGTGACCCGGATACGACTCGTGCGCCACCAGCCGCGGCAGGTTCGACGTCAACTGTTTGATGTCGGCGTTGACGGCGACCGTGGAGCGGTAGTCGCCCAGGTAGTAGTTGAAGCCCGACCACGGCTTGTCGGTCACCACCTGATACTCGACGGTTTCGCTGTCGGGAAGCGGATACTCGGCGCGGACCCGGTCGCGCAGCGCGCTGGAGAACGCCTCGATGCATTCGGCCAGCCGGTCGGGCGGGATTTCCTCGGCTCTGCGGTGCGCCGCCATCCGGTCGGCCAGCGGGCCGGAGCCGCCCAGGGCCTCGTCGAGCCGGATGTGGGCCTGCCGGTATGTCTCGTCGTCGCCCTTGCTGATGCGCACGTCGAAGTAGTCGTGCACCTCGTCGACGAAACCGACCTGTTCTCCGGCGAACTTGCGACCGGCGCATTCCAGTGCGCGCAGATGAGCGCCAACATAGTCGGCGCGCTGATCATCAAAACCGTTGCGGCGCGGCACATCTGGCAATGCGTCGATCAAGCGACGGGCCTGGCGGACCAGGTCCGCAGGGTCGGGCGCGGGCTCGGCGGCCACCGCCTGGCGCAGCGTGGGATCGCCGGTGAAGGCGTCGACGTAGCCTGATTCGATCCGGTCGAAGCGCAAACCCAGTAAGAGGTACTCGCGGATCAGCGCAGCAGGTTCCACAGGGTCCGAGTCTATTTGCTCGCCCCAGCCACTCACAGCGCGCCGAAGGCTGCCACACTGACTGTCATGCCGCGACTCAGCGAGCCGAGCCCCTATGTGGAGTTCGATCGACGTCAGTGGCGCGAGCTACGTATGTCGACACCGCAGCCGCTGACCGAAGAAGAAGTCGTCGGCTTGCGTGGTCTGGGTGAGCAGATCAACCTGCTCGAGGTCGAAGAGGTCTATCTGCCGCTGGCCCGTCTGCTGCATCTGCAGGTAGCCGCCCGGCAGGGATTGTTCGCCGCCACCGCCGAATTCCTCGGAGAGCCGCAACAACACCCCGACCGACCGGTGCCGTTCATCATCGGGGTGGCCGGCAGCGTCGCCGTGGGTAAGTCGACCACGGCCCGTGTGCTGCAGGCGCTGCTGGCCCGCTGGGACCACCACCCGCGCGTCGATCTGGTCACCACCGACGGTTTCCTCTACCCCAACGCCGAGCTCAGCCGTCGAAACCTGATGCACCGCAAGGGCTTTCCGGAAAGCTATGACCGCCGGGCGTTGATGCGGTTCGTCACGTCGGTCAAGTCGGGCTCGGACTACGTCTGCGCGCCGGTGTATTCCCACTTGCGCTACGACCGGGTGCACGGCGCCAAGCAGGTCGTCCGCCACCCCGACATCCTGATCCTCGAGGGGCTCAACGTATTGCAGACCGGGCCGACCTTGATGGTGTCGGACCTGTTCGACTTCTCGCTCTACGTGGACGCGCGCATCGAAGACATCGAGCAGTGGTACGTCTCCCGATTCCTGGCGATGCGATCGACGTCGTTCGCCAACCCGGCGTCGCACTTTCACCACTATGCGGGGCTGACCGACCAGCAGGCCAACGTCGCCGCGCGCGACATCTGGCGTTCGATCAACCGGCCGAACCTGATCGAGAACATCCTGCCCACCCGGCCGCGCGCCACCCTGGTGCTGCGCAAGGACGCCGATCACTCCATCAACCGGCTGCGGCTCCGCAAACTCTGACACAAGCCGATGCGGAGACGCACACCGCAACCTCTGACAGTGGCGCCCCGCACCGGCGGGATGGGAGTCACGCCGGCAGGCGGCGCACTCCGAGGTATTGCAGGTAGCCGATCGCGGCGGTGTAGCAGCCGCTGGCCAGCATCAGGCTGATCCCCGTCTCGGTCAGCGGC
Organism: Mycobacterium cookii; assembly: GCF_010727945.1. Classification (NCBI taxonomy): domain Bacteria; kingdom Bacillati; phylum Actinomycetota; class Actinomycetes; order Mycobacteriales; family Mycobacteriaceae; genus Mycobacterium; species Mycobacterium cookii. The sequence continues at coordinate 2,213,402 of NZ_AP022569.1, forward strand.
AGCGCGCCCACTACGACCACCACGACCGCCGCGACGGTAAAGACGATGTTGGCGATGATGACGGCAATACCGGCGCGGCGCAGGTCGGGTGCTGCAGCCAAGGTGAATACGGCCAGCCCATAGAACACGAAGAAGGCTCCGAAACCGTATTCAGCCGGCGAACTCAGGCCGGTCAGCGACGACAGCGGGTCGGCGACGACGGCGATGAACAGTCCGGTCAGGCCGGTCAGCGTTGCGTCGAGCCGCATGGCGAACCGCAACAGTGAGTCAGTCGAATCGGCGAAGGGTCGGGTGGACAGTCCGGTGATGGCGGTCATGTCGGAACTCCTTGCGGTGTCGGGTCGAACACTTCTGAGCGTGCCGCTCCGGGCCTGCCAGATCGACGCGAGGCACTGCCAAGCACTGCCATGCGCTGCTCAACGACGTGATCTACACCACGTATTCCATGGTTAGCCGAGCTAGTCGCTGGAAACCATCACCCTGCCGCGCAGATCGGCGGCGATCAGCCGGGCCGCGGCGTTCTGCCAGTTGTGCAGCGAACGCTGCGGCACCTCGGTGACGAACCATTGCCACGCCTGCCGGGCGGTCGGGTCGAGGCCGGCTGCGGTGGCGTTCTGGGCGTAAGCCCGGACGCCGACGACGTACGGGAAGTACAGCGCGTTGTAGTGACGCCACTGCTCGGTGGTGCCGAAGTCGCCGCCGTCGCGTGGTTTCAGTTGCGCGATGCGGTCTGCGAGCAGGGCTTTGAGCTCGGTCGCCCGCTCCAGCGGCTGGTCCGGGGCGCCGCGGGCGGCCAGTCGCTCGTCGATGGCCGGCAGCGCGGTCAACGGGTTGGCGACCAGCTTGGACAGGTCGCCGTAGTGGCCCAGCGCGCGGCGGGTCAGCCGGGCGAACGTCTCGTCGTCGAAGTCGTCGAGCGGATCGGCCGACCGCAGCGGCAGCGCAGATTCGGTGCGCCGCAACGTCGCCCGGTAGGCACGCAGCACCGGTGCCCGCGAGAACACCATCCGGTCCAGCAGGCCGGCCAGTGGGTCGGCCAGCACCTGCACCGCAGCCACGACCGCCAAGCTGGTGAACAGCAGCACCGTCAACGCGGTCTGTGCCGTGGGCTGATGGGCGGTCAATGCGAGACCGACCAGCATCTGGCCGCCGAGCAGCAACACCACCAATCCGGTCCCGGTGAACGAGCGCAGCATGTCGGCGCGCAATGCCTGACCCTCGTCGAAAGCGTCCCACAGCGCCACTGCCACACCGAGTCCCAGCACGTCGCAACTCGTCGACGCCAACGCCAACCAACTCGGCACCACGCCCAGCGGAATGATCAGGATCGCGTTCGCGAGCGCAAAGAACAGCGTCGCGGTGATGATCAGCCCGACCAGTGGGATCTTCTGCGCACGCCGTCGCAGCGCCAACACCATCGCGCCCAGCGTGGATGTCGAGATCACCGCGCACATCACCACATGGCCGAGCCGCAGCGGCCCTTCGACCGTGCCGGCCAGCGCCGCACCGACCAACGTGAGCGCACCGGCGCCACCGACGGCGACCAGCTCGCCGGCGCGTGACCGCCCGGTGTCGCCCGCCCCCGCTATCTCGAGGAGCACCGCGAACCAGGCGACCCCTGGGACAGCGACGAGGTAGATCTCGATGTGGCCAAGCAGCACCGAGTGCGTCACGGTCCGCACCGCGTCCAGAGCCACCGCCGTGGCGAAACTGCACAGGCCGACCGCGGAGAAGGCGAGCACCGGCTTGCGTGGGTTGCGGGCCAACAGATACAGCCCCAGCCACCAGCTCAGCGAAAACACCAACGCCGAAAGCGCAGCCATGCTTTCAGTGTGGCACGGGGTCATACCCCGTAGCGACGGTGTCGCTGGCTGTAATCCCGCAGCGCCCGCAGGAAGTCGACGCGACGGAAGGCGGGCCAGTGCGCCTCGGTGAACCACATCTCCGAGTAGGCGCTCTGCCACAGCAGAAATCCGGACAGCCGCTGCTCCCCCGATGTCCGGATGACCAGATCGGGATCGGGCTGCCCGGAGGTGTAAAGGTTCTCCGAGATCGCCTCGACGGTGACGGCTTCGATCAATTCCTCGCCGCTGACGCCGTTGGCAAGTTGCTTGGCCAGCAGCGCGCGCACGGCGTCGGCGATCTCCTGGCGGCCGCCGTAGCCGACCGCGACGTTGACATGAAAGCTGCCGTTTCCGGTTGCGGCGGTGCCCTGGACGGCATCGCGCAGCCGTCGCGCAGGCTCGACGCCAATCAACTCCAAGTCGCCGACCGTGCGCACACTCCACTGGTTGGCGGGCGCGCAGATCTCCTCGACGACGTCGGTGATGATCTCGATGAGCGCGGCCAGCTCGGCCGGATCGCGGCGCAGGTTCTCGGTGGAAAGCAGGTAGACAGTTGCCATTTCGATGCCGGCTTCCTGACACCAGCGCAGCATCTCGGCGATCTTGGCCGCACCCATCCGGTAGCCGTAGCTGACGTCGTCGTAGCCGGCGTCGCGCGCCCAGCGCCGGTTACCGTCACACAGCACCGCGATGTGACGCGGCAACGCGGATTTCGATGCGGCAAGCCCTTGCCGCAGCCGCAACTCGTAAACCCGATACAGGGGTTCCTTTAAGCGCGGCGGAATGATCTCCACAGGGATCAAGATTACTGTGGGTCCAACTGGTTATCGGCGATCCTGCTGTAACGGCCCGGAGCGATGAGGAGCGACAGTGAGTCACGAGACCGACGTGGCCACCAAGGCCGGCCGAACCGAGGCAGCAGGTGCCGCCGGAGGAGCCGCCGAGCACTTCGTCGAAGGAGTCAAGGACACCGCCCAGGCGCTGGTCAAGCCAAGGGCGCGCGGCTGGATTCACCTGGTGTCGGCGGTCGTCGCCGTCGCCGCAGGCGCCTCGCTGATCTCGGTGTCCTGGCCGCTGGCCGGGCTGAAAGCGGGCCTGGCGACCTTCATCTACACCGGCGCGGTGGTCGGCATGTTCACCGTGAGTGCCACGTATCACCGGGTTCACTGGAAATCGGCGACGGCCCGGATATGGATGAAGCGGCTCGATCATTCGATGATCTTCGTGCTGATCGCCGGCACCTACACGCCCTTCGCGCTGCTGGCGATGTCCCCGCAGCAAGGGACGTTGGTGCTCTACATCGTCTGGGGCGGCGCGCTTGCCGGAGTGCTGCTCAAGATGTGCTGGCCGACCGCACCGCGCTGGGTCGGCGTGCCGCTGTACCTGATCCTCGGTTGGGTGTCGGCGTTCTACATCGCGGTGATCCTGCACAACGCCGGGGTTACCGCGATGGTGTTGCTGGCCGTCGGCGGCACCCTGTACAGCATCGGCGGCATTCTCTATGCCCTGCGTTGGCCGGACCCGTGGCCTAACACATTCGGCTATCACGAGTTTTTCCACGCCTGCACTGCGGTGGCCGCGATCTGCCACTACATCGCGATCTGGTTCGCGGTCTTCTAGAGCTGATTACCCGCGCTAGAGCTGGGTGACGTTCTCCGGCGACCAGTACGCCTTCATCGCGGCGACTTTGCCCTCGTCGTTGAACGCCATCACGACGATCGGCTCGATGACCATCCCGCCGTCGCCCGCCTTCACCGTCAACCGGAATCCGAACGCCGCCTCGTTGCCCGCCACGCGGAGCAACGTCAGCTCGTTCTCGCGTTCCATGTTCTCGAAGGTGGAGTAGAAGCCGCGGATCGCCTGCCGACCGATGTGGGTCTCCGCGCCGACCGGATCCTCCACGGTGGCGTCGTCGGCGTACAACTCGACGATGTCGTCCGCGGTCCCCTTGGCAACCAGACTGATGTAGCGGTTGACGGTCTCGGTGATGTGCTCAGCGCTGGGCATATCAGGCACGCTACCGGGCGGGTTTGACCGCCACTGATGCCGCCAAGGCTTCCGCGCTCGTCACCGGCAGATCGCACACCTGGCCGCGGCACACGTAGGCCGCATCGCCACCATCGATCCGGTCGCGGCCGACCAGCAGCTTCGAGGAGTCCACGGCGCCGCCGACGACGAGCGCCCCGCCGGGCGCCAGCCGGCGCGCACTGGCCAGCAGCGACGAGCTTCCGTCAGCGCACGCGACGGCGATCTGCAACGGCCCGCGCACAGCGGCTTCGGCGACGGCGAGCCAGTGCCCCGCCGAGCGCGGCGCGCGGGCCAGTAGTACCGAATGCGCCTGCAGCGTGGCGGAGGCCGCTCGCGTGTAACGCTCCGCGCCGGTCAGACATCCCGCGGTCAGCAACGCCTCGGCCATCGACGAGGCGCCCGACGGGGTGGCGCCGTCATACGGGTCGGCAGGCCTCAGCACCAGCTGCTCGCCGTCGTCTGCGCTGTCGAACCAGTGACCCGGCCGGTCTCGATCGGCAAAGTGCGCCAACGCGATATCGAGCAACCCGGTGGCGATGGTCAACCAGGCATCGTTGGAGGTCCGCTGATAAAGCGCGAGCAGACCGGTGGCGAGCATTGCGTGGTCTTCCAGGATCGCCGCGCTCTCGCCGACCCGTCCGCCGAGGCTGGCGCGACGCAGCCGGCCGTCCACCATGTGCAACCGCAACAGCGCCGCCGCGCAATGCGCTGCGGCGTCGGGTAATTCGGGCGAATCCAACGCGATTCCGGCCTCGACCAGCGCGGTGATCGCCAACCCGTTCCAGGCGGTGACGACCTTGTCGTCGCGATCCGGCTGAGGTCGCGTCCGCCTGGCGCTCAGCAGCGCGGTCCGGACCCGATCGAATCGCTCCGAGTCGTCCGAATCGCCGGATCGCTGCAGCACCGACGCGCCGGCTTCGAACGTGCCGGCCGCTGTCACGCCGAAAAACGAAGCGGCCCAACGCCCGTCGTCGCCGCCAAGCACATCGGTCAGCTGCGCGGGCGTCCACACATAGGTGGAGCCTTCGCTGCCGTCGGCGTCAGCGTCCAGCGACGAGGTGAACATGTCGCCCGCCCGCAACTCTTCGAGCAAGAAGCCCGCGGTCTCGGCGGCGACCCGTCGCGCCAACGGATCGCCGGTGCGGCGGGCCCAGTGCGCATAGGCCCGCAACAGCAGCGCATTGTCGTACAGCATCTTCTCGAAATGCGGTACCAACCAAGCATCGTCGACGCTGTAGCGGGCGAAACCCCCGGCCAGCTGGTCGTACATTCCGCCGCGGGCCATGGCGACACCGGTACGGCTGACCGCATCCAGCGACTGCGCTGAGCCGGTCCGTTCCCAGTGCCGCAGCAACGCTTCCAGCAACGCTGACGGCGGGAATTTCGGTGCGCCGCGGAAGCCGCCGTGAACGGTGTCCTCGTCTCGCAGGACCGCGGCCACGGCGTGGTCACAGAGCGCGGGGCCCACCGGCGGGCTTTGGCCGGGCAATACGGCGGCCGTCGTGCGCAGTTCGCCGGCGATCTGATCGGACGACTGCTCGACCTCGTCACGACGATCCCGCCAGGTGCTCGACACCGCCGAAAGTAGCTGCAGGAAACCGTCTTTCGGGTAAAACGTACCGCAGAAGAACGGTCGCCCGTCGGGCGTCAGGAAGCACGTCATCGGCCAACCGCCCTGCCCGGTGAGCGCGACAGTGGCTTTCATGTAGACCGCGTCGATGTCGGGACGTTCTTCGCGATCGACCTTGATGCAGACGAAGTCGGCGTTCATCGCGGCGGCGACCTCGTCGTCCTCGAACGACTCGTGCGCCATCACATGGCACCAGTGGCAGGCGGCGTAGCCGATCGACAGCAGGATCGGCACGTCGCGCTGCGCGGCTTCGGCCAGTGCCTGCGGCGACCACTGCTGCCAGTGCACCGGGTTGTCGGCGTGCTGGCGAAGGTAGGGGCTGGCGGCCCCGGCGAGCTGGTTTCCCGCCGGACTCACGGGCGCGGCTCGTGCGGCGGCTGGTCGATCGTTCCGTCGTCGACAGCCTGATCGGGCTCGGGGTGTTGCGGGTCGAAAGACTCCGGCAGCTTCTTGAGGTGCCGGTTCATCGAGCGGACCAGGAACAGCACGCCGATCAGTAGCAGCACCACCACCAGCAACCCGAACGGGCTGGCTTTGCCGAAGTCCGGCCCGCTGTTATGCGGCCCGCCCTCGGCGAGCAGCGCCCACGCGGCCATGTGAACGTGCATCACGGCTATGCCTCGATTCCGGCGAACAGATCGGTTTCCGGAAGACGCACCGGAATGCGCGAGCGAGCGAGCTCGAATTCCTCAGTCGGCCAGAGCCGCTGCTGCCACTCGATCGGTGCGGCGAAGAAGTCGCCCTTGGGATCGATCTGGGTGGCATGCGCCCGCAGCGCGTCGTCACGTTGGCTGAAGTACGCCGAGCACTCGATCTTGGTGGTCACCCGACCGGCGAAGACGTCGTGCGACGGATCCCAATGCTTCAGCCATTTTTCGAACGGCCCGGTCTCCCCGCGCTTGGCGAACTCGTCTTGCAGCATCTGCATCCGCTGACGCAGGAACCCGTGGTTGTAGTACAGCTTGGCCACCGACCACACCGGCCCGGCGTCCGGGAAGCGCCGGTGGTCGGCGGCCGCCTCGTACGCCGCGACCGAAACCTGATGACAACGGATGTGATCGGGATGCGGGTATCCGCCGTTCTCGTCGTAGGTCGTCATCACATGCGGCCGGAATTCGCGCACCACCTTCACCAGCGCCTCGGTGGACACCTCCAACGGCGTCAGCGCGAAGCAGTCCTCCGGCAGGGGTGGCGGCGGATCTCCCATCGGCAGCCCGGAATCGACGAAACCCAACCAGGTGTGTTCGACGCCCAGAATCTCCGCGGCCTTGGCCATCTCGTCGCGGCGGACGTCGGCGATGCGCCCGTGCACTTCGGGCAGGTCCATCGCCGGGTTGAGGATGTCACCGCGTTCGCCGCCGGTCAGGGTGACCACCAGCACGCGGTGGCCCTCGTCCGAGTAGCGGGCAAGGGTGGCGGCGCCCTTACTGGACTCGTCGTCCGGGTGGGCGTGCACCGCCATCAACCGCAGCTCGCTCACGTGCTCCCTGACTATCCGCTGTTCTTGGGCCCTATAGTTCCAGGTCTAATAGTTCCATCCCGGCCGCCGGGTCCCGAAACCCCCGGCACCGAACCCACCACACCATGACCGAACGTTCACAGCCGCCGCCGCAGTCCCGCTATGGACGTGTCCGGCCGGTCCGCCCGTCCCGGCGCTGGTTCGTCGCGCTGTCTGTCACGGTGGTCGCGGTCGGGGTCGCGCTGGCTGTCATCGGTTATCGATCACTGGGCCGCAGCGACGTCGAGGGCACGCTCGGCGGCTATCAGTTGGTCGACAACCAGACCGTGTCAGTAACGATCAGCGTGACGCGAACCGACCCGTCGCGGCCGGTCGACTGCATCGTGCGGGTGCGCGCGAAAGACGGCAGCGAGACGGGCCGACGTGAAGTGCTGGTTCCGCCGTCGACTCAGACAACAGTGCAGGTGACGGCGATCGTGAAGTCCAGCAAGCCGCCGATGGTCGGCGACATCTACGGCTGCGGCACAGACGTTCCCGGCTACCTTCGCGCGCCCTGACGCGGGCCGGCTCTGGCAAACACCGGCCTGCGGAAAATGTCCTCGGCATCCGCAGCAGAGGTGTAGGATCGTCGGATGCACGGTTCCGGCTGGGACCGTGTATTGCTGCATTAGCGGCCAGATCCGCCGCGCAGGGGGTACACCCGACTACTGGGGTCGGCAGTACAGGTGTGGACCCGCCCGCAGCAGCCCGACAACTGCCGGGGCGGATACCGCCTGACCGACACCACAAGGAGCACGACGAGATGACGGACACCCAAGTGACCTGGTTGACCCAGGAATCACACGATCGACTGAAGGCCGAGCTCGATCAGTTGATCGCGAATCGTCCGGTCATCGCCGCGGAGATCAACGACCGCCGCGAGGAGGGCGACCTCCGCGAGAACGGTGGCTACCACGCTGCACGCGAAGAGCAGGGCCAGCAAGAGGCCCGCATCCGCCAGTTGCAGGACCTACTGAACAACGCCAAGGTCGGCGAGGTGCCCAAGCAGTCGGGCATTGCGCTGCCCGGCTCGGTGGTGAAGGTCTACTACGACGGCGACAAGTCCGACACCGAGACGTTCCTGATCGGTACCCGCGAGCAGGCCGTCAACGACGGCAAGCTCGAGGTCTACTCGCCGAACTCACCGCTGGGCGGCGCCCTGATCGACGCCAAAGAGGGCGAGACCCGCAGCTACACCGTGCCCAACGGCAACACCGTCAAGGTCACGCTGGTCAGCGCGGAGCCGTACCACTCCTGATCGGGTAGTGGGCCGGGAACGCTGCCCGTTCTCGTACTGGGACGTTCAAGGATTCGATTGTCGTGGGCATCCGCCCGCATCGTGCACGAGTAGCGGCCTTGTCGCGCGCGTGTGATGAGCCGATAGCGCCGAAAGTTGAGTAGTCCGCTACTGGTGCTGGTGCGAGAGCACGCGCCATACGCTCGCGAAATCACTCGAACGCACCCCCCGGGAACCGGCAATGACCACGACAATCAGCAACCCCGACACGACGTCTGCCGCGCGAGCCTCCGAGTACGAAGCTGATACTCCCGGACACGCCGGCATCCCACTGGCGCTGCGCGCTCTGCTCGCCGGCTACACCGATGCGCTGGACAGCGTCGACGATGCGCCGGTCCTCACTTGGGTGAAGCCCGAAAACTCAAGGCTGCCAAGCTGGCTGGCGTTTCCAGCCCTACGCTATTTTGTGTCCACCCTTTTCGTGCGTTACCTGTATCGACGCGTCGACGCCCTCAAATCCGGCGTGATGATGCTGGGCGTTGTGACCGGCGCTGCGGACGAACAACGCGGCAACCTCGAGATGCTCGAGCAATTCGAACAGTCGCTGCCCCCAAGGCGACGACTGGCACTCTTCGTGGCGCCGGGATTGATGGTGGTCCTGGCCGTTGCCTATCTACTGGCATGGTTGTGCCACGCCGGCTACCGCAATCTGCTCGGAGATCTCATGGCCGCCGCTATCAGCGTCAGCCGGTCCGCCGCAATCGCTGCCTTTCAAAATGCCTACCGCCTGGCGGTGTTACAACACCCGCTCGAAGCTTACTTTTTCGCGGGGGCGGCGATGATCGTTGCCTGGTCGGCTGTTGTGGCGATCCTGCCACTGCTTCCTGCGTTCTACGTCGTCCGCCGCAAGAAAGCACAGCTGGCCGACCTGGAAAACAGCGCATTCAGCGCCGTCGGCGCTCGCACCGTCCACGACGTCGAACTCGACCTGATTGTCCGCCTGCTCCTGATTCCGGCAGTCGCCCTGCTCGGTGTCGCAGCAGTGACGCAAGCCGTGACACAGTTCCTCGCAACACATTCGGTGAATTCGGCCAGCGTACTGATCGGCGCCATCGCCGTCGCGCTGACGATGCTCGCCGGAATCGAGTTGGGCGCCTGCTATCACGAACGCCGTAACGGCACCGCTCATTGCCGTAGTCGTGCCACCCGAATTTCGTTCGCCGTGGTGACCGTCTTGTCGGCGAGTCTCTTCGTCAGCCTTCCGATCTGGGAACGAATCCACAACCGCGAGAACAACTTCTGGCAACGCGAGGTCGCGACGTACCCGCCTAAGCCCGACGACAGCGACCACGCACGGGGCTGGCTCACCAATCAGTTGTCTTTTCTGGTGACGAACATCCAGCAAGATGTGCAATGCGTCGAACCACACGGGCTACTCATCGACCACCCGCAGTATCTACGGTTCGACCTCGAAGTGTGGTCGGACGTCGATCAATTCGCCAACCCCGCCACCGCACACGCGCTGGCGCTGCCGCACTGGAGTGTTCGCGATACGCACGGGAATTCCACGGGGAGCCTCTACCTGCACGCGAAGTGCGGTCGCGGCACCGAGGCGATCTCCGAACCGATTGTCGCCGGTGCCCACACCAGTACGGCTTTGGTCGTGAGCGCACCCAGCGATGCTGCCGTTCTGCGGCTGGACGTCCCCAGTTACCGCGGCGTGTGGGAATGGCACATCCCGCCGGCTGCAGGGTGATGCCAACCGATCAACCCAGCGCCTGTTCGAGATCGGCGATCAGGTCGGCGAGGTCTTCGATGCCCACCGAGAGCCGGACCAGATCGTCGGGAACCTCCAACTGGGAACCGGCCGTCGACGCGTGGGTCATGGCGCCGGGATACTCGATCAGCGACTCCACGCCGCCGAGCGACTCGGCCAGAATGAACAACCGGGTGTTGGCGCACAACGTTTCGGCCGCACGTCGTCCACCCTTCATCCGCATCGACACCATGCCGCCGAAACCGCGCATCTGCCGCGCGGCGATCTGGTGGCCCGGATGGTCGGCCAGACCCGGATACAGCACGGTGTCCACCGAGGCATGCCCGGTCAGGAATTCGGCTATCGCAGCGGCGTTTTCGCTGTGCCGTTCCATCCGCAGCACCAACGTCTTCAAGCCGCGCATGGTCAGGTAGGCGTCGAACGGGCCGGGCACAGCGCCGGCCCCGTTCTGCAGGAAGGCGAAGGCCTCGTCCAGTTCGGCATCGTTGGTGATCAGCGCGCCGCCCACGACGTCGGAATGTCCGCCGATGTACTTCGTCGTCGAGTGCAACACGATGTCAGCGCCGAGCGTCAGCGGCTGCTGCAGGGCTGGCGATGCAAACGTGTTGTCCACCAACACTATTGCTGAGCTGTCCGCACCAATCTGGGCAATGCCGGCGATGTCGGCGATCGACAGCAGCGGGTTGGTGGGCGTTTCCACCCAGATCAGCTTGGTGCTCGGCGTGACAGCCGCACGGACCGCGTCGAGATCGGACAGCGCGACCGGGGTGTGCTGCACACCCCACTGCGTGAAGACCTTGTCGATCAGCCGGAACGTTCCGCCGTAGGCGTCGTCAGGGATCACCACGTGATCGCCGGGACGCAGCACCGCGCGCAGCGCGCAATCACCGGCCGCCATGCCGGAGCCGAACGCGCGGCCGAACCTGCCGTCTTCGACCGCCGCCAGCGCGGTTTCCAGCGCGACCCGGGTGGGGTTGCCGGTACGGGCGTATTCGAATCCGCCGCGCAGACCGCCGACCCCGTCCTGGGCGAAGGTGCTACTGGCATAGATCGGCGTGTTGACCGCTCCGGTCTGCGGATCGGGCCGGTAGCCGGCGTGGATGGCCTTGGTGGCAAGTCCGGCTGCTTCGAAGTGTTTGCTCATCGACGATCAGCCTAGCCATCCGATCAGGTCGCACCGAACGGCGCAAAGTTAGGTCAATCGCCCCATGCGCACGCAGCCTGCGGGAGAGCAGAATCGCAGATTTATGAGGCGATTGATTGTAGGTGCCGCAACGGCTGTCCTGCTGTGCGGCAATGTCGCGGGAGTGGTCGGTTCGGCTCTCGCCGGGGCCCGCCCCGGCCCGGCGCCGCAGTCTTGGCCGGGCTGTCCTCCAGATCACCCGGAAGGACCGTGCCGCTGGTGCCCCGGCGATCCTCCGGTGCAGACGGGCAACCTCCGAGTGGACCCGGTCCGCTGGGACGCAACCGTGTGTCACACCTACTGGTACGTCGGAGGTGGGGGCAACGTCGCCCGGACCATCTGGGAGGGCGACCAGCCCCCGCCGCCGGCTCCGCCGCCGCCGGGCCTGAATTTCTGCCCAATCCCGCCGTGGTGTCCGTGAGCTGACTACGCCTCGGCCGTCCGGTCGATCGACAGGCACACCGTGGCCATGATCTTGTCGGCCAGCGTTTGACGCTTGGCGTCCCAGAGCGGAAACAGGTAGCCGATGTAGAAGATCGCGGCGTCGACCGCGTGAGCGATCTCGCGCAGCACGGACAACCCGAAACCGATTGGCTTGCCGGTGTTTTCGCTCACGACCTGGAATCTCAGCAGCGACTTGCCGACGCTCGATCCGGTGGTGCCCTGCCGGTAGCCGAGATTCCAGATCAGGTAACCCAGCGCGAGCAACGCCGCAACCCACATCACCGCCACGCCCAGCGACGACGGGCCGACCGAGCAGATCTGGTCGATGGTGTGCGGGGTGACATCGGTCAGGCAGACACTCTCGACGGAGTTCTGCAGGACCAGGAACCCGACGCCGACGATGAGCGCGACGGGCAGGTGGTCGATGACGTACGCAGCGACCCGGGTGATCCACGGCGTGTAGGACTCGGTGGCCAGACCCCGGAGCACCGGCCCGGGCGGCGGGGGCGCGTATCCGCCCGACGGCGGAGGCGGTGGCGGATAACCACCACCCCCCAGCGGTGGCGGCGGCGGGGGCGGCATGTGAGCCTCGCCGGGCGGAGGTGGGATGTGGTCGGTCATACGTGGCTTTCCCTCTGCACAGTGATATTTGCTACTCGAACTAATTTGCCCGCGACGCGTCCGGCTACTTGCGGGGCGCGCCGTCGGATAGGAAGCCCAGCAAGTCGTACCGGGTGATCACCCCGACCGGTTTGCCTTCCTCGACAACCATCACGGCGTCCAGGTCCCGCAACGTCTTGGCCAGCGCACTGACCTGTTCACCGGCACCGATGATCGGCAGCGGCGGGCTCATGTGCATGCCCACGGCGTCGGCCAGGCTGGCGCGGCCCTCGAAGACGGCCGACAGCAGTTCGCGTTCAGAGACGCTGCCCGCCACCTCGCCGGCCATCACCGGCGGCTCGGCGCCGACGACCGGCATCTGCGACACCCCGTACTCGCGGAGAATGCCGATCGCGTCGCGGACCGTCTCCGACGGATGGGTGTGCACCAGGTCGGGTAGATGACCGGACTTTCCGCGCAGCACGTCGCCGACCGTGGGCTGCTCGATCGAGCCGTCCAGCCTGGTGCGCAGGAAACCGTAGGACGACATCCAGGCGTCGTTGAAGATTTTCGACAGGTAGCCACGGCCGCCGTCCGGCAGCAGCACGACGATCAGCGCGTCCGGCCCGGCCTGCTCGGCCACCTTCAGGGCCGCCACCACCGCCATTCCGCACGAGCCGCCGACCAGCATGGCCTCCTCGCGGGCCAGTCGCCGGGTCATGTTGAACGAGTCGGAGTCGGTGACCGCGATGATCTCGTCGGGCACGGCCCGGTCATAGGCCGCGGGCCAGAAGTCCTCGCCGACGCCCTCCACCAGATAGGGCCGGCCGGTGCCGCCGGAGTACACCGAACCTTCGGGGTCGGCGCCCACGACCTTCACCCGGCCGTTCGAGACGTCCTTCAGGTAGCGGCCCGCGCCGGTGATCGTTCCGCCGGTGCCGATGCCGGCGACGAAGTGGGTGACCTGACCGTCGGTGTCGGCCCAGATCTCCGGACCGGTGGTTTCGTAGTGGCTGGCCGGGCCTTGGGGGTTGGAGTACTGGTCGGGCTTCCAGGCGCCGTCGATCTCACCGACCAACCGGTCGGAGACGCTGTAGTAGCTGTCCGGGTGCTCGGGTGGCACCGCCGTCGGGCACACCACCACCTCCGCGCCGTAGGCCCGCAGCACATTCTGCTTGTCCTCGCTGACCTTGTCGGGGCAGACGAACACGCACCGGTAGCCGCGACGCTGGGCGACCAGAGCAAGGCCGACGCCGGTGTTCCCCGACGTCGGCTCGACGATGGTGCCGCCCGGTTTGAGCTCTCCGCTGGCCTCGGCGGCGTCGATCATCTTCACCGCGATCCGGTCTTTGCTGCTCAAACCCGGGTTGAGGTATTCGACCTTCGCGACGACCCGGCCGGACCCCGGCGGCACAACCGAGTTCAGCTGAACCAGTGGAGTGTTTCCGATGATTTCACTGATGTGCTGCGCGATCCGCATGCGTAGATCGTCTCAGGTGCCGCCCGCCCGATGACGATGCGGGCCGCATTGCGGCCCGCGGAGGAGGCGGGCCATGAGCCGCGACCTCGCGCAGCCCGTCTCGCTTAGCCGGTCGCTTCGCGGATGTACTCGCCGATCTGGCGCAGCGACCGCTCGGCCTCGGGCACGATCGGCGCGGCGAGCTGGAAGTCGTGAATCTGCCCGGGCCAGACCCGAACCTCGGTGGGCACTCCGGCGGCGGCGAGGGCCCGAGCCGCGGCGCGCGCGTCGTGCAGCAGCACCTCCGAGCCCGATACGTGGATCAAGGTCCGGGGCAGTCCCGGCTCGACGTGGTCGAGCGGCTCATAGAGCTGCTCCGGTTTGCCGTCGACGACATGCTTGCGCGCGGCCTTGGCGACCAGGGTGAACAACGCGTCAAATGCCTTGGCGGGGAACATCGCATCGGTGTTGATGTTCGGATGCGCTTGCTTGGGCTCCTTGGCCAGCTGCAGCAGCGGCGAGATCGCGACCAGCGCCGCCGGCTCCTCGTCGGCCTGCTGAAGGCGTTGTGCCAGAGCGAGAGCCAGGTAGCCGCCGGCCGAGTCGCCGGCCAGCACGATCTGCTCCGGGGAGTATCCGCGCTGCCGCAGCCATCGGTAGCCATCGTGACAGTCGTCCAGCGCCATGCCGACGGAGTGCTTCGGGATCAGCCGGTAGTTGACCACCAGCACCGGAGCGTCGGCGAATTTCGACAGCGAGTTGACGATTCGGCTGTGCGAGTTGGCCCCACAGGTCAGGAAGGCGCCACCGTGCAGGTAGAGCACTACCCGGCGGTTGCCGTCCGCCGGCAGCACGCCGGGCGCGCGCACCAGTTGTGCGGTGGCGTGCGGCAACCCGACGGTCTTGCGGACGGTGCCGGGGCGGGGCAGCAGCGCCCGGGCAGCGAAGTCGATGACGCCGAACGGAAAAGGGACGTGCGGGATGTGGCTGACGATGCCCAGGGCCGGACGGATGGTCAGCCGGCAGGCCAGCGACGCGGCCATCCCGGGAAGACTGGGTCCACTTTCGACGACCTCGACGGGCACCCCGTCGCTGGCTGGAAATCGACGGGCCCGCAGCACATCGCGGGTGCGAATTGCGGCCCGGGGCGAGCCCGAAACCTTGCTCGGTGCAGTCATGCCAACACTCCTACGTCGTTGTAGTCCTGTCGACGAGGCGTCATGGCGCTCAGCCAACCTCGAGAACTTAGCTTGACACTGTAAAGATGTTCAACAATCAAAGAGTCTGATTTGATACCCAATTTGATCCGACCCGTGATCGCGCAGGTGACCGGCGTCGGAAAGGTCGACGATCCGCAACATAAACTGTTCGCGTGGTACGACGCGCACCGCGGGGTTCGATGGTTGCGCTGGCCGCGGCAGGCGCGCTGGCATCGACCGGCACAGCCTATGTAGGGGCACGAAACCTGCTGATCAGCCAGGCGGAGAAGGCCCGCAGCCTCATCCCGAAGTCGTGGGACGTCCCGCCGCGGGCCGACGGCGTGTACGTCGCGGGCGGCGGTCCGGTGCAGCGCTGGCAACGGGGGATGCCCGTCGACCTGCACCTGATGATCTTCGGGGACTCGACGGCCACCGGGTACGGCTGCCGCAGCGCTGACGAGGTTCCCGGCGTGCTGATCGCCCGCGGGCTGGCCGAACAGAGCGGGAAACGAGTCCGGTTGAGCACCAAGGCGATCGTCGGTGCGACGTCCAAGGGATTGTCCGGGCAGGTCGACGCGATGTTCGTGGCCGGACCGCCGCCCGATGCCGCCGTCATCCTGATCGGCGCCAACGACGTCACGAAGCTGAACGGCATCGGCGCCTCGTCGCGCCGGCTGGGCGAAGCGGTGCGACGGCTGCGAGCCAGCGGCGCGGAGGTCGTCGTCGCCACATGCCCCGATTTCGGTGTGGTGAAGGCGATTCCGCAGCCGCTGCGATGGACGGTGCGCACCCTGGGACTACGACTCGCCCGGGCCCAGGCCGGCGCGGTCCGGTCCGCCGGCGGCGTGCCGGTGCCGCTGGCCTCGCTGGTCAACGACGAGTTTCGGCATTCGCCGCATCTGATGCTGTCCGACGACCAGTTCCATCCGTCGGCGGCCGGATACGCGCTGGCCGCAAGCCAGCTGCTGCCGGCGTTGTGCAGCAGCCTCGGCGACTGGCCCGACGCGCCGACGCCCGCGCTGCCGTCGTCGTCGGCCACCGAGGCCGGCCCTGGTTTCACGTTGCTCCGAGTGATCTCCCGGCTGTGGCGACGCCCGACGACCGGGGTGCCCGCGCCGATCGTCGTCAACGCCTCCGGCTAGGCCGTTTACCGGCCTGCTCCACGACGCGACTAGATTCGGGGCCGAGTCATTCGCAGAAGATGGAGTCGTCATGCCGGAAGCCGTCATCGTTTCAACAGCCCGTTCGCCCATCGGGCGCGCCATGAAGGGGTCGCTGGTCAGCATTCGGCCCGACGACCTGGCCACGCAGATGGTGCGCGCCGCACTCGACAAGGTCGAGGCGCTCAGCCCGCACCAGATCGACGACCTGATCCTGGGCTGCGGTCTGCCCGGCGGTGAGCAGGGCTTCAACATGGCCCGCGTCGTCGCCATCGAGCTCGGCTACGACTTCCTGCCCGGTACCACCGTCAACCGGTACTGTTCGTCGTCGCTGCAGACCATCCGGATGGCTTTCCACGCCATCAAGGCCGGCGAGGGCGACGCCTTCATCTCGGCCGGCGTCGAGACCGTGTCCCGGTTCGCCAAGGGCAACTCGGACTCGTTGCCGGACACCAAGAACCCGCTCTTCGACGAGGCCGCGCAGCGCACTGCGACGGCCGCCGAGGGCGCGACGGACTGGCACGACCCCCGCAAAGACCACAACATCCCCGACGTCTACATCGCGATGGGTCAGACCGCCGAGAACGTCGCGATCATGACCGGGATCAGCCGCGAAGACCAGGACCACTGGGGTGTGCGAAGCCAGAACCGGGCCGAGGAAGCGATCAAGAGCGGCTTCTTCGAGCGTGAGATCGTGCCGGTCACCCTGCCCGACGGCAGCACGGTCAGCACCGACGACGGCCCACGTCCGGGCACCACCTACGAGAAGATCAGCGAGCTCAAGCCGGTCTTCCGTCCCAACGGCACCGTCACCGCCGGCAACGCCTGCCCGCTGAACGACGGCGCCGCCGCGGTGGTGATCACCAGCGACACCAAGGCCAAGGAACTCGGCCTCAAGCCGCTGGCCCGCATCGTGTCCACCGGCGTCAGCGGGCTGTCCCCGGAGATCATGGGCCTGGGTCCGATCGAGGCGAGCAAGATGGCCCTGCAGCGGGCGGGCCTGTCGGTCAAGGACATCGACCTGTTCGAGATCAACGAGGCGTTCGCGGTGCAGGTGCTCGGCTCGGCCCGCGAGTTGGGCATCGACGAGGACAAGCTGAACGTCTCCGGCGGCGCGATCGCCCTCGGCCACCCGTTCGGCATGACCGGTGCGCGCATCGCCACCACGCTGCTCAACAACTTGCAGACCCACGACAAGACGTTCGGCCTCGAGACCATGTGCGTAGGCGGTGGCCAGGGCATGGCGTTGATCATCGAACGGCTCAGCTGACTTTGCGGCGTTGACCCTGCGTCTACGGCGGCAGAGTACGAGTGACGTGCGCCGTCAGCGCAGAGTCAACGCGTTCCACGCATTCTGAACTCTCCGGACGACGTCGCCCGGACGATGCTGCGAGACCACTCTGACAACCGTCCAGCCCAGCCCGGCGACGTGTTCCTGGCGGGCCACATCGTGCGCGTATTGCCGCGGATCGGTCCAATGCTGCGCGCCGTCGTATTCGACGGCGAGCTGGATTTCCTCCCAACCCATGTCGAGGAAATAGCGGGGGAAGCCGTCGGCATCCGGCACCGGAATCTGTGTCCGCGGCTTTGGGAACCCCGAAGCGATCAACAGCATCCGCAGCCACGTTTCCTTCGGTGATTGCGCTCCCCCGTCAACAAGATTCAGCGCCACCTCCAATTGACGCAGACCACGCGAACGACAATGGTTGCCGGCCAACTCTTCGACATGTCGCACTTTGAAGTCGGTTGCGGCACAAAGGGAGTCAAGACCGGCGACTGCTTGGCCCACGGTGCCGCGCCTCCCGATGTCGAAGGCGGTGCGCTCCGGTGTCGTGACGAAAAGACCGTCGCGCTGCTGAATCTCCTCGCTGGAAAGCAACTCGTCGCGCGTGACGACGCCGTGAGGCGCCCGTGCATTGCGCCAGATCAATTCGACTGGCGTGTCGTCGTCGACCCACTTGCTTCCGTGCAGCGCAGCCGCGGCGGCTCCGGCGATGACCGCTTCCCTCCGCGACCACAGCCACGCGCCTGCGGTGCGCTGCCGCAGCGACGGCTGCACACGTTTGTCGATGTAGACGTTGGGCATGATCGCGCGGTGGTAGGTGCGCAGCTCATGCCGACTGAGTTGGCCCGCGGCAAGTGCTTCACTGCCGATGAAGGGTTCATGACGGGGCCTCATGCGGGCATGGTGACACCGTGGACCGACACCGCCGTTGACTCTGCGGCTGCGGCGGCAGAGTACGAGTGACATGCGCCGTCAGCGCAGAGTCAACGCAAAAACGAAAAAGCCGGCGCGTTGCATACGCGCCGGCTTTTCGTTGTGCAGCTAGTCGTTCTGGAAGTAACTGAGCAGCCGCAGGATCTCGATGTAGAGCCAGACCAGCGTCACGGTCAGGCCCAATGCGATGCCCCACGCGGCCTTGGCCGGGGCTCCGGCGCGGATCATCTGGTCAGCCGCGTCGAAGTCGACCAGGAAGCTGAACGCCGCGATGCCGATGCAGACCAGCGAGAAGATGATGGCGACCGGACCACCGCTGCGCAGTCCCATGCCCTCGCCGTGGCCGACGCCGAACATCGCCAGCACCAGGTTGCCCAGCATCAGAGCCAGCACGCCGAACATGCTGGCTACCAGCATCCGGGTGAACTTCGGGGTGACGCGGATGGCACCGGTCTTGTAGACCACGAGCATGCCCGCGAACACGCCGAAGGTGCCCAGAATCGCCTGCCCGATCATCGTGCCTGCGCTGGTGTTGGAGACCGTGAAGTGGGCCAGCAGGAAGGAAAACGCCCCGAGGAACAGCCCCTCCAGAGCCGCGTAGCTCAGGACGAGCACCGGGCTGTCCTGCTTGCGCGCGAAGGTCCCGATCAGCACGAGCGCCAGACCGCCGAACGCGCCGACGAACGTGAACGGGGCGGCCAGCGCCATGTTGCCCGCCACCATGAAGTAGGAGACGGTGGCAACAACCGACAGCACCGCCAGGGTGATACCGGTCTTGGTGACGACGTCGTCGATGGTCAGCGGGCGGGAAACACCGGCCCGCTGGTCGGTGTAGGGGGCATAGGGATCCGTCTGATGCCCGTATTGAGTCGCGGCTCCCGCGACGCCACTGCCAAACTGCGCGTATCCGCCGCGCTGCTTGGGCAGCGAGCGAAATACCGGGTTGCTAGTCTCCCGCACCGTCGGTTCCTCTCCTGAGCTGTGACTTCGAGCTTGCGAATACATCGACAACGAACAACAGTCCGGCCGGGTTCCCGGCCGGGCGCCATCCTGCCAAGACCTTACCCGCGAGCGTCGTGATGCGGGTAACGATCTAGATTGCTGGTCAAGTCCACGTCGAGGGGAGAACACGCGAGTGACGGACGAATCCGGCGAGGTCTTCGGCCACGTCGACAACGGTGTCGGCTTCGTGACGCTCAATCGCCCGAAGGCGATCAACTCGCTGAATCAGACCATGATCGACGAGCTCAGCGTCGTCCTCGCGGCGTGGGAGCAGGACGCCACGGTCGGCGCGGTGGTGCTGTCCGGGGCCGGGGAGCGCGGGTTGTGCGCGGGCGGCGACGTGGTGGCGATCTACCACAGCGCACGCGCCGACGGCGTCGAGGCGAGACGGTTCTGGCACGACGAGTACCTCCTGAACGCCAAGATCGGCCGCTTCCCCAAGCCGTACGTGTCGCTGATGGACGGCATCGTGATGGGCGGCGGCGTGGGGGTGGGCGCACACGCCAACACCCGGGTGGTGACCGACACGTCGAAGGTGGCCATGCCGGAGGTCGGGATCGGCTTCATCCCGGACGTCGGCGGCGCCTACCTGCTCTCGCGGGCACCGGGAGCGTTGGGCCTGCACGCCGCGCTCACCGGCGCGCCGTTCTCCGGCGCCGACGCGATCGCGCTGGGTTTTGCCGACCACTACGTGCCGCATGACAAGCTGGACGAGCTGCGCCAAGCGATCGCCGCCGACGGCGTCGCGCAGGCGATCGCCACCCACGCCATCGAGCCACCAGCCAGTGCGCTTGCCGCGCAACGGGATTGGATCGACGAGTGCTATGCCGGCGACACCGTTGCCGACATCGTCACGGCGCTGCGGAAACACGGCGCGGGGCCCGCCGACGACGCCGCCGATCTGATCGAAACCCGCTCCCCCATCGCGCTGTCGGTGACGCTGGAGGCGGTGCGCCGCGCCGCGAAGCTGGACTCACTGGAAGACGTTCTGGCCCAAGACTATCGGGTGTCGTCGGCGTCGCTGCGCTCGCACGATCTGGTGGAGGGCATCCGCGCCCAACTGGTCGATAAGGACCGCAACCCGAAGTGGTCGCCGGTTTCGCTGGCCGCGGTCACCGCAGCGGACATCGAGGCGTACTTCGCACCCGTCGAAGACGAACTGACGTTCTAAGAGGAGAGCACATGAGTTACGAGACCATCCTGGTCGAGCGCGAGGATCGCGTCGGCATCATCACGCTGAACCGGCCCAAGGCACTCAACGCGCTCAACAGCCAGGTGATGCACGAAGTCACCGCCGCAGCAGCCGAATTCGACGGCGACACCGGCATCGGGGCGATCATCATCACCGGTTCGGCGAAAGCGTTCGCTGCCGGCGCCGACATCAAGGAGATGTCCAGCCTGTCCTTCGCCGACGCGTTCGACGCCGACTTCTTCGCGCCGTGGGGCAAGCTGGCCGCGGTGCGGACGCCGACGATCGCGGCGGTGGCCGGCCATGCGCTCGGCGGTGGCTGCGAACTCGCGATGATGTGCGATCTGCTGATCGCCGCCGACACAGCCAAATTCGGCCAGCCCGAGATCAAGCTCGGCGTGCTGCCGGGCATGGGCGGCTCGCAGCGACTGACCCGGGCCATCGGCAAGGCCAAAGCGATGGACCTGATCCTGACCGGACGCACCATCGGCGCCGAAGAGGCCGAGCGCAGCGGACTGGTCTCCCGGGTGGTACCCGCAGACGACCTGCTGACCGAGGCCAAGGCCGTCGCCACCACCATTTCGCAGATGTCGCGCTCGGCTTCCCGGATGGCCAAGGAGGCGGTCAACCGCGCCTTCGAATCCACCTTGGCCGAGGGTCTGCTATACGAACGTCGGCTGTTCCATTCGACTTTCGCGACAGACGATCAGTCCGAAGGCATGGCCGCGTTCGTCGAGAAGCGGGCGCCGAACTTCACCCACCGCTAGCGAGCCACGGTGACCGCGCCCGCCGACCAGACCACCGCCCCGGAGGAACCCACCCGGGCCGCCGGTCCAGAAGCATGGTGGGTGCGGCACTACACCTTCACCGGCACCGCGACCGGGCTGGTGTTCATCTGGTTGTCGATGACGCCGTCGCTGTTGCCGCGCGGGCCGTTGTTCCAAGGTTTGGTCAGCGGCTTCGCCGGAGCGTTCGGTTATTCCATCGGGGTTTTCGCGGTTTGGCTGGTCCGTTTCATGCTGTCGCGCGACTCCAGCCCGCCGGCACCGCGAGCCGCGTGGCTGGTGCTGATCGGCGTCGGCGCGGTGAGCATGGTCGCGATGGTGGTCTGGTTTCACGTCTGGCAGGACCGGGTGCGCGACTTGATGGGAGTCAAACACCTGGTACCGCTGGACTATCCGTTGAGCGCCGCGTTGTCGTTGATCGTGTTGTTCGGTGTCGTCGAAACCGGCCAGCTCCTTCGACGGCTGGTGCACTTTCTGGATCTGCGCTTGGATCGCTTCGCGCCGCCACGGGTTTCGGCCGTCATCGTGGTCTCGTTGTTGGTGGCGCTGACCATCGCGTTGCTCAACGGCGTGGTGGTGAAGTTCGCGATGCGCACCATGAACAACACCTTCGCGTCGGTGAACAACGAAATGGATCCCGACACCGCCGCGCCCAAGACCACCCTGCGTTCCGGTGGGCCGCAATCTCTGGTGTCGTGGGAATCGCTGGGACACCAGGGACGCATCTTCATCAAGGGCGGACCCACCGTCGCTCAGCTCACCGCGTTCAACGGTGCCCCGGCGACCGAGCCGATCCGCGCCTACGCGGGACTGAATACCGCAGACGGCATCACCGCGGCCGCCGAAATGGCTGCGCGAGAGTTGCAGCGCACGGGCGGATTACGTCGCGCCGTCGTCGCGGTGGGCACCACCACCGGTACCGGGTGGATCAACGAGGCGGAAGCCGACGCACTGGAGTACATGTACAACGGCAACACCGCGGTCGTGAGCATGCAGTACTCGTTCCTGCCCAGCTGGCTGTCATTCCTGGTGGACAAGGAGAACGCCCGCCAGGCCGGCCAGGCGTTGTTCGAAGCGGTCGACCGACTGGTGCGACAGCTGCCAGAAGCCCAGCGCCCCAAGATCGTTGTGTTCGGCGAAAGCCTCGGCTCGTTCGGCGGCGAGGCCCCGTTCATGAGTCTCAACAACGTGCTGGCCCGCACCGACGGTGCGCTGTTCTCCGGGCCGACGTTCAAGAACACCATCTGGACCGATCTGACCGCGACCCGCGACCGCGGAAGCCCGGAGTGGCTTCCGATTTACGACCGCGGCCACTACGCCCGCTTTGTGGCACGGCCCGTCGATTTGAATCGCCCTGATCCGCAGTGGAATTCGCCACGGGTGGTATATCTGCAGCACGCCTCTGATCCGATCGCGTGGTGGAATCCCGGCTTGTTGTTCCGCAAACCGGACTGGCTCAGCGAAAAGCGGGGCTATGACGTGCTTCCCGAGACCGAATGGGTTCCGGTAGTGACGTTTCTGCAGGTTTCGGCCGACATGGCGGTGGCGACCGATGTCCCCCAGGGCCATGGCCATGTGTATGTCGCCGACGTCGCCGACGGGTGGGCGGCGGTGCTGCGGCCGCCGGGCTGGACGCCGGACAAGACCGCCAGGCTGCGCCCGATGCTGCGCGCCAGCGATGGCTAACGCCAGATGAACGGGCGCTGTGAGTGAGCCAAGGGTTGGCGCGGATACCTAGCACCGCGATCAGTCAAGTGGCAATATCTCCGTCATCGGATCCCATGAAGGGGAGTGATCGATGACCTGGACTATTCCATCGGGAGTGGGCCGCGCTGTGACCAAGGTCGCGGCGGCAGGCGTTCTTTTTGCCTCGCCCGTCGCCGCGCTCGGTGGACCGGCGTTCGCGGCGACTGGCTTCGCCGACACACCGAACGTGCTGCCGGCGGCGCCGCCGGCAGATCCGCCTCCTGCGCCTGCGCCCCCTGCGCCTCCCGGGCACGGCGAGTACTACAACCCCCAGGACTACAACGACTGGTACAACATGGGCTCCGACGGTGGAGGTGGCGGAGGCGGAGGCGGCGGCTAAGTCGCTGCCAGCGCTCCGGCGGCGGCCAGCGCCTTGAAGCCGCCGACGACGTCTGTCGCGCGGTGCAGCCCCAGGTCCTGCAGCGCAACCGCGGCCAGACTCGACGTGTAGCCCTCCGAACAGAGCACCACCCATTCCACGTCGTCGCTGACGGCTTGGGGCAGTCGGGCTTCGCTGGTCGGGTCGCAGCGCCACTCCAGCACGTTACGTTCGATGACGATCGCCCGCAGCGACTCGGGCACCTCCCCCTCCTTCGCTCGTTGGCCCTGCGGTCGGATGTCGACCAGCAACGCGCCGCGCCGCACCGCCGCGGGCACGTCTTCGGCGGCCAGACGGTGCAACCGGGTACGTGCCGTGTCCAGGATCTGATCGATGCGGCTCATAGATTCTCCGGTTGGTCGGTCAACTCGGTTCGCTGCCGGCGCAGCCGCTGCTCGGCGGTGACCTCGTAGTACGACATCACGGTCAGCGGAGGCGAATACGCGTGCACGCTCAGCGACGGCCCCCGGATGTCGGTCAGCGACGAAGAACGCGGACCTGTCGGCGCCCACACCACGTCATGCACCCAGCCCAGCGGGAACGCGGCCTGATCCCCGGCTTTCAACCGTCGGCAGCGCAATCTTTCACCGTCCCAACGGAATTCGTCCAGTGACCCGGACAGTAAGGTCAGTGCGCCCAGCGACCCGCCGTGGTCGTGCAATTCGGTGCGGTGCCCGGGCACCCAGCTGATCAGCCAGACGTCGACCTCGTCGTCGCCGTGCAGCCGGGCGAACCACCGGTCGTCGGTGGGCACACCGCCCGGCGGGACCACATGGTCGTAACGGCCCCGCAGGACGTCGTCGGCGGTTCGGTCCGTGATGTGCAACAGGTCGGCGAGCCGCAGCCGGGTGGGACCGGGAACCGATCGCAGCGCAGGCGGGCCGGACCGCGCAGGGGCGGAAACCAGGTTGGCGGAAACCATTCAGGAATCTCCAAAGCGAACGGGCGAAGGATGGGGACGGCGGCATGGGCCCTATCTCCCGGCTCCTCCGCAGGCCGTTGCGGCCCGCATCGTCGCCGAGGTCAGGGCCGACAACACTCCCAAAACCCGGTTCGCAGCATCACGGCCGCCAGTGTTGCATAGATTGACCGCATGCGGTCGGCCCCTCGTCGTCTCCTGGTCTGGGGCGCGGTCGCCGTGATCGGTGCCGCGCCGGGCTGCTCGACCGGCGGGAAGAACGCCCCGTCGGCCGCCGTAACGTCCGCGGCCGGGCTGACCGCTGCCGCTCCGGCACGGCCCGGCACCGTCTCGCTGTCACCTGCCGGCGTCACGACCAAGATCGACGTGCCCGCGCACTCGACCGAAGAGGAGTACTTCCAGGCCTGTCACGCGGCGTCTATCTGGATGAAGGGTCATCCGGCCGACCGCCGGCTGCTGGTCGAGACCTACTTGGCCGCGGTGCAGAAGCCGGGTGCCGTAGGTCCGGGCACCTGGAACACCCCTTGGGCGGCGCTGTCGCTGCCGCAACAGGCCGGGGTGATCGTCGCGGCCAAAGCGGCCGCCAACGACGAGTGCGGTTGAGCGCCCGCGCTGCCGGCACCGCAATTCGGATCACGGTTGAGAAAACCCGGTCGCCACCCGCCAAGATGGACCCATGACCGATCCCGACCCGCTGCCCGCGTCCGGCAATGCGCCCCGGGTGGCGTTGGCTCTCGGCAGCGGCGGAGCCCGCGGCTACGCCCACATCGGGGTGATTCACGAGCTGCGCGACCGCGGCTACCAGATCGCCGGAATCGCCGGCTCGTCGATGGGCGCGCTCGTCGGCGGTCTGCAGGCGGCGGATCATCTCGACGAATTCGCCGACTGGGCAAGGTCGTTGACGCAGCGCGCCATTCTGCGCCTACTCGATCCGTCGATCATGGCGGCCGGCGTGCTGCGGGCTGAGAAGATCCTCGACGCGGTGCGCGACATCCTCGGCGACGTCTGCATCGAGGAGCTCCCGATTCCCTACACCGCAGTGGCCACCGATCTGCTGACCGGCAAGTCGGTGTGGCTGCAGCGCGGGCCGGTCGACGAAGCCATCCGGGCATCGATCGCGATCCCTGGGGTGATCGCGCCGCACGTCGTCGGCGGCAGACTGCTCGCCGACGGCGGAATCCTGGACCCGCTGCCGATGGCGCCCATCGCCGCTGTCAACGCCGACCTGACCATCGCGGTCAGCTTGTCCGGTAGCGAAACCATCGCCGACTCCGAGTCCGAATCCCGATTGTCGACAGACTGGCTCAACCGGATGCTGCGCAGCACGTCGGCGCTGTTCGACAGCGCATCGGCCCGCTCGCTGTTCAGTCGGTTCGGGGCCTCGGACGCCGAGGACGTCGAGGCCGACGTCGACGAAACACCGGAAGACGTGTCCGACGACGAACCCGAGGTGCCCAGGCTGGGCAGCTTCGAGGTGATGAACCGCACCATCGACATCGCCCAGGCCGCGCTGGCGCGGCACACCCTGGCCGCCTACCCGCCGGATTTGTTGATCGAGGTTCCGCGCTCGGCCTGCCGCAGCCTGGAATTCCATCGTGCCGCCGAGGTGATCGAGATCGGCCGCGAGCTGGCGACCCAAGCGCTGGACAACCTCGATTGGCCGCCGCCGCCGATCACCTGAGACCGAGGAAGTCGGCGACGTGCGCCGCCTGCCGCCGGCCCTGCGCGCGCCCGGCCGCCGCCGAACCTCGCCGGCAGCGCGGATCCAGTGGATTGGCCCCGAACGCCGCCAGCGACTCGTCGTCGGCGAACACCCCGAGGGCCGCACCGGGGAATGCGTCGATCTCGGCGGCCGATCCGGCACCGAACGGCGACGGGGCCGATTCGCCCGCGGGCACCAGCACCACGGCGACGCCGCAATCATGGGCGAGGTGGAGGTTGATCGTGCTGCCGATGCCGCCGTCCATGTAACGGGTGTCTCCGATCGTCACCGGCGGCCATGCTCCCGGTATGGCGCAACTGGCGGCCACCGCGTCGACGAGGTCGACTCCGGAGTCGCGGTCGAACACCACAAGTTCGCCGGTGGCGATGTCGACGGCGGTCACCCGCAGCACCCGGTCGGGCCAGCTGTGTAACGGTAGTCGCTGCGCAATCACGTTGCGCCGCACCGGTTCGTCGACTGTGTCGGTCTTCAGGGCGACCTGTCCGATCCGCTGCCGTTTTTCCAGGACCGTGGCGTCCGGATCCGACAGGGCGGCCAGGAACAGGTCGGTCACGGCATCGACGGCGACGCCGGGATCGATTTCGGCCGACTCCTCAGCCACCTGGCGCGCATACAGATCGGCAAGGCTACGGCCGCTGCTGATCTGCGCGACCACGGCTGAGCCGGCTGAGGTGCCAAGCAGCACATCGGATTCCAGCAGTGCCTGCGCCGCGGCGGGCGATTCGTCGGCAATACCGAGCAGAATCCCTGTCTGCCATGCGATTCCGGCTACCCCGCCGCCGCCGAGCACCAGCGCGCGCTGCCCCCTCATACCGACGGGTGCAGCGACGCCTGCGCGGCTGCGGTCAGGTCCTCGGGACGCAACAGATACCGCGGCGGATCGGGCAGCACCAGGTCGCGGTGGATCTGCAGGTCGGCGTCGACGTGCACCAGTTCGCCGGGTTCCAACAACTGCCAGCGTGACGCACCGTCCATCGGCTCGGTGGCGAACACCACCGACGGCTTGGTGTGCAGATGTTCCGAGTACGCCCGAATCCGGTTGGTGCGCAGGTTGAATCGGTGTTCCGGCGGGAAGTTCCGGCGGTCGGAGAGATACAACTCGTGCGACTCCGGGTATCGCAGGGCCCACATGTCGGTGGCTGTGCTGAGCAGAATGTTGACCGCATAGATCGGCACATTGGCGGCCAGCCACCGCATGGCGTCGACCAGTCCCACGGTCACATCGCCGCGCTTCCGGATCGACGCGGTGATCAACGCGAACACCCGCTCGGAATCGGTCTGCCCCAAAACCAAGTCCGCAGTGCCCAGTTCACCCAGTCGCTCGTCGAGCAGGTCGAGACCCTCCACCACGCCGTTGTGCGCGAAGATCCGGCCGTCCTGCAAGAACGGATGGGCGTTGACCACCTCATGCGATCCGGTGGTCGCGTAGCGCACATGTGCGATGAACGTGGTGCCGGTCAAATCGTGGGCCTCGGTGGCGAATTCGACGTCCTGCCACGCCGCGATCGGCTGCTTGTCCACCTGCGGGCGGCCCTGGCCGTCGAAGACGCCCAGACCGCTGCCGTCGGGGTTTCTCCTGCTCTGCTCGGCCAGGTTGTCCGGAGCGTCGAGGAGCCAAAACGTCGCGGTGACAACGTCGGTCCCGGCGTGCAGCCCGAAAAGTCGACACATCGTCAGCGGTGGCGCAGTTCGGTCTCGAGGCTCTTCAGCGCCTGACGTGCGTAGCCCCGCCACACGGCACCCAACAGCGGCAGCAGCGGCGCGGTGAGCGCCGAGGCCGCGTGAATGGTCCACTGCCAGGTGACCTGCGTTTCCTCGTTGGTACACCCGAAGGGCGTGAAGAACCATTCGCCCTCTGCCTTGCCAACCAGCAGCCCGAGCGGGCCGGTGATACCGGTGATGGTGTAAGCGAACGACCGAGGCGGGTCGACACTGGTCAGCGTTTCCTTCATGGCGCCGGTGCCTTTGAACACCACCACCCGGGTCTGCCCGGGGGTGCCCCACTGCCCTTGCTGTTCGCGCACTTCGGCAACCGGCGGTATGGGTCCGTACCACTGGCTGAAAATCGTGGTGAGCGGCACCGGCAGGGTGCGGGCGAAGACATCGTCGGACTTCATATCGATGTCGTGGGACTCGTGGACCGCCAGTGTTCTCGCCATGCGGGCAGGCTACCGCGACAGGCCCGGGGCAGCCCGGGCGGTGATCAGCGGCAGGTCGAAGAAGCTCTGGATACCCGACGGCGCCGCGCAGGTGGCCGGGACCGCGTTGACGCAGTGCGCCGCCGTCGCGATGATTCCGGGATTACTCTTCAGCCCGGCTTCTACGCTCTCCGGCTGCCAGCCCTTGACTGTGACGAAGGTGTCCGGGTTTCCGTGAACCTCGATTTCGTAGCGTTCTCCGGCCGGCCCGAAAGACCATGGCGGATCAAGGTTTTCCTCACCCATCAACCAGTTGACCGTGATCCGGACGACGACGGTGTCGCCGACCAGCGCTTCCCAGTGAAAGCGCCGGCCCGCCACCTGGCCCGGCTCGATGAGCCCGATCGGCGAGTCGATCGGACCGGTCGCGACCGCGACCTCCTGGGATGAGCGGATCTCGCGGTCGGCGGCGAAGCCCAGCCGGTCCACACAGAGCCGGACGGACTGGAAGAATCCGCCGTCCAGAATCTTCTGCATCGGCCCGGTGAGCGCCTCGTCGGGTGTTCCGCCGAAGCCCATCACATAGCGCAGCACATCCGGGGCGCCGTAGGTTCGCAGATCGGAAAACTCTTCGGCCCGAACGAAAGTGACCGCGGTCGACATCACCGAGAGCAACAACGGAAACAGCTCGGTCGCCGCGCCCGGGCCGATGCCCGCGCCGTGCAGCGTGGCGTTGCCGGCCTGGGCGGCGACCTCCAGCGGCGCGCCCTCCTTCTCGGTGGGATAGAACCAGCCGACGGGCGTGACGACGTTCTTGCCCGAACGTAGCAACGCCGCGACTTCGTCGGCGTTGGGCAGCAGCGGCGCGTAGATCACCGCATCGGCGTCGAGCGCGAGGATCTCGTCGACGCTGTTCGTCGCGGTCACACCGAGCGCAGGCGTGCCGATGATGTCGCCGACGTCCTTGCCGCTCTTGGCTTCTGAGTGCACCCAGCAGCCCACGAGTTCCAGCTCAGGATGCTCGAGTACACCTTTGATGGCGGCCACACCGACCGATCCCGTCGCCCATTGCACGACCCGCAGGCTCATCGCTCACCACTCAATCTCGCGCTTCGCTGACCTCGTACTCGTGGTCGGCGTATCGGGACCGGATGGTCTTCTTGTCGTACTTGCCCACGCTGGTGCGGGGGATTTCGTCGACGAAGGTCCATCGCTCCGGCAGCCACCAGCGAACGACCTTGTCGGCCAGGAACTCTCGCAGCTTCTCAGGTTTGACGTCGGTTCCTTCCCGGGCGACGACGACGGCCAGCGGCCGTTCCTGCCAGCGCTCGTCGGGAACTGCGACAACAGCGGCTTCGATCACGTCCGGGTGCCCGACCAGACAGTTCTCCAGCTCGACCGACGAAATCCATTCGCCACCAGACTTGATCACGTCTTTGGAGCGATCGGTCAGGGTGATGAAGCCCCGGTCGTCGATGCGCCCCACGTCGCCGGTGCGCAGCCAGCCGTTGTCGAATTTCGACTCGTCCTGGCCCCGGTAGTAGGAACTGGTGATCCATGGGCCGCGGACCTCCACCTCGCCGACGGCTTTGTTGTCGTTGGGGAGCACCTGCCCGTCGTCAGCGACGATCCGGGCTTCCACGCCGCAGATCGGCTGGCCCTGTGTGGCGCGAAACGTCCAGTGCTCCTCCTCCGAGGCGTCGGGCGGCGGCCATGCCATGGTGGCCATCGGCGAGGTTTCGGTCATCCCCCACAGCTGGCGAATCTGGACGCCGTGTTTTTCCTCGAAGGTGCGCATCATCGATACCGGCACGGCCGATCCTCCGCACGGGACGATCCGCAGCGATGAGATGTCGTGGCCGGGATGCTTGTCCAGATAGTGCATGACGTCGTTCCAGATGGTCGGCACCGCGCCGGCGACGGTGATCCGCAACTTCTCGATCATGTCGATCAGCGACTCGGCATCCAGATGGCGATCGGGTAGCACCAGGTCGGCGCCGGCCATCAGCGCCGCGTAGGGCAGGCCCCACCCGTTGGCGTGGAACATCGGCACGATCGGCAGCACGCAGTCGCTGGTCCCGACGCCGATGCCGTTGGTCGTACACGTCGCCATGGTGTGCAGGTAGCTCGAACGGTGGCTGTAGACAACGCCTTTGGGGTTGCCGGTGGTGCCGCTGGTGTAGCACATCGCGGCGGCGGAGTCTTCGTCGATGTCAGGCCAGTCGAACTCGGTGGATTCGCCGGCCACGATATCGGCGTAACGCAACACCGTCTTGCCCGAGTTCTCGAGCTCTGCCACGTCGCCGTCACCGACCGCGATCACGGTGTGCACGGTCTCGAGCTCGGCCAGTACCGGCGCCAGCAGCTTGGCCAGCGACACGTCGAGGAGCACCACCTGGTCTTCGGCCTCGTTGGCGACGTAGACGATCTGCTCAGGAAACAGCCGGATGTTGAGGGTGTGCAGCACCGCCCCCATCGACGGCAGCGCAAGGTACGCCGTCAGGTGTTCAGTGTTGTTCCACATGAAGGTGCCGACCCGCTGATCGCCGGTGATGCCGATGCGGCGCAATGCGTTCGCCAGCTGCGCCGCATGCCGACCCAGCTCGGCGTAGGTGCAGTCGCGGTAGCCGTCGTCGGTCGCGGTGGTGACCTTGCGCGCGCCGTGGACGTTGCAGGCGTGCCGCAGGATGGCGGTGATCGTCAAGGGGAAGCTGTGCATGGTGCTGTACATCGCTGGACCGCCTCACGTCGCGCCGCCACTAGCCAGGGCGGGCCGGCCAGATGCCGGCCCTCGTGGCGATCATTCCACGCGCGTTCAATCGCGCGGGCGGCGATGGGGCTAAGCCGGCGTCGGTTCCAACGCCAGCAGGTCGGCGAACGCCGCCCACGGGTGCGGAGTGGTCGGTGCGTCGTCCGATGCCGGCGCGGTGGCGGGGGTGCCTGCCGCATCAACGGCCAGGACGGCGACCGTGCCGGCGTAGTCGGCGATGTACAGCCGGTTTCCGGCCGGGCTCTCGACCGCACACGACGGCTGCGCGCCGGTCTCGATGCTGCCGACGACGTCGTGCGTCGCAGTGGCCAGCACCGTCACGCCGGCGTCGCCGACCAGATAGACCCGGCTGCCGTCGCGGCTGACCGCCAGCCCGCTCAGCATCCCGGCGGCATCGCCGATCTTGAGGGTGTCGGTGATCGCGCACTTCTGCGCGTCCCGCACGTCGATCACGTCGAGCACCGTGCCGAAGTCCGGGCCGCAACTGCCGACGTAGGCGGTGGCGCCGTCCGGGCTGAGCGCGATATCCCGAATAGCAGAACCGATTTCGACGCGGCTCAGCACCCGATTGCGTCGCGTATCGACCACGACCAGCTCCGCGGCGGAGACCCCGTTGACGGCGATATAGAGTCGGCGGCCGTCCGGGCTCAGCAGCAGGCGCTCGGTGACGGTTCCAGTACCGGCGATGCTGAGCGCGTGTTCGGCACCGCTCGCGGTATCCAGGATCGCGACGTCGGCACCGTCGGCACCGGTGCGGCCGGCGTAGACGCACCGCCCATTCGGGCTGACGGTCAGGTCGCTGATGCTGTAGGCCAGCGGGTATGTCTCGAGGACCCGGTTGGCCGCGATGTCGAAGGCCAGCACCGAGTCGTAGGCAGCCGACGCACTGCTGATATAGGCGCGGCCCGAGGTGTCGGAAATGGCGATGGCGAATGGTTCGTCGACGTCGACGACGGTCTGTACGACCGCGCCGCTGTTGGCGTCGATCACCGAGAAGCTGTCGTCGCCGTAATGCGTGACCATCATCAGGGCGCCGTCCGCACTGATGGCGAGACCGCTGACCGCGCCGCGTTCGACCGCGATCTCAGTGACCGGTGTCAAACCCGGGGGGGCGACCGACCCTCTGGCAGAGTCCTTATTTCCGTTCACACGGCTAACATCGCTCACACTGGTACCAGCCTCTACTCGTTGGTCCGTGGTGGGCGGACATCGGCATCTGGGCGGTTCAACACTTCGAGCGGTCCAATAGTTCCGCAGACCGTGACCCTGACACCTGGGATGGCGCGCTCGGGCGCCGCTTCCGGCCGAGTCTAGCGACGGAAATTGCCGCGAAATAGCGCGACACGAGCGATTGTTGCCTACGTCACGTCATTACCTCAGGGTGTCCTTAAACAATATTCTTCGAACATTATTCAGAGCGCCAAACAGCAAACACTGCAACCGGTTTCGCCAGCCGGTTTCCGCCGTTCGCTAACCGCGTGCAATCCGGCGCCGCATTGCTTGCGAATAAGGAATTCTTACCCTTTGCGCACCGGAGGAGTCGCGAATCACAGTGAGTTCGTATGCGGACCGCCGCCGCGACGCTGAAATTGCCGGATTGCCTGCCGACCAGGGGTAACCGATAATTCCCCGGTGCACGCGAAGGAGTCACCGCAGACGTGAGTGACGACGCACGCGCCGATGTTGTCAGTCGCCAATACGAACGGTGGAGATATCCACCTCCCATCCGCGACCTCGCCACGTGGACACTCACCAACTGGGAGTGGTTCGATCCGACGCATGCCCACCGGGTGCTCTGGCCCGACCGGGATTACCGCCCGGACCTCGACATCCTGATTGCCGGGTGCGGCACCAACCAGGCCGCGGTCTTCGCCTACAACAACCCCGCCGCCAACGTCGTCGCGGTCGACATCAGCCAGCCGTCGCTGGATCACCAGGACTATCTGAAAACCAAACACGGCCTGCACAACCTGCGGCTGCATCTGCTTCCGATCGAGGAGCTGCCGACGCTGGGGCGCCAGTTCGACCTCGTCGTGTCGACCGGCGTCCTGCATCACATGGCGGATCCGCTGGCCGGCTTGAAAGCCCTTGCGCACTGCCTGCGTCCGGACGGCGCCATGGCTTTGATGCTGTACGGCAAGCACGGGCGGATCGGAGTTGAGTTGCTGGAGACGGCTTTTCGCGACATGGGTCTCGGCCAGGACGAGGAGTCGGTGCGGATCGTCAAGGACACCATCGCTGCACTACCGCCGGACCACCCGGTCCAGGGCTACCTCAGTCGGGCGCGCGACCTACAGGACGACGCCGCCCTGGTGGACACATTTCTGCACGGTCGCGCGCGGAGTTACACCGTCGACGAATGCATCGACTTCGTCCATGCCGCGGGCCTGGAATTCCAGGGCTGGTTTCACAAGACGCCGTATTATCCGCAAGATGTGAGCGGTCAGCCCGGAGGTTATTTCTCGACCCTGAATGCGTTGCCGGAGAACACGATCTGGTCGGTGATGGAGCGTCTGCAAACAATGAACGGCTGCCATTTCTTCATGGCGTGCCATCCAGAACGTCCGAAAGACGGCTATCGCATTGACTTTTCGAGCTCGGCCGCCTTCGATTACGTACCGGTGTTCCGTTACCGTTGCGGGTTGTCCGGCACGGACATGGTGTGGCCCGGCTTGCGTGCAAGCCTCAATCCGGCTCAGGTGCCCTTCATTCAACTCGTCGACGGCCGCCGCTCGATCCGCGAGATCATCTGGGAGGTCATCCGGCAGCATGAGGTGCCCGACGCGCAGACGCCCGAGCTGGAGGGCTTCGCTTGCGAATTGTTTCAGGCGCTGTGGCGCGTCGACTTTGTTGCGATGGCCCTGACCGCCGACTCGCAGGAGGATACGCGTGACGGCTGACGGCGGGCAGAACCTCGATATGGGCCCCGTCGGCGCCGGCCCGAGCGTCTTCATAGCCACGCCGATGTACGGGGGGATGGCTGCGGGCACATACACGATGGCGCTCGCCCACACGCCGGCCGCCTTCTTCAAGAACGGGGTCGGCCTGTACTACAGCTGCGTCTTGAACGACAGCCTCGTCACCCGCGCGCGTAACTACCTCACCTACCAATTCCTGCAATCGCCGGCGTCTCATCTGATGTGGATCGATGCGGACATCGGATTCGACCCCGTCGACATCGTCCGGATGGTGCAGGCCGACAAAGACATCGTCTGCGGCATTTACCCGAAGAAAGAGATCCACTGGCAGCAAGTGGCGCAAGCCGCCCGCGACGGTGTACCGGCGGAGCGCCTGCGTGACCACGAGCGCGCATACGTGGTGAACCTCATCGACGACTCCCCCGATCGAATAAGCGATGATGGCCTGGTCGAAATCGCAAATGCGGGAACCGGATTCATGTTGATCAAGCGAGGCGTTTTCGAAGCGTTGTCCGATGACGTGCCGTCTTACGCGGACGGGTCGACGCCGGGTATCGCGCTCAAGGCGTTCTATGCCGTGAGCATCGACCCCGATTCGGCAAACAGCTTGCTGTCCGAGGACTATCACTTCTGCAGACTGGCGCGTGACCGGGGCATCAAGATCTATGCCGCACCCTGGGTGCGCCTGAACCACATGGGGACGTACATATTCGGCAATCCGAGCGGCCCCCCGGGCCCCTGACCCCCGACGAAGTCTTAAGCCGCCGTTCACCTAAAAGACAGGTAGTTGTTCACCACGAATCGCATTGCCGCAACGGCGAATTCGGCGATAAAATCGGCGTCATGACTCAGACCAGCAGCGCAGCGATCATTCTCGGCGGTGGAGCCGGTGGCGGCCGCCACGGCGGTGGCGCCGGCGGTGGCCGTTTCGGTGGCGGAGCCGGCGGCGGCCGTTACGGCGGTGGCGCCGGCGGCGGCCGCTAAGTCCGCTCGCCCTAGGTCAGCCAGTTCGGCTCGAGCTGGCTGTCGTACACGTACGGCCCGGTATGGGTCAGGCGGACCCATGGGGCCACATACACCTTGAACCCGTGGCTGCGGGCGAGCCTGCAGAAGTAGTAATCCTCCCCCACCAGCTCGCTCGTCTCGGCGTCGATGCCCGTCGTGTAGAACTCCTTGACGGCGATCCCGTCGACCACATACGTCGACACCTGGTCGGACAAGGCCTCGAACACCCCGCGCTTGACCAACATGAATCCGGCGCCCCCGGCGGCGACCTCCACCAAACCGTCGGAGTTAGCAGACGCACTGCCGTCAGCACCTTCCATCGGCCTGACCACGAATGACCCGACGTGGCTCTTCAACTCCGCGGCCGGGACGCCCTCGTTGACGGCCTGGGCGACCCGCTCCCAATCGATGGCCTTCATCGGGTACATGCCGCAAACGACGTCCTGATCAGCCAATATCATGCCGACGATGTCGAGGGCGTTGAATCCGATGTCGGCGTCGATCCACATCAGATGAGTGGCCTCGGACTCCAGGAATTGCCGAGTCAGCTGATTCCTGGCGTTCGCCACGAGAGCGTCATTCATCCGGTACTGGTAGAGCAGGCCGAGCCCGTTACGGATGAAGACGGCGGGTGTTTGCGCCAGCGAATAGGTGTAGGTCGCCATCGCCATTCCCCCGTACATGGGTGTGGCGATGAAGACGGTTGGCGCGGCCGGACCTGAACCCTGCGCTTGCCCAGCGGCGGGGTCCGTCCCCGGAAGCGGATCAAACACCGGTCGACTATAAGCCGTCGACGTGAGGGCTCACGGCTGGAAAGCTGCGGGCATGCGAGCGGGCGACGTCAGCGTGCGCGGCGCATCGGCGAAGGACGCCGCCGCGTGCGTGGCGGTTTACCGTCCGTACGTCGAGGACACCGCGATCAGTTGGGAAATCGACGTTCCGACGGTCAGCGAGATGGCCGCGCGGATCACCGGACTGCGCGACACCCACGAATGGCTTGTCCTCGAGCACGACGATCGGGTCGTCGGCTTCGCGTACGCACAGCCACTCAAGCGACTGCCCGCCCTGCAGTGGTCGGCCGAGACCGGCATCTACGTCGACGCCGCCCAGCACCGCATCGGTGGCGGCGTCGCGCTGTACACCGAACTGCTGCGGCGGCTCGCCGGGCGCGGCTATCGCCGCGCAGTCGCGGGCATCACCCAACCCAACGAGGCCAGCAACGCCTTTCATCGATCGCTCGGGTTCGACGACGCCGGCTTGTACCGGCGGGTGCTGTGGAAATTCGGCGGCTGGCACGACGTGGCGTGGATGCAGCGCGATCTGCTCGACGACGGCGAACCGGACGGGGCGCCCCGCCCGATCGAGTGAGCGGCCGTTAAAAAACCGTTAGGGCGGTAGCACGCCCACCACGGCGGGTTCAGGGTGGATTGGTGGACATCGTTGTCCACATCCTCGACATCTAGGACCTGAGAGAAACCTGAATCAAACCTGAGAAAGCCTGCTCGCCCCGTACGGTGCCCCCAGTCGGATTCGAACCGACACTTGACGGATTTTAAGTCCGCTGCCTCTGCCGATTGGGCTATGGGGGCCAGCGACGAACTTAGCGCGTCGACGACCACGACCTGATGGGGAGCCTGAATCGGCCGGTCGCGGAAAGTCGCGTGTTAAAAATTCGGACCTCACGTTAAGAAGCCATTAACGAGGTATGCGGGGGCGCTCAGGTTACGCCAAGGTAGTCGCATGGAACCGCCGCCGGTTTCGTGCATCCACTGATAGTGACCAACGTGGCCGACCCCTCGCGGGGTCGGTTTCTTGCCACCAGGAGAGACATATGTCGTTGTTGAATACACAACCCGCAGCGATCAGCGCGGCAGCCACCCAGCTCGAGGGCATAACCAACTCGTTCGAAGCGGCGAGTACAGGTGCTGCTGCCTCGACCACGGACGTCGTGCCCGCCGCCTCCGACGAGGTGTCGATCATGCAGGCGGGGGTGTTCTCGACCTATGGCCAGCTCTACCAGTCGGTCAGCGCCCAGTTCCAGGCCATTCAGCAGCAGTACAACCAGCTGCTGAACCAGAGCTCCGGTTCGTACCAGGCCACTGAGCAGGCCAACCAGGCCGGCGCCGCCGCGAACTCGCTGTCGGGGGCCTCGCAGAACGCCGGGTCGGCCGCGAGCCAGGCAGCCAGCAACCCGATCGACACCCTGACCGGCTGGATCAGCAGCCTGAACAGCGCACTGACCGGTTCGATGCTGAACAGCAACATCGTCAACCTGGGCAACATCCAGGTCGGTAACTGGGCATCGGCCGGTTCGGACCTCATCGGCCTCGGTGGTGGTGGTCTGTTGACCGCGCTGGCCGGTCCGTCGACGGCGGGTGCCGACATCGGCGGCCTGGGCTCGGCGCTGGCCGGCAACGTCACCCCCGCAGCGGGCATCGGCGGAGCGGGCGCCATGGGCGCTGCACCGGTGCTGGCCTCTGCCGGCGGCGGGTCGTCGATCGGCGCCCTGTCGGTGCCGCCCAGCTGGGCAGGCGGAGCCGGCGCCGGTATCCCGGCAGCGAGCGGGCCCGTGACGCTGGCCTCGCAGAGTTGGACCGCCCCGCCGGCCACCGGCGGAATGGGGACGAACGGCATCGCCGGGATGCCCGCGGTCGCCAACGGCGGCGGTCGCGGCGGCTCGAGCTTCGGAGCACCGCGCTACGGCGTCAAGCCCAAGGTCATGCCGGCTATCCCGAAGCCGACGCTCACCTAGCCACCCAGGCGGCCAGTGCTGGCCGGCCAAGCCACCCAAGCGCTTTCACACCACTTAATAGACAGGAACTAGGAAATGGTTTTTGATTTCGCAGCGCGGCCCCCGGAGGTCAACTCCACACTCATCTACTCCGGCGCCGGGGCGGGGCCCCTGATGGCCGCCGCGTCCTCGTTCAGCGCCCTGAGTTCGGAGCTGAGCACCAACGCGGCCGCCTACGAGTCGGTGATCCAGGAGCTCGGCTCGGAGTGGACGGGGACATCCGCCACCGCGGCCGCCGCCTCTGCCCAGCAGAACATCGAATGGCTGCAAACCACCTCGGCGCAGCTGGCTGAAGCCGCCGCGAAGGCCAGCGCTTCGGCCGCGGCGTATGAGGCGGCGTTCACGGCGTCGATCCCGCCGCCGGTGGTGTTCGCCAACCGGGCACAGTTGGCGGCGTTGGTCGCGACCAACATCCTCGGACAGAACACGCCGGCGATTGCCGCCAACGAGGCGATGTACGGCGAGTTCTGGGCGCAGGACGCCACCGCGATGAGCACCTACGCCGCCAACGCGGCGACAGCCGCTCAGGTGACGCCGTTGACCGAGCCGGCTCAGAGCACCAGCCCCGGCGGCGCCGGCGCACAGTCGGCCGCGGTCGCCAACGCCGTCAACAGCAACGCGTCGAACTCCGGGCTCAACGGGATCCTCAGCAGCCTGCAGAGCACGTCGAGTGCTGCCGCGACTCCGGCGGCCAGCAGTGCGGCCAGCGGCCCGCTGAGCAGTCTGTACGGCGCCATTCAGAACTTCTGGGGCATCGGTGCGGTCGGCGACACGGTCAACACCCTCGACGTGACACTGTCCTGGTGCATCATGATGCTCGCGTCTGCGATGGGCACCTTGAACCACTTCGTGGCGGGCGCCCCCTTCGGTATCACCATCGGCGATGTCCAGCCACTCGGTGCGGGCTTGGGCTTCGGCACGACGCTGGCGGGCGCGACGTCCGGCGGCGGCGGGATGGTCGCCGGCATGGGCGGCGCGGCCGAGATCGGCGGGATGTCGGTGCCGGCCGGGTGGAGCGCGGCCGCCCCGGCTGCCACAGCCAGCGAGGCGACATTGGCGGGCAGCGGCTGGACTTCCGCCGTTGACGAAGCCGCTACCGGCGCCGGAGGCGCCCCGGGCATCATGCCGGGCATGGCTTCCGCCGGCGGCAAGTCGGGCATGGGAATCGGTGGGCCGCGCTACGGCGTCAAGCCCAAGGTCATGCCGAAGCAGGTATTCGTCTGATGACGGGGAGGGGGACGGTGCCGCCCGCTTGAGACCGACCGCTGATTTCGACGCCGCCGCCTCGACCTAACCGGCCGACGACGTCTCGACCAGTACCATCAATTCACAGAATAAGGAGAGAGCTATGCCTACTCGTTTTATGACTGACCCGCACGAGATGCGGTCGATGGCGGGCCGTTTCGACGTGCACGCGCAGACGGTGGAGGACGAGGCCCGCAAGATGTGGGCGTCGTCTCAGAACATCGCCGGGGCCGGCTGGAGCGGTACCGCTCAGGCCACCTCTTACGACACCATGGGCCAGATGAACACCGCGTTCCGCAACATCGTCAACATGCTGCACGGGGTGCGCGACGGACTGATCCGCGACGCCAACAACTACGAGAGCCAAGAGCAGGCCTCGCAGCAGATCCTGTCCAGCTAGCCCACCACCGACCAGACTTTGTAAAAGGAGAACGTTATGTCGATCAGTTACCAGTTCGGCGATGTCGACGCCCACGGCGCGCTGATCCGCGCCCAGGCCGCCTCCCTGGAGGCCGAGCACCAAGCCATCGTGCGCGATGTGCTGGCTGCCGGTGATTTCTGGGGTGGCTCGGGTTCGGTGGCCTGCCAGGAGTTCATCACCCAGTTGGGTCGCAACTTCCAGGTCATCTACGAACAAGCCAACTCCCACGGCCAGAAGGTGCAGACCGCCGGCAACAACATGAGCAGCACCGACTCCGCGGTCGGCTCCAGCTGGGCCTGACACCCACGAGTACATGTGGCCCGCACACCCAAAGGGTGTGCGGGCCACAACCATTTCCGAGCCGTCCTATCACCCCTCGATTGCAGAAGCACGTTGCGGCTCAATCCGATTCGCAGCCCACGTTCCCGCTACATCCGCAGCGTTCGCCACATAGCCGACACATGTGAGAACGATATGAGCATGGTGACAATCGGGTATGCGCCGGGAAGAATGAGGAAGCGTGTCAATCGTGTCGGGAACTGCGCGCGAACAACGGCCGCGACAAGCCATCCTCGGTCAGCTACCCCGGATCACCCGGGCTGATGGGTCACCGATCCGGGTGTTGCTCGTCGACGACGAGCCGGCGTTGACCAACCTGGTGAAGATGGCATTGCATTACGAAGGCTGGACCGTCGACGTCGCACACAACGGCCGAGAGGCCGTCAGCAAGTTCGACGAAGTCGGGCCCGACGTGCTGGTCCTCGACATCATGTTGCCCGACGTCGACGGCCTGCAGATCCTGCAGCGGATCCGCGAATCGGAGCCGTACACGCCCACCTTGTTCCTCACCGCGCGCGACTCGGTGATGGATCGGGTCACCGGCTTGACCGCGGGTGCCGACGATTACATGACCAAGCCATTCAGCTTGGAGGAGTTGGTCGCTCGCTTACGCGGGCTGCTGCGCCGATCCAACCAGCTCGCTCCGCCCGCGGAAGAGAGCCTGAAGGTCGGCGACCTGGAGATCGACGTTGCCAGCCACGAAGTATCCCGCGCGGGCACGCAGATCTCGCTGAGTTCGACCGAATTCGAGCTGCTGCGTTTCCTGATGCGCAACCCGCGCCGGGCACTGACCCGCACCGAGATCCTGGACCGAGTGTGGAATTACGACTTCGCCGGGCGCACAAGCATTGTCGATCTGTACATCTCGTATCTGCGCAAGAAGATCGACGCCGGCCGAGCGCCGATGATCCACACCGTGCGTGGTGTCGGATACATGCTGCGCCCGCCGGCATAGCACCGAGATGACCGGGCCGCGGAACACTTCGTGGTGGCGCCCACGCACCTTGCGCCGCCGACTGGTCATCGGTGTCTCGACGGTCGTCACGATTGTGGTGCTGGCTGTCGGCATCGTCTCCATACTGAGCCTGCGCACCTATTTCAATGCGATGAACGACGCCGAGGTCGACGAATCCCTTGACGCGCTTGTGCATTCGTACGCCCGGTATCACAACAGCGAACCGGGCCACCGCGGCGACATCGAGCACGCTCTGCTGGGATTCACCGGACAGAACGCCGGCAACATCATCGCCGTGATCCACCGCGGCGACGTGATCGGCTCGGCCGTCTTCTTCGAAGACGATCCGCGTCCCGCCTCACCCGATGTCGTCGCCACGCTCAAAGCACAGCCCTGGCATGACGGGCAGCTTCGCACGGTAAAGCTGGCCCGACTCGGT
Source organism: Mycobacterium cookii (assembly GCF_010727945.1). NCBI lineage: Bacteria > Bacillati > Actinomycetota > Actinomycetes > Mycobacteriales > Mycobacteriaceae > Mycobacterium > Mycobacterium cookii. The sequence goes on from NZ_AP022569.1 coordinate 2,254,443, forward strand.
GAGTTCCGGGTCAGCAGCCAAAACGTCGGCGCCGACGACCAACTCGTGGTCGGGGTCTCGCTGGACCTGGCGAACAGAACGATCAACCGCCGAATCCTCAGTACCGTAGTGCTTTTGGTGGCTGCTCTGCTGATTACAGGCGGACTGACCGCGCTGGTGGTCGGCTACGCGCTGCGCCCGTTGCGTCGCGTGGCGGCGACCGCGGCCGAAGTGGCCGGCACCCGCCTGACCGGTGACGACCATCGCATCACCACCCGGGTGCAGCCGGCCGACACCGATCCCGACACCGAGGTCGGAATCGTGGGATACACCTTGAATCAACTACTGGACAACGTCGACAGCGCACTCGCGCATCGAGCCGAATCCGACCGGCGAATGCGGCAATTCATCACCGACGCCAGCCACGAACTGCGCACTCCGCTGGCGGCGATCCAGGGCTATTCCGAGCTCACCCGCCAAGACAGCGCCGACCTTCCACCCACGACGGAATACGCGTTGGCCCGCATCGAGTCGGAAGCCACGCGGATGACCTCACTCGTCGACGAACTCCTGCTGCTGTCCCGGTTAGGCGAGGGCGAAGATCTGCGCACCGAAGATGTCGATCTGGGCGATGTCGTCCTCAACGCGGTCAACGACGCAGCCGTGGCGGCACCGGACCACCAGTGGGTCAGACATCTGCCCGACGAACCGGTGTGGGTGCGAGGCGATCCGGACCGACTGCACCAACTCGTCAGCAATCTGCTGACCAATGGCTGGCTGCACACCCCACCCGGCGTGACGGTGACGACGGCAATCAGCTGCCATCACCCGACAGCCGACCCGTCGTACGCGGAATTGACAGTGGCCGACGACGGTCCCGATATCGACCCCGATCTGCTCCCCCACCTTTTCGACCGGTTCGTGCGAGCCAAGGGCGCCCCGAATAACGGATCCGGAAGTGGACTGGGCCTGGCCATCGTCGACTCGATCGTCAAAGCGCACGGCGGTTCGGTAGCGGTCGAATCCGCCCACGGCCAAACGACTTTCCGAGTGCGCCTTCCGCTCGCCGAGTTGGCTGCATCACATTCCGAATAGCAAAGCACATTCAGTCCTCCAATCAGCCATCTCGGCTCGTTGAACTCGATAGATCAGTGCCCGTACGCTCATGATCGATACGCTTGGCAAAGCGGGGAAAGCTACGTCACTGTAAAGAAAACGTCAGGGGTGGTCCGTTACGCCCGGGGCGCGCTTAACTTCTTTCCAGACCTCATCGAGAGGGCTAAATTGCATGCCGGTACCACGATTCGATCGCCGATCGATCTGACCGGCTTGTCACGAACGGAGAAGTGATGGCAGTGGTCGGCTACGTCCTGCTGACGGTGGCTGTGTTCGCCGTCCTGGGCCTCGCGCAGAAGCTGGTCGAAAAACTGTGAGCCTCGACAACGGCATCGGTCTTGTGCTCTCGGCGGTCTTCGTCGTGTACCTGGTCGCGGCCTTGTACTTCCCGGAGAGGTTTTAGGTGAGCACCGCAACCGCCGGAATCGCCTTGCTGATACTCGCACTGGTGGCAGTGCACGTACCGCTGGGCGATTACATGTACCGCGTATACACATCGGAGCGCGACTGGCGAGTGGAGAAGCTCGTCTACCGGATCATCGGCGCCGACCCCAAAGCCGAACAGCCTTGGTACGCCTACGCACGCAGCCTGCTGGCATTCTCGGCGGTCAGCGTGCTGTTCTTGTTCTTCTTCCAGCTGGTGCAGGACAAACTCCCGCTGCACCTGCATGATCCGTCGACCAAGATGACGCCGGCACTGGCATGGAACACCGCGATCAGCTTCGTCACCAACACCAACTGGCAGGCCTACTCCGGTGAGTCCACCCAGGGCCACCTGGTGCAGATGGCCGGTCTGACCGTGCAGAACTTCGTCTCCGCTGCGGCAGGTATCGCCGTGGCGGTCGCCCTGGTTCGCGGCTTCGCCCGCAACCGGACCAACGAAGTCGGCAACTTCTGGGTCGATCTGGTCCGCGGAACTATCCGCATCCTGCTGCCGATCTCGATCATCGGCGCGATCGTGCTGATCGCCAGTGGCGCGATCCAGAACTTCCACCTGCACGACCAGGTCGTCACGACGCTGAGCGGCGCGCAGCAGACCATCACCGGGGGTCCGGTCGCCAGCCAGGAGGCCATCAAGGAGCTCGGCACCAACGGCGGGGGGTTCTTCAACGCCAACTCCGCTCACCCCTTCGAGAATCCGACCAGGCTGACCAACTGGGTCGAGATCTTCTTGCTGCTGGCCATCAGCTTCTCGCTGCCCCGCACATTCGGCCGCATGGTCGAGAACACCAAGCAGGGCTTCGCCATCGCCGCGGTGATGGGATTCCTGGCGGTGGTCAGCCTGACCCTGTCCGAGCTGTTCCAGCTGAGCCACCACGGAACGGTGCCCACCGCGACCGGAGCGGCCATGGAGGGGGTTGAGCAGCGGTTCGGCGTCGCCAATTCCGCGGTCTTCGCCGACGCCACCACGCTCACCTCGACCGGCGCGGTCGATTCGGCGCACGACTCCTACACCAGCCTCGGCGGCCTGATCCAAATGTTCAACATGCAGATCGGCGAGGTGGCCCCGGGCGGAGTCGGTTCGGGCCTGTACGGCATGTTGATCATGGCCATCATCACGGTGTTCGTCGCCGGCCTGATGGTCGGGCGCACCCCGGAGTACCTCGGCAAGAAGATCCGGCCCCGCGAAATGAAGCTCGCCGCAAGCTATTTCCCGGTGACAGAGCTACTGGTGCTGTTCGGCACCGGCTTTGCGATGGCCTTGCCGGGCCCACGAGCCGGGATGAACAACACCGGACCGCACGGGCTCTCCGAAGTGCTCTACGCATTCACCTCCGCGTCCAACAACAACGGCTCCGCGTTCGCCGGACTCTCGGTGAACACCACCTGGTACAACACCGCGCTGGGCCTGGCGATGGTGTTCGCCAGATTCCTGCCGATGATTCTGGTGCTGGCGTTGGCCGGTTCCCTTGCCCGGCAAGGCCATACGCCGGAGTCACCGGGGACGCTACCGACCCACCGACCGCAGTTCATCGGCCTGGTCGCGGCCGTCACAGTGATTCTGTGCGCGCTGACGTTCCTGCCGGCTCTAGCGCTCGGACCTCTCGCTGAAGGAATCCACTGACATGGCGACATCAACGGCACCCAAGGCCCAGCCCATCCGGCCACCGCGCCAGCCGCACGGCGGACACGCGCCGGTCCGGGCCGGGCTCATCGACCCCGCCATGCTGGCCAAGGCGTTGCCCGACGCCTTCCGCAAGTTCGACCCACGCACGTTGTGGCGCAACCCGGTGATGTTCGTCGTCGAGATCGGTGCGCTCTGGTCGACCGTGCTGACGGCCCGCGACTCGTCGTGGTTCGGCTGGCTTGTGGTGTTCTGGCTCTGGCTGACCGTGCTTTTCGGCAACCTCGCCGAGGCGGTCGCTGAGGGCCGGGGCAAAGCTCAAGCCGACACCTTGCGAAAGACGAAGGCCGACACCATCGCTCGCCGGCTGCGCGGCTGGTCGCCCGACAACCCGGGTACCGAGGAAGACGTCCGCGCACCGGAACTGCAAAAGGGCGACATCGTCGTCGTCGAGACCGGCGAGACGATCCCGGGCGACGGCGACATCGTGGAAGGCATTGCGTCGGTCAACGAATCGGCGATCACCGGCGAATCAGCACCGGTGATCCGGGAATCCGGCGGCGACCGCTCCGCGGTTACCGGCGGCACCACCGTGCTCTCCGACCGCATCGTCGTTCGGATCACTCAAGAGCCTGGCAAGAGCTTCATCGACCGGATGATCGCTCTCGTCGAAGGCGCCAACCGGCAGAAGACCCCCAACGAGATCGCGCTGAACATTCTGCTCGCGGCGCTGACGATCATCTTCTTGTTCGCGGTGGCAACGCTGCAGCCGCTGGCGATCTACTCCAAGATCAGCAACCCCGGTGTGGACGACAGCTCGGCCCTGACCAACAACGGCGTCGCCGGCATTGTGTTGGTCGCATTGCTGGTCTGCCTGATTCCCACCACGATCGGCGCGTTGCTGTCCGCGATCGGCATCGCCGGCATCGACCGGCTGATCCAGCGCAACGTGCTCGCCATGTCGGGTCGCGCGGTCGAAGCCGCCGGCGACGTCGACACGCTGCTGCTGGACAAGACCGGCACGATCACGCTGGGCAACCGCGAGGCATCGGAATTTATTCCGGTGCAAGGGGTTACGCCCGAGGAACTGGCAGACGCCGCGCAGCTGTCCAGCTTGGCCGACGAAACTCCGGAGGGCCGTTCGATCGTCGTGTACGCCAAGCAGGCCTTCGGGTTGCGGGAGCGCTCGCCCGGTGAACTCAACCACGCCCAGTGGATCGAGTTCACCGCGACAACCCGGATGTCGGGCGTCGACCTCGACGGACGGCAACTGCGAAAAGGCGCGGCGAACTCCGTCACCAACTGGATCCGCGAACAGGGTGGCACCATTCCGACCGGGCTGGGCGACATCGTCGACGGCATTTCGGCTGCCGGCGGCACGCCACTGGTCGTCGGCGTGGTCAACAACGGCAATGACGGTGCTGCGGCAAAGAAAGCCGATGTGCTCGGTGTCATCCACCTCAAAGACATCGTCAAGCACGGCATGCGTGACCGCTTCGACGAGATGCGCAAGATGGGCATCAGGACGGTGATGATCACCGGCGATAATCCATTGACCGCCAAGGCTATTGCCGACGAAGCCGGGGTAGACGACTTTTTGGCCGAAGCGACGCCAGAAGACAAGCTGGCGCTGATCAAGCGCGAACAGGAGGGTGGCCGGCTGGTCGCCATGACCGGCGACGGCACCAACGACGCGCCGGCGTTGGCCCAGGCCGACGTAGGGGTGGCGATGAACAGCGGTACCAGCGCGGCCAAAGAAGCCGGCAACATGGTCGACCTCGACTCCGATCCGACCAAGCTCATCGAGATCGTCGAAATCGGCAAGCAACTGTTGATCACGCGCGGCGCGTTGAGCACCTTCTCGATTGCCAACGACATCGCGAAGTATTTCGCGATCATCCCGGCCATGTTCGTCGGGCTGTTCCCCGGCCTCGGCCTGATCAATGTGATGCGGCTGCACAGTCCGCAGTCTGCGATTCTGTCCGCGGTGATCTTCAACGCGTTGGTCATCATCGCGCTGATCCCATTGGCGCTGCGCGGTGTTCAATACACACCGAGTAGCGCGTCAAAACTGTTGAGCCGCAACCTCTACATCTACGGGCTGGGCGGCGTTGTCGCCCCGTTCATCGGTATCAAGCTGATCGACTTACTCGTGCAATTCATTCCGGGGATGGGCTGATGAACTTCTCGAATCTGATCCGCCAACACTGGGCGGCGCTGCGAGCGCTGCTGGCGCTGACCGTGATCACCGGCTTCCTCTACCCGCTGGTCATCTGGGGCATCGCGTTTCTCCCCGGATTGAACGCCAAGGCACAGGGATCGATCATCAATGCCTCGGGAAAGCCTGTCGGCAGCAAGCTGATTGGGCAGTCGTTCACCGATAAGGACGGCAACCCGTTGCCGCGGTATTTCCAGAGCAGACCGTCGGCCGCCGGAGCGGGCTACGACCCGACTTCATCGGGCGCCACCAACCTGGGGCCGGAAAGCATTGTCGATACGCCGGCGGACCCGGCCAAGTTGGCCTCGGGTGCCGATCCGACCACCGCAGGGTTCAAGCCGAGCCTGCTCACCCAGGTGTGCTCGCGCAGCATCGCGATCGGCCAACTCGAAAAGGTCGATGGCTCACGCCCGTTCTGCACCGGCGGCGGCGTCGGCGCGGTGCTGTCGGCGATCGGGCCGCGCGATCGGTCCGGCCGCGTCGTACATCCGACCCAGGTGATCAGCATCAACGAGCCCTGCTCGCGGCCCGGCAGCGCGTCGACATCGGTGTTCCAGCAGTTCTACGAGGGCGTGCGCGTGCAGTGCGCGCAGTACGGCCAAGACTATTCAATCGGACAGGTTGTGCCGATCCGCGGCTCGGCGCCGGATCAACCGGAGGTACCGCCAGACGCCGTCACCGCCAGCGCCAGCGGACTGGACCCCGACATCTCTCCCGCCTACGCCGAAATCCAGGTGGCCCGCGTGGCCCGCGCGCGAGGGATCAGCGTCGGGCAGGTGCGTGACGCGGTGCGCCACAACCAGCACGGCCGGCTACTCGGCGTTGTGGGCGAGCCGGTGGTCAACGTGCTGGCCGTGAATCTCGAGCTAGATCGCGAGTCCCCGGTGAAGTCTTGAACTCTCCGGTGGATGATGTCCATGTGACCTCGACCGAAGAAACGGCAGCACGCGCCGACGATCCGCTGGCCCACCGGGTGCAGCGCCGCGGTGATCTGCGCATCTACCTCGGTGCGGCTCCGGGCGTCGGCAAAACCTGCGCCATGCTCGGTGAGGCGCATCGCAGGCTGGAGCGTGGTACCGACGTCGTCGCGGCGGTGGTAGAGAGCCACGGCCGCAAGAAAGTCGGCGAGCTGATCAAGGGCATCGAAGTCATTCCGCCGCACTACATCTCCTACCGCGGAACGATGTTCCCGGAGCTCGACATCGAGGCGGTGCTGCGGCGTAAACCGGAAGTGGCGCTGGTCGACGAATACGCGCACAGCAACATTCCGGGCAGCACCAACGAGAAGCGTTGGCAGGACATCGAAACGCTGCTCGACGCCGGGATCACGGTGATCTCGACCCTGAACATCCAGCACCTGGAGAGCCTCAACGACGTCGTCGCCCAGATCACCGGCGTCGAGCAGCGCGAGACCGTGCCCGACGAAATCGTCCGGAAAGCGGCTCAAATCGAGTTGGTCGACATCACGCCGGAAGCGTTGCGGCGCAGGCTCGCACACGGCAACGTCTATCCGTCGGAACGCATCGACGCGGCGCTGACCAATTACTTCCGCACCGGCAACCTCACGGCACTGCGCGAGATCGCACTGCTCTGGCTCGCCGACCAGGTCGATGCGGCGTTGGCGAAATACCGCGCCGACAAGAACATCACCGACACCTGGGAGGCGCGCGAACGAGTCGTCGTCGCGGTCACCGGCGGTCCGGAGTCGGAAACGCTGGTGCGCCGGGCGTCTCGCATCGCATCGAAGTCCAGTGCACAACTCATGGTGGTGCACGTGGCGCGGGGCGACGGGCTGTCTGGCGCATCCCCGCGCGAAATGGGCAAGGTCCGCGAACTCGCGGCCAGCCTGGGCGCCTCGGTGCACGTCGTAGTCGGTGACGAGGTGCCGACTGCGCTGCTCGACTTCGCCCGCGAAACCAATGCCACCCAGTTGGTACTCGGCAGCTCGCGGCGGTCGAGGTGGGCGAGCGTGTTCAGTGAGGGAATCGGCGCGGCCACCATCAACAACTCCGGCAAGATCGACGTCCACATGGTCACCCACGAGCAGGCCAACCGCGGCTTGCCGTTCTCGTCGATCTCGCCGCGTGCTCGCCAGGTGGTGTCATGGCTGGCGGCGCTCACGCTGCCGTGGGCCATCCTGGCGATCACGTCGCGTTGGCTGGACCCGACGCTCGACGTAGGCGGCAAGACCGCCATCTTCTTCGCCGGCGTGATCGCCGTCGCGCTGTTCGGTGGTGTCGCTCCTGCCGTGCTGGCGGGGCTGTTATCGGGTGCGCTGCTGGTGTATTTCCACACCGAGCCGCGCAATTCCTTCGCCGTCGCCAGCCCGAGTAACGCCTTGACCATCGTGATCCTGCTCGGGGTCGCGATGGGGATCGCCGTCCTGGTGGATGCGGCGGCCAGCCGGGCCCGCGAGGCGAGGCGGGCGGGCCAGGAGGCCGAGCTGCTGTCGCTGTTCGCCGCGTCGGTGTTGCGTGGCGCCGATCTCAACACGCTGCTGGAGCGGGTGCGGGAAGCCTATTCGCAGCGCGCGGTATGCCTCGTGCGCGACGTCGACGGCCACCCCGAGGTGGTCGCGGGAGTGGGCGTAAATCCTTGCACGAAGGTCGATTCCGCGGACACCGCGGTCAAGGTCGGCGACGAGGAATTCTGGTTGCTGATGTCCGGTCGCGGCTTGACCGGCCGCGACCGCAGGGTGCTGTCGGTGGTCGCGACGCAGGCCGCGGGTTTGGTCAAACGCGGTGAGCTCGCCCAAGAGGCCAGCAAGGTGCAATCGCTTGCCGAAGCCGACGAGCTGCGCCGCCTGTTGCTCTCCGCGCTCGGCCACGATCTACGGACTCCGTTGACCGCCGCCAAGGCCGCGGTGTCCAGCCTGCGGGCCGAAGACGTGTGGTTCTCGCCGGAGGACACCAGCGAGCTGCTTGCCACCGTGGAAGAGTCACTCGATCAGCTCACGCTGCTGGTGGCCAACCTGCTGGACTCGTCACGGCTGGCCGCCGGCGTGGTCAAACCCGAGCTGACCGAGGTCTATCTCGAAGAGGTGGTGCAACGCGCACTCGTCGGCATCGGCGGGCGCAGCACGATGTTCGGCCGGGGCAATCTGGACCGGGTCAAGGTCGAGGTCGGCGGAACGATCGCGATGGGCGACGCCGGCTTGCTGGAACGGGTGCTGTCCAACCTCATCGACAACGCGCTGCGCTACGCGCCGGGCAGCGTCGTGCGGATCAACGCGGGTCAGGTCGGCTCGCGGGTGCTGATCAACGTCGTCGACGAAGGACCGGGAGTATCCAAAGGTGCCGCCGAACAGATGTTCCAGCCCTTCCAGCGGCTCGGTGATTTCGACACCACGACCGGCCTGGGCCTCGGCCTGTCGGTGGCCAAGGGTTTCGTCGAGGCGATGGACGGCACCGTCACGGCGAGCGACACCCCCGGCGGCGGCCTGACCATTGTCGTCGACCTGGCCGCGCCGGACCACGGGCGTGGTGATGACGAGGAGCGGCGCCCATGAATCGCGTGCTCGTGGTCGATGACGATCCCCAACTGCTGCGTGCGCTGCGCATCAACTTGTCGGTGCGCGGCTACGAAGTGATCACCGCCGCCACCGGGTCGCGCGCATTGGCGGCCGCCGCCGAGCACCCGCCGCAGGCGGTGATCCTGGATTTGGGCATGCCCGACATACCCGGTATCGAAGTGCTGGCAGGTCTGCGCGGCTGGCTGACGGCGCCGGTGATCGTGCTGTCGGCGCGCACGGATTCATCCGACAAGGTCGAAGCGCTCGACGCCGGCGCCGACGACTACATGACGAAGCCGTTCGGCATGGACGAGCTGCTGGCGCGGTTGCGTGCCGCGGTGCGACGGGCCACGGTGGCCACCGGCGCGGACAACCCCGTCGTGGAGACCAAGTCGTTTCTCGTCGATCTCGCGGCGAAAAGGGTGATCAAGAACGGCGCGGAGGTTCATCTGACCCCGACCGAGTGGGGGATGCTGGAGATGCTGGTGCGCAACCGCGGCAAGCTGGTCAGCCGCGAGGACTTGCTCAAAGAGGTCTGGGGACCGAAGTACGCGAAGGAAACTCATTATCTGCGTGTCTTTCTCGCGCAGTTGCGCCGCAAGCTCGAAGACGACCCGTCACATCCCCACCATCTGCTGACCGAAGCGGGCATGGGCTATCGATTCGAGCAATGACCGCTCGAAAGCCGGTGCGCAAGAGAGTTTCTCAATGATTCTTACTGCGTCGGGAAGTCAGGGTAACAACGGCGATGTAACGAGTAGCTTTCCGTGGCAGCAAAATTAAGCGTAGAAGCCCAGTGCGATCAGGCCGTGGTGTAGCCTCTAAACCTAACGGCATCGGCAAAGCGGGTGCCCACCCGCGCGGAGTCTCGGACTCGATCGCGAGCAGATAACCTTCAGTGGCGGACGAGAGCATGCATCAGCACATCATTGTCAGCGGTGACGATGCATTGGCCACCACAATCATCGGAGAGTTGAAAAGCGCTGGCGCGAGCGTGGTCAGACTGGGTAGCAGCGACTTCACCGGGGTCGCGCGGGAGCTCGGCCGCGCCGAGGTGTCCAAGGCGCAGGCCGTCATCTGCGCCGGCGACGATGATGCCGCGAACCTCGAAATCGCTTTGCTGGCAAGAAGAGCCAACCCCACTGTGCGCGTTGTCGCCCGCATCTCCAACGACGTGTTGCGGATGGCGGTCGCCACCGACAACGGGCCGGGCGCGATCCTGGATGTCGCCGAGTTGACCGCGTCTTCGGTCGTCGAAGCGTGTCTGGCGCAGCCGACGCATCCGTTCGAGGCGGCCGGTATCCAGTTTGTGGTCGCGGGCACCGAGGCACCCCAGGATGCGACCCTTCGCGAGATCTTCGGCGAGCTCACCCCGGTCGCGGTGATTCACGGGCCCGACTCGCCGACGCCCGGCGAGATGGACGTCTGCCCCAGCCGGGAGCAGCAGGTGCGCACCGGCGACCGAGCCGTCCTGATCGGCACCGCCGAGGAATCGGCTCAGCACGGGATCAGGACCCGCCGTCCCGTCGCCACCCGGTCACGCCGAGCCCGGGTCCGGCGATTCTTCGACGCGCTGCGCACCGTCGTCAACGACTTCAACCCGGCGTTCTATCCGGCATTGGCAGCAGCCTCGACGCTGATCATCATCTCCATGCTGCTGTTGCACTACAACTACCGGCACCCGCGGATGACCTGGGTGGACGCGTTGTACTTCACCATCGAGACCATCACGACGACGGGATACGGTGACTTCAGCTTCGCCCACCAGGAGACGTGGCTGCGGCTGTTCTCCGCAGGTCTGATGTTCGGCGGCGCGACGACCATTGCCCTGCTGGTGGCCTTCATTGCCGACGTGCTGCTGTCGCGTCGGTTCGTCTTCGCGGCCGCCCGCCCACGGGTGCGCCATCTGCGCAACCACGTGATCGTCGTCGGACTCAGTGCACTCGGGATGCGCGTGGTCACCGATCTGGTCGCGGCCGGATACGACGTCGCGGTCATCGAGATCAACGAGGACAACCGGTTCTTGTCCGCGGCGCAGGAGCTCGACGTGCCGGTGATTTTCGGCGACGCGACGCTGGTGCAGACTCTGCTCTTGGCGCGCGTCGACCGCGCCCGCGCCGTGGCGGTGCTGACCCGCGACGACATGATCAACATCGAGACCGGGATCGTGCTGGCCGAGCTGCTCGGACCGCGAGTGGTGCCGAAGATCAGCCGACGCGCCGACGTTTCGGTGGTGCTCCGGGTGTACGACCGCGCGCTCAGCTTTGCGGTCGCACAGCGATTCGGTTTCGAGAACGTCCGCTCCACCGTCGCGCTCGCAGCGCCGTGGTTCGTCGGGGCTGCGATGGGTCTCGACGTGCTCGGCACGTTCTCGATCCGGCAGAGCTCCTTCATGATCGGTGCGATGTGCGTCGCCCAGGGCAGCGAGCTCGACGGGCAGCAACTGCTCGACGTGGAGACCAACACCCGGGTCATCGCGGTCACCCGAGCGGACGCCGAGATTCAGCTCCATCCGCAACGCGACGCGCGGCTGTGTGCCGGCGACACCGTCTACCTCGTCGGCCCGCACCGGGAGCTGCTGGACATGCTGCGCCGAGGGTTACCGCCCAAGGAACCCGTCGCCGGCGAACATCAGGTCGAGGTCGCGCGGGAAATGCGGGCGGGCTGAGCCCCGTCGATCGGGTGCACCCACAGCAACTCCACAGCCACCGCCGATACGCTCGATCGACGAAATCGACGAGGGGGTCGGTGCGGTAGCAATATCGAGGTCCGACTCATGCGGGTGTCCACCAAATCGCTGAACCTGAGAAATTCGGGTGGCGATCCTGAGAAATCAGCATGAGCTGCGCTCGAAATTGCTGTTTAGGGTGCGTTATAGATTTGTATGCCTCCCGTTAATCGCTCATAATGAGGTCGCCTACCTGCCGAGACGCTCTGCAGGTGGGTGATCTGGGCAACAAATAAGCGCGCGAAATTGGGTGGCCGACTCGACCATTTTCGGAAGGGGATCGCGATGCTTTCGGGGAGTGTTGAGCCCGCCTGTCGACGGCACCGATCGTCAACTCCGCCGCGCACGATCTGCGCAGGCAGGCCGACTCCACGCTCCGACGCGCCGGACCGGCAAGCGACAACGGCCGTAACGCCTGCCAGCATTCACCCGATAGCCAGTCGCGTGACCACAACAGGGCGTGAGCCAATACCGGCCACCACGCAAACCCGAGTCGGGAAGAAAGGCACTCCCGACAGGCCCTGCCCGATCGCGGTGAACTAGAGGAGTTGCATAGCGATGGACTACGGGGTTCTGCCGCCTGAGATCAACTCCAGCCGAATGTATACCGGTCCTGGATCGGGACCGTTGGTCGCCGCCGCCGAAGCCTGGCAAAGTCTGGCCGCCGAACTGCAATCGGCGGCCAACTCATATCGATCGGTGGTCTCCGGTCTGACCAGCGGATCGTGGTCGGGGCCGTCGTCGGCGTCGATGGCCGCGGCGGCGTCGTCCTATGCCGCGTGGCTGAGCACTACCGCCACTCAGGCCGAACAATCGGCGGCTCAGGCCAAAGCCGCCGTCAGCGCCTACCAGTCGGCGTTCACCGCCACGGTGCCGCCGCAGACGGTCGCCACCAACCGCGCTCAATTGACCAGGCTGGTGGCGACGAACGTGTTCGGCCGCAATACCCAGGCGATCGCGGTCAACGAGGCGCAGTACGCCGAGATGTGGGCCCAGGACGCCGCGGCGATGTACGGCTACGCGGCGTCGTCGGCGGCCGCGACGTCGCTGTCGCCGTTCACCCCGCCCCAGCAGAACACCAACCCCGGCGGCGAGGCCGGCCAGGCCGCGGCGGTCAGCAACGCGACCGGCTCGTCGGCGGGCAATGTGCAAAGCACTGTCTCGTCGATTCAGCAGGCCTTCTCCGGGGTGCCCAACGCCTTGCAGAGCCTGTCCACCGCGGCGCCGGCAGCTGCCACGCCCGCGGCCTCCGACCCGCTGAGCACATTGAGCAACTTGATCGCCATTTTTCTCGATGCGCCCGCGGCTGTCGCCACCTTCGGCGCCGACATCCCGTTCGGTGTGGTCGGTGTGACGGCGCTGCCGCTGGACATCGTCGGGGCCGGAACCGGTCTGCACACCGACAAGATCGTCAGCGGCTGGGCAGGTCAAGATGCCTGGCCGGGAGATGGATATCAGCCACCCACAGCCTTCCCCGCAAGAATCACCGGCCCAATCGAACCGGCAGCGTTGTCGGCGAACCTCGGCGAGGCCAACACCGTCGGGGCGTTGTCGGTGCCACCGACGTGGACCATCGCCACGCCCGCCGTCCGCCCGGTCGCGATGACGTTGCCCGCGCTGCCGCCGAACACCGCAGCGCCCGCGATGGCCGCCGCGGAAGTCAGCGAAGCCGGCTCGAGCGGCGTGTTCGCCGACATGGCCGTGGCGAGCATGGCCGGACGTGCGATCGGCGGCACGCTGAGCGCCGGCGGCGGCAAAGGCGCCGGCGCTCCGGCTGCGGCTCGCCCGGCAGGCACCGGCCGTGCCGGTGCCCCTGCCGCGACCGACGGTGACGCCGAGCCAACCACACCGCGCGCCGTGGTGACCGGAGTCGCCGCGGAGCTACGCGAATTCGCCAAGCTGCGTGACGAGGGAATTCTGACCGACGAGGAATACACCGAACAGAAGAACCGCCTGCTCGGGCGCTGACCACATACCGCCCTCACCGAGCGCGCCAGTTATCTGCAAGGGGATATGCAGCAATGGATTTCGGGCTTTATCCACCGGAGATCAACTCTGGTCGGATGTACGCCGGACCCGGATCGGGGCCGATGCTGGCCGCTGCACAAGCCTGGGATGCGCTCGCCGATGAGCTGTACACCGCGGCCGGTTCGTATCAGTCGGTGACGTCGGAGCTGACCGGCGGGCCCTGGTCTGGGCCGTCGGCAGCGTCGATGTCGACGGCGGCCGCAACCTACGTGACCTGGCTCAGCACCACTGCAGCGCAGGCCGAACAAACCGCGGCCCAGGCCAAAGCCGCAGCCGCCGGCTACGAGGCAGCGTTCGCCTCGACGGTGCCGCCGCCGGTGATCGCGGCCAATCGCAGCTTGCTGATGACCCTGGTGGCGACGAACTTCTTCGGCCAGAACACCGCGGCGATCGCAGCGACCGAGGCCCAGTACGGGGAGATGTGGGCCCAGGACGCGGTCGCAATGTACGTCTACGCCACTTCCTCCGCCACGGCAAGTGTGTTGACACCGTTCACCTCGCCGGATCAGAACACCGACCCGGGCGCCGCCGGCGGCCAAGCCGCCGCGGTGAGCCAGGCCGGCAGCTCGACAGCGGGCACCGCGCAGAGCACCGTATCGGCTGCTTCGCAAGCGGTTTCGGGTGCCACCACGCCGGCCGCGACTAGCCCGCTGACGACGCTGGCCGACCTGATCAGCGTATTCCTCAGTGCGCCAACCGACTTGGCGACCTTGTTCCTGATCATCCCGATGGATGCGCTGTCGGGTCCGGTCGACATTGTTCCCGCCTACATAAGCAGCATCACCAGTACCCGCACGGACGACACCATCAGCGGCTGGGCAGGCGTCGACGACTGGCCGGGCACCGGCGTGACACCCGCCGAGGAATTCCCGGCGATCGTCACCAATCCGGGCCCGCTCGGGTCGGCGGCGCCGAGCCTGTCGGCCAGCATCGGGCAGGCCGACACCATCGGGGCGTTGTCGGTGCCGTCCAACTGGACCGTCGCCGCGCCGGAGATACGCTCTGTCGCAAAGGTTTCCCCGATCGCCAATTCCAGTGCCATCGCCGCGGCGACACCGCTGGAAGCGCCTCCGCCGAACATGTCCAGCCAGCTGGGCTTGGCGGGTATGGCCGGGCAGGCCATGGCCGGCAACCCGGCTGCCGGCCAGAACAGCGGCAAGGCGGTGACCGACCCCCGCCTGACGAATCGCGGCACAGCAGGCGCGGACGACGTCGAGGCGTCGCCGGCACCCCGGACGGTGGTCACCGGGGTGGCCGCCGCCATCCGCGAGATCGCCCGACGGCGAGACGAAGGCCTGCTGAGCGAACGCGAATACGACGAGCAGAAGCAGCGTCTGCTGGAAATCTCGGTCCGGCACCGACCGTGAGCTAACCGTCGGCGATCGAGAGCGCGATGCCGTCCAGGATGTCGTGCTCACTGACGGTCAGCGCGTCGATGCCGGCCCGGTCGCGTAGCGCGAACGCCAGTTCCTCGATCACAATCGCCCCGCCCCCGATCACGTCCACCCGGCCCTCGTGCATCGGCCCCAGTGCGGCCCGCGCAGCCCGGCTCATCCCGATCAGACCGTCACAGACTTCCAGCAGCCGCTCGCTGCCGACCCGGAGGAGATGGATGGCCGCAGAGTCATAGGCCGTCATGCCCTGTGCAAGTGCCGCGACCGTCGTCATCGTTCCGGCCACCCCGACCCAGGTGCGGGCCTGCTCCACCGGAACCACCCGCAGCGCCTCGCCGAGCCGCTCGCGAACGAGCTCACGGGCGGCGGCCACCTCGGCGGCTGTCGGCGGATCGGAATGCAGGCAGCGTTCGGTCAGCCGCACGCAGCCGATGTCGGCCGAGAAGCTCGCGGTGACGGTGTCGGTGCCCAGCACCACCTCGGTCGACCCGCCGCCCAGATCGACGATGACGAAAGGTCCCGCGGCGGAGTCCAATTCGTTGACCGCCCCGTGGAAGGACAGCTCGGCCTCTTCCACTCCGGTGATCACCTCGGCGATCGCGCCCTCGACCACGTGGCCGAGCACGTCGGCGGTCATCGCGAAAAAGACGTCGCGGTTGGCGGCGTCGCGGGTGGCCGAGGTCGCGACCATGCGTATCCGGCCGACACCGTGGGAGCTGCAAAGCGCGGCGTAATCCACCAACGCAGAACGGGTGCGCTGCAACGCCTCCAGCGCGAACTGGCCCGTGGCGTCGACGCCCTGGCCGAGTCGGACGATGCGCATCTCGCGATGCACATCGTGCAGCCGTCCGTCGACCTCCTCGGCGATCAGAAGCCGAATCGAGTTGGTGCCGCAGTCAATTGCGGCGACGCGCGCGTTCAAATCCACTCCCCCGGCGTCAGGATTCCGGCCATCGCCGGCTCGGCGGCCAGCACCGCCAGCGCCTCATCGCCGAAGGGATTCGTTCCCGGTCCTGCGGCCAGCGAATGCGCGATCAGCACGTGCAGACACTTGACCCGATCAGGCATCCCGCCCGCGGAGACGTTGGTGCCCAACGGTTCGATCGCGTTGCGCTCGGCCAGATACGATTCGTGAGCTCGCCGATACGCGGCGGACAGTTCGGGTTCGCGGTGCAGCCGCTCGGTCATCTCCCGCATCATGCCGGTCGACTCCAGTCTGCTGGCGCCGGCCGTCAGCGCCGGATGAGTCAGGTAGTACAACGTCGGAAACGGCGTTCCGTCAGGCAGTTTCGGCGCTGTTCGGACGACGCCGGGTTCGCCGTTGGGACACCGGTAGGCGACTTCCAATACTCCTCGCGGCTCGCGACCGAGCTGGCGGGCCACCGCGTCGAGGTCAGCACGGTCAACCACCGGGCGGCGGCCCCGGACTAGGCTGCCGAGCCGGCGGGCCAGGCACCGGTGGCGGCGGCGCATCGGATGCGGGTGGCGTTGGAGGCCCGTGCGGGTTGTCGGCGATGGTGTGCCACAGCGACGTGTACCACGGGTCGTTCGTGGTCGCCGCGGTCGGCGTCGACCCCGGCTCGGCGGGCAGCGCCGCATTCGGCGGCAGTTGAATCTGATACGGAATCTCCCCCGGCCTCACGAAGCCAAGGCGTTCGCGGGCTTGCGCCGCGATATATGCGGGGTCGGCGAGTTTGACCTTCTGCTGTTCGAGGTCGGTGATCTGACCACGCAGCGCGGCTTCGGAGGCGGCCAGCTGCTTCATCTCGGTGCGCTGCGCGAAGTAGGTCCGGACCGGGCCCGCGATGGTCAGCGTCAGCACGCAGACAACGGCGGCCAGGATCGCCGCCCGCCGCGCGGTCAGGCCGAGTCGCTGGTCGGACCGCTGCTCGGCCGATTCCGCAAGCGCCTGCTTGATCGGTTCGATGACTTCCGGCGCGGCCCGCGCCGTACCGGGCGCGCGACGGGCCCCCGCGGACTTGCGCGGCCGCCCGGCAACCGAATCGCCGCCTCGGCCCGGCCGTGAGGCCGGTGAGCGCCGCTTCGGTTCTGGCCGTTTGGATTCGGGCATCGGGGCTAGGGGCTATCCGGTTTACGGCGCGTATCGGGGGAATGCCAGATCGCCGGCATAGCGCGCGGCGTCGCCGAGGGCTTCTTCGATCCGCAGCAGCTGGTTGTACTTCGCGACGCGTTCGCTGCGCGCCGGCGCACCGGTCTTGATCTGCCCGCTGCCGACCGCGACCGCCAGGTCGGCGATCGTGGTGTCCTCGGTCTCACCGCTGCGGTGGCTCATCATCGTCCGGTATCCGCTGTGGTGCGCCAGCGACACCGCGTCGAGCGTCTCGGTCAGCGTGCCGATCTGGTTGACCTTGACCAGCAACGCATTTGCGGCACCCTTCTCGATGCCGTCTTCGAGGCGTTCGGGATTGGTCACGAACAGGTCGTCGCCGACAATCTGCACCCGGTCGCCGATAGCTGTCGTCAAGGCCACCCACCCGTCCCAATCATCTTCGGCGAGTGGATCTTCGATCGACACCAGTGGGTACGAGTCGAGCAGCTCAGCGTAGAACTGCGTCATCTGATCGGCGCTGCGATTCTGCTTCTCGAACGCGTAACCCGTTCCGTCGGTGTAGAACTCGGTGGCCGCGGCGTCGAGCGCCAGCGCCACCTCGGCACCGAGCTTGAATCCCGCCGATTCGATCGCCTGGCTGATCACGTCGAGCGCGGCCCTGGTCCCCGGCACGTCGGGGGCGAATCCGCCTTCGTCACCCAGTCCGGTGGACAGGCCCTGCTTTTTCAGCGCCGCCTTCAGCGCGTGGTAGACCTCGGCGCCCCAGCGCAGCGCCTCGTAGAAGCTGGGCGCCCCGATCGGGGCCACCATGAACTCCTGGATGTCGACGCCGGTGTCGGCGTGTGCGCCGCCGTTGAGGATGTTCATCATCGGCACCGGCAGGATGTGCGCGTTCGGGCCGCCCAGATAGCGGAACAGCGGCAGCTCGGCCGAGTCGGCGGCGGACTTGGCCACCGCCAGTGAGACGCCGAGGATGGCGTTGGCGCCCAGCCTGGACTTGTCCGGGGTGCCGTCGAGGTCCAGCAGGGCCTGATCGATCAGCCGCTGGTCGTCGGCGTTGAGCCCGATCACGGCCGGAGCGATTTCGTCGAGCACGGCCTGTACGGCCTTCTTGACGCCCTTACCGCCGTACCGATCGCCGCCGTCGCGCAGCTCGACGGCCTCGTGCTCACCGGTCGACGCGCCGGAGGGCACCGCGGCCCGGGCAAACGTCCCGTCGATCAGGGCCACCTCGACCTCGACCGTGGGGTTGCCGCGCGAATCGAGGATCTCGCGGGCCCCGACCTGCTCGATAATCGGCACTGGTTCTCCTTGCGTCGTCCGTCACTGCAACCAGTAGCCTAAGGCCTGCGCGTCAGAGGGGGTGTCCCGCCGCGTACGCGGTGGCCCAGTCACGAACGGCGCGAGCATATTCGTCGGAGTCGTTGTAGGCCCACAGCGCCGTTATCCAGCCCCGTGGTGTGGCGAGATCCTTGCCTCGCCAACACAGGTATCCCGCGGCCGACAGCGCGGCGTCGTCAATGTTGTCGACGTCGGCCTTGTTGTCGTTGTTGGCGTCCACCCCGTATTCCCGCCAGGTCTCCGGAATGAACTGCATCGGTCCCATCGCCCGAACGGTGTCCGACTCGCTGCCCATGGCACCCGGATCGCTGTCGATGATGCGCATGGTGCCGTTGGTGCCGTCCAGCACCACACCTCTGATCGGCGGACGCACGTCGCCGTTGGGAGACAGGATCGCGTGGTGGTAAGTGCCGTGATGGCTTTCGACCTGACCGATGCCGGCCAGCGTCGTCCACGCGATGTGGCAGTTGGGGTTCTCCACCTCGGCGACCCGGGCCGCGTAGCCGTAGGCCTCGAGCGCGGTCACCGGAATTTTCAGGGCGGCGGAATGAGCGGCCGCCCACTCGTGCAGCTGGTCAGCGGGTCGTCCCTTGGCGTGGGTGTCGACCGGCGGGACCGCGGCGCCCGGTGGTGGCGGAACCCCTTTGGGAATGAAGGGGCCCAGCTGCCAGCTGCAGCTGGATGCCAACAGCAGCGCCGTTGCGCCTAAGACGGCCAACGTGCGCAGCCAACGGACCGCCGACACTTCAAACACCCCTAAAACACGATTCCTCGACCATGGTCCCACGCGAATCGAGCAGGTCACCGCCACCCGGGCGGCCGATGTCGGCGATATGGGGGCTATCCAGCAGCGATGATCAGCGCCGGGGCGGTATTCAGCCCTGGTCTGGACGCGCCCCGGGCGTGTCGGACATCACCGTCATTCCGCGGATCCGACGTCTGAAACCCCGGCTTCACCGGCCACCTCGTCGTCGGCGTCCACCGCCGGCCAGTGTTCGCGCCACTCCTGCTCTCTGATCGCACCGGCCGGGGCGATCTCCAAGTCTGCGGCGATGTCACCTGCCCGTCGCTCGACGGTGATCGCCTTCTCGACGCCGCGGACGGTGTCCATGAATTCCAAAACGGCTGTGCGCAAGGAGTTCTCGGCATCGATCTCAGCTGTCACGGTGATCGACGTGAGTTCGCCCGGAATCAGATCGATGGGGAGACCGGCCCGAGTGACACGCTGGATCACCTTCTGCGCCAATGCCAAAGCGGGCTGGCCGGTGGGCACGTCGTCCATCACCGAGGTGCGGGGCTTCTCCAGCGCCTTGCGCTCTTCCCACTGGGCGAGCTGGTCGTCGAGTGAAATCGATTCGCCGGCAAGAACTCCCGGAGCCCGGTTGCCCAGCTTTCGCAGCAGCGCGTCGGCGACGTCGTCGATGGTGAACGGATGTTGCGGTGCATCTTCGGCGATCCGGGCGTGGAACAGCACCTGCAGCAGGACGTCGCCGAGCTCGTCCCGCAAGGCATCGGCGTCGCCGCTGTGCACCGCGTCGAACAGCTCGTAAGTCTCCTCGAGCAAAAACCTGCGCAGCGAATCGTGTGTCTGCTCGCTCTCCCATGGGCCCGCGGTTCGCAGTTTGTCCATCATCGCGACGGCGTCGACCAGGCGCTCCCCGGGTTGCTGGCCGGGCGCGGCTATCAGGCGCTCCCCGGCGGCCAGTCGCGCGGTGACCGATGGATGGTCGGGGTCCGAGGACAGCAGCACCGGAGCATCCTCGCCGGTGTGCGCCGAGCGCGCCGCCGGCAGCGACCAGGGCACCGCGACGGGCATCTCCTCGGTGTACTGCACCTCACCGGTGAGCAACTCGATCGCTTCGACCGGAACCAGCGACGGGCGCCGCGGGTCGACCAAAATGACGGTCAAGAGCCCCTCCTCGCCGTCTGTTCTCCTTGCTTAGCATCCAGCGCCGACACCAGATCAGCCACCATTCGCACCAACTCGAGGTCACGAATTCGGGGTGCGCCGACACCGCCGGCGCGCGGAATCGGAACCAGCACCGTCGAGGTGGTGGCGCGGTAACGCGCACCCGGATACATCCGCGCCAGGCGCACCTGAGCGGAGTCGGGCAGCGTCATCGGTGCCAGTCGCACCGTGGCCTCCGACGGCGCCGACACTTCGGTGATGCCGGCCGCCCGGCACAGTAGCCGCAGCCGCGCGACGGCGATCAGCCGCTCGGCGGTCTCCGGCAACGCGCCGTAGCGGTCGGTCAGCTCTTCGACCGCGGCATCGACGGCCGCGTCGTCGGCTGCGGCCGCCAGCCGCCGATAGCCCTCCAGCCGTAGCCGGTCGCTGGGAATGTAATCGGGCGGCAGGTGCGCGTCGACCGGCAGATCGATGCGGACGTCTTTGGGCTCTTCGGCGCTGACGACGGTCTGCCCGTCGGCCGCCGCTCGGTACGCCTCGACCGCCTCGCCGACCAGACGGACGTAGAGGTCGAAGCCGACGCCGGCGACGTGCCCGGACTGCTCGACGCCGAGCACGTTGCCCGCGCCGCGGATCTCGAGGTCTTTCATGGCAACGGCCATTCCAGCGCCCAGCTCATTGTTCTGCGCGATCGTGGCGAGGCGGTCGTAGGCGGTCTCGGTCAGCGGCACGTGCTGTGGATACATGAAGTAGGCATAGCCGCGTTCCCGGCTGCGGCCGACCCGCCCGCGCAGCTGGTGCAGCTGCGACAGCCCGAAGGTGTCGGCACGCTCGACGATCAGCGTGTTGGCGTTGGAGATGTCCAGGCCTGTTTCGACGATCGTGGTGCAGACCAGAATGTCGAACTCACGGTTCCAGAATCCTTCGACGGTGGTCTCCAGCAGCTCTTCGTGCATCTGGCCGTGTGCGACAGCGACTTTGGCCTCGGGCACCAGCTCGCGCACCCGCGCCGCCGCCGCGTCGATCGAGCTGACCCGGTTGTGCACGTAGAAGACCTGCCCGTCGCGCAGCAGTTCCCGGCGCAGGGCCGCGGCGACCTGCTTGTCGTCCTGCGGGCCGACGTAGGTGAGCACCGGGTAGCGCTCTTCGGGCGGGGTCAGGATCGTCGACATCTCCCGGATCCCGGCCAGGCTCATCTCCAGCGTGCGGGGAATCGGGGTGGCGCTCATCGTCAACACGTCGACGTGGGTGCGCAGCGACTTGATGTGTTCCTTGTGCTCGACGCCGAAGCGTTGCTCCTCGTCGACGACCACCAGCCCGAGGTCCTTCCATCGCACCCCGGTCTGCAGCAACCGATGCGTGCCGATCACGATGTCGACGGTGCCGTCGGCCATACCGTCGAGCACGGCGCGGGATTCGGTCGCCTCGGTGAACCGGGACAGGCCCTTGATCCGGACCGGAAAGCCGGCCATCCGCGCGGTGAAAGTCTGCAGATGCTGGTCGGCGAGCAAGGTGGTCGGCACCAGCACCGCGACCTGCTTGCCGTCCTGCACGGCCTTGAACGCCGCCCGCACCGCGATCTCGGTCTTGCCGTAGCCGACGTCGCCGCAGATCACCCGGTCCATCGGCACCGGCTTCTCCATGTCCGACTTGACCTCGGTGATCGCGGTCAGCTGGTCCACCGTTTCGGTGAAGCCGAACGCATCTTCCATTTCGGCCTGCCACGGAGTGTCCGGACCGAACGCGTGGCCCGCGCTCGCCTGCCGCTTGGCGTACAGCGACACCAGTTCGCCCGCGATCTCCCGGACCGCTTTGCGGGCCTTGGTTTTCGTGTTGGTCCAGTCGCTGCCGCCGAGCCTGCTCAGCGCGGGCGCCTGGCCACCGACGTAGCGCGACAGCTGATCCAGGGAATCCATCGGCACGTAGAGCTTGTCGGTCTGGTTCTGGCCACGTTTGCTCGACGCGTACTCCAGCACCAGATACTCGCGCCGCGCACCGCCGACGGTGCGCTCGGTCATCTCGACGAACCGCCCGATGCCGTGCTGGTCGTGCACCACCAGGTCACCCGCGGTCAGCGCCAGCGGGTCGACGGTGTTGCGACGTTTGGCGGCAAGGCGCCTGCCTTCGGAAGCGGCCATCCGGTTGCCGGTCAGATCGGTCTCGGTGACGATCACCAGCCCGGCACCCGGGAACACCACCCCGGCGTGCAGCGGGCCTTTGAGCACACCGACCACTCCCGGTCGGGGCTCCGCTCCCGGCTCCAACATCGTTGCGGGAGTCTCGGATTCGGCCAGCTGCTCGACGACGCGGTGCGCGGTTCCGGTACCGGGCGCGACCACGGCGGCGACCCCGCCGGTCGACACGTGCGCGCGCAGCATCGCGAAGAGTTCGTCGATGTCGCGCTGGTGGCCGCGGGCTGACGGCGCGGTCCGGATGTCCAACTCGATCGCCGACTCGTCGGACAGCTGGCTCAGCGTCCACCACGGGTGACCGGATTGCCGCGCGGCGGCCTGGACCTCGTCGAGTTCACGGAAACCCGAGCCGCCGAGTTGCTCGACGTCGATGGGCGAATCGCCGCCGACCGCCGCCACCGACCACGACGCGTCGAGAAATTCGCGGCCGGTCTTGATCAGGTCGGCCGCGCGGGTGCGGACCTTTTCCGGGTCGCAGACCAGCACCGGCGTGCCCTCCGCCAGTTGATCGGTCAGCAACGCCACACCGTCGGGCCGCAGCACCGGCAGCAGGGCCTCCATGCCGTCGACCGGGATACCTTCGGCCAGCTTGGCCAGCATGTCGCCGACGCCGCCGGTGACGCCGTGTTCGGCCGGCGGCTGGTGTCCGGCCAGTTCGGCGGCCCGCGCCCGCACGTCGTCGGTCAGCAACACTTCGCGACAGGCGACCGCGATCACGGTGTCGATGCTGATTTCCGGGATCGAACGCTGGTCGGCGACCGCGAACATCCGCATCTCGCTGACCTCGTCGCCCCAGAACTCGACGCGCACCGGGTGCTCGGCGGTCGGTGCGAAGACGTCGAGAATGCCGCCGCGTACTGCGAATTCGCCCCGTCGGCCGACCATGTCCACCCGGGTGTAGGCGAGCTCGACCAGTCTCGAGATGACGTCTTCGAAGACCATCTCGTCGCCGACGGTCATAGTGAGCGGCTCCAGCCGGCCCAACCCGGACACCATCGGCTGCAACAACGAGCGCACCGCGGTGACCACCACCTGCAGCGGCGGGCCCAGCCGGGTGTCGTCCGGATGGGCAAGCCTGCGCAGCAACATCATTCGTGCGCCGACGGTGTCGACACCAGGTGACAGCCGTTCGTGCGGCAGCGTCTCCCAGGACGGGAACATCCCTACGGCGTCGCCGTAGACACCGCGCAGCTCCGCGGTGAGGTCGTCGGCTTCGCGGCCGGTGGCGGTGACCACCAGCAACGGGCCCCGCCGGGCCAACGCGCAGGTGACGAACAGCCGCGCGCTGGCCGGCCCGACCAACGTCAAATCATCGGGTTGAGCTGCGGAAAGGTCGACGAGCTGCTGGAGCGTCGGCGTCCGCAGCGCCAACTCCACCAACCCCGCGATCGGGGTAACTACGCAATCCGGCCCCGGTGCGGTCATGATGCCGCCATTGTATGGGTTACGAGATCGTCAAATTTCGGCCGTGCTTCGTCAAGGACGCGTAAGGGACGCCACATTCCAGCGCACCGCGCGGAGGCTGAAGTCATGACATCGACTTTGCCCGACATACTGCCCTGCTTAGGTTTTGCGGCGCCGCCGCGGTTTCACCCGGCGATCTGGCCGCTGACCGCCCACGCCGATGACGACGGACGCCTCTGCATCGGTGAGATACCTCTCACCGACATCGCCGACGAGTTCGGCACTCCGACCCATGTGATCGACGAGGCCGACTTTCGGAGCCGTGCCCGCGGCTATCGCGCAGCGCTGGGCGGTATCGAGGTGCTCTATGCCGGCAAGTCCCTGCTGACCATCGCCGTGGCGCGCTGGGTGCACGAGGAAGGGCTGGGACTCGACGTGTGCTCGGCCGGCGAGCTGGCCGTCGCAATGGCAGGCGGGGTGGAAAAGTCCCGCATCGTCATGCACGGCAACGCGAAGTCGCACGAAGATCTACGCGCCGCGGTGCGTTTCGGAGTCGGGCGCGTCGTGCTCGATTCGAGCATCGAGATCACCGACCTCGCCGGTCTGGCGGAGCAACGGCAGCGAGTTCTGATTCGGGTGACGCCCGATCTCGACATCCACGGTCACCGCGCGGTCACGACTGGGGTCAGTGACCAGAAGTTCGGGTTCGCCCTCGACGGTGGTCACGCCGCCGACGCCGTCACGCGAGTGCTCTCGCACCCCAGCCTGCGGCTGATCGGATTGCATTGCCACCTCGGCTCACAGGTCACCGATGCGGCGATCTACGCCGAGGCGATCCGCCGGATGATCGCCGCCATGGCCGACGTCCGGGCCCGGCACGGAATCATCCTGACCGAGCTGAACATCGGTGGTGGCCACGGAGTTCCGTATCTGGCCGGCGACCCGCAGCTCAACCTCGACGAGCTGGCCCGGGTGATCGACGACGCACTGGACTCGGCCTGTGCTGCTGAGCGATTTCCGCGCCCGACGATCGTCGTGGAACCCGGCCGGGCAATCAGCGCGCGCGCCGGCGTCACGGTGTATCAGGTGCGCGGCGTCAAATCACAGCCGGGCGGACGCACCTTCGTCGCGATCGACGGGGGGATGAGTGACAACCCACGGGTGTCGCTGTACGGGGCCAAATACACTGTTGCGCTTGCCAATCGCCATTCCCTCGCGCCAAGACGACGGGTCACCATAGCGGGGCGGCATTGTGAGGCGGGCGACGAGATCGCCCGCGACATCGAGCTACCGGCCGATGTGCGGCCGGGCGACCTGCTCGCGGTGGCCTGCACCGGCGCTTATCACCACAGCATGGCCTCGAACTACAACATGGTCGGCCGGCCGCCACTGATTGCGGTCAAGGACGGCCGGGCCCGCGAGTTGGTCCGCCGCGAAACGACGGCCGACGTGTTGTCCCGCGACCGTGGCTGACATTTGCGCTCCGTCGTCTAACTGTTCGGCTTCTCCTCGGGCCGCTCGCGGCCCGCATCGTCGCCGAACTACTCGTCCTGCAGGTGAGGGTCGGCTTCCAGATGGGTCAGCCCGTTCCACACCAGATTGACCAGATGCGCGGCGACGACTTCTTTCTTCGGTTCCCGGGTGTCGAGCCACCACTGCGCGGTCATCGACACCGACCCGACCAGCGCCTGGGCGTAGAGCGGGGCGAGGTCGGAGTCCAGGCCGCGGCGGGCGAAGTCACCGGCCAGAATGGAACTGACCTGGCTGACCGCGTCGTTGAGCAAGCTCGAGTACGTGCCCGAACTGATCGACGCCGGTGAGTCGCGGATCATGATGCGGAAGCCGTCGGTGTGTTCTTCGACATAGGTGAGCAACGCCAGCGCCACCCGTTCGACCCGCACCCGCGATCTGTTGTTGGTCAGCGAGGACGTGATCCCGTCCAGCAACGCCGACATCTCCCGGTCGACGACGACCGCATAAAGGCCTTCTTTGCCGCCGAAGTGCTCGTAGACGACGGGCTTGGAGACGTTCGCGCGAAGGGCGATCTCCTCGATCGATGTACCTTCGTAACCGCGCTCGGCGAACAGCGATCGCGCGATGTCGATGAGTTGGTGGCGGCGCTCGCTACCGGTCATCCTGGTGCGGGGCGCCCGCGTTTCCTTGTCCGGCGCGGCCACGCCTAACAGGCTATCGGGTCGAACCCGCCGGAGCGGACGCCTTGGCTGCGGTCCGCGATTGGGCCGCCCGGTCGTCTAGAGTGGACGCGGTTTAACCGCTGGTCGTAACGATCCGTCGTGGTGTAATCGGCAGCACTTCTGATTTTGGTTCAGACAGTTCAGGTTCGAGTCCTGGCGACGGAGCTCCCCATGTGAGCTCGACCACTCCGATTCAGATAGTTCACGAGCCGCTCCCCGCCCTGCAAAGGCTGACTACGAGCGCTGTCAATTCAATTCGAACATAGCCCTTGCCCTTTCTCAGGCATTGCTGATGAGCAATTGAGAATTACTGCAACCTGTGGATCATTTGTATCGCCCAGCAGACCGGTTAGCTTGGCGCCCACGAGAAATTGTGCCTATTTGCCGAGCAAATTCGGTAGTTCTAATGCGCGATAATCGGCAGGCGCGCGGACCGTGCTCCCAAGCCTGGGCCAGCGCTCTCAGCTGCGACACAGCATTGCCGATTTCGGCGTTACGTTGCAGGTCAGCGGGTGGAAAGTGTAATACTATGACCTGAGCCTGGCTGGCGACGACGATCGCCTGCGTTCTCCAAATGGCTTATTCCAATAATTGAATATCGTTTCTAGTGAGTTTGTGAGTACCAGGTTCATGAAGCAGCCGGAACTCATTCAATGAGCACCAAAAGTGCCACGAAACAAACTGGAAGTTGGCGCCCTCGCGAGGGAAGGGACCCACATGACCACTGTTTCGCTGGATTTCACGTCCGCTGATGAGTTCATTCTGCCCAAGAGCCTCAGCTGGCGAGACACCCACATCAACTGCACGCTGGTCGTTGCACAGCCATCTACCGACCGCGCGTTGTGGTCGGAATTCGTCGCGGGCGCACACCGCAGCTACTGCAAGCGCGGCGTAGAGGCCGCGCTGGACATCGACGTGATGCGCACCGGGTCCGACACCGTGATGTTCTTCGCGGTGCTCGACGACGCCGGCCGCATGCTGGCGGGGCTGCGCGCCAAGGGGCCGCTGCACTCCGCAGACGAATCGCACGCTGTCATCGAATGGGCCGGCCAGCCGAGCCAGCAAGCGGTCCGGGACATGATCAACACCCGCGTACCGTTCGGCGTCCTGGAGATGAAGTCGGGGTGGGTGGCCGACGACGCGGATCGGGATCTCGACCTGACCACCCCGCTGGCCCGCAGCGCCTTTCACATGATGACCCTGATCGATGTGCAATTCTGCATGGCGACAGCGGCAGCCTACGTACTCAACCGGTGGCGCAGCTCTGGCGGGCTGGTGGCGGGGATCCCCGCGACGCCCTACCCCGACGAGCGCTATCAGACCAAGATGATTTGGTGGAACCGGCGCGATTTCGTGCCGCACGCCGAGCCGGCTCAGGTCGCGAAAATCCTCACCGAGACAAGCCGATTGGCCCACGCATTCGACCAGGGTCGCGGGAGAAGGTTGTTGTCGGGCTAGTCGTCGCCGTTCGCGATGCAGCGGGCGAGCTGCTCGATCGTCGGATAGTTGTACGGCAGCGCGGCGGACAGCGGGCGGCCGACGAAGTCTTCCAGTTCGCCAACCAGCCTGACCGCGTCCGCCGAATCCAGACCCAGTTTGTCGAAACGCCGTGTGCGATCGACCTCGTTGGCCGGCGTGCCAGTCCGGTCGGCAACCTGCTCGGCCAGCATCGCTTCGATCTCGTCGTAGCTCTTCACCGCAACCTCTCCTGGATTACCAATCGCGTCCGTCCCAGCTCACCAGCGGCCCGGCATGTCGATCCGGCGCATGGTCACCCGCAGCAGCGTGAACGCGCCGAGTTCCATCGAGTACGCGAACATCCGCAGGTAACGCTCGTAGCGGGCGACGAGTTCTTCGCTGGACACCGCGACCGCCTCGTCCCGCCGTGCCCGCAGGCGATCGAACCACGCCCGTAGCGTCTTGACGTAGTCATCGCGATCGTTTCGCACTCGTTCGATTTCGAGCTCCATCTCCGCGGCGCGGGCGATATCGGCAAGTCGCGGCAGTTCCGACTCCGGGAAGATCTCGTCGACGATGAAGCGGTCGCGCAGCGGTCGATCCCGCGGAATGTCGCCATAGGCGATGGTCTGCAACGACAGGCGGCCACCCGGCTTGAGCCAACCGCGGCACGCGCTGAAGAACTGGCGGTACGCCTCGACCTGCTCCTCGCCGGACAACCCGAAACGCGCGAAGTGCTCGAACGCACCGACCGAGATGATCGCGTCGAAAGGCTCGGCCGGCTCGTAGCCACTCCAACCGCGCTCGTGGATCTCGACATTCGCCGGTGCAATACCGCGGAGGTACTGGGCCTGCGCATCCGAAAGGGTCAGTCCCACGGCGTGTTGTACGCCGTGGGAGCCGACCATGTGCATGATCTGCGCACCCCAGCCACAACCGATGTCGAGCACTCGCGCGGCGCCGGCCGCACCTGCCTGCTGGACGTGGTAGTCGAGTTTGCGTCGCTGCGCGCGCTCCAAGTCGTCGTCGGGGCCTTCCCACATGGCGCATGAGTAAGCCATCGTCGGATCAAGCCAGATCCGCCAGAAGTCGTTTCCAACGTCGTAGTGATGGCGAATCGCGGACGGACTGGCGCCCAGATATGTATCGCTCAATCGGAACTCACTTTGCTCACAGGCCGCTTGAGGTCGCTGACCAGCCCAAGCATCGACAGCCCGCGCAGCAGCATGCCGCCGATGTCGATCTGCCACCATCGCACCCGCGTGGTGTACACCCGCGGCGCGTCGTGGTGGTTGGCGTGATTGCCGCCGCCGAACGCGGGCAGCGCCAGCCACACGCTGTTGCGGGCCTGCCCGGAATGCGCCAGCCGTGCGGGACCGCCGAGCAGGTGACCGAACGAATTCACTGCCCAGACAAGGTGACTCACCAGGAACAGCCGCACCATCCCGCCCCAGAGGAAGCCGGTGAGCGCGCCACGCGCTCCGCCTGCGGCGAAGCCGATCAGCGTTGGGATCGCCAGTCCCAGCGCGCCCCACACCAGGTACGTGCGGTGCAGCGTGATCGTCCGCGAGTTCTGCCACAGGTCTTTGACCTCACCTGCGGTCACCGTCATCCCGGTGTACTCGGAATGGAACAGCCAGCCGGCGTGGGCATGCACGAAGCCGCGGGTGCCGCCGTGCGGCCAGTGCGGCGAGTGCGGATCGCCTTCACGATCTGTGACCGAGTGGTGACGGCGATGGGTGGTCGCCCACCACATCACCGGGCCGAGAAACGCGCTCGATCCCAGCCCACCGAGCAACCAGACCAGCACAGGCGCCGCGGTGAACGCGCGGTGTGCGAAATACCGGTGATAGCCGAGCTCGACGCCCGCCATGGTTGCCAGCGTGCCGACCGCCAAGACGATCAGATCCGTCCGAGACGGCCCGATTCCGTTCGCCCAGAGTGCCGTTGCCGTGATCAGCGCGATGGCCGGAGCGACGACGACGAATGCCGCAAGGACGCGTTCACGAGTCATGCGCTTCGCCCGACGCCGTGGTGGTGGACTTCGGCGAGTTCGCCGCGTCCATAGACCGAGCGGCACTCACCGCGACGGATCTTGCCGCTGGTAGTCCGCGGGATGCTGCCACGCCGGACTAACACAACGACGTCGGGCGGCGTCCCCTGCTCTGCCGCCACCGCACTCACGATGCGGTCGGCCACATCGCCCCAGTCGTCGGCAGCGTCGCGACCGATCTCCTGGACGATCACCAGGCGCTCACGGCTACCGTCGTCGTGTCCGAACGCTGCGCATCCGCCGGGATGCAGCGATTCGACGTGCAGCTGCTCGACGGTGTGCTCGAGGTCCTCAGCCGCGTACTTGACGCCGTTCTTGACCACGATGTCCTTCTCTCGGCCGGTGATGTACAACTCGCCGTCGACGATGCTGCCCACGTCGCCGGTACGCAGCCATGATGCGCTGTCCAAAGTGGCCTCGAACGTGTCGCGCGAGGCCTGCGGTTGGCCGAAGTAGCCGCCTGCGACGCTGCTCCCCCGCACCCAGATCTCGCCCTCGGCACCGTCGTTGCAGCGTGCTCCGGCATGGTCGACGATGGCGACGTCGAGGCCGCCGCGGGGGTAGCCACAGCTCACCCGGGTGATCCCGCGCGGGTCACGCCAGAGCGTAGGCGATTGGCTGCGCTGCCCACCGGTCACCATCAGCGTCGCTTCCGCGAGCCCGTAGCACGGGTAGAACGCCTCGCGACGAAATCCGACGCCGGCGAACGTCTCCGCGAACCGATCCAGCGTGGCTGCGCGCACCGGTTCGGCGCCGACGAACGCGAGATTCCAACTCGACAGGTCAAGTTCGTCGAGGCCGGCACCGCCGCGTCGCCGGGCAGCGGCGGCGCACATCTCGTAGGCGAAGTTCGGCGCGCCACTGGTAGTGGCGCCGTGGCGGCTGATTTCTCGCAACCAGCGCAGCGGATGCTTGAGAAATTGCAGCGGCGTCATCATCACGCATTCCGCCCCGGTGAATACCGGCTGCAGCACGTTGCCGATCAACCCCATGTCGTGTTGAAAAGGCAGCCAGCCGAGGACCACGGTGGATGCGGTGTGCTCGAAAGCGTCCTCGATCAACGCCTCATTGGCCATCAGGTTCCGGTGGCTGACCATGACGCCGCGCGGCGAGCCGGTCGAGCCCGACGAGTACTGCAGGATCGCCAGGTCATCGATGGTGGCTGCCGATGCGAGCAAGGGTGCGTCGGTGGGGACGAGCTCGTCCACCGCGATACACGTCGTGTCTGCGAGCTCGGGAACCAGATCGCGGGCCGGCAGTATCTCCTGCGTGGTGAGCACGACGTCCGGTCGCGCTTCGGCGACGATCGCACGCAGCCGCGGCAATGTCTGGCCCAGTCGCGACGGGATCGGCACATGCGCCGGAACGGCGCAGGTGGCGGTGTAAAAGCAACCGAACAACGCGTCGAGGAACGATGCGTCCTGGGGCAGGAGTAACAGAGCGCGCCGCTGCTTCCCGCTAGCCGGAAGGTCGTTCAGCACGGTTGCCACGGCGCGCGCGCCGGCGTCGATACGGCCCCAGGTCCGGATGTCGACGGCGCCGTCATCTGCGAGGAAGGAGAAGGCGCGGTCGTCGCGCCTGGTGCGGGCATGGCTCTGCAACCGATGCGCAAGCGTTGCGCTCTCTATGCAGGCGTCCGGTTCGCCTACCCAAGCCAAATTCGTCATCACCCTCCCCCCCGAACTGTCGGAAAACTGTCGACGCGAGCCACCGCGCGTCCGAGCTGAAGGGGCCCGAATCATTTGACATCTTAACAATTCGAACATACCCCAGCAGGGTTTGCGGTCATTGTCCATACCGATGGTATGCCTGGTCGGGAACACCATGCCACCCGGTGTGGGATTGCTACACGCCGCGTCGAGCACTCGGCTTCGAGGGCCTCACACGACCAGGTGGATCATCCGTTCGAGAAGTCCAGCTGCACAGCGCCCTTGGTCAGCAATGACTCCATGGCCGCGGCATCGAGCGGCGGAGACAGCAGAAAGCCTTGTGCTCGGTGACATCCCAGATCGAGCAGAATCTTGGCCGCGTCCGGACTCTCGATACCCTCGGCAACCACGTCAAGCCCAAAGGCGTCCGCCAGAGCCATGATCGACTGCACGATCGCCAGATCACCCGAATCCGTGCCGAGGTCACGGACAAATCCCTTGTCCACCTTGAGGGTGTCGACAGGAAGGAATTTCAGGTACGTCAGTGCGCTGTATCCGGTGCCGAAATCGTCCACCGCGATGTGCACGCCAAGGTTCTTGAGTTCGGTGAGGGTCTTCTGCGTGGCATCGATGTCTTGAACGACAACGCTTTCGGTGATTTCCAGACACAGTGCATCGGAGTTCAGACCGAACTCATCGAGGGTGGTGGCGACCGTTTCGACAACCCCGTCGGCGACGAGCTGAATCGGCGAAACATTCACCCGCAGTACGGCATTCAACCCGACGCCGCGCGAGCGCCACTGGCTGAATTGCGCACAGGCCAACCGCATGACCAGTCGACCGAGTTTTCCCGCGAGGTTGATCGACTCGGCGACACCGATGAACGAGTCGGGCATGAGCAGGCCCTGGGTGGGGTGTTGCAGCCGGATGAGCGCTTCGGCCCCGAGCACCTCGCCGGTCCGGAGGTCGAACTCAGGCAGGTAATGCACCACCAGCGCGTCAGTGTTGCCGTCGATGGTTTCTTCCAGATGCAATTCGATGTCGTCGCGGACCGCGTATCGCTGCGACATCTCGCGGTTGTACGGGGCGACCTTGCTTCCACCAGACGACTTTGCCGCACTGGTCGCTTCGTCGGCGCGGCGCAGCAGATCCGACGCCCGGTCGCGCCCGGGCTCGCCAACCGCGACACCGATGCTGACGGTGCGGGCGAGCAATTCACCGTCGATCACGACCTGTTTGTGCAGCATGGCCTGTAACCGCTTGGCGAAGGCCTCGGCCGCCTCGATCTCCATCGCCGCGGTGGGGACAACGGTGAACTCGTCACCGCCGAACCGGGCAATGACAGCGGGAAGGTCGACGGCCTCTTTGAGCTGCTCGACGAAGGCTTTGAGGAAGCTGTCGCCCACGTGATGACCGAGATGGTCGTTGATCACCTTGAGACGATCAATATCGAGGAGTAACAACGAAACTGGGCCCCGAGCTCCGGCGACCAGTCGCTCGTCGAGGTGGGCGATCAGCGCTCTGCGATTGAGGAGGTCGGTCAGGTCGTCGTGTTCGGCGAGATACAGCACCCGGTCCTCGGCGACGATGCGGGCCTGCAGCTGCGCGAACAATGAGGCGATCGCTTTGAGCGCGTTGAGTTCTTCCGGCAACCATTCGCGGTCGCCGATCTTGACAAAGCCCAGCGTGCCGGTGGTGACGTCCCCGGAGAGCAGCGGCACGCAGGCCAGCGAGGTCTGCGGAATGGCACTACCCTCTTCGACCCGCCGCTGATAATCCTCGTTCGCGGCGTCGGGCCGAACCACGTCGGGCAACTTGAGGTTTTCCGCCTGCGCGAAGATGGAATCAGCTCCGGCGAAGTAGACCACCCCGATCGGGTCGGGGTCTGGAACGTTCTCGCGCACCGGATATTCAGCGACAAGGACGGTCGCGTGAATGGTGTGGTCATTGTGCCGCAGGAATCCGAAGTCCACGCCGAAATGACTGACCAAATCAGCGATCACTCGTTCGCTGATCGAGACATGAGTGGCCGAGGAGGCTGCCATCAGCGCGGCAGCCGCACCGGTCACCAGGTCATCGAGGCCGCCCGACATGCCAATACGGTAGCCCCGATTGACGCTACCGCAAATAGACGCGGCCGGGATCGCGCCGGCTGCGCACGGTTGCCGGTTCGGCGTTTGCCAGCCGGAGCACCAAAACAGCGGCACCACCCGTCGCTATCCCGGCCAGCCGCTCGAATTCGTCTTGGAGATTCAGCAAGTCGTCGCTGAAAGCCGGGGACACCTCGACGAGGTCCGCGGCACTGCGGGCGTACAAGAAGATCGGCGAGATCGGGGCCACCGCCAATCCCTGTTGCTGCGCGGTGATCCAGACGGCTTCGACAGCGCAACCGCCGCGCGCATAGTCGGTCAGCGAATCGCCGGCCACCGAGATGATCGCCATCACCGAGCTCGCCGAAACACTTCTGCGGGTGTCCTCGCCCAGGGCCGATCCCGCGTTCCAGCGGGCGAGATTAGCCATCACATCCGGTCGCCGCAGGATGTCCACGACGGCGAGATCGCCGGGCGCCATTTCCAGGCTTCGGATATCGATACCGGTGTCCGGTGACGGATCACCTGGCCAGCGAAGTTCGGAGATCATCTCGGCGTGCAGGTCCGCGGTCAGATAGCGAGCCCGGTCCGACGCGGCGAGAATCGTTGCCAGCCTGTCGATGTCGGCCCGCTCGGTCAACAGGTGCAGGTGTGCACCTTCCCGCTCGGCAGCATCACGCAGGAATCGAGCGGTGTCATCGGCGATCGGTTGCGCCGCTCCCACGTGGCGATTGGTTTCTCGCCCGAGGGCTCCTTCGTACAGCGCGGCGAGCTGTGCGTCAGCGCCGTCGCCGAGCTGCAATGTCACCTGCAGTGGCCCGGCGTTGGAGGTCGGATCTTCGGTGAAAGCCACCGGCCCCAGCAGCTGTAAAGCGGCGGCCGCGGCCCGGGCATTGAACAGGGCCGCGCCGAGCGCGACGGCGCTACCCCGGTATCCGATGTCCATCATCGAACTGTGTTCGGGCACAAGGTGAATGGCGATGCGGTCGGCGTCGGCGTCGATTCGCCACGGCTGTGAGTTTCCGCCCGACGGCGCTCTGATGGCCGCCGCAACAATTCTGCCGGCCGCATCCGGAAACACCGGATCGGAATACGTGTCCGCCTCTTCATCGTGTTCTTCAGGCAACTCCGGCTCGCGCACGCGATCGAGCGCTCCGCCGATGTCGAGACGCGTCCGGCCCGACGGCAGATGTTCGCCCAACCCGATTCGTCGCACGGCCTCGGCGATCACCGGCGCTCCTGCCGCAACATCCCCGAATACCTGCGGCCACGTCGACAAGGTGTGGTCGATTTCCAGCAACGACGCTGCGCCGCGCGCCGACATGTCTTTCGCCTCCAGGAAACGCAGCAGCAGCGGAACTTTGTCCCTGCTCGTCATCCGGGACAGCGAAGCGGGATCCGCGTCGCCCAGCAGTCCGTGCATGATCGGCCGCCCGGGCTCGAGGTCGAACCGCTCCACGTCGACCAGACCGCGGTCGCTGGTGGCCATCAACACCGGAATCCCGCGGGCGCGGGCACGCTCACGCACGGTGGCTTTCATGTCCAGCGAATCGCATTCCTCGACAACGATATTCAGCCCGTCCAGAAAATCGTCGATGTTGTCCAGCGTCAAACCCCCATTCATGATCGTGACAGAAAGGTACGGATCGAGCTCGGCGATCCTGCGGGCCGCCGCCTCCGCTTTGTTCAGCCCGATGTCGAAAACGGTCGCCGGAACCCGATTGAGATTGGTGAGTTCAAGGTGATCGAAATCGGCCAGCCGAAGTTCGCCGCACAGGCCCTGGGCCGCCAGCGAGTGCGCGATGACATGCCCGGCGCTCAGACCGGCGACACCGATCTTCAATGCGCCGAGCCGCGCCTGCTCGTCGGCGGTGACGACGTTGCGGTTGCGGTCCAGCCGCGTCGCCCGGAAACCCCGCGGACCCAGCACCGCGACGACCGTCCGGCGCCACGGGTAATACGCCCATCGGCAAGGTTCGTCGACAAGCTCGGCGCTGGGCGGCGGCAGCAGCCCGCGCAATTCGGCGATTTGATTCGCGCTTTCGTCGACGAACTCGACGACGGGGTCGGCACGGAGTTGCTCCAACGTCAATTTGTCGGCGGGGTTCCCGGCGTCGAGAATCAATGCCGCGAATTCTGCGATGGCCGCCTCCCCGTTCGGTGATGTAATCGAGGTGTCAACTCGACGCCTTTCGCGATAGCCCAAATTCTGTATTATCCAAGGTCTGAAATCACGACGAAGTCACAGCGGAAATTTGCGACGCCCATAGAACTTTCGCACGCGCGACGTCCCGGATCTGCATCGTGCCCAGATCGGAGGACCCACATGGCGGGGAATCTGGGCCTCATCACGTCGATCGCCAACCGGCTGTTGGAAGCGACCGCGACAACCGCAACTCAGGCCAGCGAACAGGTGCTGGCCCAGCTCGTCGACCATTTCGATCTGCGCTACGCGTTCCTTCGCTACAGCGACCACGACAAGCGGACTTCGGTGCTGGCAGCGGAGTGGCCACCGCGGCCCGATGTAGCCGACCCGGATCCATTCGCGGTCCTTCCCTTCGCCAGCAGCCACCCGGTGTTGGCGTTGTGCGAAAACGGTAAGGACCTGGTGACGGTTCACCACGACTTCGACGACGGCGCCTCCCCGTGCCCGCTGGTCCAGCGCGGCCCCGGCGGTGCGCCGGCGGTGGCCGCGGCCCCGCTGATCGCCGGCGCCATGACCGTCGGCGTTCTCGGCTTCGTCAAAGGCCGTAGCCGGAAGTGGAAGTCGGGGGCGATCAACACACTCGAGACAACCGCGTCGCTCTTCGCGCAGTTCCAGGCGCGCATCTCCGCCGAGCAACGGCTGCGGCATCTCGTCGAACACGACGATCTGACTGGTCTGCGCAATCGACGATCGCTGCTCGCCTACCTTTCGGACCGACTGGCCGTCCAGCGGCCGGGCCCGGTCGCGTTGCTGTACATCGACCTGGACCACCTCAAGGCGATCAACGATTCCTTCGGCCACACCGCCGGCGACTGGTTCATCCGGGACTTCGCCGACCGGCTGCGCGACTGCGCCGGAAGCCAGAGCATGGTTGCCCGGCTGGGCGGCGACGAGTTCGTCGTGGTTCCGGATGAGCCGATGTCCGCTCATGCCGCCGCATCGCTGGCAGACCGGATGTGCAGAACTCTGCACGGTCGTCTGGTGATCGAGAGCCAGACCGTCACCCGGACCGTGAGCGTCGGCGTGGCGGCCGGCACACCGGGCCGCGACGACGGCGGCGATCTGCTGCGTCGTGCCGACGAAGCCGTCCTGGCCTCCAAGCGCGCAGGCGGCGACCGGTTCACGATGGCGAGCGCCAATTCGCTGAAGCAGCGATTCCGCAGCGACATCGAAAGACATCTGCAAGGCGACATCGACCACGATTCCCTGCTGCTGCATTATCTGCCCGAGGTCGACCTGTGGACGGGCGCCATCGTCGCCACCGAGGCACTCGTGCGATGGCGGCACCCCGATCGGGGAGTGCTGTTACCGGATTCGTTCATCGGCGTGGCCGAATCGATGGACCTCGCGGCCGAGTTGGACCGCTGGGTCCTGCGAACCGCATGCGAGGAGTTCGGCACGTGGCGGTCGCGCGGCCTCGGGCAAGGTACGTCGTTACGGGTCAACGTGTCTCCGCTGCAGCTGACCACTCCCGGTTTCATCGGCATGGTTGCCGAAACCATCGCCGACTTCGACATGGCTGACGGTTCCCTGTGCCTCGAGGTCACCGAGCGGGCGGTGGTCCACGACATCGACAACACGACGCGAACACTCGGTCAGCTCAAGGACATTGGCGTCCAGACCTCCATCGACGACTTCGGCAGCGGTCGCGCCGTCTTGTCGCACCTGCAGACGCTGCCCGTTGACGCGCTCAAGATCGACCCGCGATTCGTCCGCGAGCTCGGCACCAACGCCAACGATCTGGCGGTTGTCCGAGCGATCATCGGGCTTGCCGAGGCGTTCGACCTCCAGTTGATCGCCGAGGGTGTCGAGACCCCCGCGGCGGCTTTGGAGCTGATGCGGCATGGTTGCCGACGGGCCCAGGGGTACCTGATCTCCCGGCCCGTCACCGGCGATGTCATGGCGTCGCTGTTGTCGTCGCGCGGGCTGCCGATGCCGTTTCTCGCCAACAGCAAGGCGCTGACGACGGAGATGACCTGACGCGCGCGCACCGGTGACGCCCCTCTGCCCAGCATCTCGAGGACCGGCGGACCCCCCGCAGCCGGGAAGATTCGAGCAGTTATACCAATAGTCGACAAAACGGTTGCGTATCGTTCTTTCTGTATGGAATACTCCCCCTATGAGGGAGAGCGATATGCTCTGGCCAACGTTATCGCTGGTCGGCACGATTATCTGCGACAGGGCCGTCACTGAGTCTGCGCTGCTCACCGTCAACCTGCACCCCACTCCTTTGACATCGCCCGGGCACCGTCGGCTTGATCCCGAGCGCGCCTAGACCACGAGCGCTAAACCCCCAACACATCACGAGCAGATTGGCAGCTGACTATGACGACGACGGTCCCGGCCTCGGGCCAACCCACTGACAACGGCGCCACGCTGCGTCTGGCCAGTGCCACCCCGACAGCGCACGTCAAACCCGCCCCTGTCGCATCGCCCACCCGGCCCAGTGTCAGCCTGGTCATCCCGGTGCGCAACGAAGCCCGCAACGTCGGCTGGGTCCTCGAACAAATCGCCCACGACATCGACGAAATCATCCTCGTCGACGGCGACTCCACCGACGTCACCCTCATCACCGCCCGCCACGCCCGCCCCGACATCCGCGTCATACCCCAACAAGGCCCCGGCAAAGGCAGCGCCCTACGCACCGGCTTTCTGGCCGCCACCGGCGACATCATCGTCATGATGGACGCCGACGGCAGCATGTCCCCCCAAGAAATCCGCCACTACCTGCACTTCCTGAACAACGGCTACGACTTCGTCAAAGGATCCCGCTTCATCAGCGGCGGCGGATCACTCGACATCACCCCGTTCCGCGGACTGGGCAACTGGTTTCTGCTCACCGTCTTCAACACCGCCTACCACGCCCACCTCACCGACCTGTGCTACGGCTACTGCGCCTTTCACCGCCGCTACCTCGACCACCTCCGCCTCACGGCCACCGGCTTTGAAATCGAAGCCGAAATGACCGTGCGCGCCATGCAAGCCGGCCTGCGCATCGCCGAAGTCCCCAGCCTCGAACTGCCCCGCCGCACCGGCACCTCCAACCTGCACGCCATCCGCGACGGCATCCGCGTCCTACGCACCGTCCTACGCCACCACCGCACCGGACTCACCGGACACCTCTACCAAGCCGCACGCAACGCCGCCAAACGACCCACCGCGGCATGACCTCAAGATTGGACGACTGACGATGAAAGCCGTTCTGCTCGCAGGTGGTCTCGGCACGCGAATGCGTGAGGAGACCGAGTTCCGCCCCAAGCCAATGGTCGAGGTGGGCGGTCGGCCGGTGCTGTGGCACATCATGAAAATCCTTGGCCATCATGGCATTTCCGAATTCGTGGTGTGTACGGGGTACAAGAGCGAATACGTCAAGAACTACTTCTGCAACTACGGGGTGTCCAACCTGGATTTCACCCTCACCCTCGGCGACCAGTCGAGCATCCGCCACCACGGCTCGCACGACGAATTCAACTGGCGAGTGACCGTCGCGGATACCGGCCTGAGCACGATGACGGGCGGCCGGATCAAACGCATCCGGAAGTACGTGGGCGATGAGCCTTTTCTGTGCACCTACGGCGACGGCATCGCGAACGTCGACATCCCCGCGTTGCTGGAGTTCCATCGCGCGCACGGCAAGCTCGCGACCGTAACGGCCACCCAGCC
The DNA here is from genome assembly GCF_010727945.1 of Mycobacterium cookii. NCBI lineage: Bacteria > Bacillati > Actinomycetota > Actinomycetes > Mycobacteriales > Mycobacteriaceae > Mycobacterium > Mycobacterium cookii. The sequence goes on from NZ_AP022569.1 coordinate 2,293,713, forward strand.
GATGAGCCGCTTCGGTGTCATCGATCTCGAGCAGGACGGCGTGGTTGCCACGTTTCGGGAGAAGCCCAAGACCGAAGACTGGATCAACATCGGCTACTTCATTTTCGAACCGGAAGTGTTCGACTACATCGAAGGCGACGACACCGTGCTGGAAGACCAGCCGCTGCTCAAGCTGGCGAAAGACGGCCAGATCGCCGCGTTCACTCACCACGGGTTCTGGCAGCCGATGGACACCTTCCGGGAATCACAGATGCTGAACAACCTCTGGGACAGCGGGACGCCGCCCTGGAAGGTTTGGAACTGACAAACGCGTTGACGAGGTAGCAAACCGGATTGTGATCGAGTACGGTACGCCCGATCACACGTTCGCCACTCGCGCCGCAGTCTCAGCCGAAACCCGTTCTTGCACTGGGTGATCGGACCGGAAACCGGCTGTACATCAGCTCGCGAAATGAACCTGGTCGATGTGTGCGGCCACCCGCAACGCGTTCGCCGCAACCGTCAAGCTGGGGTTCAGGCCGGCGCTGGAGGGGAAGAACGAGGTGTCCACCACGTACAGGTTTTCTACTTCGTGAGCACGGTTATCGCCGTCCAAGACACTGGTTTTCGGATCGGTACCGAACCGGCAGGTCCCGCAGACATGGCCCAGGTTCGTGTTACCTTCCCCGCTCACGAGCGACATCGTTCGAAATGGCTGAAACACCTCCTTCAACTGGTGCAAAAACGTTGCTCGGCGTTCAATCTCGCTGGCGTGTAAACGGTACTGAATCCGCACTCGCTGGCGGCCGTCCGGGCTGGGCCGGTCGCTCGGCAGGACGCGGTTGTCCAGATAGGGCAGGTCTTCTGTCATCGCGCACAGCACCAGCCCGCCAGTGAGGATCCTGGTATGGATCTGGCGCACCGCTGGGCTCATCAGTCGCATCGCCCTACCCCGCATCCCTGGGCGGTTGGTCAGCCACTCCACGGGTGGTACTGGGCCGAATGACTGTACAGTGCCGTACTTTTGCCCTTCATAGAAGTAAAAATCATTGAGCCCGATCTGCTTGTGCGCTTCTGTCGTCTTCGAGTGGGAGTCTGGCCAGATCTCGATCGGGTCCAGGAGATGGCGCATCAGGTTGCGGCCCACCCAGTCTGAGCCGTTGGCCAATCCGCGCGGCCAATCGCCGGACCGGGAATTGAGCAACAGCACCGGGGTGACCAGCGCGCCGGCCGCCAACACCACAATCTTCGCCCGCAAAGCCAGCGTCTCAGAACCACTCTCACAGATCACCTGCCGCACCTGGGTGCGGTCGGCCTCCAAACGCACGACTCGGCATTCGGCCAGCAGATGTGCACCGAATTCGGCAATGGCCGGAAGTAAAGCATTGCGGCCGGCTTCGTTTTTGCACGACTTTGCGCACAGGTAGTCTTGGCAGATGCCGCAGCCCTGGGTGTAATCACAGGCCATCGGCAGGTGGTAAGGATGCAGGCCACGCCCTGTCAAATGATTGACCAAAGTCTGATTGTGCGCCGAAAACGGCGGCGGCGCAGGCAGACCGACCTCGGCGACTTCCGGGCGCAGGGGATCACGTTGGCCACGCACCCCCAGCATCTTCTCCGCCGCGGCGTACCAGGGCCGCATCTGGTCATAGCTGACCGGCCAGACCTCGGGCACGGTTGAATCGCCGGGTTCGGTGAAGTCTTGCCGGGGCGTGAAATCGCGCTCGAAGAATCGTTCGCAAACCATGCCGTACAGCGCCGAAGACCCGCCGGTGCCGCTGCCGATGAACGGAACGAACCGCCGCGGAATGCGACCGCTGATGTCTTCGATCTCATCGGTGGAACGACCGGCCCGGGCCAGGGCGTCGTAGTACGCCGCTGCCGAACGGTAAGCACGGGCCTCGACAAGTTCGGGTATGGCGGAGCGGATCGTTTTCGGTACCCCGGGTAGTGCCGAGCGTCCCTTCTCGACGAACAGCACCTTGCGGCCAGAGCGGGCCAGCTGGTGGCCCAGCATCGCGCCCCCCATGCCCGTACCGACGACAATCACGTCCCACGCGATGCGTTCGGCCTCGCGCGTACTCATTTCGCCAACAGTCAAAGTCGACCTTCTCAGCGCATGACGGCCGCACGCGCGGCCCGTCTGGGTGAATCGGGATCGGCGCAGCCGTTTGCCGCGGACAGACGCCTGCAGGGGTCTGGACGTGAACCGGTCACTGCTCTGAAATATTCGATGGTCCGCGCTACCCCCTGCTCGAATGACACACGGGGATGCCAGCCGAGCTTGGCTTCGGCAAGGCTGATGTCTGGCTTGCGCTGCCTCGGATCATCCTGAGGCAGAACGTCATTGATGGTCGGCGAGGAAGATCCAGTCATTTTCTTGATGAGCCTCGCGGCCTCCAGGACGGTGAATTCGGCCGGGTTGCCAAGGTTGACCGGTCCGGTGAACGACGGTTCGCTCCTGGCCATCCGCACGAGTCCGTCGACAAGGTCATCGACGTAGCAGAACGATCGAGTCTGGCTACCGTCCCCGAAGATGGTGATCGGGCGACCTTGTAGCGCCTGAACGATAAAGGTGGCGACGATTCGGCCGTCCTCAGGGTCCATCCTCGGACCGTAGGTGTTGAAGATGCGGACGACTTTGATTGGGATCCCGTACCGCCGACCGTATTCCAGCATCAATGTCTCCGCGACTCGCTTGCCCTCGTCATAGCAGCTCCGCACGCCGAAGCAGTTCACGTTGCCCCAGTAATCCTCGACTTGGGGATGGAGGGTGGGATTCCCGTAGACCTCGCTGGTGGACGCCTGAAGGATGGTCGCCTCCTTTTCACGCGCCAATTCGAGGAGGTTCCGGACCCCGCCGTAATTCGTCTCGAGGGTGAAAAGCGGGTCGCGCTGATAGGCGAGCGGCGCCGCGGGACAGGCCAAGTTGAATATGACGTCCACCTGACCCGCCGCGGAAGCGTCTATCGGCTGCGTGATGTCGTGCTCGATGAACTCAAAATCGCGGTCATGCTCGAGGTGAATGATGTTCTGCCGACTGCCGGTACAGAAGTTGTCGAGCCCGAGAACCGTGACGCCGTCGCGGCGAAGACGGTCGCAGAGGTGGGACCCGAGGAAGCCGGCGGCGCCGGCGACGAGGGCTCTCATGTTCTTCTCCTACGTCCTAATTCCGGCCTAAGCCGTGGTACTCAAAACCCTCTTCCCGCAAACGCTTTGGCTGATATATGTTTCGGCCGTCAAAAACCACGTAACCTCGCATCACCGACTTGAGACGCTGCCACGATGGCCGCTGGAATTGTCTCCACTCGGTGACCAGGAGCAACGCATCGGCATCCTCGACCGCTTCGTACATGTTCCCGGCGTATTCGATCGAATTGCCCAGTACCGTCTGGGCTTGCGCAGTCGCTTCGGGGTCGTAGGCTCGCACTGTCGCCCCGAGCTCGACCAGCCTCCTCGCGGTGACGACGGACGGGGCCTCGCGCATGTCGTCGGTCTGCGGCTTGAAGCTGAGGCCCCAGAGGCCGAAGCGCAGGCCGTCCAGGCTCGCCGCCGGCCCCTCGCGGTCGCCGAAATAGGCGAGGATCTTGGGTACCAGGGCGCCCCTTTGCTCGCTGTTCACGTCGTCGACCGCGCGCAGCAAACGCATGTCGGCACCCACGCGTGCGGCCGAATGTATAAGCGCCTGAACGTCTTTCGGCAAACAAGAGCCTCCGTAGCCGACCCCGGGGAACAAGAAGTCATAGCGAATGCGCCGGTCCGCTCCGATGGCCTCCCGCACGGCCGAAATGTCAGCGCCGGCCTTCTCGCACAAGTTCGACATCTCGTTGATGAAGGAAATCTTGGTCGCAAGGAAGCAATTGGCCGCGTATTTCGTCATCTCTGCGCTTCTGATGTCCATGACGATCAAAGGGTTAAACGTGCGCAGATACGGCTCGTAGACCTCGCGCATGATGTCGAGGGCGCGCTGCGAGTCGCCGCCAATCACCACACGGTCGGGTTTGGTGAAGTCGGCAATTGCGGTGCCCTCCTTCATGAATTCGGGGTTGGACACGACGTCGAACTCGTGCTTGGCCTTCTTGCGGATGATCTCTCGAACCTCCTCCGCGGTGCCGACCGGAACTGTCGACTTGTCGACCACGACCTTGTAACGATCCATATACGACCCGATGTCATCAGCCACCGCGTAGACGTAGGAGAGATCGGCCTCGCCGCTCTCGCGCGTGGGCGTCGGGACGGCGATGAATATCACGTCTCCGTGCTCGATTCCATAGCGCCTGTCCGTCGTGAAATCGATGCACCCGTTCTCGCGGTTCCGGTCGAGCAGTTCGCCCAAGCCGGGCTCATAGAAGGGGGACACTCCCCCGAGAAGCTGGTCGACCTTGCCCTGATCGATGTCGACGCAGACCACGTCGTTACCGCTGTCCGCCAGACAAGCGCCCGTCACCAGCCCGACGTAGCCGCATCCGATCACCGAGATTTTCAACGGACCGCCTCCTTGTGGCGTTGGCGGCGGACTTCGCGCAGGTAGAGCCAAGCACCTTGGAGCAGGCCCTTGCGGCCGGCTCGCAGAAGATTGTCCGGCACGCCCCCAGTGGATGAATCGGGTTGTCCGGTATGGCGATTGGCCAGCATGCGGGTGATCCCTTGCGGGACGAACCGGTAGATCCGCCAGAGGTATTTCGGCGAGGTCAAGATCATGCTCATGAAGAACGCGGTCAGACCCGCCGAATAGCCGAAGAACTGTTTTTCCAGGGCCTCATCGGTCCGGCGGTGGTAGTGCCAGGTGATGGCCGGTGGCCAGTGCAGGATCGTCGAGCCGTGCTCGAGCAGCAGCGACAGAGCCCGCGTCTCTTCGCCGTTGAGGGCCAAGGTCCCTGGGCCGAGCCGGTTGTCGAAGCCGCCGATCGCGCGCAACCGCTGGGTCCGAAAGGCCATGTTGCCCCCAGCGCCAAAGCTGGGCAACGGGTAGAGCGGATCAACCACCGAGGGCAGACCCGCCCGCAGCACAACCGGCTCCAGCCCACGGCCCTTGTTGAACCCGCCGTAACGCTCGAAGTTGACCTGGGCGGCGGTTTCCAACTCAGCCGGCAGCATCAGTCCGGCCACCGCATCCGGTCGATCCGGATGGGCGAAACCCCGCTTGAGCCAGGCGATCCAATCAGGATCAGCCACCTCGTCGTCGTCGATCCAGGCGATCAGATCACTGCCCACCTCGGCCAGTGCGCGGTTCCTGGCACGCGAGAGTCCTGGCGCCGGCTCGTGACAACACCGCAACCGCAGACCCCTGACCGCGGCCACCGTGTGCGCCACCTGGCCCTGGGCGGAGTTGTCGACCACGAGCACCTCAAAGTCCGGGTCAGACTGCTCCGCCAGGCTCTCCAGCGCACGCACCAAGCTCTCGGGCCGGTCGCGGGTGCAGATCACCACCGTCAGCGATGCCTGCAGGCCCTGCCCGGCCTCGACCGGTCGCGGAAAGCCCTGTGCGGCAAAACGATCACGCAGATCAGCCACGGTGATCACCGACTCGGCGCCGATATCGAGAAACTGCGTGCCCACCGGGCACCCGTTATCACGCACCAAACACCACGCTGCCGCAAACCGGGTGACATCGACGACGTGCTCGCCACCAGCACCGGCAAGATCGACGTCGACGACCCAGGCCGGCGCCCGCAACCCACCACGCTCAATCGCACGCACAGCACAGCCCCCGACCCGACGCCGAGTCGATCACCGCTACGTCGGCTGCAGCACCGGCGCGGGCCGAGTCGATCGACGGTGAGCACGACGCCTGGTGTAGAAGCGTCGGCCGAAAGATGATTTTCTTCGCCATCTCCTGCCGGGTCTCTCGCTAAGATCTGCAGAACGGCAACGAAATTTCTTGCCAGGCTTGTGGTTTACGTGTTGGTGGCGTTATGAATCGACGACGCCACCGGGAGTCGACGTCGCGCCCCCGAGCAGGCGGGAGCAGCGTAAGCCGGGCCGCTTTCGACCCGGCTTGCGCGGAGACCAAGTGGCTCAAGGGATCTCCTCTTCGAGGCTGACGTTGATATGAGTAAACCAGAAGTTGATCAAAATCATACTATGCATACGTAAAGTATGGGAAATTCTTATGTACGGGGGATCGGTATCCGCCAGGCGCATCCGTACCGGACAGCACGATGAACCCGACCCTGTTGGCGCGACTGACGAAATCTCCTGCCTAGCCCGGCAAATGCGCGACCCTGCTACTTGGGTCGGCGCCCTGGCGGGCGCCGTATAGGCGTTCGATCAGGCGGAGCGCGAATACCACAATCATGAAGGTCGAGTTGGCCTGGCCTGACGTCACGAACACCGAGCTGCTCACCACGTGGACATTCGGCACACCGTGCACAGCCAGATTTTCATCGACCACACCCTTGTCTGCGTCTTTCGACATGCGGGTGGTTCCCACCTGATGGAAGCCGCCACCGGTGCGAGCGCGCACCGCTGTCGCCAGGTCGTCGGCGACGTACTCGAGGCGCCCTATACCGCTGGCGCGCAAGTAGTTATCCCAGTGGCGGTGTGCAGCCAGGACGCCATCAATGTCCTCGTCCGTGAAGAGAATGTCGATATTCAGCTTCGGCATACCGACGGCATCGACATCGTCGACCAGCTGCACACAACTGTCGTAGTGCGGGAGGTGCTCAGCGTGGTACTGGAACGGGTAGCGGTTCTCCGGATTCCCCACAAAAAACCCCGGCGGTTTGCGCCCTGGGCCGAACACTCGTTTGATACCGAAATCGGCCAAGAATCGCACGGTTTCGATCGGGTGCTGCAGCAGATTGCGAATATGTGCCCACACCGACGATCGCTTGGCCATGCCGTAGGGCGTTCCGGGGATGTTGGAGCCGGTCAACGAAAGTCGTTGCGCTGTCGGTGCGAACAAGAAACCGAGAGGTGAGATCAGGGCCAGATAGGTCAGGGACAGCTGCGCATTGCGATGCGACGCGTCGGCCAACTCCGGATTGGCGATCCACCCCGAGATGTTGGGAAGGTCGTGCTCGAGCAAATAGCTTTCGACGAAGGCAAATCTCCGCCGGACATATGAACCGTCGCGGTCGCGCTCATACCCATAGATCGCAGGGGTCGACAACGCCAGGTCGGAGATTACACCCTCGAGGTGGGCCATATACCAATGACCCAAGTGTCGGGAATGGTCACCGATGCTCCTACCGTCCCGACCCGGTGAACACATCAGCAATCGGGTGCTCTCCAACCCACCCGCCGCGACGATGACCTCCTCGGCGGCGACGGTGAACGAATTCCCGGCAATGGTCCTGCATTCGATGTCGGTCGCGCGGGTGCTGTCGTCATCGAGGTTGATCTGCACGCAAGTCGCATCGGTGATGACCTTGAGACCGGCCGCATTGCGGAGATCATCGAAATACACCTTGCCGAAGTCGGTTGGAAGCGACCACCGCTCGAGCGATGACGTCGAAACCGCTCCATCCTCGAGACCCGGGATCATGTGTTCGGGCAGATGGTCCAGCTCATTGACGTCGAAAATCGATCGACCACAGAGCATCCACTGGCAGGCACGTTCGAAGTAGGGCTGCACGTCCTCGTACGTCACCGGCCATGCGCAATCCGGCGTGATTTCACGCTCCACGAAGTCGACACGGTCGTAGGGAACGCACCGTCCACCCCAGATCGACGATGTACCGCCGAGCTGACGGCTGACGGCTATTTCGACCGGCGCGTGGACATCTGGGTGCTGCCGATGGGCGGTCGACAGCTCCTGGTACTCCGGGGTCTGTTTCCTGTTCCCGGTTTCGATCAGGACGACGTCGACGCCCCTCTTCGCCGCCTCCAAGGCACAGACAATGCCCGCCGGCCCGGCCCCGATGACAACCAGAGCCGCATGTACGCACTCGCCTTGCGCAATATCGTTCCCGGAGACGATCATCGCGCAGCTCGCACGCCAAGGAAACAATCCCGGATCATATTCGCCACCTGCACTTCGTTGCGGAGTGCGACATCTACGCTCCCGCAGGTCATCTCGAGGTTCTTGATCTTGGTCGACGACACCAGCACAGTTCCGCTCGGGTTGTGCGCCACCGCGTCACGCACGAGCAGCCTGAGCACGGTCCTCGGATCGCCAAGGTCGGCGTCGAGCAGTTCGCTGCACTGCGCCCGAAATTCGGGCTCACTACTCATGACACCGATCACCCGCGGTAGCGCTTCGGCGAGAAAGCCGAAGGTGATGTTGAGCCGGTCTCGCTCCGGCTGCGGTCCCCGGTATCCAGCGATCAGATCGTAAGGACATTGAAGCGCGGGGGCCCGTGCACTCAGGGTAGCCACCGACGCGTCGTCCGCGCGGGACAGATCACCCGCCGGACCCCAGCATCCGATCACGTCACGGCTGCGCTGAGTCTCGAGGTAGTCCACCAGATCCTGGTAGTCGTCGGCGAGCACAGCGTGCGGCTCGTGCAGCAGGAAGTAGTCGATTCGCGCGGTTCGCAGAACCCGAAGGCTCGACAGGAGTGCGCGTTTGGCGGCCGCCACAGAGTAGTCACCCCGGGAATAGAGCACACGGCCGACAACCCCGGCGTCCGGCGCTGCACCGGATTGCTTGACTTTGGATTTGACGGTGGTGGACGTCTGCAACATTCGGCGGACAGGTGGCTGGACGAATCCCGCCATGCGACCGATCACGGTCGGCCTGATGCCGAATTTCGTCGCGATTCGAATGTCGTTGTGCGCCTGCGCAAAATCTCCCAACTCGGCTTCCGCTATGCCGAGCCCATAGATCGGGGCAACGTCGAAATGTCTGATGCCGAGGTCATAGGCGGACTCCAGGACTGCGCGCCGCTCCCGTCTGCCGGGCAGGCCGTACAGGCTGGCACAGCCGAATCCGAGCGCGTGGCCGCGCGGGGCGGTAGTCGGTTCAGTCGACTCAGAACCGGGCATCATCATTCGTCCTTTCCGGTCGTCCGGTCCTGACACGGGAATGTTCCGATGTCCTGCCGGATCGCCGAATATGGAAGGCTCCCAGAATTTTTGACACATTCGACCCAGGGGGCTCGAGGGTTGCCGGCAACCCGGGTTGATCCCCACTGGTTCCGTACGACGGACTCCGCGAGCTTGCCCCCGATTGCGAGATCGAGCGGGCCGTACAACCCCTTGTCCGTCCACCAGGACCACCAGAACGTTCCGGCCCACCAGGGCTGGCCACTGAACGTCGCGAACAGCGCCGCATACGCCGCTGCCTGTTCCTGCTGAGACGGTGTAGCGCTGTATTGGTTGTTCCACGGCTCGACCGCCGCACCAACCAGGCTCGGATAGCCGGCTTCGGTAAACAGGATCCGACGCCCCACACCGACCGCGAATGCCGACATTTGATCCCGTATCGGGATCCACGCCGATTCAAGCGCCGATATGTCCGTCGTCGGCCGGGTGCTCAACGGGAAATAAGCGTCGATCCCGATGAAATCGAGCTGATCCCAGAACGACACAGAGCGGTATTCGTCAACCTTGGCCGCATAGACGAGCGGTGCGGTGGTCACCGCTTTGATTGCATTGATGACCTTCAGCCACGCACCGCGATCTGCGGCACCCGACATCGTGGCCAGTTCGCAGCCCACCGAGAACTCTTCGACGCCCATCAGCTGCGCAAGAGCCGCATAGTGAATCATCATCCGCTGGTAGGAGCCAAACCATGCCGCTCGATCGGCCGGATTGATCTGCCAGCGATTCGCGCCGTCCTGGGGATCCACGTGCGGCTTCAACAGAACTTTGAGGTGTTTGCGGTGGGCTAGGTCGATCGCTGACCGCAGACCCGCATCGGCCACGGTCCAGCGGGCATCGATCGTGCTGGACGTTGCTGTGGCCATCTTCCACGTCGGCGTCAGCTGAATCCAGGTCGCGCCGAGCGCGGCAATGTCGCTGATCGCCTGCGTGGTGGGGCTGCCTTGGTAACCGTCCATGCGCCAGGTCGGCAGGGCCAGCCCACGCTGCTCGACCGCTCCGTTCGGCGCGGTGGCTGCAGTCCGCGTAAACGGATAGGCAAATGTCAACAGCGCCAACGAAATCGCCGCGGTGAGGACACCGGCCATGGTCAGGCGCAGATATCGCATGGCGCACTCCGTCGACACCAGCGCGCGAAGTCGGTTGAACGCTCTTCGTCAGACACCATGGATCCCCAGCGCGATCTTGTGTTCGTCCCCGTGATGGCCGTGCTCGGTCGCTGCAACCTGCCGAGCGAGTGACTTTCGCATCCTGGCGATGGCCGGCCAGAAGCAGAACGATTCGAAAACCATTGCCGCGCCGAAGGCTATGCCGACTCCAGTCACCCCGCCTAACTTGAGTCCGAGCTCGGCGGCTCCGAGTTCGAGGGCTGCGCCGAGGGTTATCGTCAGCGCGGCCGTGCTCAGCGCTCCCTGCGCTTTGCGGACCGGGATGTAGATCGATTTGACTGCGCTGGCAAATGTGCACAGCGCAAAGGCGATAAGGCAATAGCGGGCCTGTTCGTAGCCAGGTCCGAAGACAGCCAGGACAGGACCCGCCAAGCACGGTGCACCGACGGCAGCGACAAAAGCCACCACCCCCGACAGCCGCAGCGCCGTGCTGAGCCCATGCTGAAAGTGCCCGGCGTTCCCTCCATCGAGCGTCAACATCGCGGTGCCAAGGTGGTACGGAACAATCCAGATAACACCCACCAACAGAAGTGCTGCATAAAACCCGGCGTTGGCCTGCGCACCGAGTTGAGTGGCGACCATGATCGGCATGATCAGCGCCGGTGCGTGGGTCGCAATGTTGATCCAGTGATAGCCCGCTGCGGCGGTGCGCCACAGCGGAGAAAACCCGCGGAGCGACGGCATTGTTTTCAGCCACTCCTGCGGCGCCTGAGTCCGCAGGCCGAGAGTCAGCAACGAGATCACGTTTCCCAGCAGCCACACCGAAAAGATGACCTCCGGTGACATGCCCATGGCGAATGCTGCGACGGGCAGCGCCAGCAGCTTGACGAGGGCGAAAATCAGGTTGCGTGACGCCTGCCGACCGCTCAGTTGAACTCCGACCAGCGCGCCGTCCAGAACAACCGACACCGTCGTCGCGGCAGTGCCGGCACCGAAAAGCACCACGCCGGCCGGCGTGGCGTAGATCCATTCGCCGGTGTTCGTGGCGCTGTGGTCGATGACCGCATATGCCGCTGCCATCACGAACGCCAACCCGCCGGCAATTCCCAAGCTGGTAACGACAAGACGCCTCACCTCAGCCGCGCCGCGCCCGGGAAGTTCGGCGGTCAGGAGTATGTGAAACCCCAACGTGCCGAAGGATCCGATGAGTTGCATTGCAGAGATCACGGCAGACGCGCGGCCGACGACTTCAGTGGTGGCGAGGCGCGCGGCGAGAGCCCAAAACACAAAGCCCAGCCCTGAGGTGATCACGGTCGTGCTGAAGAGAGCGACCGCAATCGTGATGACACGACGCCCTGCGGACTTCGGAGCGTTGCCACGCTCAAGTCCCAGACCAAGCCGCCGCGTGTTGGGGCCGGGCACCGCGCGACCGCGGGCCCGCACCGTTCTATCGCCGGACAAACCACACCGTCCGATATGGAGGATCGGCGACCCGGGCCCGATACACGTTGGCCATCGGCTTTTCGCCCTGCACGGCGAAGGGGTGGGTCCACACCTGGTTCGGTGCGAGCGTCACTCGATGCGTCGTCACGTGCGCGCCGGTGTCGATGACCGCGATGAAATCTTCACTCGACTTTTCATGACTTCTGATACCGAATACCGCGCCCGTCGCACCAACAGGAGAATGTGCCGGCCCATCCGGGACCAACCAAATCTCGGTGAAAGGCGTTGCGACGTGATGCGCACTGCTGACGGATATGACGATTGCTCCCGTCACGGCGATCGCTGCGGCCACAATTTTCACGCCGGCGATCGGAGTCAGGGTGGGCATATTCGGGCGTCGCAATTCGAGTCGACTGCCTGCCCCACGCCCACGCGCTACCGCGTAGGCGAGAAGCGTCAGCGCCAAGGCGTATGTCACCCAATTGAACCGGACCAGGCCTGACGGGAGAAAATTGAGAATCAGGCCGCCCACGATGCCTGTTCCCAGCGACCAGGCCATGGCCGCGGTGAACCGCGCAATGCCGCTCGCCTCGCCGGGCAAAGATGCACAGGTCCCGGCGACCCCGGTCAGAATGAAACACAGAGCCACACCAAAAGCGCCGGAGACCTCACGCGGAATGAAAGGCAGCAGCGATATGACGTAGCACACCAGAGCGGCCACCGGGATTAAGTCAATCTTGCAGAACTTAGTTTCCATAGATGTCCTGCATCCCTCGTAAGTCGTAGAAATGGTCATAGCCGGAGTCGTAGATTCGGGATATTCCGGCGAGATCATCGAACTTATCGAGACTCGACTTGTATATCGGCGCTTCCCGTTCGCCCATCATGACGTCGGCCTTGAAAAAGTAGCGAGTAACAGGCGCCTGTTGTGTCATTCGCGTGTCCACGTCCAGATATGTGGCCAACAGACCGCCGATCAGCGCGGAGTCCTCCGGAATGAGGCGGGAGGTGTCATAAAGCGATCCCGGGTTACTGACGGGATCCAGCTGGGACAGCGCTGATAACAGAGCCATTGACGTGATGTCGCCGAAGTAGCGCGATCCGGCTTGCAGGTTTGTTGCCGCCCACTCAGCCCTGCTGGTGCCGACGACGTCGATTCCGCTGACGAAACTGTCGGCCCGGAATGGGCCGGGAAGCCGCTGCCACCACTGCGGCAGACCCGTAGTGGTCGAATGCAGAAGAAGTACGACGGCGATTGCTGTCGCACTGACGAAACCGCTCGGCATACGAACCGGCCCGACGCGGCGGGCAGCGGTTCCCGCGAGACGGTCCAAGACCACCGCCACTGCCAGCGCGGTGAAGAGCGAACTGTAGGTAAGCGAGCGGATCGCCAGCTCAGCCCCATCCGGGTGCTCACCATTTGCGTTGGAACCGACGAACAATCGAATCAAAATCATCGATGCATATAGCGGAGGCGCCATCCAGACGAGTAACCGCGGCAATGGCGGCAAGGTACTCGCCATTCGGATGCTCGCAGCGAGCAGGATCAACATGAGGGCAACGCCGCCGGGGTTGCACAGGTGATCGATCAGGGGAGTCGGCAGGCTTGTCGGTAGCTTGGCCTTTCCCTGGGCCTGCCCGAATTGGCTGAGGCCGTTGAGGATCTGCGGTCCGACATCGCCGAGGTATTCGCGGGTCTCGGGTGCTGCGAACACCACCCAGCATCCGTCGATGACCGCCCCGGCGGCGGCACAGATTGCCAGAGGTTTTGCCAGGTGACGAGTATCGGGCAACAGCGACGATGTCAGAGCGACGCCGGCCAACACGGCGAGGGTGGCCAACGCCGTGACGTGATGTGTCACCACGGCGATCGCGACACAAGCCAACAGGCCGACGAAATTCTGTGTACGTCCACGCTGATGGATTGCGAAGCGGATGGCAAAGAAGACGGAAAGCACGAGGAACGGCAATGCCACATTTTCGTAGACGAATGATGTATCGAAGTAATGGATCTGGGGGCTCAGCAAGTACAGCAATACCCCGAGGCACGCCACGCGTTGCACCTGAGACACCTCTCGGAAGAAAAGCAGGAGCGCAGCTGCGAGCAATACATGGGAGGCACTGGCGGCCAGCACGGCGGCGGCGAATGGGGTGGCCGGTAACACCTGGGCGAGCTCGGCAGTGACATTCTCCATACCGGGATATCTTGGGCTGATCGGAAGGCTGAAATTCGTATGGAAAAGATGGTGCGACGACAGGACGTTGAGGAGTGAACGCAAATGCTGCAGCTCGTCGAACCACTGGAACATAACCGGGCTGTATGCCCATCGGATCAGAGATTGGGCCACCGCGTACAGGATGACGAGGAATTCACGGTCACGAGGTGCGATCGACCGTTTTAAAACATGAAAGACGACATAGGCGAAGATGAGGATCTGCCCGGCCCAAAATAACGGACTGGCAAAACTCAGGCTTTCTCGAGCGCGGGCATAACCCACGGCCACGAGGAGAATGCCCGTCGCGACGACCAGCAGCCCGTCAATGACCCCGCTACGGGCATCTTTTCGATCGGAGCCCGGTGTGCTTCCGTCGTGCTCGACCCCATCAGTGTGACCGACACAAGTTTGCGGCCGATCCAGCTCAATGCTCACCATTGAGCATCCACTTTGGTGTCTTCACGGCGACGGCTTCTTGCCGATGTGCCCACTCTGCCCGCGCTGCGTCGGCGACCGACTTCACGATGTTTACCCCCTGAATTAATGCGCTCACGGCACTGCGGAACCGACCGGCCCCGAAAACGGCGATCTGTTGTGGGCTGTCATACGTGGGCCGGATCGTGTCCGTTCGTCGGCAGATAAACGATTGCCGGCCGATATCCGGGCGGCGCGTGTCCGTTTCCATTCCCGTTTGTCGAGTATCCGGCCGCGGGCCTGGGGTAACCCGTCGACGAAGCCGCTGGTTCGGCCGGGTACCCGGCCGCTGGCGGGCGTGCGACGACTTTGAGGCGTGACCCGAATTTGGAAGCAGCGGCACCGGCCGCGCCGGCCGCAGCGCCCGCCGCTGCGGCGGCTGGCATCCCGCCGAACATGAACGGGAAACCCAGCCCGGCGCCGAGGTCCCCATCCGCGGGCAACGGCACCCCCGCGGGAAGCGCCAGGGGTGGCGGAGGTGCCGCCGACCAGAGCCAATTCGGTGGCACAGACAGCGATCCCAACGATGGCGCCTCGCCCAGGCCCGCAGCGACGCCGGACTCGCCGGCCAGCACCGACCCGGTCGCCCCGTCGGCACCGCTCGCCCAATCCGGGGCGCCCCCGTCACCGACGGGACCGCCGCCGGCGCCATTCAGGTCACCCGGAGCCCCGTCGGCTCCACCCCCACTGACGTCGCCGACAGCGGCCGCGGGTGGGGCAGTCTCGAGCATCGAGATAACCGGTGACAGCGCGTCGATCGCCACGAAAGCGCCGAAGAAGGCCGGGAGGTAGAGATAGTCCTGGAGCAGGCCGGAGCCGATACCGGAGAGCCCACCGGTCGCGGACCCACTGGTCGACGTCAACCCAAGGTCGCCGAGGAGGTTACTCAGCAGCGTCGACAAGCCCGTGCCGGACGACGTCGATGAGGCAGCGGGGGTTGCAAGGCCCTGCAGCGCCTGAGAGATCAACCCCGACAACGACGATTGCGCGTTGCCGGCGGCGCTTCCGGCTGCCTGGGCGGTCGCGGCGCCCTGCGAGCCCGACCCGCCCGCATTGGTGGTCTGCGGCGCTTCGGCGAATGGGGTCACCTGGCTGGCCACCGCCGAATTCGCGGCATAGCCGTACATCGCGGCGGCGTCCTGGGCCCACATTTCGCCGTATTGGGTCTCATTGGCAGCGATCGCCGCGGTGTTTTGACCAAATGTATTCGTCGCGACCAGCGACATCAGCTGAGCGCGGTTGGCTGCGATCATCGCAGGCGGCACCGTCATTGCAAACGCTGTCTGATAGGCAGCGGCCGCTGCGCTTGCCTGACTGGCCGTCTGCTCGGCCTGCGCAGCGGTGCCGTTGATCCACGCCACATACGGAGCTACGGCCGCCGCCATCTCTGCCGACGACGGACCCGTCCACGATTCGTCGGTCAACTCCGAAATTATCGATTGGTACGACGATGCCGCAGAACGCAATTCGGCGGCCAAGCCATTCCAGGCCGTGACAGCGGCCTGCATCGAGCCCGAGCCCGGCCCCGCATACATGCGCCCGGAGTTGATTTCCGGCGATAACGCCCCGTAATCCATGGCTGAACTTCGGCTGCTTACAGGGCCGCAGCCGCGTTGGCGGCTTCGGTAGACGCATACGAAGCAGCGCTGACACCCAGCGTGTTCACGAACATCTCGTGAATCGCTGCGGCCTGAGCACTGATCGCCTGGTACAGCTCGGCGTGGGCGGAGAACTGTGCCGCGGTCAACGCCGACACCTCGTCGGCGGCCGCGGGAACAACGCCGGTGGTCGGGGGAGCCGCCGCCGCGTTCTCGGCAGCCATCCCAGAACCGAGTCCCTGCAGGGCGACGGCCGCCGACGTCAAAGCCTCAGGCTGTGTAGTCACGAAAGACACGAGTTCCTCCTAAGGGAAGCAAGCCGACCCGGGAGGGGCCGCCGTTGCGGGAAGGCACTTCGTCCGACCCTGCAAACCGAGGATACACCCATACCGCAATTTACGTACTTTTTGTCATCGTTTAGCTTCAATAGCTGGTTGACTAGTCTTTACGGCGGGGGGTAGCGACGAGGCCGTGACCGCGGGTTCTCGCCCGATGCGCGCCCGGACCGGCGCCGTGCTCGTCGGGCCGGACCGCCGCCACACGCCTGGCAAACTGCATTCATGACTCGTCTACGCCGGGCGGTCCTCACCGGATCACTAACGGCCACAATCGGACTAGCGCTAGTTCTGGGCCTGACCGATCCGGCCCCGCCACGGCTCTATCCCACCCACTTCTTCGTCTGGAACCTCGTGTTGGCTGCGATTCCGGTCGCCTTCGCGGCGGGCATCGCGGTGGCAGGCCGGCGGATCTGGCTGATTCCGCTTGGTCTGGGATGGTTGGCGTTCCTGCCCAATGCGCCGTATCTGGTCACCGACGTGGTGCATCTGAGCAACTCCACCGGACTGTGGCGCCACGTGATGCAGTACGGCGTCGCGGCATGGACTGGCGTCATCCTCGGGGCGGTATCCGTGCATTTGGTGCATGAGCGGATCGAACGCGAGTTCGGTGCGGTGACCGGGTGGATCGCGGTCGTTTTCTCAGTCGGCCTCTGCGCAATCGGCGTGGTGATAGGCCGCTTCCAACGGTGGAACTCATGGGATCTGGTGACCCAGCCAGGTGCGGTGGCGGCAACCACGCTCAACTGGGCGCGCTCGCCGCTTGCCTATGTGCAGTCGACCGGTGTGGCCCTTGCAGTGGGGGCCTTCTTCGGCCTGGCGTATCTCGCAATCTGGTCGCTGTGGCCGCCCGCAGAGTCGCTACCCGCCCGGCATTGACTCTCGACTGTCCGCGGCTGCGCCGCGGACAGGCAACACCGCCGCCGAAACATGCGGACTCCTCGAGCACGCTGACCGCGTTACCTCGTTTCCCGGCCAACAACAAACTTCTAGTTTGTTCGGCGGCTGCGTTTCGACTAAAAGTATGTAATACTCGCCGCAGCTCTATCACCAGTATACGACTTGGGCGTTCCTGAAGACCGCCGCAGAGCAGATTGGCAGCTGACTATGACAACCCTCTCGGCCGCTGGCCAGCCCACCGACCACGGACCAGCGCTGCATCTTGCCGCTGCCACCACACCCACCGACGCTCCCATCGCATCGCCCACCCGGCCCAGTGTCAGCCTGGTCATCCCGGTGCGCAACGAAGCCCGCAACGTCGGCTGGGTCCTCGAACAAATCGCCCACGACATCGACGAAATCATCCTCGTCGACGGCGACTCCACCGACGTCACCCTCATCACCGCCCGCCACGCCCGCCCCGACATCCGCGTCATACCCCAACAAGGCCCCGGCAAAGGCAGCGCCCTACGCACCGGCTTTCTGGCCGCCACCGGCGACATCATCGTCATGATGGACGCCGACGGCAGCATGTCCCCCCAAGAAATCCGCCACTACCTGCACTTCCTGAACAACGGCTACGACTTCGTCAAAGGATCCCGCTTCATCAGCGGCGGCGGATCACTCGACATCACCCCGTTCCGCGGACTGGGCAACTGGTTTCTGCTCACCGTCTTCAACACCGCCTACCACGCCCACCTCACCGACCTGTGCTACGGCTACTGCGCCTTTCACCGCCGCTACCTCGACCACCTCCGCCTCACGGCCACCGGCTTTGAAATCGAAGCCGAAATGACCGTGCGCGCCATGCAAGCCGGCCTGCGCATCGCCGAAGTCCCCAGCCTCGAACTGCCCCGCCGCACCGGCACCTCCAACCTGCACGCCATCCGCGACGGCATCCGCGTCCTACGCACCGTCCTACGCCACCACCGCACCGGACTCACCGGACACCTCTACCAAGCCGCACGCAACGCCGCCAAACGACCCACCGTGCCCGCAGCGGCCACAGCCTGAAGGAGATAACGTGCACTACTTGGTAACGGGCCATACCGGCTTCAAAGGAGCCTGGCTCACGCTGCTGCTGCTCAGCCGTGGACACCAGGTATCCGGTGTAGCCACCAAAGAACCGCCCGAGGGCGGCATGTTCAAGCGCGCCGAACTCGCGGACGAACTCGTTCACGACTTTCGGGTGGACATTCGCGACACCGAAGGCACAGCGGCAGCGGTATCTGCGGCGGCTCCCGACGTCGTGGTGCACATGGCCGCCCAGCCACTGGTCCGCGAGTCGTATCGCAAGCCGCGGGACACCTACGAAACCAACGTCATTGGCACGCTCAACGTGCTGGAGGCCGTCGCGGCCACCCCGTCCGTACGTGCGCACGTCGTTGTGACGACCGACAAGGTCTACCGCAACAACAACCAGGAGGCCGGTTACGCCGAAACCGATCCTCTCGGCGGCAACGACCCGTACAGCGCGTCGAAGGCGATGGCCGATCTGCTCGTTCAGTCCTGGGTTCGCAGCTTTCCGGGCGCTCCCACCGCTATTGCCCGCGCCGGCAACGTCATTGGTGGCGGTGACGTCAGTCGTGACCGGCTGCTGCCAGACCTGACGGGCGCCTTTGCGAGCGGCCGGGCGCCCCGGCTGCGGTTCCCGCACGCGGTACGGCCGTGGCAACACGTACTCGACTGCCTCAACGGTTATCTCACTCTCGTCGACCGGCTTCTCGCCGGTTCCGGTCAGGGCCAGTGGAACTTCGGACCTGGCCCCGACAGCTTCGTCGAGGTCGGCGAGGTAGCCACCCTGGCCGCCGAACTGTGGGGTGGGGCCGCGCGCTGGGAACTCGACGGCACGAATCAGCCCCACGAGGCAAACCTGCTGGCCCTCGACAACTCCAAGACGCAGCGCGAACTCGGCTGGCGCGGTCGGCTCAGTTTCCACGACGCCGTGGCATGGACGATCGACTGGGAAAAGCGCGTGCATGCGGGTGCTGACGTGCGTCGCGTGTCACAGGAGCAGATCGCCGCTTTCGAAAGCCGGTCGGCGGCTGTACTTCTGCCCATCTAGTGGTCACGACCTCACCGCCGAGTCGATGGTGGCCCCGTGCGTGACATAGAGCGTGGCGAACTACGCACGCCGGCCTGGGTGGTCGACGTCGATCTCGCGCTCGACTACAGCCACGAAGCCGTCGACGTCAGCCGGTTTGCGACGGCGTGGTGCCTGGTGCGTCACAACGGGTTTCCGGTGGCTACGCGGTTCTTGAACCTTGAGGGCGACTCCTCGGTCGCCCTGGCCGACCTGCGTGACCGCTTCGCTGCAGAGGATCCTGCACAGCCGCACGAGACCGTCGACGGGCTCGACGCGTCACTGACGGTGGTGATCTGCACCCGCGACCGTCCAGACGGCCTGTCAATCACGCTGGCCAGCCTGGCCCGCCAGTCCGATCAGGACTTCGAGGTGCTCGTCGTCGACAACTCACATGACGGTGCGGCCGCCAGCACTCCTATCGACGTGACCTGCGTTCGGTTGCGCTGTTGCCACGAGCCGGCACCTGGGCTGTCGCGTGCCAGGAACCGCGGATTGTCTGAGGTGCGCAGTGACCTGATCGCGTGGATCGACGACGACGAGGTGGCCGACCCGGACTGGATCGCCTGGATCAAGCGCGGATTCGCGCACCCGTGTCGACCTGACGCAGTGGCAGGACTGATGTTGCCGGCCGAGTTGGAGACCGCCGCCCAGGTCAACTTCGAACGCTATGGCGGATTCAACAAGGGCCGCGGCGTCGAGCCGGTTGCGCTAAGAGCCGGTACGCCAACGGTATTCGATCCGCTCTACCCGCTGCCGAACTTCGGCGCCGGCGGCAACATGGCTTTCCGGACCGAGCGGCTGCGCGCGATCGGCGGCTTCGACAACCGGCTCGGCGCCGGAACCTTGACCCACGGCGGCGAGGAGACGCGCGCTCTGTCTCTTCTTTTGGAGACCGGCTCGACGATTCTGCACTGGCCTCCCGCCGTGACCTGGCACTACCACCGCCGAACGGACGAGGCCCTGGAGAAGCAGTTCTTCGGGTATTCCGCCGGTCTCACAGCGTTTTACATGAGCCTGATCCTGACATCGCCGGCCTACCTCTGGCGCATCTTTCGGTTCGTCCCGCGGGGGGTTAGCCGGTTGCTCGCCAATCGTGGCTCCGGACAACAGGATTCGCCGACCGGGGGCGTCCCGGACGCTCTGCTTCGAGCCGGCAGAAAGGGACTCTTGCAGGGCGCGTGGCTGTACCTGCGCGAAGTCCAGCGTCAACGCCGCGCGGAATCGGTCCGCCGACAGCGGTGGCCTGCCCGCCGCGAGCCCGGCATGCAGCTGATCGCGGCTGAGGTTGACGGGTCATGATCACACCACCACAGCAGGACTCCGTCGGCAGGCGCATCTCGGCGTCCTATCACGCTGGTGCGCTGACCTGGACCGAGCACAAAGTCCCTCGGCCGGCCAATGTGGCCGAACGCAAGAGCCGCGGGCCGACGGATCCAGCCAGGTACAAACTCCGCGAGCCGGCCCGCCCGGCCGCTCCCAAGCTGAGGCAGCGGGGACCAGCCGCCGGCCCCGGGTCGAACCCGACCGCCAAACGACCGTTCGCGCGACTGGCCGCCACGGATCCGGCCCGGTTCGAGGCAATGATGGCGGTCTTGCTTGTGGTAGTGGTCGCCGTCGTGTTCGCGGGGGTCAAATTCGTCAACCGGCCGATGCACGTCAACGCAGTGCCCTGCGGCGCCAGTCCGAACGCCGTCGCGGTGGACTCGGTGACAAACACGATCTATGTCACGAATAACCTGCCTGACACGGTATCCGTGATCGACGGGTGGTCGCACACAGTCGTTGCGGCCGTACCGGTGGGTCACCACCCTGACGGCGTGGCGGTGGACTCGGTCACCCACACCGTTTTCGTCGCCAACTCCGACTCCCACACGGTTTCCGTGATCAACGGGTCGACCCACGCCGTCATTGCCACCGTGCCGGTCGGCAACGCGCCGTTCGGCGTGACGGTGAATCCTTACACCCACAACGTTTACGTCGCCAATTACGGGCATCCCAGCACGGTGTCGGTGATCAACGGTTTGACGCGCACTGTCGACGCCACCATCCCGGTCGGCAACGGTCCGTTCGGGGTTGCGGTGGATCTCGTCACCAACGCCGTCTACGCCACCAATTCCGGTGACCACACGGTGTCGGTGATCAACGGGGCAACGGACACCCTCACTGCCACCGTGCCGCTGGGCAACAGCGCGGACGGGGTAGCGGTGGATTCAGACACTCACACCGTCTACGTCGCCAACTACGGACACCCGACTCTGTCGGTGATCGACGGTTCCACCCACACCGTCACCGGCACCGTGCGGGTCGGCAATGACCCGTTCGGGGTCGCGGTCGATCCGAGCACCCACCTCGTCTACGTCGCCAACTTCGCCGACAACTCGGTCTCCGTTATCAACGGGTCGACGCTCAAAGTCATCGCTACTGAGCCAGTCGGCTACAACCCGGACGCGGTAGCGGTGGATCCGAACACCCACACCGTTTACGTCACCGATTACGCCGACCACATGGTCTCCGTCTTCAAGGCTCGGTAGGCGACGATGGGGTCGCGCCGCCCGCATCGGTCAGAGCGTGTCGTCCCCAAAAGACCCTACGCATGACCAAGGACTGTATTTTATCCGAAAAGTATGTAAGATCGGTCCTAGCTAAGTTGCCGGTATGTAGGGGGTATCCGTGACGGTCGCGGGTGAGCTCGACAGTGAGTGCTCCCAACGGCAGGAGGGGTGCTACAGGAGCGTGAGAACGCCATCGACGCTCGGAGACGGTGGACGGCCCACAAGCGCCGCCCCGACCGGAGTAGTCGCGCGCGTTCAAAGGGCCACCCGCATGCACCCGCATGCGATTGCGGTGAGTTCACCGGACGGGTCTCTGTCGTATGAGCAGCTGTGGTTGCGCGCGCTCGCCCTGGCCGGGCGCCTGGAAGAAGCAGGCGTGCGCCGGGGCGATCCCGTCGCGCTGTGCTTACCTCGATCGATCGAACTGGTAGTCGGTGCGCTGGGCGTCCTCGCTGCCGGCGGCTGCTACGTAGCGCTGGACCCGCACTATCCCGACAACCGGCTTCAGTTCATGCTGCGCGATTCGGGTGCACAGGCCGTCGTGGCGAGGGCGGATATGGCCGCGCGTATTGGCGCGTCCCGCGCGATCGAGCCGATGCAACCCGCCGGTTCGCCGCTGGCCGCTCCGGTGACGGTCGGCGCTGACGAGGCCGCCTACATCGTGTACACCTCGGGATCCACCGGCCGTCCGAAAGGCGTGATCATCGAACATGCCGGTCTGGCCAATCTCATCGACTGGCATCAGAAAGCCTTTGGTATCAACAAATCCGACCGGACCGGGCTGATATCGAGTCCTGGCTTCGACGCAGCTGTGTGGGAGATCTGGCCCTGTCTCGCCGCCGGCGCATCGCTGCACGTGCCGCCGGAGCAGGTCAAGATCGACCCCCTCGCGCTGCGCGACTGGTTGCTGACGGAACGCATCACCACGACGTTTGTACCGACACCGCTGTGCGCGGTGCTGATCGCGCTGGAGTGGCCCGACACCGCCCCGCTGAGGGTCATGCTCACCGGCGGCGACGTGCTGCACCGTCGCCCCCGCCCGGGCTTGCCGTTCCAGCTGGTCAACAACTATGGGGTCTCGGAAGCGACCGTGGTGACGACCTCGGGCACCGTGACGCCCGGCGCTTCGGCGGAACTCTGCGCCGACTTACCGACGCTCGGTTCGGCACTGCCAGGGGTCAGGCTGACTGTCGTCGACCCCAAAGGTCGCCCCCTCCCGCCTGACACCGCCGGCGAGCTCGTGATCGGTGGGATTGCGGTCGGTCGCGGTTACCTCAGCCAGCCAGACCTCAACCGGGCCAAATTCTTCGTCGACGCGGCGGGCTGCCGGCATTACCGCACCGGCGACCTGGTACGCCTGCGTGCCGACGGCCAACTGGTTTACCTCGGTCGACTCGACGAGCAGGTGCACATCCGCGGCTTGCGAATCGAACTCGGTGAGATCGCCGCAGTGCTCGACCGGCATCCCACGGTGTCCGCGAGCACCGTCGTCGCCGTCGGCACGAACGGCGACCAGCGGCTGTGTGCCTATGTCGTCGGCGAAGGCGGGCGCCGGCCCGCGGAAGCAGAACTACGCCATTACCTGTTGAACCGGCTGCCCGAATACATGGTGCCGAGCGCGTACGTGCATCTCCAGGCGTTCCCGACGACCGCCAACGGGAAGCTGGACAAGGCCGCGCTGCCGGCGCCGCCGCCGCCAGGAGCCGGGTTTCCCGGAGCTCAGCGTCCCCGTAACAACACCGAAAGGCGTGTCGCACAATTGTGGGCCGCGGTGCTCGGCGTGCCTGTGATCGACATCAACAGCGACTTCTTCGATATGGGCGGCCACTCGCTGCTGGTGCAGCGGCTGATCTCAGAGGCGCAACGGACTTTCAATGTGCAACTGCCCCTGGCCGCGTTCCTCGAAGGCGGCAGGACCATTGCCGGGCTTGCCGAGCTGCTCAGTGGTGAGTCTCTCGGCAGCACCATCGACGTGGCGTCGGGTCCACCGGTGCATTTCATCTTCGCGGACCATCCGTCAGCGATGAGCCTGCGACACTTCACGGCGCAGTGGGGTGCCGCACAACCGCTACACGCGCTGGTCCCCGACCAGCGGGGTGGGCAATTCGACCAATCGCTGAGCATTGAACACCACGCCAGCCAGGCTCTTTCCGACATCAACAATCGGCAGCCCGATGGTCCGCTTGCGCTCGTCGGTTACTCGATCGGCGGGCTCTTGGCCTATGAAATCGCCCGCCAAGCCGTCGAGGCCGGCCGGCAAGTCGACTGGCTGTGCGTACTCGATACCGAGGCACCTTCGATGCAGCAACAGCTACGGGCCCAGCTGACGCTGCGATGGCAGCTTCGCCGGTTGCGTCAGCAGCCCGCGCGCCAACGGTGGGCCAAATACGCCGAAGTCGCGCTTCGAATACTTCGCGGTGGACCCAGCGCGCTGTGGCCGAAGCACGAGTTCGACTATCGCGGCGCCACCGAGATCGTTTGCCGATATCAGCAGCCCGGCCATGAGGTGCCCATGCAGTTGTTCGTGACCGAGGCTTCCGCAGCCGCGATCGGGGCAGATCTTTTGGGCTGGGACGAATTCCACCGCGGCAGCGTGACGGTTAAACGTCTTGTCGGTGACCACGCCACGCTGATCGATGTGCCCCAGGTCGCGCAGCTCGCGGAAATGATGCTCGAGTCGCTCAACGAGGCGAGGGATGCGAAACGCGTGGCAAGACATTCTTGAGCCACCGCGAAAAGCGGGCAGGGCGATTGCGCCAAGTAGCCATTGCCGTGCGGGTCACTGTGCGGCGACCTTCGCGAAGTCCCGCAGTGAAATCCCTTGTTCTGCCCAGTAATCGACGTGCGGGACGCCCGGTGCGGGATGCATGAGCCCGAGCAGCGAGTCGGCGCGGAACCCGATCCGGAGGCCAGCCGCCTCAGCGGTGCGAAATGCACGGTAGAGCAGCGCAGAGCTTAGCGGGATGGGTCGCAGCGGTGTGGAGGTGGCGCTCGCGCGCAGAGTGTGGATGATCTCGCTGAACGGGACCCGGCGAGGGGCGGCCACGCCGAGAACGTGGTGCGGCGGCGGCTGTTCGACCGTTGAAAGTACACAGTTCGCCACGTCCTCGGCGTCGACCGCGTACTGGTAGGAGTCCGGACGCAGCATCGGCACGACGGGAAGTGCGGCCACTTTGCGCAGCGCGCCGATCATGCCGCCGTCGCCGCTACCGTGCACGAGGCCGAGGCGCAGCGATGTCCCGCCGTGTGCGGCGACCAGGTCCTCGCACGCGAGTTTCGTCCGGCCGTAAATCTGCTGGGTGCCCGAGTAAGCAGACATCGAGGAGATGAAAACTATCGGCACGTCACCTACTGCCCGAATGAGCTTCTCGGTGCCGCCAAGGTTGATTCGTTCAATCTCGGCGGCGTCTCGGGCGCGCAGGTCGTAGGCGCAGTGGATCACCGCGGCCACGTCGTCTGGCAGCGATGCGGCCGGTCCATCCTGCAGGGAGTAGGGCACGTACCCCGATGCCGCACCGGCGGGCGCCGACCGTTGCAGCGTGATCACCCGGTATCCGGATGCGGTGAAGGCAGCCCGCAGAATGCTGCCGACGTATCCATTCGCGCCGGTGATAGCGACCGTGCGGTCGCGCTCAGACATGCCGGCTCTCCGACACGATCCGGTGAGCGTTCGCCATCACCGTGAGTGTGAATGTGGTCGACGGCACCGACGGCAACACCGAACCGTCGATGAGGTGGACGTTGCGGAATCCCCCGATGCGCCCAAGCACATCCGAGCGGTCGCCATGGGCGAACGTCGCGCCGAAGTGGTAACTCTTGCCCGGCCCGGACAGCCGTGCCATCGGCAGTATCGGGTGAAGGTCGATCCAGGGTCCCAGCGCGGATAACCGGCGCAGCACCGAGCTGAACATCGCCGGCCGCGGGTCGGCGACCCGCACCGCAATGTCGGGCAACGCCCCCGCGCGTCGGGAGCGCAGTTCTACCCGCAGTTGGGGCGACCGCCAGGACGGCAGGTATCCCAGCGCCGCAGTGGCTCGACCGAGGACCGCGCCGCTCAATCGCGACGGCAGCCAGCCCGGAAGCGCCGCCGCGATTGCCGGGTTGTACGGGTAGCAATGCACCTGGGACGTCGTGTACGCCGCGTCGTCGTCCTTCAGCAGCAGGTTGAACTGGTTGAGCGTGAAGTCGTGTTGTGCGCGTGGGTCGCCGGCCGAACGCCGCGACACGAACGGGATCAGGAATTGTTGTGACTCTTGAAATTCGAGTTCGCGCGGCGGCGCGCTCAACGAGTTCAGGGCTATCCGGGTAGTGCCCAACCCTCCGGCGCCGACGAAAACGCGATCGGCCTCCAGACGCACCTCGTGACCGTCGGTGAGGTCGGTGCAGGTAATGGACGGAGTGCCGCCGACCGGCTGATCGACCGAGGTGACCAGCACGCGCGAAATATGGCGCACCCGACCGGTGGAGACGAACCGATCGATGGTCTGGCGCGCCGAATAGATGAGCGAGTAAGGGCAGCCGGTCATGCAGAGGCCGCAGCGCATGCACGAGTTCGCCGAGAAGGCGAGGCGTGCCTTGCCGACGACGATGCCCTTGGCGCGGATGACACTGCGATGCCGCCGGTAACGGTCGAGCACGTCCGCGGTCCGGCCGGACACTGGCGGCAGCGGGCCGCGTGCCGAGAGCAGTGGGAAGTGCTCGGCGTAGTCGTCCTCTTCGGCTGCCAGTGGCACCTCCGCCAACACCGCGCGATAGTGCGGTTCGATCTCGTCCCAACCGAACGGCCAGCGGTCGAACGTGGCTCGGGAAAACGGCATGATCTGCGCTCCCCAGACCGTCGAGAACCCGCCGACGGCGCCCGACACAGCCGCTTGGTTTCCGCGCTCCGGCATGACGAGCCCGCGCTGCTGGCCGCGATCAACGAACATGTGGTTCGAGCCGTAAGCACGCTTTTCGGGCAGCGCTGATCCGGCAAGCGCCCTGGGCTGCACGGAGACGAGTTCGCGATCAGCAACTGCCCACTGTGCCGGCTGCAGCGCGCTCATCCTTTCAACAGCGGCCGCAGTATCGTCGGCCAGCCGCTCGCCGATATCGACGACGGTAATTCGTTCGGACGGGTCGTCGGCCAAGGCGAGAATCGCCGCTGCAGCAGCCGGGCCCGTCCCGACGATGAGGTTATGCATCGTCGACCGCCCGCACCGCGGCGCGGGCCTGGCGCACCTCAGCCGCGCTGAGGCCGGTCGTCAGAACCTCGGCCCGGCGACCCCGGGCAAGCTGCATCCTGCCGGCGATGTACCCACAGCCGGCCATTACGACGCCCAGCACCGCGACCAGCGCCTGACCCAGTCGCTCGGGGTGGCCGGTCACGGCGGCGACCAGCGCCGGCGCCGGGCCGAGGAGCACCCTGAAGGCGAACCGCAACTCGGCGCCGATGTTGCCGGCCTCGCCCATATCGGCGAACGCACCCACTTTGCTGCGGTTCACGTAGAAGCAGCGTCGCCAGAAGTACGACCATGTCAGTCTCTCCGGCGGGACCCAGTGACGCACTGCGGCCAGGGGTTCGTAGCAGACGGCGTCAGCCCCGAAATTGTGGGCGATCCGGTGCGAGAGGTCCATGTCGTCATGCCAGTCGGCATGAAAGCCTCCGACGTCGAGGATGGCGTCGCGACGCGCGCTCATGCTTGTGCCGATGAGGTGTTGCGTCGGGGCAAGCCGGTCCGGGAGCGAGCGGTAGTGGCAGCCGAACACCCAGTCGAAGTCGGGCGGAAACCAGGACGGCCGGGGCGCTCCGTAGTCCGGCAGCGGTGCACCGCCGACCGCAACCACATCTGGATATCTCGAGTACACGGCGAGCTTGCGCTCGAGCCAGTCCGGCGCCGCTTCGGCGTCGTCATCGAGGAAGGCGATGACGTCAGCGCGGGTGAGCAGCAGCGCGGTGTTCAGCGACGAACCCTTTGTGCCCGCGAAACGTCGCGTCACGATGAGGATTTCGACGGGCGAGTCGGCGCGACCATTGCCCCATTCCTGCCGGCACCGGCCCAACAGGTCCTCGTTGACGTTGTGCGCGCCGGGCTCCGAGTGGCCGACGACGATGATCAACCGTTCGGGAGCGACAGTCTGCGCGAGTGCCGACTCGACCGCCCGGGCCAGTAGGTCCCACCGGTCCAGGGTGTAAGTGCAGATGACCACGTCCGCGCTCAGCGCGGTTGGCTGGCCAGGCGCAGCCGAGGTAAGCAGAGCATCAGACTGCTTGGCTACTAACGACACGAGCTTCTCCCTAGCAGGACCGGACCGACGGTGAGTGTGGCCGGCGCCGCCGCGTGAGATGTCCGGGCGAGGCGGCCGAACATCAAGCGGGCAGACCGATGGCACATTCGTCTGCTAGCATACATACTTATTGAATCAATTGTGCACCGAAAGCCGACATTTGGTATCTCAGCTCCGGGCGCCGCGACGCACGGACCCCCGTGACTCGACGATCGGCCCAGCTGAGCAAGTGCGTGACTTCGTCCAGGATCGAGGGATGCCCCAAGCCGCGATCGGTTTTGTAGCCCTCGCCGTTGCCTGTTGCGCCGCTGCATCGCGGTATCTGTCGATCACAAACCATGCCCTGCTGATCGTGGCGGCGCTGTCGCCATACCTTCTACTCTGCGCGCCAGTCTCGGCTGCTTTCCTGCTCTGGGGCCGACAATGGATACCCGCCATCGTGGGCGCGGGTTTGACCATCGCGATGCTGGCGGTCCAGCTTCCCTTTGATCGCGGTTCGGGCGCTGCCGTCCAGACCGATGTCCGGTTGCGAGTTATGACAGCGAACCTCTTTCTGGGACAAGCTGATTCACGTCATCTCGCGGAATCGGCCCGGGAGCAAGCCGATGTCATTGCAGTCCAGGAACTCACTCCGGAAGCGGCTGACCGGCTTTCCCGTGCCGGCCTCGATGCAACGTTCCCTTATCGATGGCTCGACGCGCGCGACGGCCCTGGCGGAGTCGGCATCTGGAGTCGGTTTCCGATCCACACTCCGAGACGCATCGACGGGTACACCTTTGCGTTTCTCAGTGCGCGAATCGGAGTAACGGGTGTCTCGACAAGCCCGACCGTTGTCGTAGCGCACATGGCCGGGCCTTGGCCGCAACCCATCGATGACTGGCGGCGCGACCTGACCCTGCTGCCGGCCACCATGTCGGAGGTCAGTGAGCAAGCCGGCACGGGTTCCGTGATCGTCGCTGCCGACCTCAACAGCACTGCCGACATGCGACCGTTTCGCGCGCTCTTGAGTAACGGCTACCGGGACGCCGCAAAGCAATCCGGAGCTGGAATGATGCCCACCTTCCCGGCCGGCTCGCGACTACCTCCGCTCATTGCGATCGACCACATACTCACCCGGAATTGCTCAGCAACTTCGGTGCGCGCGTTGAACGTTCGCGGGTCGGACCATCGAGGTGTCGTCGCCGCGATATCGATACCCGGGTCGTCGGCGCACTCCTGATCCCGACCATCCGCGCGAACGGCGAGACGTCACGATGCCTACTCACGACGTCCACATCGAGCAGTCGTTTTCCCGGTTCGGTGGCGAGCCGGCTTTGTCCAGCCAGATCCATGCATGGTTGTACGCGTCAGGACTCGACCTCCGAGACCCGTCTTGTTGAATGTATTCAAATTGGACGTCTGCCATGTAACCCCCGGCGGCCTGCAGGGTGGGGCTGTTGAATGCCAATCGATAACACTGGTCGAACGTCAGATCCCATGCGACCTTCGCATCCGCAGGCAATTCTTTGCGGACCCGCCGCAGCATCTCGGCCCCGTCAACCGGCAGCAGATTCAGATCGTAGAACTGAATTCTTCCGGTGCCTTGGTCGTCGACGTCACTGTAGACAGCACCGCTCGGCGTCAGGTAGGACGGCAAGCCGGGTTGATCGCCGTAGTCCGAACCGTTGTTGCTCGCCGGGTTCGGCATGTGCGAAGCGTCCCAGTGGGTCCGACTGGCTCCGATGCCGGAAATCGACTCGTCTGAAATGGCAGGCAGCGGCGCGACGGCCAACGCGCTTGCCGGTGCGCTGACCGGCGAGCGCGCCGAACAACCCGCCGACGCACTGACCAGGGCGCAGGTGACAGCGACCGCGACTCGCATCACCCCATCATACTATGGGTTTGTTTTATTGCTATCTATTATTCGATCAGTATGTATACTGACTGAAGCAATACCAGCCATTTATCGCGTGAGGCCGTGACCGGTGGCTTCAGGATTGCGGTCATTCCGCAGCCCGGTGGTCATGCGACCGGCTTAGCCTCCGGCTGTCACGTCGACTCTGACTTCACGATAAGGAGAGAGCTATGCCTACTCGTTTTATGACTGACCCGCACGAGATGCGGTCGATGGCGGGCCGTTTCGACGTGCACGCCCAAACGGTGGAGGACGAGGCCCGCAAGATGTGGGCGTCGTCTCAGAACATCGCCGGGGCCGGCTGGAGCGGTACCGCTCAGGCCACCTCCTACGACACCATGGGCCAGATGAACACCGCGTTCCGCAACATCGTCAACATGCTGCACGGGGTGCGCGACGGGCTGATCCGCGACGCCAACAACTACGAGAGCCAAGAGCAGGCCTCTCAGCAGATCCTGTCCAGCTAGCCCACCACCGACCAGACTTTGTAAAAGGAGAACGCTATGTCGATCAGTTACCAGTTCGGCGATGTCGACGCCCACGGCGCGCTGATCCGCGCCCAGGCCGCCTCCCTGGAGGCCGAGCACCAAGCCATCGTGCGCGATGTGCTGGCTGCCGGTGATTTCTGGGGTGGCTCGGGTTCGGTGGCCTGCCAGGAGTTCATCACCCAGTTGGGTCGCAACTTCCAGGTGATCTACGAACAAGCCAATTCCCACGGCCAGAAGGTGCAGACCGCCGGCAACAACATGAGCAGCACCGACTCCGCGGTCGGCTCCAGCTGGGCCTGACACCCACGAGTACATGTGGCCCGCACACCCAAAGGGTGTGCGGGCCACAACTTTTTCCGGGTTGCCCGAAACCACCCGGTAACAAGACCACAGTTACGTCTGCGCTTTGCCTGTCCGGCCAGTCACCTCGGTGAGCACTTCCAATAGGCCGTCGACGGCATGATCGACGGCGTAGCTGTCTGCGTAGTGACGTGCCGCAGCTCCCCCACGCAAAGTCGCGGTGAGCGGATCGGCCAGATCATCGAACGCGGCGGCCAGCCCGGCAACGTCATCGACGCCGACCGGGGGAAAGCCCGGAGGCTGATACTCAGCCAGGCCGCCGGCGGAGGAAACGATCGGCATGACCCCCAGCTGCATCGAGAGCATTTGAACGCCGCTTTGCGACGCATTGCGGTAATGAGCGACCGAGCCTTTGGCGGCGGCCAGCGTGGTGACAACGTCGGCATACCGATAACTGCCGGGACGCCACCGCACGTAGGCCGGCAAAGTCCGGATGGTAAGCGGCCCAACACCTATCAGTAGCAGCTCGTCGCCGCGCCAGTTACCTCCATCGACATGTCGTTGCCATGCCTCGAGCACGACGTCAATGTTCTTGTGCGAGTTCATCCGGCCGGCGACCACGAAATCGCGCCGGTCCTCCGGGCCGACGAACGGCGGAACCAGCGCCGGTTCCAGGTCGCTGCACAACGGCACCACATGCACGTCGGTGCCGACGACGTCGTGCCGAGCCGCGACGGCTATCGCGGCGAAATTGCTGTAGGTGACGGTCGCCGCCGAACGTCCGCCCCACTTGTCGAACAAGGCTCGCGCGAGTGCTTTTCGACGACGACCGTCGTCTCGGCGTTCGTCATGCACCAGTTGAATACGCGGTGCCCGTCCCGCCAGTGCGATCCACCGCGGATCGCGGACCGACTCGGCAATCACGATGTCCGGCCGGTATTTTCGAATGCGGCGCTGAGCCGCCAGAGCCGCCGGCCAGGTCGATGCCGTCCGGAATCCAGGCTCGAGTACCAGCTCGTAGTCGCGGGCCGTATCCGACTCTGGATGCTGGTCGGTGGTAACCAACAACACATCGATACCCAACCCGCGCAGCCTCTCCGCCTGCACCCGCGCCAGCGGCCGCATCAACGGCGAAAGCCACAGCATCCGCAAGGGATCCGCGCTACCGCGGCGATCGTGTGCGACGCTGGCCTTCGTCATCGCCGTCACTATTTCGTGCTTTCATAAGTGGCCGAAGCCAGTGGCATCGGGCCAACTCGGGCCCGGGAGTCGACTGCCGCCGACAGCTGGGTGTCGCCGCCACCCCGGCATACGCTCATAGCACCGCCAACCCAATGTTGTTGCGTGACAAGGACGTCGCATGGTGCAGGGCCGGAAGTGGAAAGACGAGTTCTCCACCCCAGTCGGCGATGTAGCTCAACTGGTCGGTGAGCTCGGACTTCAGATTCCACGGGAGCGCCAGCACCACG
Organism: Mycobacterium cookii; assembly: GCF_010727945.1. Taxonomy (NCBI): domain Bacteria; kingdom Bacillati; phylum Actinomycetota; class Actinomycetes; order Mycobacteriales; family Mycobacteriaceae; genus Mycobacterium; species Mycobacterium cookii. Next base: position 2,325,850 of record NZ_AP022569.1, read on the forward strand.
TCGGGTCGATCGTTGGCGAGCAGCCCCGGATCGCGAATCGGGATGCGCGTACCGGGCGTAAAGCGACCGTGTTTGTACGGATTTCGGTCGACGATGTATTGCAGCAGATCGCTGCGGATCCCACAGTAGTTGAGCAGGGTGTTGCCCTTGCTCGGTGCGCCATAGCCGACGACGCTCTTACCGTCGGCGCGACACTGAAGCAGGAACCGCAATAGACTGTGCCGCAACGACTCTGTGCGCGACCGCAGTTGCAGATAACCATCGACACGGTGTAGGCCGGCGGCCCTCTCGGCGCGCAACAAGTCGACGACTGCTTCACTGGGTGGCGCCGACATCCGCGCTGGACGAGCCCAGATGCGAATCGAACCGCCATGCGCCGGCAGGGATTCGACGTCGACGACAGCCAGCCCGGCCGTGGCAAGCGCGCGCTTTGCCGAAAGTAGGGTGTAGTACTGGAACCGCTCGTGGTAGATCGTGTCGAATTGGCCCTGGACTACCAATTTCAATGCGTGGTGTACCTCGATGGTGACCCAGCCCTCGTCCTTGACCAATCCCCGCAGCGCTTGAGTGAAGTCCAGCAGGTCGGGAATGTGCGCGTAGACGTTGTTGGCTACGACCAGGTCAGCGGCGCCGTGCTCGGCGCGCAGTTCGCGTGCCAACCGCTCGTCGAGAAATGCCGAGGCGGTCGGCACGCCGCGGTCGCGGGCGGTGGCACGGACGTTGGCCGAGGGCTCAATTCCCAGGCACGGTATTCCTGTGTTGACAACATGCTGCAGTAGGTAGCCGTCGTTACTGCCGACTTCGACCACGAATGACTCGGAGTCAAGCCCCAGTCGCTGGACGGCGTCAACTACGAAATTCTTGGCGGTCCGCACGACGCTGTCCGAGTACGACGAAAAGCGGTTGTAGCCGGAGAAAATGTCCTCGGGCGCAATCAGGGCGGGCAGCTGCAAAAGTAGGCAGTTCTCGCACAGCCGCAGGTGGAGCGGGAACGTCGGTTCGGGGAGATCGAGTTCGTCGATGGTGAGGAATTTTTCGCCGAGCGGAGTGGCGCCGAGGTCGAGAACACTGGCCATTCGGTCGGAGTCGCACAAGCGGCACCGCGCCCGCGCAAACGTCTTTCGTGCGCTGTCACGTACACGGCGTGTCACCGCCCACCCCCGTCGCTACGGCGCTCCCGGCGGCCGGACAGCAGATGACCAGTGTGGGGCCCGGACCGCGGCGGGGGCACACCGCGGTCCGGGCGGTCCAAACGAGCCCGGGCCACGTCGCTGAATAAGCGATCGGGCGAGGACGCGTAGCACGCCGGCGAAGATGCGACGCCGAGCTTGACTTCTGCCTGGAGCATGGCCCCAGCGAAGTGGGCAGACAAACCGGGGATCTGCATAAAGGCCATACTACATACTTATCGTATGCGAAGCTATCTATTAAGCTACTTAAAGTATTTTTCTTGCAATCGACCGCGCCGCGCATCGGGGATCCACGCAACCCGTCTGCGTGCTCCACTTTGCACCACTGATGTGACACCCCCTTGTTTTGTTCAGCCCGTATAGACCGGGCGTTGCACGACGGCGGGACGGTAGCGGTAGCGCGCCTCCACCGGAGCCTTGCCGCCGCCGCCGGCCGCCCTGGACATCGGTGTACCGACTGGGCTCGTAGGCGCCTTCGGCAGGACCGGCGAAGTGGGGTTCGGGCCGCTCGCGCCGCCCGGCAGCGCCGAGGCGACTTGGCTGAAGGCCGGAGCTGCGGAAGTCCAGCCCTGCGGCACCGACAGGGAGCCCAGCGAGGCCGCGCGGCCCGAGGTCGCGGTCACGGCGGCGTTGCCGAACTCCGGTGAACCCCAGGCACTGACGCTCGGACCGACGCCGACGTCGAGCGACGACTTGAACATCTGCGCGCCGGTGCTGACCGTGCTGGTTGCTGCGCCAAGCGTATTCGAGAGCGCCCCCGAGGAGCCGAACGACGAGACGCCCGAGGTAACCATCGACGCGGCCGAGGCGGTGCCGGACGCCAAGCTCGTCCCCGATGTCAGGGCCGCGCTCGATGACACCGGAGTGGCCAGCGCCGTCAGCGGCGACGTCGAGGACGACGAGGACGTGACCGCCGACGCCAGCGCTTGCATCGCGCTGGGCATTGCGGTCGCGGTCAGCGGTGAGACCGTCTGCACGCTGGTGCCGGCAGATGTGCCGAGGGCCTGGGTGGCCGCGGCAGCCAGTCCGGCGAGTCCTGATGAATTCGTCGTTTCCAGCGGAGCCGTGAACGGTGTCAACGTAGACGCGGTCGACGAGGCACCGGCATAGCCGTACATAGCAGCGGCGTCCTGGGCCCACATCTCGACGTACTCGGCCTCGGTGGCCATGATCGCCGGGGTGTTCTGACCGAAGAAGTTTGTTGCGACCAGCGCCAGCAGCAAGGCGCGGTTGGCCGCGATCACCGCCGGCGGCACCGTCATTGCGAACGCGGCCTCGTAGGCCGCCACGGCCGCTTTGGCTTGGGCGGCAGTTGTTTCGGCATGCAGGGCGGTGGCGCTGATCCAGGACACATGGGTGGCCGCCGCCGTGGCCATCGACTGCGAGGACGGACCGAGCCAGAACGACGTCATGTCGGAGATCACGGTCCCGAACCCGACGGCGGCCAGGTAGAGGCCGTCGGCGAGCACATCCCAGGCCGCCGACGCCGCGAGCAACGGCCCGGAACCCGGTCCCGCATACATCCGCCCGGAGTTGATCTCCGGCGGTATGGCCCCGAATTCCAGCACCTACGGACCGCCGACCTCGACGGCAATAGAGTCTGACCCGACCGGCGTGACTCGCCGCAGACCGTACGTTCTCATAGGGAGAGTTTTACATACTTTTTGAATCATGTATACCCCTCAGCCGACCGTTAGTCCTGCGGGATGCTGTGCGTTCGTCGTCGCCGGCCGGCGTCAGGAAGCCACTCGCCCGACCGACGCCAGCAGCGGCCAGTTCGCGTCTTGTTCTGAGATGACGCTGACCGGCAGCGGCCACTCGATCCCGAATTCCGGGTCGTCCCAGCGGAATCCCTGCTCCTCATCACCGTCGCAGACGCGGCTGACGTGATAGAGAACTTCGGTGTTGTCGGCGAGAGTCTGAAAGCCGTGGGCAACGAACGGTGGCAGGAAGAGCGCGCGGCGGTTGTCGGCGCTCAGTTGAACCATCACATGGTTGCCGTAGTTGCTCGACTCCGGACGCACATCGACGGCCACGGCGACGATGGCGCCTCGGGTGCAGCGGACCAGCTTGGCCTCGGCATTCGGCGGAACCTGGCGGTGGATGCCGCGCAGCGTCCCTCTGGCGTAGTTGTACGCCAGATGCGTCTGCGCGACCGCGGAGAGCAGGCCGTACTCGGCGAATTCTTCGGCGCAGAACAACCGGGTCTGGAACCCGCGGTCGTCGCGCTCCGGTTCTATGTCGACGATCATCACTCCGCCAACGTCGGTGGGCGTGTACTTCATTCGAACCCTCCCTTCGGGTTGGGGCCGCCACACTCCACTGCTTCGTGGACGTCCCGCGAAACACGTTGAGGACAAGCCGAACCCGATCTCTCATCGATACCGCTGACCATCGTCTGCACGGTCATATTCCTTCGTTCGTCATCGACCCTTGCTAGTTGACCGAGTAATCGGTCCCCGAATCCAACACGGCCTTCTCAACCGTGAAGGCTTCGGCGTAACGGGCACGGCACTGCACCCCGCGGACTCGCATCAAGCCCAGGAACGCCTCATCGTCAAACCATCGGCGGCCGGCTTGGGACGGATAGCACTGCGCGATCAGGCTTGCCTTCTCGTGGGCGGTCTCACTCGGAACCGGCAAGTAGAGCGAAGGATTGAGCAAGTCGGAGTCGGATCGCAGGATCTCGTAGCCGAGAACCAGATGCTTGCGGAACTCGGCGGGAATCAGCTCAGCCAGCAATCGATGGTCTTCGTACTGATCGCTGCCATGTGGACCGAACACGATGTCCGGTTCGCAGTCGCGGCGAAACTCCGCCAGCACGGCCCTGACCCGCCTCCACTGGTCCCGCAGCCCGCCGCCGGGCAGGTCGGCGACCGTCAATCGGATATCCGCCGAGGGACACAGCACTGCGAACGCGTTCTTCTCCTCGATCTCATGCTCGGTACCGCCGCCGGTCAGAACCAACGCGTGTACAACAAGATCCGGTTTGTCGCAGGCGATTTCGACCAGTGTCGCTCCGAGGCCGACCGCGATGTCGCCACAGCCCACCCCGATCACGGCCACCGAATCAAGGCTGACCGGTGTCAGCGCCATCATGTTGGCCGTCCCATCCACCGATCGACCTCCTTCATATCCGCTCGCCGCCGAACGAAATGGGGCGCAGGCCCACTGCCGCGGCGCCCACATCAGCACCGGAACCTGCCAAACCGTGACTACCCATTGTCGGAATGATACATACATTTTGGATGACTACCATGTGAAAGATTAACCACTGGTATCTCCGCACGTAGTTCGTCGCGGTGCGGTCGGAATTGGTCGTGGGAACCTCGAGCGCCACGTGGGCCGGCCGGGCTCCGGTGGCAGCCGGCTTCGGGGCGGTCGACGGCCCAGTAAATGCCCAGCTAGACCCCCGAATCGCGGCATGCGAAGGTCCGAGACGGGGACGGCGGTCGCCACCGACAACTGCCGCTTTTCCATACTTTTTGTATCATGTATAGTCCTGAACAGACCGCAAGTCCTGCAGGGTTTGCGGTAGGCGAATCGAAGCAGGGGTGGCCGTAATGCCGCGTCGATCGCCAACTGTGGATAGCTTTTCGATAAACTCGTCAGACGACGCCTCGAGACCTAGGGGCCCGTTGTCAAACCCTCGCGGCGGAGCAGTACTAGGTGGCCCAGACTATGACCGAGACGACCGACAGCAGAGCGGATTCAACCCGTCTGCAGATCCTGCGTGCTGCCGCACGCCAGTTCGCTCGGCTGCCCTATCACCAGGTCGGCCTCGACGACGTTCTCGCCGAGGCCGAACTGACCAAGGGCGCGATGTACTTTCACTTCCGCTCGAAGCATGCGCTGGCGCTGGCGATCATCGACGACCAGATCACCCGGTCCAACCAATCGATCACCGAGCTGTTGGCCCGCAGGTTCTCCGGCCTGGAGACACTGATCGACTACTCCTATCAGCTGGCCGCGCGAGACATCAGCGAGGTCATCTCCCGCGCGGCCCTGCATCTCGTCGAGTCCATCGGTCGGATCGACGGGCTGCAGGCGAAGCTGCACAAGGAATGGATCGACAACCTCACGGTCGCCATCCAGCGCGGCATGAGCGAGGGCGACGTCGTGGAAGACTGCGACCCGCAGGCGGTAGGACAACTGCTGGCGTCGGCCTACATGGGCTTGCGCCAGACCAGCAATCTCGACGAACCGGAACTCTTTCTCCGCGACTTCGAGAAGCTCTGGGTCCTGGCGCTGCCCGGCTTCGTGCGACCGGAGCGGCTCGATTATTTCCGGCAGTTCATCAACCGACGCACAACGATCGCGATCGCCAGCACGTCCGCGTTGGCGGGTTCAAGCTGATCACGACGTTCATCGCCGGGCCGGTAACCACGTCGGGCCGAGCTGTCGCCCTGTTAGGATTTGCCGCCGAGTCAGCAATCGTGCGCTCAGGGGGGGTCTGGAGCATCAGCACACAACCCGACCTCCGGAGGTAAGGCGATGGCCCGCCAGGTTCGATCGGAAGCCACGCGGCGAAAGATCCTCGACGCCGCGGTCGAGGTGTTCACCGAGGTGGGGTTCGCGGCCGCCGATCGCGGCGCGATCATCGAACGCACCGGGATGACCAAGGGCGCCTTCTACCACCACTTCGATTCGATGGAAGCCCTCGCATCGGCCATCATCGACGAGGGCGCCGCTCTGGTGGTCACCGAGCTCGGCGCGATGTCGGACTCGTTTTCACCGGCGCTGGAGAACATCCTGCACAGCACCTTTATCACCGCAGACCTGTTCGCCTCCAACAAGGTTGTGCGCATCGCCGAGCAGTTGACGCTTGCATTCGGCAAATTCAACGACACCGCGATCGCGGCCTACCGACACTGGATCGACGCGATGACGGTCGAGGCCACCCGGGCGATCGCCGAGGGTGACATCCGCGCCGAGCTTGACCCGCACATGGTCAGCGAATCGATCATCAGCGCGACGTTCGGTGCCCGGGTCTTGGGCCAGACGACCTCCGATGACCGCGATCTCGTCCGGCGGTTGACCCAGATGTGGGAGCTACTGTTCCCCGCGATCGTCACCGAGACGTCGCTCGGCTATTACCGCGAATTTCTGGCTCGCGAATCTCTGCGTCACGTCGAACTCGACGGTTCGCACTGACGCGGCGCTGTTTCAGCGCTCATTGACCCACAGATGCTCGGTGAGATCCTGGAACGTCGCGAGCGCGATCTTGTCGTCGGCGCGCCGCAGGGCGGATTTGCTCATCAACGCGCGCACTGTCGAGCCTTCTTTGTGCGCCAGGTCAACGACCATGTTCGCCAGGCCGTCCACGATCGCGAGCACCGAATCGGTTTCCAGTGCGCCGTAGAAGATGTCGTGGAATTTCAATGCGACGACCTCATCCGCGTCACGACCGACCATCTCGGCGAAAGCCGTGTTGGCGAACACGATGGTGCCGTCCTGCAAGACCGCGAGGGTGGGGACGGGGAGCCGTTCGAGGACCACGAGAGCCGGCAACTGCTGTAGCGCTTCGATGGGCGGTCGTCTCGCCTGCGCAGTTCGTCGTCGGTCCACCGCCTGATTATGGTCCATCAGGGCGCCAAACGCCGAACAGATGCTGAGAACATCCTCGTGACTGTCAAAGCTCGGGGTGGTGCACGCCTTTTGCCCCGGCCGTGCGGATAATGACACGCTGAACGCATGGCGGCACACCGAGATGCCCGGCAACGGGCGGCCCGCAGCGAGGAGGTTCGATGACGACGCATGGCGAAGCGGCGGTCCTCGTCCTGGCTGCCGGAGCCGGCACCCGGATGCGCTCGGACACCCCGAAGGTGCTGCACACCCTGGCCGGGCGCAGCATGCTGGCACATTCGCTGCACGCGATCGCCAAGATGGCGCCGCAGCACCTGGTCGTGGTGCTGGGCCGCGACCACCGACCGATCGAAGAAGCCGTCGGCGAGTTGGCCCACACGCTGGGACGACCGATCGACGTGGCGACCCAGGACCAGCAGCTGGGGACTGGCCACGCGGTGCTGTGCGGCTTGCCGGCCCTGCCCGACGACTTCGGCGGCGTGGTCGTGGTGACGTCAGGCGACATCCCGCTGCTCGACGCCGACACCCTGGCTGACCTGGTCGCCACGCACAGCGTCCGTGGCGCTGCGGCGACCGTGCTGACCACGACGCTGGACGATCCGACCGGGTACGGGCGCATCCTGCGCACCCAGGACCACGAAGTGATCGCGATCGTCGAGCAGGCGGACGCCACGCCGTCGCAGCGGGAGATCCGCGAGGTCAACGCCGGCGTCTACGCGTTCGACATCGCCGCGCTGCGATCGGCGCTGACCCGGTTGTCCGCCGACAACGCCCAGCGGGAGCTGTACCTCACCGACGTCATCGCGATCGTCCGGCAGGACGGGCGGGCGGTGCAGGCCCGGCACGTCGACGACAGCTCGCTGGTGGCCGGCGTCAACAACCGCGTGCAGCTGTCCGACCTCGCCGCCGAACTCAACCGCCGGATCGTCTCCGGCCATCAGCTGGCGGGCGTGACCGTCGTCGACCCGGCGACCACCTGGATCGACATCGACGTGACCATCGGCCGCGACACTGTCATCCACCCGGGAACGCAGCTGCTCGGCGGCACCCGGATCGGCGGTCGCTGCAGTATCGGCCCGGACAGCACGCTGACCGACGTCTCTGTCGGCGACGCCGCCTCGGTGATCCGGACCCACGGCACGGGCGCGTCGATCGGTGACGGCGCCGTCGTCGGGCCGTTCACCTACCTGCGGCCCGGGACCGCGCTGGGCGCCGAGGGCAAGCTGGGCGCCTTCGTCGAGACCAAGAACGCCACCATCGGCACCGGGACCAAGGTGCCGCACCTGACCTATGTCGGCGACGCTGACATCGGCGAGCACAGCAACATCGGTGCATCCAGCGTCTTCGTCAACTACGACGGCACCTCCAAGCAACGCACCACGGTCGGTTCGCATGTGCGCACCGGCTCGGACACCATGTTCGTCGCCCCGGTCACCGTCGGCGACGGCGCCTACACCGGGGCGGGCACCGTGGTCCGCGAAGACGTCCCGCCCGGGGCGCTGGCGGTGTCCGGCGGCCCGCAGCGCAACATCGAGGGCTGGGTGGACCGCAAACGCCCCGGCAGCGCGGCCGCGGAGGCTGCTCAGAAGGCGCGGGCGTTCGACACCGAGCCGCCCGACGAGCCGTCATGAGGTCAACGCGGCAGCGCGGCGGCGTTTCGCTACCTAGTATTCGTACTGCGTATTTTCGTAAAGCTAGCCACCCCGATCCGAACCAGTGAGGGCAGCCCGTGAGCTACGACTGGACTGACAACCGCAAGAACCTGATGCTCTTCACGGGTCGCGCGCACCCTGAATTGGCCGAACAGGTGGCCAAAGAGCTCGACGTGCACGTCACCGCGCAGACCGCACGGGACTTCGCCAACGGTGAGATCTTCGTGCGCTTCCAGGAATCGGTCCGCGGGTGCGACGCCTTCGTCCTGCAATCGCACCCGGCGCCGGTCAACCAATGGCTGATGGAACAGCTGATCATGATCGACGCGCTCAAGCGCGGAAGCGCCAAGCGAATCACCGCGGTCGTGCCGTTCTATCCGTATGCCCGTCAGGACAAGAAGCACCGCGGGCGCGAGCCGATCTCGGCACGCCTGGTCGCCGACCTGTTCAAGACCGCGGGGGCGGACCGGATCGTCACCGTCGACCTGCACACCGATCAGATTCAGGGCTTCTTCGACGGGCCCGTCGACCACATGCGCGCGCAGAACCTGCTGACCGGCTACATCAAGGACAACTACGACGGCAGCGACATGGTCGTCGTCTCCCCCGACTCCGGCCGGGTGCGAATCGCCGAGAAGTGGGCCGACGCGCTGGGCGGCGTCCCGCTTGCGTTCATCCACAAGACCCGCGACCCCAAGGTGCCCAACCAGGTGGTGTCCAACCGGGTGGTCGGTGAGGTGCAAGGGCGTACCTGCGTCTTGATCGACGACATGATCGACACCGGTGGCACCATCGCCGGCGCGGTCAAGTTGCTGCGCAAAGACGGCGCGAAAGACGTCGTCATCGCGGCCACCCACGGCGTGCTGTCCGACCCGGCGTCGGAGCGGCTGGCCGAAAGCGGCGCCAAGGAAGTGATCGTCACCAATACGCTGCCGATCGGCGAGGAGAAGCGCTTCCCGCAGCTCACCGTGTTGTCGATCGCACCCCTGCTCGCGACCACCATCCGCGCAGTGTTCGAAAATGGTTCGGTCACAGGGCTGTTCGACGGTGACGCGTAGATGGCTTCGGCGGTCATCTACCACAACCCCAAGTGCTCGACGTCGCGCAAAACCCTAGAGCTGCTGCACGCCTTCGGGATTGAGCCCGACGTGGTGCAATACCTGAAGACTCCGCCGTCCCGCGATGAACTGCTCGGGATGATTCGCGCGGCCGGGATCGACGTGCGGGCCGCCGTCCGTAAGCGCGAGGCGCTGTACGCCGAACTCAACCTGGCCGACGCAACCGACGACCAACTGCTCGACGCCATGGCCGAACACCCCATCCTGATCGAGCGCCCGTTTGTCGTCACACCGAAAGGCACCCGGCTGGCTCGTCCGGTCGACACGGTCCGCGAGATCCTGTGAGACGGCCGGTGCGACTCGCTGTCGTGGCGGCAGCCCTGACCGTGGCAGCGGTGGGCTGCGGGCCCAAAAACCCTGACTACCAGTCGATTTGGTCGACCACCCCGACGACGACAACCACTGTGCCGAGCGAGAAGCCGGTGCCGTTCTCGCAGTACCTGGAAAGCAACGGGGTCTCCGGTGAGCCGGTGGCACCCGACAAGGTGACCGACCTGACCATCTCGATGCCTATACCGCCGGGCTGGCAGAAGGTCGACAAGCCGAACATCCCGCCCACCACCGAGTTGATCGCCAAGGGCGACGGCTTTCCCAACGCCATGCTGATCGTGTTCAAACTCGGTGGCGACTTCAACGCCGCCGAGCTGGTCAAGCACGGCAACGACGATGCCCGTCTGGCGCAGAACTTCAAACAGCTCGAGTCGTCGAACGCCGACTTCCACGGCTTCCCCTCGTCGATGATCGAGGGCAGCTACAACCTCGGCGACCAACGGCTGCACACCATCAACCGGATCGTGATCGCCCACGGGTCCGGCGCCGACCCGGAGCACTACCTCATTCAGCTCGCGGTCACCAGCGTGGCCGACCAGGCCGTCGCCGACGCGGTCGACGTCGAGGCGATCATCCACGGATTCACCGTCGCGGCGAAGTAGGCCGCGCCGTCGCATTACTGTGTGTGCATGTCATGGACCGCCGCAGACCTGCCCTCGTTCGCCGGACGCACTGTCGTCGTCACCGGCGCCAACAGCGGCCTGGGTGAGGTGACGGCCCGCGAGCTCGCCCGGGTCGGCGCGACAGTGATCCTGGCCGTGCGCGACACCGGCAAGGGCAAAGCCGCGGCCAAGCGGATGAAAGGCAAGACCGAGGTGCGCCCGCTCGACCTGCAGAGCCTGGCCTCGGTGCGCAAGTTCGCCGACGGGGTCGACGCCGTCGACATCCTGGTGAACAACGCCGGCATCATGGCCGTGCCGCACGCGGTCACCGCGGACGGTTTCGAAAGCCAGATCGGCACCAACCACCTCGGCCACTTCGCGCTGACCAACCTGCTGCTGCCGAAGATCACCGACCGGGTGGTGACGGTGTCGTCGCTCATGCACTGGATGGGCTACATCAGCCTGAACGACTTGAACTGGACCTCGCGGCCCTACTCGGCGTGGGTGGCCTACGGCCAGTCCAAACTCGCCAACCTGCTGTTCACCAGCGAACTGCAACGCCGGTTGCAGGCGGCGGGCTCGACGCTGCGGGCGGTCGCCGCCCACCCCGGCTACTCGCACACCAACCTGCAGGGGAAATCCGGTCGCACACTCAGCGATGCGCTGATGTCCTTCGGCAACCGGTTGGCCACCGACGCCGACTTCGGCGCCCGCCAGACGCTGTACGCCGTCGCCCGGGACGTGCCGGGCGACAGTTTCATCGGCCCGGCGTTCGGCATGGGCGGCCGCAGCAAGCCGGTGGGGCGCAGCCCCCTGGCCAAACGGGCTGGTAGCGCCCACGCGCTGTGGGATTTGTCCGAGCGGCTGACGGATACCAAATTTCCGCTCTGAGCCGATGATGCGCTAACCTGGCCGGGCGTCACGGCGAGGGCGGCTGATACGAGCCGCCGTTATCGACGGGAAACGACTCAATCGTCGCGATCCTGGCCGTGCCAGAACACCTGACCCAGGAGCGACATCATGGCCCGATCTGCAAACAAGCTCACCGCGCTGGTGCGGACCCAAACCGGCAAAGGCGCATCCCGCCGGGCACGGCGCGAAGGCAAGATTCCGGCCGTCCTCTACGGTCACGGCGCCGACCCGCAGCACCTCGAGTTGCCCGGCCATGACTTCGCCGCGGTGCTGCGGCATTCCGGCACCAACGCCGTGCTCACCCTCGACATCGACGGCACCGAGCAGTTCGCGTTGACCAAGGCGCTCGCCATCCACCCGATCCGCCGCACCATCACCCACGCCGACCTGCTGGTCGTCCGTCGTGGCGAGAAGGTGACGGTCGAGGTCAACGTCGAGGTCGTCGGGGACGCGGCGTCCGGCACCCTGGTCACCCAGGAGACCAACACCATCGAGATCGAAGCCGACGCCATGGCGATCCCGCAGTCGTTGACCGTCTCGGTCGAGGGCGCCGAGCCCGGCACCCAGTTCACCGCCGGACAGATCACCCTGCCTTCGGGCGTCAGCCTGATCGCCGACCCGGAGTTGCTGGTCGTCAACGTGGTGAACGCCCCGACCGCCGAGGAGCTGGAGAGCGAAGGCGCCGGCGAGGTGAGCGAAGGCGCGGAGCCGGCGGAGCATCCCGCCGAGGGCGAGGACGAGTCGGCCGAAGCCGAGTCCGAATCCGACTAGCCCGTGGCCGAACCACGCTTGGTGGTCGGCTTGGGCAACCCCGGGCCGAACTATGCCCAGACGCGGCACAACCTGGGGTTCATGGTGGCCGATCTGCTCGCAGCTCGGTTGGGTTCACATTTCAAGGTGCACAAGCGTTCCGGTGCGGAGATCGTCACCGGACGCCTCGGTGGGCATTCGGTGGTGCTGGCGAAGCCACGCTGCTACATGAACGAGTCCGGCCGCCAGGTGGGACCGCTGGCGAAGTTCTACTCGGTGGCCGCCGCTGACGTGCTGGTCATCCATGACGAGCTCGACATCGAGTTCGGTCAGATCCGGCTGAAGATCGGCGGTGGCGAGGGCGGCCACAATGGGCTGCGCTCCGTCGCAGCGGCGTTGGGCACCAAGGACTTTCAGCGTGTCCGGATTGGGATCGGACGCCCGCCCGGACGCAAGGATCCGGCGGCGTTCGTCCTGGAGAACTTCACCGCCACCGAACGCCCTGAGGTGCCGACGATCTGCGAGCAGGCTGCCGATGCGACCGAGTTGCTGCTCGAGCTGGGCCTCGAGCCCGCCCAGAATCGCGTACACACCTGGTAGAAACGCGTTTTCGACGCTCGGCCGAGTAAATCGACGGCGTCGTTAAAATCTCGTCAAGGAAATCGGCCGTGGGCGTCAAGAAATCGTGAGTGCGGTTGCTCCGCATTCCGTGGGGTGCTCCCCTTAGCGCATGAACCACTCGATGGTCGGCGCTGACCCAAGGCGTCGAGCATGTCCGTCGTGTTGCACGTAAGGCACACGGTGGCTCGAGACCTACTGCGGCGCAAGCCGACTTACCGAAATGGGGCCGAAACCGATGCTTCATGAGTTCTTGAACAACTTCGAGCACAATCTCTTCAAGCCGCTGCTGCTGTTCTTTTACTTCGGCTTTCTGCTCCCACTTCTCAAGGTGGACTTCGAATTCCCCTACGTGATCTACCAGGGTCTGACGATGTACCTGCTGTTGGCCATCGGCTGGCACGGCGGCGAAGAGCTTGCTGCGATCAAAGCGTCGAGCATCGCTCAGATCGTCGGATTCATGGTGGTCGGTTTCGTGCTCAACTTCTTGATCGGCGTGACCGCCTACTTCCTGCTGAGCAGGCTGACGGCGTTGCGACGGGTCGACAAGGCAACGGTGGCAGGGTATTACGGGTCCGACTCGGCCGGAACGTTCGCGACCTGCGTGGGCATTCTGGTCAGCGTCGGGATGGCGTTCGACGCCTACATGCCGGTGATGCTCGCCGTCATGGAGGTTCCCGGATGCCTGGTGGCGCTGTACCTGGTGGCGCGGCTGCGACACCGGGGCATGGATCCGGCCGGGAACATGCCGGACGAATCCGGTTACGTGGCAACGACACCGGTGAAGTTCGCACCCGGCGCGGCTGCGCAACGGCCTCCCGGAGAGCAGCTCGACATCGAAGACAGGGCCGGCATCGCTCAGCGGCTGGACTTCTCGCTCGACAAGCGCGAGCAGCGGCCCGAGATTGACGACGTCGAGGCGAAGCCGACGTTCCTGTCCCGTGAGCTGCTTCGGGAGGTCTTCCTCAACCCTGGGCTGCTTCTGCTCTTCGGCGGCATCGCGATCGGCTTCATCAGTGGGCTGCAAGGACACCAGGTCACCCACGACGACGACACCTTCTTCATCTCGGCCTTCCAGGGTGCACTCTGCCTGTTCCTGCTCGAAATGGGCATGACGGCGGCCCGCAAGCTGCGCGACCTGAAGTCCGCCGGCCGCGGATTCATCTTCTTCGGCCTGTTGGCCCCGAATCTCTTTGCACCGCTGGGGATCATCGTCGCGCACAGCTACGCCTACCTCACTCATACCGAGTTCAAGCCGGGAACGTACGTCCTGTTCGCGGTGCTGTGCGGCGCGGCGTCCTACATTGCGGTCCCGGCCATGCAGCGGCTGGCGATCCCCGAAGCAAGCCCCACACTGCCCTTGGCGGCATCGCTCGGCTTGACGTTCTCCTACAACGTCACCATCGGCATCCCGCTCTATATCGAGATCGCGCACGCCGTCGAGCAGTGGTTCCCGGTCACTTAAGACATCGCTGATCAGTCGATGCCGGCCGCCCGCTGCCGGTAGCTCGACGGAGTTTCGCCGCAGAACCGGGTGAACGCGCGGGTGAACGCGCTCATGCTGTCGAAACCGACTGCGCTGGCGGTCTTTTGCACCGACTCGCCGGGAGCGACGAGTAACGCCATGGCGCGCAACATGCGGGCGTGCAGCAGGTAGGTCCGCCACGACATTCCGACGGCCGTGTCGAATTGGCGTCGCAGCGTGCGCTCGGACACGGCGACCGCGCGGCTGACCTCGGCCGCGGTCACCGACGCGAGGTGGGCCTTCGTGTAGTCCATCGCTGCGGCGACGATCGGATTGTGAACCGTGGGCAGGCTCAGCGGCGCCTCGTGGTCGAGTGCTTCAAACACCAAGTGGCCCAACGTCTGGAAGAACCCGTCTGAGACCGGATCGCTGTCCGGCCGACCGATCGGCCAGCGCAGCGCATAGATCATCATTTGGCGAATCAGCGGCGACACCGCCACGATGCGAGCACGACCTTCCATGTCGGGCAACAGATCCGGGTCGAACATCACCGCGACGCTACGGACGTCGGGGTTCATCGTGGCCTGGTGTTCCAGGCCGACCGGAATCCAGGCAGCCTGCTGCGGCGGCAACAGATAGTGCGCGGTCGCCGTCTCGACCTCAACGACCCCACCGATCGCGTACTGGATCTGATGCAGGTCGTGGGAGTGCCAGCCAGTGACCAGCCGATGCCCCTCGTACAGGTAGCTACCGGCCCGGGCCCGTCCGCCACGACGAAGCTCGACGAGGCTGGCCGTTTTGGGCAAATAGTTGGCCGAAGATGCGGAGACGGTCATCGGCCTCCAGGGTAGTAGTTGGGGAATGAACATCGACGACTTGATCCTGGTCAGCATCGACGACCACGTCGTAGAGCCGCCGGACATGTTCCTGCGCCACGTGCCGGAGAAATACAAGGACGAGGCACCGATCGTCGTCACCGATACTCACGGCGTCGATCAGTGGATGTACCAGGGCCGGCCGCAGGGCGTCAGCGGGCTCAACGCCGTGGTGTCCTGGCCGGCCGAGGAATGGGGGCGCGACCCCGCGGGCTTCGCCGAGATGCGTCCCGGCGTCTACGACGTGCATGAGCGGGTCCGCGACATGAACCGCAACGGCATCCTGGCGTCGATGTGCTTTCCCACCTTCACCGGCTTCTCGGCCCGTCACCTCAACATGACGCGCGAAGACGTCACGTTGGTGATGGTGTCGGCCTACAACGACTGGCACATCGACGAGTGGGCCGGGTCCTATCCCGATCGCTTCATCCCGATCGCCATCCTGCCGACATGGACGCCGGACGGGATGTGCGCCGAGATCCGCCGGGTGGCCGCCAAGGGCTGTCGCGCGGTCACCATGCCGGAACTGCCGCACCTGGAAGGGCTTCCGAGTTACCACGAAGACGACTACTGGGGCCCCGTGTTCCGAACGCTGTCCGAGGAGAACGTGGTGATGTGTCTGCACATTGGCACCGGCTTCGGGGCGATCAGCATGGCGCCCAACGCGCCGATCGACAACTTGATCATCCTGGCGACCCAGGTGTCGGCGATGTGCGCGCAGGATCTGCTGTGGGGCCCGGCGATGCGCGGCTACCCCGACCTGAAGTTCGCCTTCTCCGAGGGCGGCATCGGCTGGATCCCGTTCTACCTGGACCGCAGCGACCGGCATTACACCAACCAGAAGTGGCTGCGCCGCGACTTCGGCTCTCAACTGCCCAGCGAGGTGTTCCGCGAGCACTCACTGGCCTGCTACGTCACCGACAAGACGTCGCTGAAACTGCGCCACGAGATCGGCATCGACATCATCGCGTGGGAGTGCGACTACCCGCACTCCGATTGCTTCTGGCCGGACGCGCCCGAGCAGGTGCTGGCCGAACTCAACGCCGCGGGCGCCGACGACAGCGACATCGACAAGATCACCTGGCGCAACGCGTGCAATTTCTTCGGCTGGGACCCGTTCGCCCGCACACCACGCGAGCAGGCCCACGTCGGGGCATTGCGCGCCAAGGGATCTGACGTCGACGTGTCCATCCGCCCGCGAAAAGAGTGGGCGCGGCTCTACGCGCAGAAGCAGCTGACCGCGACTACGTAACCAGCGTGACCGAGTTCGCCCGGCGCAGCTTGCCCGACGATGTCTTCGGGATGGTGCCGGGGCCGAGCACCACAACGTTGCGCGGCCGCACGTCGACCTCGGTGACGACCTCGTGGGCCACCTGGTGCTCGATGCGGCGCACCTCGGCCGGGTCCTGCCAGGCGTTGGATTCCACGGCGACGGCGAAGGTCTCGCGTGAGTGCCCGGCGTCGAGCCGGACCGCGACGGCGCAGCCGGTGCGCACACCCTCGACCCGGCCTGCGGCCCGCTCGATGTCGGTCGGGTAGATGTTGCGACCGGCCATGATGATGACGTCCTTGACGCGGCCGCAGACCACGACGTGGCCGTTCTCCATCAGGTAGCCCAGATCGCCGGTGTCATACCAGCCGTACTTGTCCTGGGCGGGCAGGAAGCCGCCCATGGTGATGTAGCCCGGGGTGACGCATTCGCCACGCAGTTCGATGACCCCGACGCCGCGAGCGGGCATCACTTCGCCGTTCTCGTCGACGATGCGGGCCTCGAGGTCCTGCAGCAGCGGACCCAGCGATGCCAGTCGCCGGGTATTGCCCTTGGTGGCCGGCACGGCGCGGCGCAGCGCGGCCAGCAGATCGGCGTCCACCTCGTCGACGACCAGGCCGGCGTTGCACTCCGAGAACGACACCGCGAGCGTCGTCTCGGCCATGCCGTAGGCGGGCAGGATGGCCGACGGCTTCAGCCCGAAGGCCTTGCCGGCATCCAGCAGGTCCTCGACATCGGCGGGGTCGACGGGCTCGGCGCCGGAGAGCGCGAACCGCAGCGTCGACAGGTCGTACTGGCCGGGCTCGGCCTGGTTGCGCAGCCGCTTGGCGAACAACGCGTACGCGAAGTTGGGCGCCGCGGTCATGGTGCCCTTGTACTTGTCGATGAGCTTGGCCCACAGCAGCGTGTCGCGCAGGAAGTCCATCGGCGTGACCTTGACCAGCTCGGCGCCGAAGTACATCGGGATGGTCAGGAACCCGACCATGCCCATGTCGTGGAAGCAGGGCAGCCAGCTGACCATGACGTCGTTGTCGACGTCGTATTGGGCGCCGATGAACATCGCCTCGGCGTTCGAGTAGATGTTGCGGTGGGTGATCTGGACCGCCTTCGGCGATCCCGTCGAGCCGGACGTCAGCTGCATCAATGCCAGGTCGTCTTCGTCGGTCTCGACCGGGTCGATCGGCTCACCCTCGAGCAGGTCGCCGATCTTGAGCACCTTGATGCCCTTTTCTTCGAGCACCGGGATGGCAACGAGGAACGGCTCGGCGACGATGACGGCGCTGGCCTCGATCATCGTGATGACGTTCATGGTGTCCTCGGCCCAGACGGCGAGGTCGGTGCGAGGCGTCGGCTGGTGCAGCATCGTCAGGCTGGCGCCGCGCATCCACAGGGCCTGCGCGGTCGGCGCGATCTCCACCGGAAACCCGGCCAGCACGCCCACAGCGTCACCGTGTCCGATACCCGCGGCGGCCAGTCCGCCGGCGATGCGGCGGGCCCGCTCGTGCACTTCGAGCCAGGTGTGCCGAACGGGCTCGTGCGGCTCGCCGGTGACCATGCCCCGCGTCGTCTCGTGGGCGTTGCGGAACATGTTCTCGGTAAACCTGCTCACGATTGCCTCCTCGGGTCCGGCATCATCGCCCAGCGTTTAATGTTGCCCCTGCTCAAGTGCACATTGGGACAACCGCGCGCCCACAATTGGGCGGCAATTTGGTCTCGGATCGATGGTGACGCAATATCCTCACGAAACGCAGCCACGCCGGAACTGACACGCCCGCCGGCAAAGACGGCGGGCGGAAGCACCAGGCGCGGGGTCGGACCGGTATTCATCACCGTCGAACATCTTAAACTCCTCTTAGAGAAGTGCCAAACCGTGGCGCGAAATTGAGTGGCGTGTCACGCGCCGGTGGCCGGCGTAGGCACCACCCGGGCGCCGTGCACCGGCCCGCTGGCCACCCGCACCGTGCGACACACACCGGCCCCGGACAGCTCGATGCCGACGTCCACGGCCGAGGGCGCCGACCGGCACAGGAACGTGCATGTCGGTCCGGAACCCGACACGATGCCGGCCAACGCGCCCGCCTCGACGCCGGCCCGCAGCACCCGGCGCAAGGCCGGCTTCATGCTCAGTGCCGCCGATTGCAATTCGTTGCCCAACAACGGTGCCAGCTGCTCGGGGTCGCCGGTGGCCAGCGCAGCCACCACCGGCTCGGCTTCGTCAAGGCGCGGCGGGCTTCCGATCTCTCTGAGCCGGTCCAGCTCACCGAACACCGCGGGCGTGGACAGCCCGCCTTCGGCAAAGGCCAGCACCCAGTGGAAGGTGTTGCGGCCCAGCACCGTCGCCAGCTCCTCACCGCGACCGGTACCGAGCGCGGTGCCACCGTGCAGCGCAAACGGCACGTCGCTGCCCAGCTTCGCCGCCAGCATGTGCAGGTCGCGACGGGGTACGCCGAGTTCCCACAGGGAGTTCAGCGCGACCAGGACGGCCGCCGCGTCGGCGCTGCCGCCGGCCATTCCGCCGGCCACCGGGATCGACTTGTCGATCGAGATTTCGACGTCAGGCGCGCGGCCCACGTGATCGGCCAGCAGCTCGGCGGCCTGCCAGGCCAGGTTGCGCTCATCGACGGGGAGCTGGTCGGCGCCTTCACCGCTGATCGTCAGCGACAGCACATCGGCGCTACGCACCGTCACCTCGTCGACCAGCGAGACGGCGTGGAACACCGTGGTCAGATCGTGGTAGCCACTTTCCCGGCGATCCCCCACCGCCAGATACAGGTTGATCTTCCCGGGGGCGCGGACGGTGACCGACCCAGTGGGGACCCATTGCGGGGCGGTGCTCCCGTCCATCGGCACCGCACGAGACTAGCTCGCCGAGGCGTGCTCCTGCGACAGATCGTCGCCCTCGGGGGTGGCGCCGCCGCTGTCGCTCGAGCGCTGATATAGCCGGATGAATTCGTCGATGGTCAGCGTCTCGCCGCGGCGCGCCGGGTCGATGCTCGCGGCAAGCAGCCGGCTCGCCGACTCGTTGCCCGAGCCGGCCCACTCGACGAATGCGTTGCGAGATGTCTTGCGCCGCTGAGCAAATGCGATGTCGATGAGTTTGAAGACGTTCTTGCGGAACGTCGGGTCGGTCGGCCATGGCGAGGTCGCATAGCGGTCGATGCGCACCAGCCCGGAGTAGACGCGCGGGATGGGCCAGAAGACGGTCGGCGACACCATGCCGTGCCGGCGGACCTGGCCGTAGTAGCGCACCTTGACGCTGGGTACGCCGTATTCCTTGCCGCCCGGCTCGGCAGCCAGTCGCTCGGCGACCTCGGCTTGCACCATTACGGTCACCGTGCGCAGCGACGGGAATTCGGCGAGCAGGTGCAGCAGCGCGGGAACGGCGACGTTGTAGGGCAGGTTCGCCACCACCGCGGTCGGTTCGGCGGCCAGGTCGTCGGGTCGCAGTGTCAACACATCGCGGTTCAGCACGGTCAGTCGCTGAATTTCACTGTGCGCGTGTTCGGCAACGGTCTGCGGCAGCCGGTCGGCCAGCACGGGATCGATCTCGACGGCGCTGACGGTGGCGCCGCGGTCCAGCAGGGCCAAGGTGAGCGACCCCAGGCCGGGGCCGACCTCCAGCACGTGGTCGTGCCGGTTGATGCCAGACGCCGAGACTATCCGGCGGACGGTGTTGGCGTCGTGGACGAAGTTCTGCCCCAACGATTTACGCGGCCGGAACTCGAGTTCTTTGGCCAGCCGTCGGATTTCGGTCCGTCCGAGTAACCGGATGGTCAGCGCGCACCCGCTCTGCCGCTGCACACCGGCCATGCGCCCCAGCCCTGACGGGCTTGCGTCACTTGGGCGACGGCGATCTGCTCTTCGCGGCTGGCCAGGTCGGCGCGCGGGGCGAACCGCAGTCCACCGTTACGTTCCCAGGTGTTCTGGTCGAACTGGACACCGCCGTAGTAGCCGTTGCCGGTGTTGATCGCCCAGTTTCCACCGGCCTCACACCGCGAGATCGCATCCCAGATCTCGCCGTTGGCGACCGTCGGCACCTCGGTGCCGGGTTTGGTGCCGACCCGAACCACCGCCTCGCGGGCGGGGGTGATCACGTGGCTGGCGATCGGCAGCCGGCCGGTCTCGACGCCGTTGACCTTCGACACCGAGAACGTCATGTCCTGGCTGCCCGCGGAGCCCTTGTCCTCGACGACCTCTTTGCTCATGTTCATGTTCGGGTCTTCGATGCGGCGCCGCGGCGGGTCCAGCGGCACCCGCTCGGTGATCCGCTCGATCCGGATGCGGGTCACCTGGATGTGCATGCCGTCGATCACGGGCGCCCCCGCGCCGGGCGTGACCTGGTCGCTCTGCACCAGCGGCGCTCCGATGTTGGCCAGCAGTTCACCGACCCGAGCCGCGGCGAGGTGGACGTTGCGCACCACGCCGGCATCGTCGAGCTCGACCGTCTTGGCGCTGACCACCGGCAAGGCCATCCCGGCCAGCGGCACCCGGCTGCCACGCGACGCTGCCGCCGGAGCAGTGTCGGTCATCGCGAGCTGGGCGAGCGCCTCGTCGACCGTGGAGGCCGTGGTCCACACCTGCTTGGTGTTCTGGCCGTCCAGCGAGATCTGCAACGGCCGGCTGCGG
Organism: Mycobacterium cookii; assembly: GCF_010727945.1. Lineage (NCBI taxonomy): Bacteria > Bacillati > Actinomycetota > Actinomycetes > Mycobacteriales > Mycobacteriaceae > Mycobacterium > Mycobacterium cookii. The sequence goes on from NZ_AP022569.1 coordinate 2,346,844, forward strand.
CGCAGCACGATGTTCGCGGCGTTGGCGACTCGTTCACCGGCACCCGGGTAGAGGTCGTCGCGATCGCTGACGGCGAACCCGTTCTCCTTGATGATGTCGATCACCCGCGACTTCATGGTGGTCACGGTCATCGCGGTGCCGTCGACGTTGAGCGTCACCGTCTTGTAGTCGGCGACCGCATAGCCGCCGGCGAATGCCAGGACGAGCAACAAGCCGGCGACGAGAAGCCGCAGAGCGGGAGAGGGAGCCTGATGAAGTTTCGTAAGTATATTCAACGCGCGCGTATCCCTGACCTCATAAATCACTGCTCTAACAAAGAAAAGGGGCCTCAAGGCCCCCACCCGTTCGATCACAAGACGGTAACGAACAGGCCCACAGTAGAGCAACTTGGGCGGATGCGCATTAACCGATTTTTAACGCCCCGCCGCCAGCCCGTAGGTCCGGCGGGCATTACCCGTGGTGACCTCGGCCAACTCCTCGGCGGGCAGATCGATCAGTTCGGCCAGCGCCCGCGCCGTGTAGGGCAGGCAGTACGGTTCGTTCGGTGCGCCGCGGTAGGGATGCGGTGTCAGGAACGGCGCGTCGGTCTCGACCAGCAGCTGCTCCGGCGGGATGAGCGGAACGGCTTCGCGCAGCTCACGCGCATTGCGAAAGCTAACCGTCCCGGACAGGCTGACCAGCCATCCCGCCTCGACGCAGGCACGCGCCAGGTCCACGCCGGACGAGAAACAATGAAAGATCACGGTGTCCGGCGCGCCCTCGGCCCGCAGCACGTCGAGCACCTCGGCATCGGCGTCGCGATTGTGGATCATCAACGGCTTGCCGGTGCGCTTGGCCAGATCGATGTGCCACGCGAAGGCCTCCCGCTGCACGGCAGGTTCTGCGCAGCCCTCCAACCGGCCAGGCCAGTACATGTCCATCCCGGTCTCGCCGATCGCCACCACCCGGGGTTCCCCGGCGAGGTGTTCGATCTCACTTCGGGCCGCATCGGTGAGCGCGTCGGCGCGGGTGGGGTGCAGGGCGACCGCGGCGTAGACCCGCGGGTCCCACTCGGCGGCCCGGGTCGCCCAGCGGGCCGCGGCCAGGTCGTCGGCGATGGTGACCACCGCGGTCACCCCGACGGCCGCGGCACGATCGACGATCACGCGCACGTCGTCGGCATCCCTGGCCCCGCAGGCATCCAGATGGGTGTGAGCGTCGACCAGCGGGCTCAACGGCTGCGGAGCGGGCGGCGGCTCACGTTTGGAACTCACGCGCACACAATAAGGTGAGACGCGATGACGCCGTACTACCTCACCACCGCGATCACGTACCCGAATGGCGCCCCGCACGTCGGGCACGCCTACGAGTACATCGCCACCGACGCGATCGCCCGGTTCAAGCGGCTCGACGGTTTCGACGTGCGTTTCCTGACCGGGACCGACGAACACGGCCTGAAGATGGTCGAAACCGCAGCGGCAGAAGAGATTCCGACCGCCGACCTGGCGCGTCGCAACTCCGATGTGTTCCAGGGTCTGCAGAACAAGCTGAACATCTCCTTCGACCGGTTCATCCGCACCACCGACGCCGATCACCACGAGGCGTCCAAGGAGATCTGGCGCCGGATGGACGCTGCCGGCGACATCTATCTGGACAGCTATTCCGGCTGGTACTCGGTGCGTGACGAACGGTTCTTCGTCGAATCCGAGACCGCGCTCGTCGACGGGACGCGGGTCGCCGTCGAAACCGGCACCCCGGTGACCTGGACCGAGGAGCAGACCTACTTCTTCCGCCTCTCGGCCTACGCCGAGAAGTTGCTGGCCCACTACGAGGCCAACCCGGATTTCATCGCACCCGAGGTGCGGCGTAACGAGGTGGTCAGCTTCGTCTCCGGCGGTCTGCGTGACCTGTCGATCTCGCGCACCTCGTTCGACTGGGGGGTCAAAGTTCCCGAGCATCCCGATCACGTCATGTACGTGTGGGTGGACGCGCTGACCAACTATCTGACCGGGGTGGGTTTCCCGGACACGAATTCCGCGCTGTTTCAACGCTATTGGCCGGCCGATCTGCACATGATCGGCAAGGACATCATCCGGTTTCACACCGTCTACTGGCCTGCCTTCTTGATGTCCGCCGGAATCGACTTACCGCGAAGGGTTTTCGCGCACGGCTTCCTGCTCAACAAGGGCGAGAAGATGAGCAAGTCGGTGGGCAACATCGTCGACCCGGTGACCCTGATCGATACCTTCGGCGTCGACCAGCTGCGTTACTTCCTCCTTCGCGAAGTCCCGTTCGGCCAGGACGGCAGCTACAGCGAAGAGGCGATCATCACCCGGATCAACACCGACCTGGCCAACGAGCTGGGCAACCTGGCTCAGCGGTCGCTGTCGATGGTGGCCAAGAACCTCGACGGAATCGTGCCAACACCTGGCGATTTCACCGCCGAGGACACCGAACTACTGGCCGTCGCCGACGGCCTGCTCGACAAGGTTCGCGCCGAGTTCGACAACCAGGCAATGCATTTGGCGCTGGAGGCGGTCTGGTTGATGCTCGGCGCGGCGAACAGGTATTTCTCGGCGCAGCAGCCGTGGGTGTTGCGTAAGAGCGAGTCCAAGGCCGACTACGTCCGGTTTCAGACCGTGCTGTACACCACCTGCGAAGCGGTTCGCATTGCGGCGCTGCTGATTCAGCCAGTCATGCCCGAGTCGGCCAGCAAGCTGCTGGATCTGCTCGGTCAGCCGGCCGAGCAGCGGAACTTCGACGCGATCGGCACCCGCCTGGTGCCCGGCACGCCGCTGCCGGCGCCCTCCGGGGTCTTCCCCCGATACCAGGTCGACTAGCTGCCGGTCAGCCGAACGTGGACGGTCACCCGCCCTTCGTCATCGCGCTCGGCGACGCCGTGCCCGGCGTGCTCGACCCCGTCGAGCGTCAACGACAGCGGAGCGCCGTCGCCCAGGAAGTTGCGCCACCAGGTCTTGGCGTCGGGCATGTTCACGCCGATGTCGACGATCTCGCCGCGGCGGCGGTAGGCCACCGGGATGTTGAACGTTCGTCCGGATCGTCGCCCGGTGTAGCTGACCATCGTGATGCTGCGACGCAGTCCCGATCCCAGGCGCGGGGAGTTCGCGATCGCCGCGACCGGCGCGTTGAAAAGCGGGGCCCCGCGCATGAACAGTCGCCCCAACTTCGTGCCTATGCCCATTGTGTTGATCCTTCCCAGTTTCAGGTCAGCAGTGCTGCGCACAACGCCGTGACAGCGAAGCCTTGCAGGACGGCCCTGATCGTGATGACCCTGTCCCAATGATGTTGCAGTGCACGTGCATTCATCAATGGCTCCGGTTTGCCGGCGGCCGCGGTGAGTTGGCGGTTGATCGGCGCGCTCACCGACAGGTAGAGCCCGAGCCACACCACCAGCAATCCGACCGCGACGCCGGCCGCGATCGCCGGAATCGCGCGGCCGGACGCCGCGGCCAGCACTGCGCTGACAGCCGCGGCCACCAGGCCGATGACACCAGGCACCGGCATCCGCCGGTCGCCGTAGCGGTGCACGTTACCCATCACTGCCACCAGCGCCCGGTCGTCGACCTGGGCGAGGGCGGGCCGTTGAACCAGTGCGCAGAACACGTCGGTCCCGTAGACCACCGCGGTGCCCAGCACCGCGATCAACGCGAAGAAGTCAGACATGCTAGCGACGCTAACCCTTGGCGGAGTTCGTGTCAATAGCGGCGCTATTTTCTCTATCGGCGCTAACATACTCTCATGGCCATCGAGGATCGCCGCGCGCGCGAACGTGCTGCCCGCCGTCAACTGATCACCACCACCGCTCGCAGGTTGGCCGAACGGGAGGGTTGGGACGCCGTCACCACCCGACGACTGTCGACCGAGATCGAGTACAGCCAGCCGGTCCTCTACAAGCACTTCTCCGGCATGGAAGACATCGTCGCCTCGGTCGCCATTGAGGGCTTCGCCGAACTCGGCCGGGTGCTGGCCGCAGCGCGCGGCCGCGCGGTCGACGGACCGGATGCGCTGGCACGAGTTGCCCACGCGTTCATCGGGTTTGCGCACGACAACCCGGTGTTGTTCGACGCGATGTTCACCCGCGCTACGACGATGAGGTTCGCCACCGACGACACACCGGCAGAGCCGAGGGCCGCTTTCGGCGAGTTGCGTGCGGCGGTGGACATGGTCGCTGGTGAGCGGGACCCCGACACCCTGGCCGAGGTGGTCTGGGCCGCCCTGCACGGGCTGGTCACCCTCGATCGCGGCGGCCGGCTGCGACCGGACTACCGCGAGGCCCGCATCGATCTTCTGACCGCCGCGGTCGTCGCCTCGCAGTGAGCCTGGTCACAGCGAGTCACATCCGCAGCCGCCGCGGTGTCTTGAGGGCAGCACATCCCGAGAACAGGAGACAACCATGACCGCCCAGCGCACTCACATCGTCGTGATCGGCGGCGGATACGCCGGCACACTGGCCGCCAACCATCTGCGCCTGCGCGCCGATGTCGACATCACCGTGGTCAACCCGCGGCCGGTGTTCGTCGAACGAATCCGCTTGCACCAAATGGTCGCCGGCAGCGGCACCGCCGCCGTCGACTACGGCACCCTGCTCGGCGAAGGCATCCGACTCGTCGTCGACGGCGCCGAGCGCATCGACGCCACTGCCCGCACCGTCGAGCTGACGTCCGGCGCGGTGCTGGACTACGACTACGTCATCTACGCGGTGGGCAGCACCGGAGCGGTCCCGGCCGCGGTCCCCGGTGCGGCTGAATTCGCTTATTCCGTCGCGGAATTCGAACACGCCGAGCGGCTGCGTGACACGCTGGACGAACTGCACCCCGACGCGCCGGTCACCGTCGTCGGCGCCGGACTGACCGGCATCGAGACGGCGTCGGAGTTGGCCGAGCAGGGCCGACGGGTGAACCTGGTCTGCGGCGGGACGCTGGGGCCGTCGCTCAGCAAGCCCGGACGGCGTTCGGTGGCCAAGTGGCTGCGCCGCCTCGGAGTCGACGTGTTCGAGACCGCGACGGTCGCCGAGGTCCGCCACGATGAGGTGGCGCTGGCCGATGGCGCGCTGCTGCCCAGCGCGGTGACGGTATGGACGGCGGGCTTCGGGGTGCCAGATCTGGCCGCCCGCAGTGGGCTTCGCACCGATAGCCTCGGACGGTTGCTCACCGATGAGACACTGACCAGCGTGGACGATGCCCGCATCGTGGCGGCCGGCGACGCCGCCGCGCCCTCCGACCACCCGCTGCGGATGAGCTGCCAGGCCGCCATTCCGCTCGGCGCGCAGGCCGCCAACACCGTGCTCAGCCGCATCGCCGGCACGCCGCCCGCGGCCATCAACCAGGCGTTCACCGGACAGTGCGTGAGCCTCGGCCGCGGCTACGGCACCATCCAGACCTCCCGGCCCGACGACACCCCGCTGAACCTGGTGATAGGCGGCCGGGCGGCCGCGGCGATCAAGGAGGCGATCTGCAAGGGCACCGTGTGGGGCATTCGCCGCGAAGCCGCCAAACCGGGATGGTACCGCTGGCTCAAGGGCGGCAAGCGATCCGAGAAGTTCGCATCCGATGCGATCTCGGTGCCGTGACCGCCGCCGACGAGCACGCCGAACGATTCATCCTGCTGCGCCCGCTGCTCTTCACCATCGCCTACGAGATCACCGGCTCCACAACAGAATCCGACGACGTACTACAGGACAGCTACCTGCGCTGGGCGCAGGTAGACCTGGCCGACGTCCACGATACGAAGTCGTATCTGGCGCGGCTGGTCACTCGTCAGGCGCTCAACACTTTGCGGGCCGACGCGCGGCGTCGAGAAGACTACGTCGGACCGTGGCTACCCGAGCCATTGCTGCTCGACGAGCAAGATCCGTCGGCCGATGTCGTTCTGGCCGAATCGGTTTCGATGGCCATGCTGGTGCTGCTGGAGACGTTGAGCCCGGACGAACGCGCGGTCTTCGTGCTGCGTGAGGTGTTCGGCTTCGACTATGACGAAATCGCCTCTGCGGTCGACAAATCGGTGCCCGCCGTTCGGCAGGTCGCCCACCGGGCCCGCGAGCACGTGCACGCCCGACGCAAACGCTTCACCCCGGTCGACCCTGCACAGAACGCCCGCATCGCGACCGAATTCATGGCGGCGGCCGCAGGCGGCGACGTGCAGATGGTGATGTCGATGCTGGCCCCCGACGTGGTGTGGACCGCCGACAGCGGCGGCAAGGCCAGCGCGGCCCGTCGACCGGTGATCGGCGCCGACAAGGTCGCCAGGGCGGTCGTCGGTCTGGTCAGCAAGGGAATGCAGGTCCCCGACGTCCGGGTGGAGCTGGTCACCTGCAACGCCGCGCCGGCGATCGCCATCTATGTCGCCGACTATCTCGAGGGCCTTTTCACCGTCGAGATCATCGACGGCACGATCACCAACTTCTACGCGATGCGTAACCCTGACAAGCTCGCGGCGGCCGCGACCGTACGCAAAATCAGCCGCAGCTGAGATTTCTGCAAAGCTGGGGGCGTGCGAATCGACCGGCTCGGTGATCTCGGCAGCGCTCCCGAGGTGCTGCGCGCCGTCGGCGACGCCGCGAACCGGTGGGAATTGCCGCCGCCGGCGGCACTGACCGGGGGCTGGTTCGGCGCGTCGGCGTTGATCGCACCGAGCGTGGATATCCGGCCTATCGAGACCGAAAACGCCTTCGACGTGCCACCCGGTTCGCACAGCACCGCGGTCGGCGGTGGCTGGGTGGGCTACCTGTCCTACCCCGATGCGGGTTCGGCGGGGTGTCCGGCCCGGATCCCGGAGGCCGCCGGCGGCTGGACGGACTGCGTGCTGCGGTGCGACCGCGACCGGCAGTGGTGGTACGAGAGCTTGTCCGGAGCGCCGATGCCCGACTGGCTGGTCCACGCGCTGAGCACACCGGTACCGGCGCAGGCGTTCCGGATGGACTGGGACTCGGCCGACCGCAAGGCGCACCGCGAGGGCGTGCTGGCCTGTTTGGAAGCGATCCGGGCCGGCGAGGTGTATCAGGCCTGCGTGTGCACGCAGTTCGCCGGCACCATCACCGGGGAACCGCTGGATTTCTTCATCGACGGCATCACGCGCACCGCGCCGGCGCGGGCGGCCTACGTCGCCGGGTCATGGGGCGCGGTGGCCTCGCTGTCACCGGAACTCTTCTTGTGCCGGCGCGGCGATGTCGTCACGTCCAGCCCGATCAAGGGCACGGTGCCGCTGACGGCTCCCCCGTCGTCGCTGCGGGCCTCGAGCAAGGACGTGGCCGAGAACGTCATGATCGTCGACCTGGTCCGCAACGACCTGAGCCGGGTCGCCGTCACCGGGTCGGTGACGGTGCCGGAGCTGCTGGTGGTGCGGCCGGCTCCGGGTGTCTGGCACCTGGTGTCGACGGTGTCGGCGCAGATGCCCGTCGAGCTGCCGATGTCAGCTCTGCTGGACGCGGCATTCCCGCCCGCGTCGGTCACCGGCACACCCAAACTCCGAGCGCGACAACTGATTTCGCAGTGGGAGCAGACCAGGCGCGGAGTCTACTGCGGCACAGTCGGTTTGGCCTCGCCGATAGCCGGCTGCGAGCTCAACGTGGCGATCCGGACGGTGGAGTTCGACGCCGTCGGCAACGCGGTGCTGGGTTCCGGCGGCGGCATCACCGCCGACTCCGACGCCGACGCCGAGTGGGAGGAATGCCTGCACAAGGCGGCGCCGATCATCGGCGCGGGTGCGGCTTCAGCCGCTTCAGGCCCGCGATCGCAGCACCGCGTCGTAGAGCTCACGCCGTGACGGCGCCCCCGGCGTAGCCGCAATCATTTGCGCGCAGGCGTCTTTCACGCCCATCCCGGCAGAGTTGCGGGTTTAAATGCGGCGTTGAGTATCAAGACCCGATAGCTAGCATCGCGAATGAATTCCGCTGTGCCTGAAGCTGTTTAGACCTGGGTACGGTGCCAGTCACGACCTGCTCCAGCACTGACCTAATTATATGTTGGTGGCGCCTGCGGCTGGAAGGGTTCGTACCACCACCAGTCGGCGCGCTCGCCGGTTGGCCCGGGACACGGTGGGACATCGGGCGGGGGAAGGGTCGGCGGACGTGCGAGAGATCCTGAGCTGAGTTGTCGAGCAGAGCTGTCGGTGACGATGAGATCGTCGGCGGTTCCGGCGATGGTGATGACGCCGCGATGGTGCAACCGGTGGTGATACGGGCAGACCAGCACCAGGTTGAACAGCTCGGTCGGACCACCGTCTTCCCAGTGCCGGATGTGGTGTGCGTGTAGCCCGCGGGTGGCCCCACAACCCGGAACCGCGCACGCGGCATGGCGGTACTCGAGCGCGCGGCGAAGCCGCCGGTTGACCTGGCGGGTCGCCCGCCCGGCGCCGATGACCTGGCCGTCCCGTTCGAACCAGACTTCACAGGTGGCATCACAGGTCAGGTACCGGCGTTCGGCGTCGGTGAGCAGCGGACCCAGATGCAGCGCCGCCGCGCGCTGGGCAACGTCGACGTGCACCACCACGGCGGTGTGCTGCCCGTGTGGGCGGCGGGCCGCCTCGGCGTCCCATCCGGCTTCGATTAGGCGCATAAACGCGTCGACAGTGGTGGGCAGCGGCGGTACATGATCGCCGGCGGGCTCGCCGTGGCCGTGGTCCTGTTTCCACTCGGCGAACAGCGCATCCCGATGAGACGCCAATGCCGCGTCGAACGTCGCCGCCTCGTCGTGGGGAAGTTTGATCCGCCAACAGCTCGACGCCGCGTCGGCGGTCTTGCTGATCGAGCGCGGGGGTGGTTCAGGTCGAGGATCAGGTTCGGGTCGCGGTTCCAATCTCACCGCGGTGCTCAGCTGGTTGACCGTCGCGACAGCGGCGAGCTCGGCGTAATGCTGATCGGAGCCCTCGCCTGCCCGTCCCGCGATCACCCCGATCTGATCCAGCGACAGTCGACCTTCCCGCATGCCCGCCGCGCAGCGGGGAAACTCCTGCAGCCGGCGCGCCACTGTCGCGATCGTGTGGGCATTTCCCGATGACGAGCCCAGCTTCCAAGCCACCAACGCTGCCACCGACCGTGCACCCGTAGCCCCCCACAGCTCGTCGCGATCCAACTCGGCGACAATCTCCACAACGCGCCCATCGATGGCGTTGCGCTGACCGGCCAACTCCGCCAACTCCCCGAACAACACCTCCACACGCTCGGCAGGGCTCACCACTTCAGGAGACGACGCGGTCAAGGACATAACCGCATCATTACAGCCGGGTCCGACAAGTTTCGGCCGTCGATCCGAGCCGGGGTAGGCCGTAGTCACCTCTAAGCGGCACGCCCGATTGGCCACCGACCGCTGCTTACCCCAGCCTCCGGCATGGCCACCGCCGCGGCTACCTCGAACCGCAAATCGTGAGCCAAGTCAAGCCGCGTCAGTCGCGCGATCGCAGCACCGCGTCGTAGAGCTCACGCCGTGATGCGGCTCCGGGCGTAGCCGCAATCACCTGCGCGCAAGCGTCTTTGACGCCCATGCCGGCGTCGACCAACTCATTCGCCCGAGCCACCAATGTCGGCAGATCGGCGCGTAGCACGGCACCGGCCAACACCACGGTTATCTCGCCCAGCACGCCGTCGGCCGCCCACGCGGCCAACTCCTGCAGCGATCCGCGTGCCACTTCCTCGTGCACCTTGGTCAGCTCACGGCATACCGCGGCCCGACGGTCCCCGCCAAGCTGATCGACGGCGTCCTGCAGGCAAGCGGCCAGCCGGCGCGGCGATTCGAAGAACACCGCGGTGCGCTGCTCCGTCGCCAGCGACGCCAGCCAACTCTTGCGCGCGGCTTGCTTGCGTGGCGCGAACCCCTCGAAGCAGAACTTCTCCGACGACAACCCCGAAACCGCCAGCGCGGTCGTCACCGCAGACGGACCGGGCAGGCACTGCACCGGCAGACCTGCCTCCACACACGCCGCCACCAGCCGGTGGCCCGGGTCGTTGATCAGCGGCATGCCCGCGTCGCTGACGACCAGCACGGTGGCGCCCGCGCTGATCGCGTCGACCAGCTCGGGCACCCGGGCGGCCTCGACGTGATCGAAGAAGCTGACGATGTTGCCGCCGATCCGGACATCGAGCGCCTTGGCCAGCGTCCGCACCCGGCGGGTGTCCTCGGCGGCCACCATATCGGCCGACGCCAGGGCGGCGATTAGCCGCGGTGACGCATCGGACGGCTGGCCCAACGGCGTGGCGCCCAGCAGCAGTCGGCCTTCGGTCATGCGCCGCTCCTCAGCATCGCTTCGCTCTGCATCGTCGTCGGCGGGCGGTCATGGGGCACAGCCTACGATCGGTCGGCCGACCTCCCATGAATCAGACCGGTCGGTTGAATTCCTGTAACCGGGCGAGGGCCACGTCGCGTTGATCTTCATCGAAGGCCTCCAGACGGGTGACACGTTCACCGCGGAGAAGCATGAGCACGACGAACGAAATCTCGGCCGCGACGCCATCGGTCGACGTGCCCTTCAGAGCTATCCGGCCCACGATGCCTATCGCAGAGCGCGCCAGAACCTCGGCGAGCTCGACCCATAAGTCGGGCACGAGGGATGCAATTGTCTGCATTGATGTCAGCCAGTCGGCGATCGTGCCGTTGACCGATTGCGCCAGCTGTCGGTGGTTGACGTAGTCGGCGCCAGCGAAATGTGTTGCGACAGCATCCCAGTCATGACGGTTGATCGTCGCGTTGATCCGGTCCACCGCTTGGATGAGGTCGGGATAGGCAACCTCCCCCGACGCGACCCATCGGGCAGTGATTTCAGCGAAGGCGTCGTCAAGGTCGTCGGGATCGAAGCTGATGAGCTCCTGCAATAGGTCGTCGTCGTTGACTTCCGCGAATTGCAAGAGCTCCACCACGATCGGCCGGTCGGCCTCGTCGACGTCGCGATAATACTCGCGGACTAACGAGAGCCGCGGTCCCCTGATAGCGATTGGCTCCACCTCCAACCGCCAGCTGCTGGGCGTCATCTCGAAGATGGTCCGCACGACCTCCCGCATCCGTGTTTGACCTTCGAATCCATCGCGCAGGCCTTTTCGCCGATCCTCAAATCGGTAATCCGGACCGGCGAGCGCAAGGAGCCCATCCACGTCGCGGCGGTTGACCGCCTGGGCCACGCGTGGCCAGATTCGGGTCGCGGCATTCCCGAAGGAAGGCGTCTGCCGCTCGAGCTCGTCGAACCTCGCCAGCGCGGCGTCCAGGTCTGCCTCGTCGAAGATTTCGCATCGTTTGATCCGGTCGCGTTCGACACCGAGAAGGTCGACCATTCGCCACTCGGCGGCGAAGCCTTCTATTGAGGTCCCGTACGCCGTATAGGTGACCACCGCTCCGAAGCTGCTGAGCCGATGCACCGCCTCGATGTGGGTGCTGAGGTCCGGCGTGAGGTCCCAAATGGCGTGCATGGCCGCCGGCAGATCACTCGCGTCGGCCGGGGCGAGCGTCCGGTGGTCGATGGTTACCCAATCCGACATCGTCGGCGGTAGCTCGTGCCGGTTGAACGCGGCGGTGGTCCTCGCGATAACCGACCACACGCGCGAATACGCGGCCGCCTCGCCGACGAGATACTGGGCGTCGAGTTCCTCGAATGCAGCATCGATGTCGTCGATGTCGAATAGGAAGCGCGCCGCGACCCGGTTGTTTGCATCGATCTCGACGATGCCGAGCATTTCACTGTGGAACGCCTCCGGTCGGTGATCTCGGCCCGAGAGGCGGAGTCGGGTGAGGACAAGGCGCTCGCCACGGGTTGCGATGACCGTCGACCTTAGATCGGTCGCCCCGAGGTCGGCGATCGCCCGTACGTTCGCGAGGTCAACGTCTCGTCCGTGCAGAATCCCGCTGCTGACAACCGAACGGCGATCTTCGGTGAATACTTCATCGGCCGAATTCTCAGCGACTGCAGCCCAATTGCGCTCCGCGAAGAAGGCCCGGAAACGCTCGACTAGTTGGCTTGCGGCGTTTTCCAGTCGCCGTGGCTGCGGTTGCAGCTCCGCGAAGCGCGCCATCGCGGCGTCCAGGCCCGCCTCGTCGAACAGCTCGCAGCGGTTAATGTTGTCGTCCCCGACCACCAGAAGTTCGATCATGCGCCATTCGGCAGCAAAGCCTTCTGGCGTCGACCCATACGCCGCATGGGTGACGACTGCTCCGAGGCTGCTTAGCCGATGCACGGCTTCGATGTACATCTTGAGGTTTGGCGTGATATCCCATGCGCCGCGGATGTACGCGATCTGATCAGCCGCCTCGAAAGTGGCACGCATCCGGTGGTCGATCGTCAACCAATCCGATGTCCAAACGGGTAGTTCGTGCTTATTCAGTTGGGCATAGCCCTCGGTGACGACCGACCAAACGCGTTGGCAGGCGGCGTCTTCGCCGGCGAGATAGCGGGCATCAAGCTCCTCGAAGGCGGCGTCGATGTCGTCAAGGTCGAACGTGACCAGCGCGACGATCCGCTCGTCGGCGTCGATCTCGGCGATGCCGAGCACGTCGGCGCCTACCTCGCCGGACATGCCACGGTTGAAGATATGGAGATGAGCGAGGGCAAGGCGCTCGCCGCGGGCCGCGATGACGTTCGAAGACATGGTCGGTGCGCTGACCTCGACGACGACTCGATTGTCCGCGATGTGCACATCTCGGCCGCGTCGAATCCCTGCGTTCACGACACGGCGGCGGTCGTCCGAGACAATGTCGTCGGCAAGTAGCTTCGCCAAGGCGGCCCAGTCGCGGGCTGCGAAGTGCGCCAGGTACCGCTCGATGATTCGGCTTGCCGCGGTTTTCAGCCGTGGTGGTTGCCGCTGCAGTTCCTCAAAGCGGGCGAAGCCGGCGTCCATGTCGGTCTCGTCGAAGATCTCGATGCGGTCGAGCGAGTCGCCTTCGACCGTCAGGAGCGTTATCTCCCGCCACTCGGCCTCAAAACCTTCTTGCGAGATCCCATGTGTCGTCTGAGTGTTGACCGCTCCGAGGTCGGTCAAACGATGCACGGCCACGATGCGGTTCCTGATGTCCGGCGCGACGTCCCACGTGGCATGGATGTACTCCGCCATGTCACCGGGCGCGAAAGCTGTCACAGGCCGGTGATCGATATTGACCCAGTGCGGCGTCACCGAAGGCATCTCGTGCCGGTTGAACGCTGCGTTGACGTTCGCGATGACCGACCATGTGTGCGCGTGGGCGGCCGCTTCTCCGGCGAGATACCGGGCGTCGAGTTCCTCGAAGGCAGCGTCGATTTCGTCGAAGTCGAATGTGACCGTCGCGACGAGCCGCTCGTCGGCGTCGATCTCGCCGATGGCGAGCGCTTCTGTGGAAAATGCCTCGGGCTCGTCATCGCGGTCCGACAAACCGATGCGCATGAGGGCGAGGCGCTCACCGCGGATCGCCATGACGGTCGATTCCAGATTCGTGTTCCACAGCTCTGCCCTCGCCCGCATGTCTGCGATGTGGGCGTCTCGACCATGTCGGACTCCCGAGCCGACCAGCCGACGGCGATCGTCGCTGCAATAGTTGTCGACCAGCATCTCCGCCATCGCCTGCGAGTCCGCTGCCGCGTAGTACTCCAGGAAGCGCTCGTGGAGACGGCTTGCCCCGTTTTCCAGTCGTCGTGGCTGCGGTTGCAGTTCCTCGAGACGCGCAAGCGCGGCGTCGAGGTTGGCCTCGTCGAATAGCTCGCAGCGGCTGATCTTGTCGCCTTCGTACGTCGTCAGGACGACAGTCCGCCACTCGGCGTCAAAACCCTGCTGGGAGCTCCCATTCACGACGTGGGTAACGACCGCGCCACTCTCGTGTAACCGATGCGCGGATTCGATGTAGATGCCGGATTGCGGCGAGAGGTCCCACGTTGCACGGAGGTATGCGCCGAGATCGCCGTCTGCGATCGGTGCGAGTCGCCGGTGATCGATATTTACCCAGTCCCGCGTCGTCGCTGGGAGTTCGCGCCTGTTGAGCGCTGCATACGCTCGGGTGACGCGGGCCCACGTCAGTGCGTGGGCGGCCGCCTCGCCGGCGAGGTAGCGGGCGTCGAGTTCGGCAATGGCCGCGTCGATGTCATCCACGTCGAACATGACGACCGCTGCGATCCGCTCGTCGGCGTCGATTTCGACGATGTTGAGGGCCTCATTTTGAATCGACTCGGGGTCGGCGCCGGAAGCGTGAAAGCGCTCGAGAGTGAGGCGTTCGCCCCGGCTCGCAATGATTGTCGACGTGAAGTTCGTCAACAAGCCGACTTCGGCGGCCACCCGTGTATTCTCGGCGCCGGCGTCTCGGCCATGCATCACTCCGGCATTCACGACCCGGCGACGGTCATCGAGGCAGTAGTCGTCGGCGAAATCCTGTGCCAGGGCCTCCCAGTCGCGGGTCGAGATATGCACCGAAATGCGTTCTGCTACAGCATTTTTTAACCGCAATGCCGGAATGCCGAGTTGGTCGAACTTTGCGAGCGCGGTGTCCATATCTGCCTCATCGAACATTTCGCAGCGGTTGACCATGCCACCGTCGAGCGTCAAAAAGTGGATCCCTCGCCACTCGGCGTCTAAGCCGTCTTGCGTGGTTCCATGCGCGGCGTGCGTGACGAGCGCTCCCAGGCCACTCAGCCGATGCACAACCTCGATATAGCCCGTAAGCTCCGGAGTGAGATCCCAAGCAGTGCGGAGGTTTTCGCCCAGATCCGCCGCCTCGAACGTCGCCCGTAACCGGTGATCGATGTTCACGTAGTCCGGCGCCGATGGCGGGACCTCGTACCGGTTGAGCGCGGCGTAGCCGGCAGCGATGACGGACCACGCGTCTCGATATGGTGCTGCCTCACCGGCGATGTACCTGGCGTCGAGTTCTTCGATGGCTGCGTCGATATCGTCTGGGTCGTATGCGACGCGTGCCAGGATCCGCATCTCGGCGGTGGTCTCGACGATATTGAGCATCTCGATGCGGAATCCCCCAGGTTGCTCGTCGTCGCCCGCGATACAGGTCCGGCAGAGGACAAGGTGTTCGCCTCGAATCGCGATGACTGTCGCCGTACTCTTCTTGGCCCCAATGTCCGCGAAGGCCCGCATATTCGCGATTTCGACATCCCGGCCCCGCCTGATCTCAGCGTTCACGACTCGTCGCTGGTCGTCGACAGATGTATCGGGGGTCAGCAGCTCCCCCATGGCAGCCCAGTCGCGGTCGGCGAAGTACCTTCGGAAGCGCTCGTACGCCTGACTTGCCGCGTTTTCCAGCCGTGGCGTCGGTCGGCTGAGCTGATCGAACTTCGCGAGAGCAGCGTCTAGGTCTCCCTCATCGAATACCTCCATGCGGGAGACCATTTCGCCGTCGACGGTCATCAAGGTGACCCCCCGCCACTCGGCGTCAAAGCCCTCGCGCGAGGTCCCGTGTCCCGCCCACGTGAAAACCGCACCGAGGTCGTTCAACCGATGTGCTCTCTCGATGTAGGTCTTGAGGCTTTGGCCGAGGTCCCAGCCGATACGGATGTATTCGAGACCTTCGCCGGGCGCAAACGCTGCCCCGCGGCGGTGGTCGAGACTCACCATATCCGTTGTCACCGGCGCGATTTCCCGCCGATTATGCGCAACGATAACACCCGCGATTACCGACCACGTGTGCGCGTGGGGTGCCGCTTCGTCGGCGATGTACCGCGCGTCGAGTTCCGCGATCGCGGCTTCCAGGTCGTCGAGATCGAACACCACGAATACCACGATCCGTTCGTCGGCGTCGATCTCGATGACGACCAGGAATTCACCTCGAATCGCCTCGGGGTCGCGGCCCGAGGCTTCAAGATGGATAAGGATGAGGTGCCCACCCCGAGTCGCAACGTCTGTCAGCGTCAAGTTCGTAAAGCCGACGTCGGCGGCCGCCTGCCAGTTTGCGATCTCGGCATCTCGCCCGTGCCGGATCCCCGCGTTTACGGCCCGACGGCGATCTTCGGTGACGAAGTTGTCAGCCAGTACGTCCGCAAGCGCATCCCAGTCACGGGTCGTGAAGTAACCCGAGGCGCGTTCGGCGACTCGGCCTGCCGCGTTTTCCAGCCGCGGTGGCGGCGGGTTGAGCTGATCGAACCTCGCGAGCGCGGCGTCGAGGTCTGCCTCGTCGAAAACCTCGCAGCGACTGAGCATGTCGCCTTCCACCGATGCAACGGTGATCACCCGCCACTCGGCGTCGAAGCCGTCTTTCGAGGTCTCACGCGACGTGTTGGTGATGACCGCTCCGAGATCATTCAGGCGATGCACAGCCTCGACGGAATGCCTGAGTTCCGTCGTGAGATTCCACGCCGCGTCAAGTAACGCAGGCATTTCACCGGACGCAAACGATGTTCCCCGGCGGTGGTCAATGTTGACCCAATCTGTCGTCGTCGAAGGCAGTTCATGTCTATTGAGCGCCGCGTAGCCAGCCGTGATCACCGACCAGGTGTGCGCGTGGGGAGCCGCTTCGCCGGCGAGGTAACGGGCGTCGAGTTCCGTTATGGCGGCGTCGAAGTCGTCGAGGTCGAACACGGCAATCGCCGAGATCTCACCGTCGGAGTTGATTTGGATCAGGCCCAGCACCTCGTTGAGGAATTCCCCGGACCCGCTGCCTTCGCCGCCCGAGACGTGCGCAAGGATGAGGCGTTGTCCACGGGCTGCGATAACGACGGACGCGAAGTGGGCGATTCCGACTTCGGCGGCCGCTTGCAGGTTAGCGATCTCGGCATCCCGACCGTGCTTGATCCCTGCGTTTACGAGCCGCCGGCGATCGTCCACACAGATGTCGGCGGCCAACACCTTCGCCAGCGCATCCCAATCACGCGCGGCGAAGTGCGCCATATACCGCTCGGACGCTTGGCTGGCCCCATTTTCCAGCCGCGGTGCCGGCCGGCTGAGCTGGTCGAATTTCGCGAGTGCTGCTTCGAGATCGCCCTCATCGAAAATCTCGCAGCGGTTGACCATGTCATCTTCCACCGTGGCAACAGTGATCACCTGCCACTCGGCGTCGAAGCCCTCGTCCGAGACTCCTTGCCCCACATCGGTCCAGACCGCTCCGAGGTCGCTCAGTCGATGCACAACCTCGACGTAATTCCGGGTCGTTTGCTTGAGATCCCACCCCGCACTAAGGTATTCGACCAGCTCGCCGGGCGCGAACGCCGTCCCGAGGCGGTGGTCGATGGTTGCGCAGTCCGGTGTGATCGGCGGCAGCTCCTGCCGGTTGAGCGCGGCGTGGCCGGCCATGATCCGTGACCATACGCGCGCGTGGGCGGCCGCTTCGCCGGCGAGATATCGGGCGTCGAGCTCGGCTAGGGCGGCGTCGAAGTCGTCGAGCTCGAATATGACAAACGCCGCGATCTTATTGTGCGAGTTAATTTCAACGACGCTCATGACATCCGTGCTGAACTCCGCGGACCCGCCGCCACCGCCGACCGAGGCGTGCGTCAGGATTAGGCGCTCGCCGCGGGTTGCGATGACAACAAACGCCGTGTAGGTGATCCCGACCTCGGCGGCGGCCTGCATGTTTGCGATCTCGGCATCTCGCCCGTGCCGGATCCCCGCGTTTACGGCACGACGGCGATCGTCGGTGACAAACTCGTCAGCCAGTACGTCCGCGAGCGCATCCCAGTCGCGGGCCGCGAAGTACGCCGAGTGGCGCTCGGCCGCATGGCTTGCCGCGTTCTCCAGCCGCCGCATCTGCGGGCGCAGCTCCCCGAAGCGGGCAAGCGCGGCGTCGAGGTCTGCCTCTTCGTAGACCTCCACCAGCGGTCCGCCGGAAAGAAACAAAAAGGTGCGGCCCCACTGCAATTCGTTCCCGTGTGCGTCGGTCCCTTCGATGACGAGGGTGGAGACTAGCCCGTGGGCGTCGAGCGCATGTACGGCCTTCGTCCAATAGCGGGCGTCGGGCACCAGTGTCCACAGCTCCTCGATCGCTCGCCCATAGTTTTCCGCCGACCCGAACGGGACGCGTCGATGATCGGCAAACACAAGCCGCCCAAGCATTGGCCCCGGCTCGTGACGATTGAGCTCCCCCACCGTGTCCATTACGGGCCGCAGGACATGTGCGTAGGCTGCCGCTTCGCCGGCGAGGTATCTCGCATCGAGCTCGGCTAGTGCTGCGTCGATGTTGTTGGAGTCGAACGCGATTTGTGCCACTATCCGCTCTTGGGAGTCGATCTCGACGACGTCGATCATCTCGTCGTCGAGCGGCTCGGGCCAGTCGCGGTTAGTGAACGAGTGACGAGCGAGCACGAGGCGCTCGCCGCGGGTCGCGATGGGGGTCGACGTTATGTCGACATAGCCGATCTCGGCGATCGCCCGCATGTTTGCAATTTCGGCATCTCGACCGTTGCGGACGCCGCCGTTCACCACTCGGCGACGATCGTCGCCCACAAAGTCGTCGGCCAATATCTTCGCCAGCGCGTCCCAGTCCCGGGCTGCGAAGTGTGCGAAATAGCGTTCGACCGCTTGGCTCGCAGTGCTTTCCAGCCGCCGAACCTGACGGTGTGCGTCTTCCGCGAAGCGTGCCTGCGCGGCGTCGAGTTCGGCGATCGCGGCTTCCATGTCTTCCATGTCGAAAAAGATCTGCAGGCAGATTCGACCCTCTTCGTCGATGGCGTATATCTGGAGAAATTCGTCCCGCGGCGCGCCAGGGCTCGCATCGGCAGTGCCCACCGCCATTCGACAGAGAGCCAGGCGCTCGCCTCGCACGGCGATATCGTGCGCGGTGACGTGCACGCCGCTCGCCCCTAGAATTCGTCCAACCTCATGTGCCCAGTCTTCCGGTGGGACAATCGCGCCGGCGGCATGGGTAAAGCCAATGACCTTCCGGTGACTCTCGCTGAAAACCTCGGGCGCATAGAGTCGCTCGAATTCGTCCCAGGCTTCGCGATTGATCGCAGCCGCAACGCGTTTGCCGGACCGTATGCATGCATTGTCGAGTTCGACAACCGGCGGTAATTCGGCTGGAGCCGGGGCAGAGGGTCGGCCGCTATCGCCGAGGATGAGCCGCGCCTTCTCGGCAAGTGCCGCAGCACCTTTCCGTTCATACAGATCCACCGCCCGTTCGGCAGCGGCGCGAGCCCCCGCAGCGTCACCGGCGGTGCCCAAAACCGTTGCCAGTGAAAGACATGCTTCGCCATGGTCGACCAGCGCGTCGGTGCTCGCTGCTAGGCTGACCGCAGCCTCGGCAACCCGTCGGGCCTCGACGTGATCACCGCCCCGCGCAAGCAGCTTCGCCCGCAGCGTGCGCCAGGCGATTGAGGCCTTCAGTGCGTGCCCAGCGAGATGCTCGCTCTCCGAGCACAATTCGTCGGCCTCGGCGTCTCGATCGAGCGCCAGACACGTCCGACCCAGCAACGCGGCCGTTTCGGCGGTGTCGGCGTCCAAGCCCATCCGACGAAAGCCGTTGTACGCCTTGCGCAGATGTGTCTCGGCTGCGGCCGGATCGTCGGCGACCAACTCGACAATGCCGGCAAACTGCTGAACTTCCAGAAGGGCATGGCGCAGGCCGAGTTCGGTGACAGTACGCCGTGCCGAGTCGATCATCCGCCGCGCCGCCTCGGCGCGTCCGCGGAAGGCCTCCAACACGGCCTGGCACCGTGTCGACGTCGCCTCAACCGCAGGAGAATCGGTCGTGATTCGCAGCAGCCGCACCACATCGAGACACCGTCCGCCCGCACGCGGGACCGGGTTCGGGCCCCACAGCGCGGCGAGAGGCGCGCCCGCCAACACCGCGTTGACCCGGCGATGATCACGCGCCCGCCTGGCCGCCGTGAGAGCGTCGTCCAGCGCGATTTCGCAGTCACCAATTCGGCCGAGGCGGGCAAGGCATGCGGCCCGAATAGTATGAGCGGTGGCTTCGCCTGCCGCATCGTCTAATTCGGCCAGTTTTTGGGCGGCCAAGCCTAAAGCGGTTTCAACCTCATCCAGTCGCTCGGGATGGATGAGCATTGACAGCTGGCCATCGAAGCACGTCGCCCATGCCGCAAGCCGCGCCGAATTGACTGTCGCGTGCTGCAATTGGGCGACCGCGCCTGCCGCAGATGCCACGTCACCGGCGGCCAGCAGAGCTTCGCAGCGCGCCACCAGTAGCTCGCCGGCCTGGTCCTCGCGGTCGGGAAGCTCGTCGTCGATCTCCTCCAGCGCGTGCAAGGCCTGGCCGTAAAGGTCGGCGGCGCCCTCGTAAGCGAGACGAGCCACCGCCTGGTCCGCGGCGCGTCGGCAGTACTCGACAGCTTTGGCCGCGTTTCCCGCCCAAGCACATTCGAAGTAATGGTGAGCCAGTTCGGCAAGCAGCTCGTCGTCGGCGCCGGGCTCGTTCTCGAGCGTCGTGGCGATGCGCTGGTGCAGCCGCAGGCGCCGCACCGACGGCAACTCGGCGAGCAGCGACTGTCGGACGATGGCGTGGTTGAACCGGTAGCGGCCGCCCGGCTCTTCGATGACGATGCCGGCCTTGCACGCCTCGTCGAACGCGTCAACCAGGTCCTGCTCGACCACCTTCTCCACGAGGTCCAGGGCGAACCGGCTACCGACGACCGCGGCCGCGGCGAGCGCTGTGTTCGTCTCCGCTGTAAGACGTGATAGGCGGCGGCTCACGGTTTCTCGGACACCTTGTGGCAATGTGGTCGGATCCCATACGCCGCCGGTCTCGTCCACGTGCCGCAGCGCCTCGATGAGGAAGAACGGGTTCCCACCGGTTACCGAGGCCAACGCCCGGGCGAGTTCTTCGTCGTTGTAACCGGCCTCGGTGACATATGCGGTCACGTCATCTTCGTCGAGGCCGGTGAGCGCAAGGCGGTTGGCGGTGCCCGAACCGGCACCGCGATGCAGGTCGGCGAGCATCGCCGCGAGGGGATGGGAACGGTCAAGGTCGGTGCTGCGGTACGTGCCGACGATCTGCACGCGCGCGCGATCACCGAAGCGCAGCAGATGCCGCAGCAACAGCAGCGTGGGCTTGGCCGCCCAGTGCAGGTCGTCGAGGATCAGCACGACGGGTGCGCCGGCGGAGGCGACTTCCAACAGTGCGACGACGGCGTCGAACAGTGCGTAGCGTTCGGTCTCCGGGTCGGCGCGGGTTGGCGCGGCCAGATCAGGAAGGAGGTCGGTCAGCCCGGGAACCAGAGGAAGTAATGCTTCAACGCCCCGCATTCCGCGGAGTCGGCTGGCGCCAAGACAGGGCACGAGCGAACGCAGCGCCTCCGCAAAGGGTTGATATGGCGCACCGAGATCTTCATCGCAGCGACCGTAGAGCACGATCGCGTCTAACTGGTAAGCCTGCCGGGACCACTCGCCGGCCAAACGTGTCTTGCCTACTCCTGGTTCGCCGGCAATCAGCACCGCATGCGTACCGCCGGCCAGCGCGGTCTGCCAGGCGGACACCAGCCCTTCGAGTTCACGGCCGCGCCCCACGAACGGTCCGGGGCCGGTCAGGACAGCGGGGAGGTCCGGACGCTCGATTGGTGCGTCGTTTGCCTCTTGAGGCGGTGCGGAGGTCTCCAGCCGCAGCTCGAAAACGTGCTCAGGGCGGGCCAGGTTCTTGAGCTGACGCATCCCTACATCGGCGAGCACAACGTCGTCGGGCAGCGAGTCAACGACGAGCTCGGCGATCGCACCAGAGCATAGGATCTGGCCGCCGATCGCCAACGACCGCAGGCGGGCAGCCCGATTGACCGCCCTACCGAAGTAGTCGCCGTCGCGCAGCTCGACCTCTCCGGTATGCAGTGCAACGCGGATACGCATTGGTTCTTGGAGCCCCCACGGTTCGTGGGAGATTGCCTCTTGAAGCTCGATAGCGGCGGCTGCGGCCGCCGAGGCCCGTTCGAAGACCGAGAAGGTGGCATCGCCCTCGCCACGCGTCTTGATCAGCCGGCCGGCGCGGGACGTGACGACCTGTTGGACGAGATCGTCGTGGCGCGCGAGCGCCGCCGCCATGGCGCCGGCGTCGGCCTCCCAGGCAGCCGTGGATCCCTCGATGTCGGTCAGCAGGAAGGTGACGGTGCGCGTGACCGACGGAAGATCTTGTGCAGCAGGGATTTCCAGCGCAGCGTCCTGTCCGACGATTAAGGTCTCGAGCCGGCGAAGCTCCGGCCCGGGATCGATTCCCAACTCGTCGGCCAGCAGCGTCCGTGCCCGTTGGTAAGCGCCAAGGGCTTCACCCTGCCTGCCGGCCCGATAGAGGGCGAGCATCAGCTGTCCCCAACGCCTTTCGCGCAACGGCGCATCGGCCACCGCCGCCTCGAGATCGCCGATGATCTCCGCGGCCCGGCCCGTCGTGAGCAGCACGTCGGCCCGATCCTCCACGAGCGCGGCATGTCCTTCGATCCACCGCGTCTTCTCAGATATTCCCCGGCGGGTATCGGGTAATTCGGGAGTGCCGCGCCAAAGAGTCAGCGCCTGCTCGAAGCGGGTCACCGCTTGGCTCATGTCGTGAGTCGCGGCGGCATCGCGTCCCAATCGAGCGGCCGTCTTGTAACGCGAGGCATCAACCTCGCTCTCGGCGAGGGTCCACCCCACTCCCTCGGTCAACACGAAGCCGTCTCCCAGGGTGCGGCGCACCGCGGAGATGTGGGTCTGCAGGGCCTTCGCGGCGGTGCGGGGTGGATCGTCGCCCCAGAGCAACTCGATGAGCGTTTCGGCCGACACCACCGAACCGCTGTGCAGGCCGAGCATCGTCAGGATGGCGCGCGGTTTCCCGCCCGGAATCGTGAACGGTGTGCCGTTCTGCCGGACCTGGAGAGGTCCCAAAACCCCCAGCTCCACGGCTTGAAGCGTACTCACGTTAACGATCGTCGGTGAGACGATTCACAATGCGGTCAAGATCGAGTAAAACTGGCTTGCCTGTGTTGTTGGCAGCGTCGCCCCTGGCAAAAATCCTGATGGGAGGCTGTTTGCCTGGACGTGACGGCCCACAGCTTACGATCGGTCGCGTGACCGCTCCGCCCGATGAACTCGTCGCTGACGAGGCTGCGGTACCGGTGATCAGCCCGGGGCCAACCGAACAGGCGCCTGACTTCGGACCGGTCGACCGGTTGCAGGGCTGGGTGGTGACCGGCGTCGTCACGGCGCTGGCCGCGGTGACGAGAACAGTGAACCTGGGGTCGCCCACCGATGCCGGCACGCCGATCTTCGATGAGAAGCACTACGCGCCGCAGGCCTGGCAGATGCTGCACAACCACGGTGTCGAGGACAACCCCGGCTATGGCCTCGTCGTCCATCCGCCGGTGGGCAAGCAGTTGATCGCGATCGGCGAGGCACTCTTCGGCTACAACGGGCTGGGCTGGCGCTTCACCGGCGCGGTCCTCGGCATCGTCATGGTGGCACTGGTCGTCCGGATCGTGCGGCGTATCAGTCGGTCGACGCTGGTCGGCGGGATCGCCGGGATGCTATTGATCGCCGACGGGGTCAGCTTCGTGGTGGCACGCACGGCGCTGCTCGACGGGTTCCTGGCGTTCCTGGTGGTCGCCGCGTTCGGCGCGCTGATCGTCGACCGGGATCAGGTCCGCGAGCGCATTTACGTCGCGCTGACCGAAGGCCGCATCGACGAGACGATCTGGGGTCCGCGGCTCGGTGTGCGGTGGTGGCGGTTCGGTGCTGGCGTGCTGCTCGGATTGGCTTGCGGGACAAAGTGGTCCGGGCTGTATTTTGTGGTGTTCTTCGGCTTGATGTCACTGGGGTTCGATGTCGCGGCGCGCAGGCAATGCCGGGTGCTGCGGCCGTGGCTGGGGACGATTCGCCGGGATCTGATCCCCACCGTGTACGCGTTGGTGCTCGTCCCGTTCGGTGTCTACCTGGCCAGCTACGCGCCGTGGTTCGCCTCCGAGACCGCCATCGACCGCCACGAGGTCGGCCAGTCGATCGGATCACACACGAAATTCCCACTGCCCGATGCGATCCGCTCGCTGTGGCATTACACCGCGAAGGCCTACGAGTTTCACGCCGGCCTGACGAATGCCGCGGGTAACCATCATCCGTGGGAATCCAAACCGTGGGCGTGGCCGATGTCGCTGCGGCCGGTGCTCTACGCCATCGACCAGCAGAACGTTCCGGGTTGCGGCGCGCAGTCATGCGTCAAGGCCGTGATGTTGGTTGGGACGCCGGCGATGTGGTGGCTGGCGGTCCCGGTGCTCGGCTATGCGTGCTGGCGGACGTTCGTGCGCCGCGACTGGCGTTACGCCGCGGTGCTGGTTGGCTACTGCGCCGGTTGGCTGCCGTGGTTCGCCGACATCGACCGGCAGATGTACTTCTTCTACGCGGCCACCATGGGACCGTTCTTGGCGATGGCGATCGCGCTGATTCTCGGCGACATCTTGTACAAACCCAACAAGAACAGCGAACGCCGCACCCTCGGGCTCATCGCGGTGTCCTGTTACGTCGCATTGGTTTTGACGAATTTCGCCTGGCTCTTCCCGGTGCTGACCGGCCAGCCCATCTCGCAGAACACCTGGAATATGGAGATCTGGCTACCCAGCTGGCGTTAGTGGTTGACCGCGAAACAGCAGCGAAGGCTGTGGTTTCGCGCCTATCCACAGCCCTGGCTTCTGACTGGCGATATGTCGGTGCCACCGATCACGATCAGATGCATGGACGAAGTCATCATCGGAAGCGCGTCGCTAGCCTCAGGCTCGCTGACTCGCGGACAGCTGCGCTGGAATTATCGGCCGATCTTTCGCGACGTCTACATTCCGAAGTCGATGCCCCGATCGTTGGAGGTTATGACGATCGGCGCCTGGCTGTGGTCCGGCCGGAGGGCGCTCGTTACCGGTCGAGCGGCTTCGGCGCTGTACGGCGCACGATGGGTCGGGGAACACGCGCCAGTCGAGCTGCTCTGGCGCAACAACCACTGCCCTCCGGGCATCATCGTTCGCAGCGAGCGATTTCAGGCGGACGAGGTCGCATCGATCGCCGGAATCTCGGTTGCCACGCCAGCTCGAGTGGCTTATGACCTTGCCCGCCACCTGCCCCGGACCGAGGCTGTCGCTCATCTCGATGCACTTGCCGGCGCGACGGGTCTCACGGCTCGGGAGGCCATGCACCTCATCGACAGGTATCCGGGCGCCCGCGGCAATAAGCGAGCACGACAGGTCCTCGACCTCATGGACGCGGGCGCAGAATCACCGAGGGAATCGTGGTTGAGACTTGTTGTGGTCGACGCTGGGCTTCCCCGGCCCGTCACGCAGATTCGAGTGACCGATGGACAGCTGGTCGCCTACCTCGATATGGGTTGGCGGGACAAGCTCGTCGCTCTCGAGTACGACGGCGACCAACATCGCACGGACCGCAGGCAATATGTCAAAGACATTCGACGAGCAGAAATGTTTGAACGGCTCGGTTGGCACGTGATCAAGGTGATCAAGGAAGACCGTCCGCGCGACGTCGTTGCGCGGGTTTCGCGGGCGCTTGGGCTAGTCGGCGACGCCGCGGTGCCGCCATACAGAAGCCAGGGTCGTGATGCCGCGTAATTTACTGCCTTGGCTTCTGTTTCGCGCAGAGATCATCTAGCCGCCCAGGCTGCACGACTCTTTGAGCTTCGGCGCGTACGTGACGTCGCCGCATTCGCATTCCCACGTCGTGTGTCGTCCCCGACGGCAGGAGCACGACATGCTTCCGGCCACCATGCGGTCCGGCAGCAACCAGTGGCCGCGCCCGCAGCGATAAGGCTGCGACTCGGTGTAGGGCACGCGGTCAGTATCGATCGTCACGACCACCACGCTGACAGGTTGCATGGGACAACGGCAACCCGGATGCCGGATCGTTACCACCCGGTGTCCGGCAGCGCGCGTGTCGGTTATCGAATCGAAACCGGAAACGCTGAAACGCAGAACATTACAGCGGATCGCGGGCGGCAGGGCATGCCATGCACCGCGGGCCGCCACGCCCGGTACCCAGTTCGGACGCGGCGATCGTCAGCACCTCGATGCCGGCGTCTTCCAGGCGGGCGTTGGTTCGCGAGTTGCGCTCATAGGCAACGACCACACCCGGCGCCAGCGCCAACGTATTGTTGCCGTCGTCCCACTGTTCTCGTTCGGCCACAACGGGATCGCGTCCGGTGTCGATGACGCGCAACTTCGCGATGCCCAGCGCGTCGGCCGCGGCGTCGACGAACGGCGCTTCATCGGAAATCCGAACCCCGTCCGGCGTGCGCGCGATGGTGAACGCGGACAACGTGTCCACGACGTTGGCGTACATCACCACCGCATCGGTGTCGACCATCGTGCACACGGTGTCCAGGTGCATCTGCGCGCGTCGCTGAGCCAACGGCACCGCCAGCACCGTTTCGGCCAGACCGTCGTCGAACAGGCTGCGCGCCAAAGCTTCTGCGCCTGCCGGTGTGGTACGTTCGCCCACTCCGACCGCGAGCACCCCCGGAGCCAGCAGCAACACGTCGCCACCTTCTACCGGCGCGGTACGCGATTCGTAGGCGCGCCGAACGCCGGTGAATCGCGGATGGTGTGCGTAGATCAGGTCGGTCAGCGACGACTCGCGGGCTCGTGCCCGCAGCGCCAGCGACGGGATCACCACCCGGGGTCCGACCCAGATCGACGAGTCGCGGGTGAACACCAGGTTCGGCAACGGCTCGATGACGAAGTCGGTGTTGCGATGCATGCGGCGGACCAGCGAGTCATCCGGGCGCGCGTTCGACGGCAGTTCGTCGAACGTCATACCTGCGGTTAACACATCGGCCAACCTCGCCGGTTCGAGGCCGCGCAGGTAAGCCGAAAGCTCCTGCGCCAGAGGAGATCCGAGGCGTTGGGCATTGACCGCCGCCGCGATGCCCTGCATCCTGGCCGCGCCGCTGGCCAGCGCCTCGTTCAGCAAATCCGACAGCAAGAGCACCTCGACACCGCGAGAGCGCAGCAGCCCGGCGAACTCGTCGTGCTCCTCCTGGGCCCGTGCGACCCACGGCAGCCCGTCGAACAGCAGATCGTCATTGTTGCGCGGTGTGAGTCGGCGCAACTCGGCACCGGGCCGGTGCACGATCACCACCCGCAGTGCGCCCACCTCGGAATCCACACCCAAGCTCACATCTAGCACGGTAACGCGGAAAGCGACCTCAAGTATCGTTCAGGTTGTGGACGGCCAAGAGCTGCTTCCCGGCGAACTCGCCCGTCGGGCCGGCGTCGCGATCTCGGCGCTGCACTTCTACGAACGCCAAGGGCTGATCACCAGCAGGCGCACATCGGGCAATCAGCGCCGCTACAGCCGGGACACTCTGCGCCGGGTCGCGTTCATCAAGATGTCGCACCGGCTGGGCATTCCGCTGGCCCGCGTCCGCACGGCGCTGGCGACGCTGCCCGCCGATCGGGTTCCGACCAGCAGGGACTGGGCGCGGTTGTCGGCCGGTTGGCGCTCCGATCTCGACGACCGGATCCTTCATCTAGAACGGCTGCGGGACAACCTCGCCGACTGCATCGGTTGCGGCTGCCTGAGCCTGCGCAGCTGCGCGCTGTTCAACCCCGACGACGTCCTCGGCGCGCAGGGACCCGGTGCAGCCCGGCTCTGACACGGTCGTACCGCCACGCGAAAATCGAACAATTGTGCGATAGACTCGGCGCCGTGACGATCGCGGTACAGGAGTCGTTGTTCGAAGCGAACGACCGCAGATCACTGGGCGACGGGGCGTGGATCGACATCCGCGCCGGATGGTTGACCGGCGTCGACGAGCTGTTGGGCGAGTTGCTGGAAGCGGTTCCGTGGCGCGCCGAACGGCGCCAGATGTATGACCGCGTCCTCGATGTTCCCCGTCTGGTGAGTTTCCACGATTTCACCGTCACCGACCCGCCACATCCCGGATTGGCCCGGCTTCGCCGCCGGCTCAACGACATCTACGCCGGCGAACTCGGCGAGCCGTTCACCACCGTGGGCCTGTGCTGGTATCGCGACGGCTCCGACAGCGTGGCCTGGCACGGCGACACCATCGGCCGAGCCAGCACGCAGGACACCATGGTGGCGATCGTCAGCCTCGGCGCTACGCGCACTTTCGCAATGCGGCCCCGCGGTGGTGGCCCGTCGTTGCGGCTGCCGCAGGCGCACGGTGACCTGTTGGTGATGGGCGGCTCGTGTCAGCGGACCTGGGAGCACTCGGTGCCGAAAACGTCGGCGTGCATCGGGCCGCGGGTCAGTATCCAGTTCCGGCCCAGAGACGTTCGCTAGTCGTCAGCCCTTGGTCAAGGCGACCGACTTGACGAGCAGGTCGCACGCTCGCTTGGTGTCTACGGGCGAGGCGGGTTGGCCGGGGACCGTCACCGCATTGGCGGTGACGATCACCTGATAGTCGCCGAAATGCGCGGTGTAGTTGTACAGTTCGCCGCTGCGCGGCTTTCCCTGCACGACAGTCTGGATGACCCGGTGCACTCCAAGGGTGCGCGTCCCATCGATCTGCGGGGTGTCGACGACTTCGATGAGTCCACGGACGCGGCCCCCTTCGAACGCCACCTTCTGGCAGTTGCGGCCCGGGTCGCTGAACGGAATCGGGGCTGAGGTCTGCACCGCCATCGCGATGTAGCGGTTGCCGTGTCCTTCGGCCTCCACCGCGGCCATGTTGCCCTGCAGGCCCGCGGGCATGTCCTCACCGACCACGAACGACGAGCAGTCGGGTGGGTGGAACGTCAGGCCCGGCGGAAGTTTATGCGTGGACAGCACCTTGGGATCGATGGCAGTCTTCGGGACGTCCTTGATCTTGTATTCCGGGCCGAACAACGACTTCACCTGCGAAATCTTGGTGATATCGGCAGTCACGGTCTCCGATGATCCGTGCGATGAACACGCCGCCATCAGGCAGACACATCCGATAGCTGCAGCCGTCCGCATCATTGGCCTCAATCTAACGCACGCCTATCAGCCGCGTAAGGCCGACACGGTTTTCGCCAACAGGTCGGCGGTGAACTGCGGAGTCAGTGCCGGATTCGGCGACCCCGGGTCACTGATCAACGTGGTGAACGCGTAGTAGTCGCCCAAGTATGCGGTGAAAGTGTCTGCCCGGGAGACGATTTGATTGCCGCCCTCCACCGAAGTGGTGATTTCGGCTGCCATGCCGAGGGTTTCGGCTCCGTCGATGTGCGGCGCGTCGACAAGGTGAACGCGTGCGACGGCACGCTTGCCGGTCATGCTCCACTGCCGGCATTGGCCGGTCAGCGACTGGTCCAGCCCCACCGGGCCCGTCGGCGCGGCCACCACCATCGCGTAGATCGTGCCACCGGCACCCGATCCCGAAATGCCCTGAGCGGTTTGACCGCGACCGGCTGCCGGATCCGCCAGTGCACCGCAGCGCCTGGGACTGGCCGAACCACCCGCACCGATGCCCCAAATCGACTGCGGTGCAGTAATTCCGGACGCAGCGTGCACTTCGTAACCGGACGGTAGGTCGCGTCGCACCCGCCTGATGTTGCCGGGGTCGATGTGACGAGTCGCCGGTTTGGCCGACGGCGCGGGCGCACGTTCAGCGGGGTGAGTACACCCAGTGAGCAGCAGGACCGCTGCCGCCACGACCGATCGTCGCATGCTAGTTGACGGCCCGAATGACTTGGCGTGCAGAGTGGTTGATCTCGGCGGCCATGTCTCTGCCCAACGGCGAACGATGCGGATCGGGAACGTCGGCGATGAAGGTGACAACCCCGACGTCGTCGCGGTGCCAGACCGCGCCGTAGTGATCGATGATCGTGCGCATCGCG
Source organism: Mycobacterium cookii (assembly GCF_010727945.1). Lineage (NCBI taxonomy): Bacteria > Bacillati > Actinomycetota > Actinomycetes > Mycobacteriales > Mycobacteriaceae > Mycobacterium > Mycobacterium cookii. The sequence continues at coordinate 2,376,439 of NZ_AP022569.1, forward strand.
ACGTTGTCGGCAAGCATGCGGCCGGTGAACTTTTCGACTCCGGCGACCCGGGCCGCGATGGACAGCGCGTCAATCAGAAACGAGCCGATTCCGCGCCCCTGATACTCGTCGGCGACGGTGAACGCGATCTCGGCGACGGTGGGATCGTGATCCTCTCGCACGAAACGGGCATCCGCCATCGGGTTGCCGTCGAGGTCGGTCATCACCCAGACGAAGTGGTCGACGTAGTCGACCTCGGCCAGGTAGTCCATCAGCGCCGTGCTCGGCACGCGCGCCGACATGAATCGCCGATAGAGGGTGTCGCTGGAAAATCGGACGTGCCCCTGCAGGGTTCGCGCGCTGTCGCCGGGCAGCACCGGCCGAAGCAGCAACTCCGTCCCGTCGCGAACCCGTACCGGGATCGGCGTGACGAACGCTGCGAGTCGCTGACGGACCGTGCGTACCAACCGGCTCATGATCCCGGGGATGTGCACCAATCGCGCGAACGCGTCGCTGTCGCCGATCCACCCGATCAGCGGTTCGGTGGTGGTGACCGTCGCGGTCCGCGGAATGTGGCGCAGCAGTGCGATCTCACCGACGATCATTCCGTCCGACACCTCCTCGACGGTCACCGTGTCGTCGTCGGCGACATGCCTGATCTCGGCCGTTCCCGACGAGATCAATAGAAAGGACACCGCCTGCTCGCCCTGCTGCATCAGGGTCTGACCGGCAACGGCTTCCAACGGCTGCAGGCTGGCCGCCAGCGGCATCAAGTCCTCGGCAGGACATCCCTTGAAGATGTCCAGTGCGGCGAGTTCGACGGCGCGTAGCGCGGTCAGTTCGGTCACAATGCCGCCCCTGTCCGGTCGCGGTTCGATGCTGCCCAGGTTATGGGTTGCGATCGTAGCGCTGCAAGGACGCGCCCCGAATGCGCATCACGACGGGCCGCGCGTCAGACTCACGGCATGGCTAGCACCGCAGATCCGCTCCAGACAACCCGCGATTTGCTCGACCGCCCGGCCACCCTGCGGCACGGCTTTCTCGACGTGCTAGGCAAGTCGGTCGTCAGCGAGACACCGACGCTGGCGCAGCGGGCGATGAACAGTCCGCTGGTCGCCACCGTGTACGAGCGCGTGTGGCGCCCGGTGGCGTTCTACGTCGCCAGCGGTGTCACCACCGGCGCTGAGCAAAGCCGCGCGGCCGAGGCGCTGGCACTCTCCGGCGCGCACCGGCTGCTCGACATCGCCTGTGGACCAGGCAATTTCACCGGTCAGCTGGCCAGACGACTGCCCGACGACGGCCTGGCCGTCGGGTTGGACATCTCGGTGCCGATGCTGACCCGCGCCGTGCTGGACAACAGCGGGTCACGTACCTGCTACGTCCGCGGCGATGCGGGGACGCTGCCGTTCGGCGACGAAACCTTCGACGCCGTCTGCTGTTTCGGCGCGCTGTATCTGATGCCCGAGCCGTTCCTGGTGGCTCACGAGATGGTCCGGGTGCTGCGGCCGGGCGGTCGGGTGGCGATACTGACCAGCTACGCCGGGCAGCCAGCGCCGGTGCGTAAGGCGATGAATGCGGGCGCCCGCGTGATCGGGTTGCAGATGTTCGAGCGACACGCGTTCACCGAACTGTTCACGTCGTCGGGTCTGGTCGACGTGCAGCAGCAGACCCAGCGCTCACTGCAGTTCGTCACCGCCGCCAAGCCCGGTTGACGGTCAGACCATGGAGTAGAAACCCTCATCGGCGGCTTCGGCGACGGTCGCTCCCCCGGCGGCCATGGCGTGTGATTTGAACACCTGGGCGGCCGCGCTCGGCCGGTGCCGGACCGGAATGTATTTGCAGTTCAGGCTCGGCGGGTGGGCTCGGCCCCAGAGCAGCACCTCGGTCACGGCGTCCTCGCCCGCGGCGAGAACCTGCCGGCGGACGGCTTCGCTCTTCACGATCACGTCACCGGCGACCGCGAGCATCTGCGGCGCGGGCAGCACCGCCAGTCGGTCCGGCACGAGCGTCACCCGGGCGCCCAGAATCCTGACGGGCCGGTCGTCGATGACGTGATCACCGTCGACGACGACGGACACGTCCCACCCCGCCATCGCCCGATCGAAGATCAGGCCGCCGATCGACGTCACCGCGTCGGCGATGTCGGCGGCCACCACCTGAAACTGGTACCGGCCGAAGTCCGCGGCGGGCGTTCGCGCCGACGCTGCGCGGGGCAGACGAGCGGGGCGGTGCAGTTGAGGGAGCGGGCTGGCGGGAGCGGCCACATGAAGTCCGTTCGACGGGTTACGCAATTCTCGGGCTTACACTACGAATATAGAGTAGCCTGATCTCGGACGACAACCTAACTCACCCTGGGATCAGCTTTGACATCTAAACCGCGGGTGGGTGGCCGCTACACTGCCCGCATACAAAAACGACGCAAACCCAATCCGGACCAACGTCGCCGCGAGCTCTGCGACGCGGCGATCCAGCTGCTTGCCGATGACGGCGCCAAGGGCCTGAGCCACCTGAAAGTCGACGGCCGCGCCGGCGTGCCCGACGGCACGACCTCGTTCTACTTCCGCACCCGCTCGGCGTTGCTGCACGCGATCGCCGAGCGGATGGTCGAACTCGACTTGGCGGCGCTGCAGGCCGTCGCCGACAGCCCGGGCCTCGACGACGGGGCGTCGGCCTCGACGCTGGCCAAAGTCGTCATCCAGTCCGGCGTCGACCCGCAGCTGAAGCTCACCAAAGCGCGCTATGAGTTGACCATTCAGGCCACCCGGGATCCGGTCATCGCCGCGACCCTGCAACGCGCCACCGACGCTTTCACCAAAATGCACCACGACATCCTGGTGCAGCTGCTGCCGCACGGCGCGGATCTGGATCCCGATGTCGTGGACGATCTCAGCAACGTGACACTGACCTTCATCAACGGGCTCATGCTCCGGTTCGTGCACGGCGATCGGATCATCGACAGCCCCGAACAACTCGACGCCGTCCTGGCGGCGATCGTCACCGGCATCCTGCGCAGCGACCAGCGGGGCCGGCTCACCCACGACGGCGCCGTGCTGCAGCCGCCCTTGACGCGATCGCTGCCGCGGCGATAAGAGCGGAGTTCTTGCTCAATACCGGCCCGTGTGGTTCTCTACGGCAATAGAGTTAATCGGTCGCCGGTAAGCCGACGAGCGCGGTTCTATTAAGCAGAAGGTACAAATCGCCCGAACCGTCGCACACGCTGACAGACTGACGACACCCACGCCGGTATCCGGCACATCCGAATCTCGGAAAGTTGTGGCGAAAGGCAAGTTTCGTGGCGATGAGCACCGACACAGAGGCTCACGACGTCGAGGATGTCTACTACGACCCCTATGACGTCGTCCTCAACGCCAACCCCTATCCGATGTTCGGCCGCCTGCGCGAAGAGGCGCCGCTGTACTACAACGCCCAGCACGACTTCTATGCGCTGAGCCGATTCGACGACGTCGACAAGGGTCTGGTCGATCACGCGACATTCAGTTCAGCGCGCGGCATCATTCTGGAGTTGATCAAGGCCAACCTTGACATTCCCCCGGGCCTGCTGATCATGGAAGATCCGCCGATCCACGACATCCACCGAAAATTGCTGGCGCGCATGTTCACCCCGCGCAAGATCGCTGCGCTGGAGACGCAGATCCGCGACTTCTGCGCGGAGTCGCTGGATCCGCTGATCGGCACCGGGCACATCGACTTCGTCGCCGACCTCGGCGCCCAGATGCCGATGAAAGTCATCAGCATGCTGCTCGGCATCCCGGAGGACGACCAGGAATTCATCCGCGACCACACCAACCGGCAGATGCGCACCGAAGCCGGCAAACCCATGGACCATGAACATGGCCTGGCCACCGGTGAGATCTTCGCCGCCTACATCGATTGGCGCGCCGAGCACCCATCCGACGACATCATGACCGAACTGCTCAATGTCGAGTTCGTCGACGAGACCGGTGCCACCCGCCGCCTGACCCGCGACGAACTGCTGATCTACCTCAACGTCGTCGCGGGCGCGGGCAACGAGACCACGACCCGCCTGATCGGTTGGGCCGGAAAGGTTCTCGCCGAACACCCAGACCAGCGCCGCGAACTGGTCGATGACCCGGCGCTGATACCGCAAGCCATCGAGGAACTGCTGCGGTTCGAACCGCCCGCTCCGCACGCAGCACGGTACGTCGCGCGCGACGTCAGTTTCCACGGCCAGACGGTGCCCGAAGGCAGCGTGATGATGATGCTGATCGGCGCCGCCTGCCACGACCCACGCCAATTCGGCTCGGACAGTGAAGAGTTCAACATCCACCGTCCACTCCGTCAGCACCTCGCGTTCAGCGTCGGCACGCACTTCTGCCTCGGGTCGGCGCTGGCCCGACTGGAAGGGCGCGTCGCCCTCGAGGAGCTGCTCAAGCGCTTCCCTGAGTGGGACGTCGACTTGGCGAACGCCCGGCTCAGCCCGACGTCGACGGTGCGGGGGTGGGAGTCGATGCCGGCTTCCACGCCATGACCGGCCGCGTCGAGGGCAAGGTCGCGTTCATCACCGGCGCGGCCCGCGGGCAGGGCCGCAGCCACGCCGTGCGACTGGCCCAGGAAGGTGCCGACATCATCGCCGTCGATGTCTGCGGGCCGATCGACAATCTGGCCTACCCCCATTCGACGCCCGAGGATCTGGCCGAGACCACCGACCTGGTCAAGAATCTGGACCGGCGCATCGTCACCGCTCAGGTCGAGGTCCGCGATTACGACGGGCTCAAGGCCGCGGTCGACAGCGGTGTCGAACAACTCGGCCGCCTCGACATCATCGTCGCCAATGCCGGCGTGGGTACCGACGGCAGGCCGCTGCACAAGATTCGTGAGAACGTCTGGCAAGACATGATCGACATCAACCTCAGCGGCGTGTGGCACACGGTGAAAGCGGGCGTGCCGCATATCCTTTCGGGCGGCAGCGGCGGGTCGATCGTGCTCACCAGCTCGGTCGGCGGGCGCAAGGCCTACCCGAACACCGGCCACTACATCGCCGCCAAGCACGGTGTCATCGGCCTGATGCGCACCTTCGCCGTCGAACTCGGCCAGCACATGATCCGGGTCAACTCGGTGCTACCCACCCAGGTCGCCACCACAATGGTGATGAACGAAAACACCTTTCGGCTGTTCGCGCCACACAAAGAGAACCCGGGGCCGGAGGACTTCGCGCCGATCTCGCAGATGATGCACACGTTGCCGGTGCCCTGGGTGGAACCGGTAGACATCAGTAATGCCGTGCTGTTTCTTGCCTCTGATGAATCCCGTTACATCACAGGCGTTTCGCTTCCCGTCGACGCGGGCAGCTTGCTCAAATAATCAACAATCAAGACTGGAGATGACTAATGGTTGAGTTCGACTACGAAAAGCTGAAGAAGGAAGCCGAGCAGTACATCAGGTTCGAGAAGGACAAGAAGAACCGGATCGCCTACATCACCTTCGACCGTCCCGAGGCCCAGAATGCCACCAGCCTGGGCATGCGGCAGAACTACGCCGACCTGATCCACAAGTGCAATGTCGACGACGACGTGAAGGTCGTCGTGATCCGTGGCGAGGGTGACGATTTCGGCAGCGGCGGCGATCTGCCCGAACAGCGTCCCATGCTCGAGAATCCCGGCCTGCCGCTGCATCACGAGCTGGCGATCAACGACGACGACGTCAAATACCCGCCCGGCGGCTCCTACCGCTACCTGTCGACCGTCACCGACTTCTACGCCAAGGCCCGCGCCGGAAACCGCCCGCTGCAGGAGCTTAGGAAGATCAGCATCATCGAGGCCAAGGGGTACTGCTACGGCTGGCACTTCTACCAGGCCGGTGACGCCGACCTGGTGATCTCCTCCGACGACGCGTTGTTCGGCCATCCGGCATTCCGCTACGTTGGGTGGGGCCCGCGGCTGTGGTGGTGGGCCGAGACGATGGGCCTGCGTAAGTTCTCCGAAATGCTGTTCACCGGGCGGCCTTTCACCGCCAAGGAAATGTACGAGTGCGGCTTCATCAACAGCGTGGTGCCCCGCGACAAGCTGGAGGCCGAGACCGAGAAGTACGCGCTGGCGTGCTCGCGGTCCCGCCCGACCGACACCGTCGCGGTGCAGAAGACGTTCCTCGAGTTGTACAAGCAGCACAAGGGTGAGTACTTCGGCAGCCTGCTGACCGGCATGGTCGAAGGCATGCTGCCGTTGATCAAGAACGACGCGGAAGAAGTCGACCTCACCGGCGGCACTTTCGAGAAGGGTCTCAACAACGTCGTGAAGGACAACGACTTGAACTTCCCGCCCGAGTGGCGGCTGAGCCGCTCGGGGCGTGCCAAGCCCTGACGTCTCGGGGTCGCACATGTCGGCGTTGACGGGTTTCAGGATCGTCGAGCTTGCCGAATCGGTTGCCGGAGAATACTGCGGCAAGCTTCTCGCGGACTTCGGCGCCGAGGTGATCAAGGTCGAACGTCCGGGTCGAGGTAGCCCGACCCGGGCGATGGCCCCGATCGTCGGTGCCGGCGGCGGCCCGGAGCGAAGTGCGCTGTTCGCCTACCTGAACACCAACAAGCGTTCGGTCGAACTCGACGTCGACGAGACTGAGCTCTTGCATCAGATCATCGCGACCGCCGACGCCGTCGTCGGCGAGCTACCGGTGCGCCAACTCGCTACTCGTCACCCGGGTGTGGTGTTCTGCTCGGTCACGCCCTTCGGCGCACAGGCACCACCGGAACTGCACAACGCGAAGAGCCTCAATGTCTTTCACAGCAGCGGGTGGGGATACCACACACCCAGCCACGCCGATGCGGCCAAGCCGCCGCTGAAGGGACCGGGTCGTTTCCTCGCCGACTACGAGGCCGGGCTCGACGCGGCACTCTGTGTCGCGTCGTCGCTGTTCTGGCATCTGCACACCGGCGGCGGCCAGTCCATCGACGTGTCGGCACACGCGGTGCTGGCGTCGCGTGCCGACTGCGTGCTGGGCAGGTTCATCACCGGTGAGGTCTCCCCGGAGAACACCCGCGACGACTACGACCAGCAGGGCCCGGCCTCCTTCTTCGCCTGCGCCGACGGGTTCGTCTACCTGTACATGACCAGCGGTAACCACTGGTCGGCCCTGAAACGGCTGATGGGCCAACCAGACTGGCTCGACGCATTCGACGATGATTGGCTGGAGTTCTCGGTCACCCCGGAGAAGGTTGCGACATTCCGGAACGGCTTCGCCGAGTGGGTCCGCGGCCTGACCAAAGATTCCGCATCCGAGGAGGCCCAGCGACTGGGTGTCCCCTTGGTTCCGGTGAGAAGTGCCGCCGATCTGAAGAATTCGACGCAGTACCGGCATCGCGGCTTCTTCCACGAGGTCACCCACCCGGTGCTGGGGCACGCGTCCTACCCCGGCGTGCCGTATCTGCTCACCGCATCGCCGGCGCGCATCAGCAGCCCCGCGCCCGGATTGGGGCAACACACCGCTGAGATCCTGGGCGGCCTCGACGCACCGCGTCCGGTAGCGAAACTGTCAGTGGGACAACTCAAATTGCCCAAGTTTTCACGCGGCGGTCCGCTGGAAGGCGTTCGCGTCGTGGAGCTCACCAAAGTGTGGGCCGGCCCCTACGCCGGTAAATTACTGGCGTTTCTCGGTGCCGAGGTGATCAAAGTGGAAAGCTCGACCCACCCCGACGAGATGCGCGCCTACGGCGGCACCGATATCAACCACGCCCCGTACTTCCTATCCATCAATCCCGAAGTGCTCAGCGTCGAACTCGACCTCAAGTCGACGGTGGATCTGGACCGGCTCACCGAGCTGATCGCGCAGAGCGACATTGTCATCAACAACCTGCGACCCGGCGCGATGGAGCGGATGGGGCTCGGCTACGACCAGCTGAAAACCGCTAAGCAGGACATCATCTCGGTGTCGATCAAGATGTGGGGTAACGACGGGCCGCTCGGTTACCAGACCGGCTACGCGCCGTGCTTCGCCGCTCTGGCCGGCATGGCGTCGCTGGTGGGCTATCCGGGTGGGCCCCCGCTGGGCACCAGCATGCGCTACGGCGACTCGACCGTCGGCGCCGCCGCCGCGTTCGCGGCCATCGTGGCGCTGCTGCACCGCGACCTGACCGGCGAGGGCCAATTCGTCGACGTGTCAGCGGTCGAGACGCTGTCGACGATGATCGGCGACTGCCTGCTCGAACAAGAATTGACCGGCACGCAGCTGCTGCCGGATGGCAACCGGCATGCCGACATGGCGCCGCACGGCTGCTATTCGTGCTCCGGCGGGGACTGGATCAGCATTGCGGTCGCCGACGACATGCAGTGGCGCTCGCTGTGTGACGTGCTTGGCGCCGCCGCGCTGCTCGATGACGAGCGATACCAGAGGATGCCGGATCGGCTCCAGCACACTGATGCGCTCGACCACGACATCGCCAACTTCATCCGGCACCGCGATGCGAGTCAACTGGCGCAACAACTTCGGGCCGCAGGTGTGCCGGCGGGCAAGAGTGCGACGGCCACCGACATCATCAGCGATCCGCTGCTGTGGGATCGCGAGCTCTTCCGCTTCGTCAGCGATCACCGCGAGGGCCAACGCCCGGTGCTCGCCGCGCCGTGGCGGATGTCGGCCGTCGAGGCCGAAATCGCCCGCGGTGCGCCCGACCTCGGTGAGCACGACGACTATGTTCGTGACGAGATCCTCGGTTCGCACGCGATGGAGGGGACATGACGGCGGCGGCGACGATTCAGAGCGCAGCGATGAGGAGGAGCGGCGCAGATGACTGAGCTGGCCGGCACGGTGGCGCTGGTGACCGGCGCCAGCAGCGGTATCGGCGCCGCGACGGCAGCGGCACTGGCCGCTCAGGGCGCCGCCGTCGCGCTGATGGCCCGCCGCGCCGATCGGCTGGACGAGGTCAAAGCCGACATCGAATCGGCCGGCGGCACCGCGCTGGCGGTGCCGGCCGACGTGACCGACGCCGACCAGGTCGGTGCGGCGGTGCAACGCATCGTTCACGAGCTGGGACGCCTGGACACCGTGGTCAACAACGCCGGGCTGATGCGGATGGCACCGGCCGTCGAAGCGCCACTTCAGGATTGGGACGACCTGGTGCGCGTCAACGTGCAAGGGGTGCTCTACGTGACGCGGGCCGCCATCCCCCACTTGATCGACGCAGCCGCGGACTCGCCGCGCGGCGTCGCCGATCTGGTCACCATCAGCTCAACCGCCGGCTGGGTCGCCCGGCCAGGCACCGCGGTCTATTCGCTGACCAAATTCGGGGTGAACGCGTTCAGCGAGGGCATCCGACAGGAACTGATCGGTAAGCGCGTCCGCGTCGGAGTAGTAGGGCCCGGGACCGTCGACACAGAGATCAGCGACCACCTGCCACCGGACCGGCGTGAGGCGTTCGACCGCCAGACCGCCGGCATGGTCAAGTTGGCGCCCGAGGACATCGCCGACGCCGTACTGTACGTCGTCACCCGAAACCGCAGAGTCGCCGTCAATCACATGCTGGTCCGGGCCGCCGAGCAGACCTGGTAATGACCCAGCAATGGGCCACCGGCGATCACTTCGGCCTGTCAATACCGGCTGACCCCGCGACGTTGCGTAGCTCCGGCACAACATTTCTCACCCAGGCGTTCCGGGCCTCCGGCGCACTGGGCGCCGGTCACACCGTCGAGCGGATCAGCCAGTGCGACGACTTCGCGGGCGGAAGCACCGGCCGCAAGGCCCTGCTGCGCGTTGCGTACGACACTCCGTCCGGCGCTCCCACCGACCTGTTCGTGAAGTTCTCCCGCGACCTCGACGATCCGATCCGCGACCGCGGGAAAACCCAGATGGAATCCGAAGTCCTCTTCGCCGCCCTGTCCCGTGAACCCGGATTTCCGATCACCGTGCCGGACGTGTTGTTCGCCGACTATCACCGCGACAGCGGCACCGGGATCCTGATCACCGAACGAATCCAATTTGGCGCCAACGGTATCGAGCGTCAGTACCACAAGTGCCTGGACTACCAGATGCCCGACCCGCTCGAGCACTACCGGGCATTGGTGTCGGCGCTGGGCCGACTGGCCGGCTACCCCCTGTCGGCCGCCCACGCCGCACGGTTCCCGATCGACATGCAGAGCGCACAGGTCGGTGAGCGGGTGTCGATGTCCCCCGAAAAGCTGCACCGGCGACTGGACCAACTCGCCCGATTCGCACAGACCTGCCCCGGACTGCTGCCCGCCAATGTCTGCTCACCGCAATTCATCACGCGCCTACGAGACGAAGCGCCCCGATATCTGCGGCACGAGGCGGCGATCTGGGACGGGCTGGCCGGCGACCCGGACTACATCGCGCTGTGCCACTGGAACGCCAACATCGACAACGCCTGGTTCTGGCGTGATACCGATGACGTGTTGCACTGCGGACTGATGGACTGGGGATGCGCCGGCCGGATGAACGTGGCGATGGCACTGTGGGGAGCGTTGTCGGGCGCCGAAACCGGGTTGTGGAACGACCATTTCGACGAGCTACTGGAGTTGTTCGCCGCAGAGGTCCGCGGTTGCGGCTGGCCGGATCTCAGCGTGCCCGCGCTGCACGACCAGATCATGCTGTACGTCGGGGTCATGGCGGTCGCCTGGTTACTCGACGTGCCCGCGCTGATCCGGTCGCGGTTCGGCGACGCCGCTGCGACGTTGACCCGGAAAGATCCGCCCATCAAAAACGACGAGAGCGTCCGGGCCCCGCTGCAGATGTTCACCAATGCGCTGAACCTCTGGGAATCAAGGCAGTTCGGTCAGATCCTCGACACGGCGTCAATGCCATGACGGGCTGGCGGTCAGTACCTCCGGCCCGTCGTCGGTGATGAGGACGGCGTCGCGGCGAAGCACTCCGCCGACGCCCTCCTGCCACACGTAGCCGGTGAGCGCCAGCACGATACCCGGATCCAGGTGTTCGGCAGCGGCCGTGGCTGGAAGCTGTCGGGACACCACCGGTGGGTCGAAACCGAGCCCCAGCCCGTGCGCGACCGCCATCGGCGGCAGCGGCTCACCGGCGTCGTCGTAAGCGGCGAGCAGACCGCTGGCTTTGTCTCCGGGCCGGCAGGCCGCAATAAGCTTGTCCCACAGCCGGTTCGAGCGTTCATACAGCCGGGTCGTCGAGCCGTTGGCGTCGCCCACCGGCCAGGTCCGGGCCACCTCGGCGACATAGCCGTCGGCCAGGGCGCCGGCGGAAAACGCGATCAGGTCGCCCGCACGCAGCTGCCCGTCGCCATGTGCGCGTCGCCAGGGGTGTTCTTTCGAGGTCACCCATGCGGCGTCCTGGGTGGCCGGCGTGCTGACTCCGCCGGCGGCCATCGCTTCGAGCACCGCACCGGCCAATGTCTGCTCGGATAGCCCGGGCCGCAATTCGGCGACGGCTGCGGCGATTCCCATCTCGGCCACTCGCAGCGCGGCGGACATCGCCGCGATCTCGTCGGACGTCTTGACCCGCCGCGCCGCCAGCATCGCCTGCTCCCCGTCGACGAATTCGGCGTTCGGGAAGGCCATCGGCAGCAGCGTGCCGAAAGTCGGTGATATCGCGTCGGTTCCGACCCGACGCGCCGTCGACGCGCTGTCGATGTTCTTCAGCACGTCGATGAACGTCATCGGATTCCAGGCCAGGCCGTAGAGCCTATCGCGGCCGATCTCCTCGGGTACGCCCTCGTCGTCGGTGCTCATCAGATGGATTTCGCCGCTGGCGCGCGCCACCACGCAGACCGGACCGAACGGCCGCGTTCCGCCGATCCACAGCTGCGGTGCACCGGTCACATAGCGGACGTTGGCCTGGCGACCCAGCACCAGGATGTCGATGTCGTGGGCTTCCATCTGCGCCAGCGCGCGTTCCCGCCGCCCGATCCGCAAATCCCTTGCGTCGGGCAAAACCTCAGTGCTCACGTCTGCTCGCCATAGGGCGTGTAGGGGTAGTCGGTGAGCCGGATATAGCCGTCGTCGGTGATGACCACGACCTCCTCACTTCGGTAACCGCCGGTGCCGTCTTCCCACACCACCGGCTCGAGCACCAGCGTCATGCCGACCGGGAAGACGAAGTTGTCGTCGTATTCCGAGCCCAGGTCGGTGCCGATCATCGGCTGTTCGGCAGGGTAGGTGCCGATGCCGTGGCCAAGGTAGAAGTGCGGCAGCCATGGCTTGCTGCCACCGTTCGCGGCGATCGCCGCGCGCGCGAGATCACCAGATGTCGCGCCGGCTTTCGTCACCTTCAGCACTGCGTCGAGGATGTGCTGCCACTGCTGGTACTGCGCCTGCTGACGAGGCGACGGCGTGTCCCCGACGATCCAGGTGCGACCGAAATCCGAGCAGTATCCGGCGTAGCTGATGCTGATGTCGGTCCACAGGACGTCACCCCGGGCGAGTTCGCGTTCGTTGGTCAGCAATGGCAGCGCGAGGTCGCCGTGCGTCGTCCACACACCCTCGGCGCGTGACGGCGGCATCACCTGCCAGATCGCCTCCAACATGTTGGCCGTCGCACCCAGTTCGAAGACCCGGCGCACCAGTCTGGCCGACAGATCGGTCTGCCGCACACCGGGTGCCAGCTGCTGTTGTACATCGACCATCGCCTGTTCGGTGATGCGAATGGCCATGCGCAGGCAAGCGATTTGGTCGGGTGTCTTGACCAGATTCGCCGCCCCGACGACGACCGAGGCATCCGACGGTGGACCGCCGGGGAAGACACGATCCGCGGCTCGTCGCATGGCGCCGGTGATCTCGTCGACCGCGACAGCGGCACCGGCCGGTATCAGGTCGCCGATCACCCGTGCGAATTGCTCAACGCCCTCGTCCAATTCGAGATACAGCGCATCGTGCCGGTGATCGTCGGGTACTTGCGACTCGGACGCTGCGCCTTCTCGGAACGGGTAGAACAGGTGCGGGTGTTCGTCGTCGGCCAGCACGATGGCGACCGGTCGCTCGACGTGCGATAACCCGGCATCCAGGACCGGCCAACTCGCGCCCGTCGCGTACACCACGTTGTCGTTCATCAGAAGGATCAGCGCGTCGACGCCGTGATCGGCCATCGCCGCGCGCAGTCGCGCGTTGGTCTCGCGGTGCATGCGCGCCCGATCGGGCTCGTCGGGGATGACGAAACTCGGCGTGCTGGTGGCGACCGTCATGGCAGACCCAGGAATTTCGTGATGTTGCCGCTGACGATCTTGGCGGCGTTGTCCGGTCCGACCGCTTCCACGACCGCGGCCAGCGACTGCTCGGAATATCCGAAACTGCTTTCGTTGTGCGGATAGTCGGAAGACCACATCACCTTGTCGACACCGATCTGTTCGATCAGGCTGAGTCCGAGCGGGTCGACGATGAACGAGGCGCTCATGTGAGTGTCCCAGTAGTACCGGATGTCATGATCCAACCGGTGGTCCAGCATGTGCTGGTAGGACGCGAGAACGTGCTCGGCGTCTTGCAGGGCCGGCGGAATCCAGGCGATCCCGCCTTCGAACCAGCCGATCCGCAGGCTGGGGTGGCGGTCGAGGATGCCGCCAAAGATGTACTTGGAGAACATTTCCCGGAATCCGTCGATGTTGACCATCATGGCCACCGCGACGTTGTTGACTTCGCAGGGCGCCTTCGGCGGGGTTTCGCCGATGTGGTGTGTCACCGGCAGGCCGGACTCCTCGATCGCATCCCACACCGGGCGCATCGCGCGGCACGCGTAGTCCATCATGACGCCGTCGGCGTCGTTGCCCGGGTTGAGCGGCAGCAAGAACGTTTTCAGGCCAAGTGATTTCAGCTCGGCAAGTGTCCGCTGGGCGCCAGCCGGATCCCACCAGTTGATCAAGCCCACACCAAGGAAGTGGCCGTTAGAGCGTTCCTGGAGATCGGCGATGTACTCGTTGTAGATCCGGAAGACGCGTTCGCGCATCGGCTTGTCCGGGAAGCCGAACATGGCCAGTAGCGCGTTGGGGAAGGCCAGTTCCCGGTCGACCCCGTCTTCGTGCAGTTCGCGCACCCGGGCTTCGATGTTGTCGGTGGCCGCGCCAGCCAGATCGTCGTACTGCATCAGCACCGCGGTGAACACGTCGGGCAGGAACGACTGGCCCTGGTGGCCGATCTGGTAGGCGCCGTCCTCGTACCAGATCCGCGGCGCGCCGTCCCTGAGGTCGTCGGGGAGACGTTCGTAGAAGATATCGGCGGCCAGGGAAATGTGAGTGTCGGCGGAGAACACTTCGGTGCCCGCCGGAAGTCCGACGTCGCCTCGGGCGTGGCCGCGGCGATTCTTCGGCGCACCGAAGCCTTCAGGTGGATAAAGCACAGTGGCATTAGTCATTGTTCCAGCGCACCAATCAGTTTCAGATCAGACAGATACTTGCAGATTAACTCTTTGGACAGCTGCGGTATGGAGAGTCCGGATTTCTCTACCGCGGTGCCGAAAACGGCCGGCCGGTCGCGTCCGACGAACGCCATTGCTACCACTTCCTCATTGACGTGGTCCGGGTTTGGTTACGGCGGAAAGCTGACGCCGGTCTGGTGTTCGGAGAGCTGCCACAGCCGCTCGCTGTCGGCCATACTGCGCACCATCTTCGGCATCTTCGCCAAAGTCACTCCGCCTCCGGCACTTTCGTAGAGGCCGCGGGGTCCGTAGTACGCGCCGCCGTGGGCGTCAGCCGACACCGCGGCGTACAGCGTGGGTTTGATGCCCTCGTCGATATCCAGCCACATGAACGGCACCAACCGCCACGACAGCCGGGCCAACCGTGCCCCCAGTGTCGGCCTGCCCCTGATGAACGACTCCCCGCTGAGCAGGTTTGTCTTGCTCAGCCCGGGATGGGCCGCATTGGACAGCACCCCCCAACCGCCGGCTTCGCTGCGCCGATTGAGCTCGACGGCGAACATCAACTGCGCGAGTTTCGCGATCCCGTAGGAATGCATCGGTTTATAGCCGCGCTGCGCATTGGGGTCGTCGAAATCGATATTGCTCTGCCCCGCGGCCAGGCTGCTGACGCTCACCACCCGTGCCGACTCTGCGGCACGCAGCAGCGGCAGCAGCAGCGCCGTCAGCGCGAAGTGACCGAGATGGTTGGCGCCGAACTGCAGCTCGAACCCATCGTCGGTCTGCTCACGCCGCGGTGGCGTCATCACTCCCGCGTTGTTGATCAGGACGTCGACCGGCCGGCCCTCGGCCATCAACTCTTCCCCCAGCGCCACAACGCTTTTCAGCGACGCCAGGTCGAGCTGTCGGATGGTCAGCTTGGCGTCGGGAACGTCGGCGCGGATCTTGTTGATCGCGGCTTCGCCCTTGGCCCGGTTGCGGATTGCCATCACCACGTCGGCGCCCGCCGCGGCCAGTCGCCGGGCCAGGCCGAATCCCAGGCCACTGTTGGCTCCGGTCACCACGGCCAGCCGGCCCGACAGGTCGGGCACGACCAGCGACAAATCCGGCGGGTTGGTCACCACGTCAGGGGTAGTTCGTAAATTCCGTAGGCCAGGGCGTCGTGCTTGAACGGCAGCTGCTCTACGGGCACGGCGAGCTGCAACGTCGGGATACGCCGAAACAGCGTGTGCAGCACGATCTGCAACTCCATCCGGGCCAGTTGCTGCCCCACACACTGATGTCGCCCGTAGCCGAAGCCCACGTGCGGGTTGTCTTCCCGTCGCAGATCCAGCTGATCGGGATGCGGGTAGCGGCGAGGGTCCCAGTTGGCCGGCGGGACATCGAGAATGATGCCCTCGCCGGCTTTGATCACCTCGCCGGCGACCGCGATGTCCTCGACGGCCACCCGGCGCTGCCCGGTCTGAATGATGCTCAGGTAACGCATCAATTCCTCGACAGCAGTGGCGATTTCCTTCGGATCGTCGGTATCGCGCAGCAGCGCCAGCTGATCGGGATGCTCCAGTAGCGCGACAATGGCCAGGCTGATCATGTTCGCAGTGGTCTCGTGACCGGCGATCAGCACGCCGGTGGCCAACTGTGCCGCCTCGCGGACGCTGAGTTCCTCGGCGTTGACCCGCTCGGCCAGGTCGCCCACCAAGTCCTCGGTCGGGTTCTCCATTTTGGCGCGAACGAGTTTGGCGATGTAGCGCGCCAGCGCGGTAGCGCCTTCGGCCGACTCCTCGGCCGTGGCGTAGCGGCCCATCCCTCTGGATGCCTGCTCCTGGAAGAACTCCGCGTCCGAATACGGCACGCCCAACAACTGACTGATTACCAGCGAGGGAACCGGAAGCGACAGCGTCTCAACCAGATCGGCCGGCTTGGGGCCGGCGAGTATCGCGTCGATGTGGTCGTCGGTGATCTTCTGGACGGCCGGGCGCAGGCCCTCGACCCGCTTGAAGGTGAACGGTTTGGACAGCATGCGCCGAAACCTGGTGTGCTCCTCGGCATCCGAGGTGAACACCGAGCGGGGCCGCTTGTCGACGGTTGCCAGCATGCCCTCGTTCCAGTGCGGATAACCCGGCCTGCGGTCGTCGACGCTCGCCCGCGAGTCGGCGAACAGCGAACGGATCGCGTCGTAGCCGGTGATCAGCCACGGCGTGCTGCCGTCCCAAATCCGCACTCTGCTCAGCTGTTTGGCGGCGTTGAGCTCCAGCGCAACCGGTGCGGGCGCCAGCGGGCAGCTCGCCGCCCGGGCCATCGGGTAGTTCGGGATCTCGGCCGCGGCCTCAGCTGTGTCACCGGTCAGGGTGTCAGACATATCGCTCCTTCTACGAGGCGCGCACGACGATGCGGTGCACCGGTGCCCGCCATAGCCCGACGATCGCGTCGATCAGTCCTTCAGCCGCGATCGGCCAGCTGGATCGCGCCCGCGGACCGTGCTCGGCCAGTTGACCTTCGTGCTCGGCGCAGGTGTGCATCAGCAGATTCCTCGCCATCACCATGCGTTCGAAGCGGACTCGCTTGGGCAGGTCGGGCAGGCAGCGGTTGATCCCGTCGATGGTCAGCACGAGCATCGGCGACCCGAGCGCGTCCTTGGTCACCACCTGCCGATAGGTGGGGTCAGCCATCGCCTGCGCGGCGAAGCGCGCATACCAACTCGGAGTGCCCAGCGCGGTCAGGTGGTCGGTGAGCGGGCGCACCAGAGTTCCCACCCAGTCGCGCAACTCGGTCGAGCCCTCGATGCCGGCCAGCATCTGTCCGCGCAATTCCTCGATGGGCAGCCGGTGTTTGCTCTCGATGGCGCGCAACAGATCAGTTCTGCTACCGAAGTGATAGCACGCTGCGGCATTATTGCCCTGGCCTGCTGCTTCGCTGATTTGCCGGTTCGACACCGCGTACATGCCGCGCTCGGCGAACAACCGTTCAGCTGCGGACAAAATCAATTCCCGGGTGCCGGTCGATCGCTCGTTGCGCAGGACTCTGGCTGCGGTCACCGACCCAGTGAACACCCGCGCGCGAGTTAAATCAAGCAGTTTATTTGGTGGTCCGCACTGGTCATTCGATGACGAAAATGTCCATTCGCGTGGGGGTGTCTTAACGGGAATCGTCATATCGTGTAGTCCGGCATCGGCCAAGCGCGGCGTATATACTTCCCGGACTGCTGCGCTCCAGTTTCGATACCGAATGACCGACACCTAACACTTCCAGGCCACAAATTCAGACGCGGCATCAGAGCTACGCCTCAACATCGGAGGAGACCTTGTCGCGCAACCTGGTCGCCCGCGTCGCCACCCGGCTGATGGAGACGACGGCGTCGACGGTTGCCGCGGTGAATGAACAGGTCCTTGCCGAACTCGTCGAGGATCTCGATATAGACGCCGCATTCCTGCGCCACAACGACCACAAGGTCAGGGTGTCCAAGCTGGTCGCGTTCTGGCCGCCGCGGCGAGACGGCTCGGTCCCGGATTGGCTGACCGTCGCCCACTTCAGCAGCGCCGACCCGATCCTGTCGTTGTGCGAGAACGGCAAGAAGTTGACGGTTGTTCGACCGGAACCGTCCGAGCCCACGTACGCACGCTGGGTCGCGGGCGCACAGGAGCGATGGGGCCTCGACGCCGCCAAGATTCCCTCGCCATCGGCAGCCGCAGCACCATTGATCTCCGGGGGCGTCACCACCGGCCAGCTGATCTGCATGAAATTCCGGCGCAAGAAATGGCGCACCGACGAGCTGAACGTTATTCAGACGGTCGCATCCCTGCTTGCGCAACTGCAGGCCCGCATCACGGCCGAAGAGAAACTTCGCAACCTCGCCGAGCACGACGATCTGACCGGTCTGCACAACCGCCGCGCACTGATCGCGCATCTGTCCGAACGGCTCGCCCCGGGTCGGCCCGGTCCGGTCCCGGTGCTCTACCTCGACCTCGATCGCCTCAAGTCGATCAACGACTACCTCGGCCACACCGCCGGTGACTGGTTCATCCGGACATTCGCCGAGCAACTTCGATTGAAGGCCGGCGCCAAGAGCTTGACCGCCCGACTCGGCGGCGACGAGTTCGTCGTCGTGCCTGATCGATCGATGTCGATCGAAACGGCGCAGAAGACCGGCGAGGAGTTGTGCACCGCTCTGCGTGATCGGATGACACTGGGCGGCCACATGATCACCCGCACCGTCAGCGTGGGTGTCGCGGTCGGCATGCCGGGACGCGACACCACCAGCGACGTCCTTCATCGTGCGGACGAGGCCGTGCTGTCAGCAAAACGTGCCGGCGGCAACAGCGCCGCGGTGTCCAGCGACGACATGTCGCTGCAACGCCTGTTCCGCAATGACATCGAACTTCACCTGAGCGGCGAGATCGACAACGACGCGCTGCTGCTGCACTATCTGCCCGAGGTCGACCTGTGGACCGGCGCGATCGTCGCCACCGAAGCGCTGGTGCGGTGGCGGCATCCGACGTGGGGCCTGCTGCTACCGGAGTCGTTCATCGGCGTGGCTGAATCCGCCAATCTGGGCGGGGATTTGGGCAAATGGGTGATGCGTAAGGCCATCGCGGAATTCAGCCGATGGCGTTCCCGCGGCGTCGGGCAGAACATCACGCTTCGCCTCAACGTGTCGCCGGGCCAATTGATCAGCCGAGGATTCGTGAGCAGCGTGGCCGAAACCATCGACGAATTCGGTATCGACGGAGGCTCGATATGTCTGGAAATCACCGAACGTGCTGTCGTACGCGACATCGACACCACCCGTAAAACCCTTGAGGCGTTGAAAGAAGTCGGCGTCCAAATCGCCATCGACGACTTCGGCACGGGTTACGCCGTTCTGTCGCACCTGAAATCGCTGCCGGTCGACACCCTCAAGATCGACACGTCCTTCGTTCGCGATCTCGGCACCAGCAGCCGCGATCTGGCGATTGTCCGCGCGATCATCGGTCTCGCCGAAGCGTTCGACCTGCAACTGGTGGCCGAGGGCGTCGAAACCCCCGCGGCGGCCCTGACCCTGATGCGACACGGCTGCCACCGGGCGCAGGGCTACCTGCTGTCGCGCCCGCTGCCCGGCAATGCCATGGAGTCACTGTTGTCGTCGCGCTGGATGCCGATGCCCTTCCTGGCCGACAGCCAGGCCCTCACCTCGAGCACCATCTAACCCAGATAGAGATGCCATCATGACCGAATCCACGGACAAGCGGTCCGACACGACTCGCGAGCACATTCTGCGAGCCGCCGCCCACCAATTCGCCCAGCGTCCGTACTACGCGGTCGGCCTCGACGACATCCTGTCGGATGCGCAATTGACCAAGGGCGCGATGTATTTTCACTTCCGCTCCAAGCACGCGCTCGCCTTGGCGATCGTCGACGAGCAGACCGCCAAATCGGCCAGCCAGATCAAAGACCTGCTCGCGCGGAAGCTGTCCGGGTTGGAGAGCCTCATCGACGTCACCTACCTGGTGGCCATCGACGACATCACCCAGGACGTCACCAGGGCGGCTTTCAATCTTCTCGAGTCAGTGGGAAGAACCGAGAAATTGCAGGAACGCCTGCTCGGTGGCTGGATCGAATTACTCGGAGAGATCGCCGAGCGCGGGATTCGCGAGGGAGACATCGTCGAACACGGGGATCCGCAGGACATCGGACGCCTGCTGGTGTCGATCTATATGGGTATGCGCCAGGCCAGCACGCTGGACGACCCGGTGGTTTTGCTGAGCGATTTCGAGAAGGCGTTCTCGACGGTGTTGCGGGCAATTGTGCAACCCGACCGCATGAGCTACTTCAACCAATTCCTCAAGCGGCGCACGGCGCTGGCGGTCAAGGCCATCAGCCCGCCGGCGACTCCCGGAACCTAGCGCTCGTCAAGCCACAATTGCTCGGTCAGGTCCTGGAACGTGGCCAACGCGATGTCATCGTCGGCGCGAATCAACGCCGACCTGCTCATCAACGCGCGCACGCTCGACCCGTCCCGATGTGCCAACTCGACGACCTCGTTCGCCAGCGACTGAACAATCGACACCGCCGATTCAGCGGTGAGCGGCAGGTGGAAGATCTCCTCGAATTTCAACGACAGCACGTCGTCTGGTGCGCGGCCGACCATGTCGGAGAATGCCGAATTGGCGAACACCAGTGCGCCGTCCTGCGCGATCGCGAGCACGGGGACCGGGATTCTTTCGAGCACGACGAGCGCGGGCAACTGCTTCAAAGTCGCCATCGGCGACTCCCCCCCGCGGCCGTTCCGTCGTCGCTCCACGTCCCGATTATGGTTCATCGAGGCAGTCGCAGGTGAACTGATCGAGCAATAGTCCGGAAGTCCGAACTTCTTGTGAACGCAGGCGACCGATTCGCGGCATCGCTCTGGTCTATCGAGCGGTCGGCGCAATGATCCGCGAGGCCGCTTCGACGGCGGCCGCACGCCGCGATGCGACGACGGTCGGGTCAGCGGCGGCCTCAGGATGTGGATCGGGAAATTGGGCCCACGCCAAGCCAATTCCGAACAGCAAGACCAGTAAGTCAGCCGGCGCCCACGACGAGTCGACTTTGCCCGCCGCTTGGGCGGCCTCGATCGTCGCGAGAGCGTGGTCCGGTGGCGCCTCGTCATCGAACGCCGGCGGTTCGATCGTCAGGCCCTCCAACCTCGCCCAGGTGAGCATTCGCAGGTGCTCGGGGTGACTGCGCGCCAAGTCATAGACGTCGCCGACAAACTCCGCTACCGCCTCGGGCCGCATACGAAACGCGGCAAAGTATCGCCGACCGTCCGCGGCGACGACGTCCCGAAACAGCGTCGCCTTGTCGCCGAAATGCGCGTACAACCGCTCTTTGCTCGCCCGGGCGGCGGACGAGATCCGGTCGATGCGGGACCCCGCCAGTCCGTACTGAGCGAACTCGGCGCGGGCGGCGGCGAGGATCTCTTCGCGCAGCTCTGTCTTCGACCTCACAGCAGCATCGTAACCGAACGAACTAGTTCGTCTGGTAGCGTGGTGCCACGTCGTCGAAATGTTGAGGGGAGCCGGCCTATGCGACTACGACCGCCGGAAGGCAAGAAGACCGTGACCGCTGAGGACCTGGACGCGATCATGAACCCGTCTCGTCGAGCGAAAGCGCTGAAACACCTGCTGGGCAATGTCAGCGACAACATCCATCCGCTGATCGAGCTGTATCGGCCCTACGTCGACGGGTTGACGAACCTGCCGCGCGACGGGCGGTTCCTCCTCGTCGGCAACCACACTCAGACCTTCCTGGAGGTGTACCTCACCTCGTACTACCTGCGGCGTGAACTGGGTGTGCGAGTCCGGCCATTGGCCGAGCGGGGTATGGGCGAGGCGCGTGGTCTTGCCAAAGACGTGATCGCGGCCTACGGCGGTGTGGTCGGTCACCCCGACACCGCGCGAGAACTGATGCGGCACAACCAAACCGTGCTGGTGTTTCCGGGCGGTGGCCGCGAGATCGCCAAGTTCAAAGGCGAGGAGTACCAACTGCGCTGGGAGGGTCGCAGTGGGTTCGCGCGGGTGGCCATCGATAACGACTATCCGATTGTTCCCGTCGGGCTGGTCGGCGGCGATGACGTGTACCAGAGCCTGTTTGCCCGCGACAGCAGGTGGGGCAAGTTGAGCCAATCGCTCAGTGAGCGGTTGTCCGGTCGCACCGACATGGCCATGCCACTGATGCGCGGTGTCGGCCCGACGCTCATCCCCCGCCCGCAGCGGATGTACCTGGCGTTCGGAGAACCGATCGACACCACCCGGCCGGGCAGCGCGAGCGCCGCGAGCTGGGTCGAGACGGTTCGAGAGAACACCCGACGGTCGCTGCAGGAAATTCTCGCCGACCTACAGGCGATCCGCGCCGACGATCCGTTCCGCAATCTCAATCCACTGGCCTGGCCGAGCGCGGTTCAGCCGGCACACCTGAAACCTGTTGGCAAAAACCATGATTCGACCGAAGAACGCCAACCGCACCGCGGCTAGCTCACGAGCTTGAGTCCGACCACGGAACCCACCAAGAGCGCCAACAGCGCCACCCGAGCAAGCGATGCCGGCTCTGCGCCGGTGGCGATCCCCCACAGCGCGGTCAGGCTGGCGCCGATGCCCACCCACACCGCGTAGGCGGTCGCGGTCGGCAACGAGTTCATCGCTGCGGCCAGTCCGACCATGGAGACCGGCAGAGCGACCGCAAAAATCAGCGTGGGGATGCAGCGATGGAAGCCGTGGGATTCGCCCAACGCGATCGCCCACACCGATTCGAAAAAGCCGGCCAGCACGAGTATCAGCCACGCCACGACAAGACCCTCCTCCGAGTCAGTCTTGTCTGAGCGGGTACTGCTCCCTCGTCCGCCAACACCCACATGTGGAGTTGCGTATGCGACGGTACAACAATGCTCTTGAGAATGCCCGGCACGACGGTTGGAGCGAGAATGCCGCACCGCACGCTGCAGGCGTCGATCGACGACGTGGTGAACGCCGCGACGGATATCGACTGGGCAATCTCCATCCGAGATGCCACGGGTGATGCACTGGCCGGCCGCAACGCCGACCGCAGCATGGAGATCGCGAGCGTCGGCAAGCTGCTGATCCTCGTCGAGGTCGCACGGCAGTGTGACGCGGGGATGCTCAGCGGCGGCGAACTTCTCGCTCGAGACCCGACGCTGCTGATCGCCGACTCGGGCCTGTGGCAGCACCTACGCATCGATGAGCTGTCAGTGCATGACCTCTGCATCTTGGTGGCCAGCGTCAGCGACAACGTGGCGACCAATGTGCTTGTGAAGCGCATTGGCCTGCAACGGGTTCGGGAGCTGGGCGCGTCGCTGGGCTTGGCAGATACGGCGGTGCTCGACTACGTTCGACACCATCGCGGACCAGGCGACCCGGCGACATTTTCGACCGGATCGGCATCGGAGTTGTCGAGCCTGATGAGCCGGATATCCGCGAAAGAGCTGGTATCGCAGGCAGTCTCGGTGACAGTGGGCGACTGGCTTGCGACGGGCGTCGATCTCTCCATGGTGGCGTCCGCATTCGGACTCGACCCACTGTCGCATGCGACGTCGAGCGGCGACTTCTTCCTGCGAAACAAGACAGGCAGCGATCCTGGGATCAGAGCCGACGTCGGGACTGTGGGGCACAACGGTTTCCGATTCTCATACGCCGTGATCGCCAACTGGGATACGTCAGACCGCAGCGCGACGGGCGCGGCACTGTCCGGCATGAGCGCGATGGGCAAAGCGCTGCGAGAGGCAATTGAGCACACAGTGCCGTGACGCGCCCTCAGCAGGCAACCGCCAGCTCGAGTCGTTCGAGACGCCGGACGAGCAGGCTCGGTAACCAGCGGACGGGCTCGGATGTTGCGAAATACGATGTGCGACGCAGGAGTTCGCCGATCACGATCATGGCTTCGAGGCGGGCGATACCAGCACCGACGCAGAAGTGTGCGCCCTTGCCGAAACTTATATGCCCTTTGCCGTCTCGGCGGTCGAGCCGAAACTCGTCAGGGTGGTCGAAGTGTGACGAGTCTCGATTGGCAGAACCCCACAACAGCAGCAGCCGGTCTCCTGCCCGCAGGTCTACCCCGGCTAGCGTCGTGTCGCAGACGACATGGCGATAGTGCTCGCGGAACGGCGGTTCGAGGCGGAGCACCTCTTCCAGGAAACCGCCAAGGAGACCAGGGTTTTCACGCACATGCCGCTGGACGTCCGGCCTGCTGGCGAGCATGTACGCCGCTGAGCCGATCAACGATGCGGTGGACTCGCCTCCGGCGCTGAACAACGTGGCCATGATGTTGAGCGCCGTCATATCTCCCAGTTGGCCAGCAGCGCGGGCGATTGCGAGGTCGCCGAGCAGGTTGTCCTTCGGGTTGGCGGCGGCCCGCTGGAAATGCTCGCTGATGTATCCGGCAAGTTCCATGGTGGCGACGCCGGCCCGGTCCAGCTCGACTTGGCCGACGAGTCCTTCGACGAGCTTGGTGGCGGCAAATCCCCAGCGCATGATTTGTTCGGCATCCTCGTCGGGAAGCCCGATCAAGCGGCTGACGATCATCATCGGCAGACGATTGGCCATCGCGGACATCCACTCGATGGAGCCGAGGTGAATGCCGTTGTCCCACAGTTGCTGTGCGGCCTGATAGACGAGGCCTTCGAGAACTTTGACGCGCTTGGCGGCAAACTGTGGCACCAACAACCTGCGGTGTATCGCATGAGCGGGATCGTCGGCAGTAGCCAAGGCTTGGATGTCTCCGCCGAGCTCCCCCATCGCAAACGTACCGACCTGGCCGTCTTGGTAGGTCAGCACGGCGGTCAGGTTGGAGGAGAAGTCTTCTGGCCGAGCTATCACGTCGTTGATCGCGTCCCAGGTACACACCGCGTGAAATCCGGAGTCGCCGACTGGATGGACCGGCCCTCGAGCGCGCATCCGCTCGTAAAGCGGATAGGGATTCTGAATGCTCTCGTCGTCGAACAATTCGAGGCCGAGCCGGCCGTCGCGCACGGTCATTCACCCAGGCTGATCGCCGCCCCTCGACCCGTCAACGAGTGACGGGAAAGTTGAGAGGCACAGTTCCGGAGGTGTCGAGCACCACCTCGCACACGGTGCATTTGACCTGCGCAAGCCGTGAGAATTATCACCATATCTTTCTCAATAGTGAGAAACTGACTCTCATGGCTCGCGACGACTGGGTATTGGGACGAACGCGGCAGGAGGCGGCGGCGGAGCGGATCTATGCCGTCGCTACCGACCTGTTCGCCCGAGAAGGTTTGGACGCGTTCACCATCGAAACACTCGCCGCAAGGGTCCACTGCTCACCCGCCACGGTCTACCGGCATGCAGGAGGCAAGGCCAAGATTCGCGATGAGGCGCTGCGGCGGGCCGCGAGCCGAATCACTGACGGGGTTCGTCGCGCAGTAGAGCATCTCAGTGGTTCTGAGCGGATCGTCACGGCGATCACGGTGGCGCTGGCCGAGATTCGATCCGACCCGCTGGGTCAACTCATGCTGAGATCGATTCGCGCCCAGGATATGTCGTGGTTGAAAGACTCCGCGATCGTCGCCGGATTATCGACGGAACTCAACGGCCTCACCGAGGACGACGAACTCGCTGCCTTCTGGATCGCGCGAGTCGTCATGTCACTGATCTACTGGCCGGCCGCCGATGCCGACACCGAGCGCCGGATTGTGCAGCGCTTCGTCGCGCCCGCATTCGAGCCGTAGCGTCAGGACGCGGCAGCTGGCACGCGAAGGCGCTTGCGAAAAAACGCGGCAAGGCGCAGCGGAATCGCGACAAGGCTCAGTAGCGCGAACGGCACATATTCGGCGGCGTAGAGCCAGTCCAGCGATTTTCGGTCAAATGCGCCCGGCACGAAGTCCCGGCCGAACGCGATCAGAATGTACGTCGTAGCCAGCAGCAACACGGGCCGCCACAGCCGTCCCAGGTTGCGCGTTCCGATTCCAAAGGACAGCAGCACCAATAGATATGTGAACAGCAGTCCGACCAGGAAGAAATACAACACGGCACCCTGAAGCGGAATCTGGCCTCTGACGACGCCCAGCCAGATGACCAGTCCGATGTGAACTTGAAGCGCGGCGGCGAACGCCAGACCCAGCGCTCGGGCCTGCCGCGCCAACCCGGCGAACGCCGGGCCGAACAGCACAGCCATCGCGCCGCCGGTATAGGAAAGCCAGAAGAAAAGGAACGACCAGCGTGCTGTCAGGCGCACCCCGATCGCGATGCCATCTGAACCGGTGCCGCATACGGCCAGTACGGCTGTCGCAAGAGCGAGCCCACCGCCGAACGCGCCGATCATCAAGGCCCACGCCGGATCATGTCTGCGCGCCATCGATGCCGGTTGTCTTCCCGCCCCCGGAGATTCTGCTGAGCAGAAATTAGCCCGGCCTGACCACAAACTCTGTGGAGCTAAGGGGAATCGAACCCCTGACCTACTCGATGCGAACGAGTCGCGCTACCAACTGCGCCATAGCCCCTGATCGGTAGCAGGCTACCAGTCGCTGCCGAACTCGCCGAACCGTCTACTGCCCGACGGCTCGCGGCAGATCCCGGTGCCAGCTGTAATCCCTCGCGTACGGCGCGTATTCGAGATGCTCGAAGATCGGGTCCTCGTCGTCGATCTCCAGGACCACGGCCCCCGGACGGCGCAACCGCGACGGGACCACATCGAACTCGTGGTCGTAGGTGTTTTCCACGCCCAATTGCGAACGGGCCATCCGCTGCATCCGGCGGCGCTGCACGCGCGCTTCGATCCGGGTCTGCCGGCGCAGATATCCCAGGTAGAGCACGGTCGCTGCCGCGGTGACGCTGAACAACCACCACGCCGAGGAGGTCAACAGGAAGGCCGCTCCGGCCGAGGCCACCAACATCGACGCCATGACCATCAGCACCCGCCTGCGGAAGGCGTACTTGCGAGCAGTGACCGCGGCGGCGGTGTCCGCGTCATGCCGATGCCGACGGGAGAACGCCGGTGTGGTCGCAGGCGGCGGTTCTTCGGCGGCGACCGGTATCCCCGACGTGTCGTCGACGTACTCGTATTGGTCAGCATCGTCGTCGTCGACCGCGTCCTCGTCCTCGTCGTCGTCGAGGGCAAGACTCACCTCGGTATCGTCGGTCTCTTCCTCGGCCACGGCTTCGCCTGCCGGCAGGGCCGGGGAGTCCGGGTCGATGACGTCGACGTCCAGATAATCGGGCCCGGTCACTTCGACAGGCGCCGTGACCGCGACCGCGGCGACGACGCGTGACGTCGGTGCGTCATCGTCGTCGGCGTCGTCGAGTTCGTCGTATTCGTCGTGTTCGTCGTGTTCGGGTTGCCAGTCCGGGTCAGTACGGTGTCCTGCCGACACCCCGACTCGCTTGATCAGCCGGCCCGCCGTGTCGCTGTTCAGCACGCGCGTCGCCAGCGCCACGTCGCTGGTGCGACGCACCGCGTCGCGCTTGCTGACGAGCATCGGGACCAACACGAACAGCCAGAGCACCACGAGCGATATCCAGAGCAATGATTGCGGGATACTTGGCATCGTGACCCGCTCCTTTCACCGACAGGCATGACCGGTAGCCGACGCATCCGATCGAGGTTCGTCCAGGACAACTACATCCCTGTAATTTACCTCTGACAAGCATCATTGGTCACTAAAGTCACGTTTGTAACACGACACGCCGCGCATATTTGCTCGACTATGTCCAGCTAGACCCAACTGGCGTGACCGTCACGCACCAGCGCTGACGTCACCGACCCGTACACTTCCTCGACTGTCAGGCCCACCAGCAGGTGATCGCGCCAGCCTCCGTCGACTTGCAGGTAGCGGCGCAGCAGCCCCTCTTCACGAAATCCAACCTTTGCCAGCACCGCCCGGCTCGCGGCGTTCTCCGGTCGCACCGTGGCTTCCACGCGATGCAACATCACCGGGCCGAAGCAATGGTCCAGGCCGAGCGCCAGCGCTCCGGTCGCGACGCCGCCGCCGGTGACCGAGCTGGACACCCAGTAGCCGATCCACGCCGACCGCAAGGCACCGTGGGTCACGTTACCGATGGTCAGCTGCCCGCAGAACTCGCCGTCCAGCTCGATCACGTACGGCAGCATGCGACCCTTGCGGGCTTCAGAGCGCAGACTGGAAAACACCGCGGGCCACGCCGAAATCGAATGGCGGACAGTCCAATCGGCCTCGGTGCTGGGCTCCCAGGGCTCGAGATGCGCTCGGTCGGCCTGGCGGATGCGACTCCATTGCGACGCATCGCGCAGCCGCACCGCGCGCAGCCGCACGACACCGGCGGCCACCCGCAGCGGTCCAACCCGGGTCGGCCAGCCGGGATGTTGAGAGCTGGAGCCCCAGAGGTTCACGAACGCAATCCGCCGAGCCGGTCAGCCACGTTGAGCCAGGAACGCGACTTCGACGATCTCGCCGGTGCGGATCTGCTCCGCGTCCCGGGGAATCATGACCAGACAGTTTGCCTCAGCCAACGTCGCCAGCAGGTGCGACGAGGCGCCGGGTGCACCCCCGAGCGCCTGCACCAGGTATTCGCCGGTGTCCTGGTCGCGCATCAGCTGGCCGCGCAGAAAACCCTTGCGGCCCGCCACCGAGGTGATGGGCGACAGCGTGCGAGCCTGCACGACTCGGCGCATCGGCTGCCGCTTACCCAGCGACAGCCGGATCAGTGGCCGCACCATCACCTCGAACACCACCAGCGCGCTGACCGGATTCGCGGGCAACAGAAACGTCGGCACACCGTCGCGGCCCAGCTGTCCGAAGCCCTGCACGGAGCCGGGATGCATTGCGACCCTTGTGACTTCCATGTCGCCGAGCTCGGCGAGCACCGAACGTACCCCTTCAGCCGCGGCTCCCCCGACCGCGCCGGCGATCACCACGATCTCGGCGCGGTTGAGCTGCCCCCCGACCACTTCGCCGAGCTCATTGGGATCGTTGCTGACGATCCCGACCCGGTTCACCTCCGCGCCGGCGTCCCGCGCGGCGGCGGCCAGGGCGTAGGAGTTGACGTCGTAGACCTGCCCGTTGCCGGGGGTGCGGGAGATGTCGACCAGTTCTCCGCCGACGGCCAGCACCGACACCCGCGGACGCGGATGCACCAACACCCGTTCCCGGCCCACCGCGGCCAGCAGCCCGACCTGCGCAGCGCCGATGATCGTCCCGGCGCGCACGGCGACGTCACCGGGTTGCACGTCATCACCGGTACGTCGCACGTAGGCACCGGAGCGGACACCGCGCAGCACCCGCACCTTGGACTGTCCGCCGTCCGTCCAGCGCAACGGCAGCACCGCGTCGGCCAGCGTCGGCAGCGGCGCACCGGTCTGCACTCGCGCGGCCTGCCCCGGCTGCAGCCTGCTGGGTGTCCGGGTGCCGGCCTGGATGCTGCCCATCACCGGAAGCGTCACTCCGTCATGCGCCACCGACCCGGCCTCGTCGTCGACGCGATCATCGGAGGCTTCACCGACACTGAGAACGTCGACGCTGCGCACCGCGTACCCGTCGATCGCGGCCTGGTCGAAACCGGGCAACGGGCGCTCGGTGACGACCTCTTCGGCGCACAGCAGGCCTTGTGCCTCGGCGATGGCGACGCGCACCGGCCTCGGCGCCACCGCGGCGGCCGATACCCGGGCTTGTTGCTCTTCTACCGAACGCACAGCGCGCCTTTCTGCCGTCGAGCTGCGACGGACCAGCCGCTAGTCTTCGGCTTCGGCGAGGCCCAACCGAGTGACCAGCCACCGCCGCAGGTCCGGCCCGTAGTCGTCACGGTCCAAGGCAAAGTCAACCGCAGCCTTGAGGTAGCCGCCGGGATTTCCCAAGTCGTGTCGGGAGCCGCGATGAACGACGACGTGGACCGGGTGTCCTTCGTCGATCAGCAGCGCGATGGCGTCGGTGAGCTGCATTTCGCCGCCGATGCCTTTCTTGATCCGGTGCAGCGCATCGAAGATGGCGCGGTCCAGGACGTAGCGGCCCGCCGCCGCATACAGCGACGGCGCGTCTTCGGCCTTCGGCTTCTCCACCATGGCCTTCACCTTGAGGACGTCCCTGTCGGCGCCGGGCACCGGCTCGACGTCGAAAACGCCGTAGGCACTGATCTCGTCGGGCTTCACCTCGATCGCGCACAACACCGAGCCGCCGTACTCGGCGCGCACCTTCGACATCGTCTCCAGCACACCCGTCGGCAACACCAAGTCATCGGGAAGAAGGATCGCGACGGCATCCTCGTCGGCCCACAGCACCGGCTCGACACAGCTGATCGCGTGTCCGAGGCCCAGCGGCTCGGTCTGCACGACGGACTCGACCTTGATCAGCCCCGGCGCCCGACGAACCTTGGCCAGCATGGCCTTCTTGCCCCGCGCCTCCAACGTGCCTTCCAGCACCAGGTCTTCGACGAAGTGCGCGACCACGCCGTCCTTGCCCGCGGAGGTGATGATGACCAGCCGCTCGGCGCCGGCCGCGGCCGCCTCGGCGGCCACCAACTCGATGCCCGGGGTGTCGACGACGGGAAGCAGCTCTTTGGGCACGGTCTTGGTCGCAGGCAGGAAACGCGTGCCCAGACCGGCCGCGGGCACTATCGCGGTGCGTGGAACCGAAACCTGTGAGCGAGACATCGTTGAAACCATATCGTTGACCCTGTGGCGAGCGCGGGCAAGGCCGCATTGCGAGAACGGCTGTTGGCAGCCCGTCGTTCGGTGAACGACGACGTCCGGGCGGCCGAGGCGCAGTCGCTGGCCGAACACGTCGATGCCCAGTTGAACAGCGCCGAGGTGGTGTGCGCCTATGTGCCCGTCGGTGCCGAGCCTGGGTCTGTCGAGATGCTGGACGCATTGCTGCGGCACGCCGACCGGGTACTGCTGCCGGTTGCGCGTACGGCCGCCGACGACTCCGCGACGGCGATGCAGTGGGGTGCATACCGGCCGGGGCAGCTGGTGACCGCACGGTTCGGGCTGCTCGAACCGGCCCGGCCGTGGCTTCCTGCCACCGCGGTGGCCGAGGCCGGCATCGTGCTCGTCCCGGCGCTGGCCGTCGACCGTTCCGGGGCCCGGTTGGGCCGGGGTCGCGGCTTCTACGACCGCACGCTGGTGTTGCGGGATCCGGGCGCGCGCCTGATCGCCGTGGTCCGCGACGAGGAATTGCTCGACGAACTGCCGCACGAGCCGCACGACGTGCCGATGACCCACGCGTTGACCCCGGGCCGCGGTCTGGTCGAGTTAGCCGGTTAGCAGTCCCGAAGGACCCGTCGCATCGCGTCCTTCTCCTTGGCCGACACCCACAGTTGGTAGGCGGTTTTCACGTCGACCGCCCGGGCCACGAACGCGCACCGGAACGCGGCGTTGGGCGGCAGCCACGAGGCGACGTCGCGAAAAGCCTTGTCGAAGTTGACCTGACCGCCGACGGCCAGCAGGTTGCGCGGGTCGTTGGCGAAGTCACGGCGGCGCTGGTCGTCCCAGGCCCGCGCGCCGGTGTACCAGGCGTCGGACAGCGACACCACGTGGTCGATCTGTACGGCCGAGGAGGTGTCCGGACCGCGGACGAAGTCGATGGTCGCGCCGGTATAGGGGTCATGCAGGATGCCGCTCTGCGCGAAGCACGTCCCCGGCCGCACCCGTAGATCGGCCAGATCGCGACGCAGGATGTCGTCGCGGGTGTTGCAGCCGTTGTGACCGAACTCCACGTTGACCTCGTCGCTCCACGGCTCGCCGAACCGGAAGCGGTCGAAGTCGCGCACGGGGTCCCAGCCTCGCACCGGTAGCGCTTCCAACTCGCCGCGGACCGCGTCGTAACTCGGAGTCGCGGTCGGCGACGGATCGGGTTCGCGGTCGACGTTGTCGCGGTAGTACAACCAGCCGACGCCGGCGGCGATGGCGAGGACGATCAGCATCGCCAACGCATGGTTGCGGCGGCGGCGGGTCCTCATGCCATATGACTCTCGCGCACGGTCTTGCGTTCCGGTCGAAGTTAATCCAAACATTTGTCGACGCAATCAGCTGATAGAGGCGCAAGCTGCAGCTATGCAGCGATCGGCGCTAGCACCCGGCGCGGCTACCGAAGCGATGACGATCAGCTAGGAGGTTGTGCAGCAATGGATTTCGCCTTTTTGCCACCGGAAGTCAACTCCGGGCGGATGTATGTCGGTCCTGGATCAGGGCCGATGCTGGCCGCCGCGGCGGCCTGGGACGGGCTTGCCGCCGAGTTACATTCGGCGGCAACCTCATACGGATCGGTGGTCTCGGAGCTGAGCGCCGGGCCTTGGCTTGGCGCCGCATCGGCAGCGATGACAGCCGCCGTCGCACCCTTCGTGGCGTGGATGCGATCGACCGCCTTGCAGGCCGAGCAGACAGCCACCCAAGCCAAAGCGGCGGCGGCCGCCTTCGAGGTGACGTTCGCCGCGATGGTGCCGCCGCCCGTGATCGCAGCGAACCGAACTCTGTTGCAGGCGCTGGTCGCGACCAATCTGTTCGGGCAGAACACCCCGGCGATCGCGTTCACCGAGAGTCTCTACGCCGAGATGTGGGCACAGGATGCGTCGGCGATGTACGGCTACTCGGGCGCCTCGGCGTCCGCGACGACGCTGACTCCGTTCACCCCGGCGCCCCAGACGACCACCGGAGCGTCGCCCGCGGCGGGTGCGCAGGCGGCGGCGTCCCTGGCGACCTCCGCGGCAGTGCAGGGCCTCACATCGCCGGCGGCGGTTACTGACCCGTTGAACACGCTGGCGAACCTTATTGACGTCGTGCTGTTCTTGCCCAATGTGGCTCAGGCTGGGCTGACTCCATTGAACACCACCTCTATATTCACCGACTTGTCGTTCGACGACGACGAACTCCGGGATGAGGCGACGCAAAATAAGGCCGACGATATTTTGAGAACGTTGCGCGACGCCGGTTTTCGCTTGCCCGGGGGCGTTGTCCTCGACACGATTTTGACGCAGCCCGCGATGGCATTGAGCCCCGCTGAGCTCCCGTCTGTGACGGCGGGTCTCGGCCAGGCTCCGACGGTCGGAAGGCTGTCGGTGCCGCAAGCCTGGACCGTGGCGGCCCCGGAGATCAGGCTCGCCGCGTTGACGTCGCCGTCCGCCGGCCTGGCCGCCGCCCCGGAAGTCATGGCAGCCAGCAGCCCCGGCAGCCTCTTCAGTGAGATGGCGCTGGCGAACATGGCCGGCCGGGCGATCGGCGGTACTCCGACGCCAGGACGACCCCAACAGCGCGTCGTGTCCGCTGCCGGCGTTCGTGCTGCGTCGGCGACGTCCGCGTCCTCGACCGGACATAAGGCGGCGATTGCCGCCGACGTTCACGAGTTCGCCGAGGCTCTGATCAAACTCGGCGACCTCCGCGATTCCGGGCTTTTGACCGACGAGGAATTCAGCAAAGAGAAGGATCGCCTGCTCGCCCGCTGATCCACGGCAGCGGCCTCGCCGCGCCGGGAATGACACGCGCCACATGGCGGTTCTAGCACTTGAGACTGTAGAGTGCTAACTGTTTAGACCATCACGGAGGTTTGTGTGCCGACCTATAGCTACGCCTGCACCGAGTGCGGCGATCGCTTCGACGCGGTCCAGTCCTTCTCCGAAGATTCGCTGACCACCTGCAACAAGTGCTCGGGGCGGCTGCGCAAGCTGTTCAACTCCGTCGGAGTGGTGTTCAAGGGCAGCGGTTTCTACCGCACCGACAGCCGCGAGTCGACGAAGAGTTCGGGCAGCAACGGCTCGTCGACGTCGAGCTCATCGGAGAAGTCCAGCAGCGACAGCTCGAGCTCGTCCAGCGACAAGTCGAGCTCGTCGGAGAAGTCGAGCAGCTCGTCGAGTTCGTCCAGCGACAGCTCTTCCAGCTCGTCGACTTCGAAGTCGGCTGCCACCACCTCGAGCTAGCCGGTTATCCACAAGCGGCCGGTCCACGGCCGCATACATCGTCGTGCCGCGCCTACGGTTGTCGCGTGGGCGATTCGCCGAAATCGTTGAATCCGTCGTTGCCGGACCGCATTTCACAATGGCTGCGACCGGATTGGTCGCGAACCGTGCTGGCCCGTCGTATTGCCGCGGGCGGCCTGGTGCTGCTCGCCGGTGCCGCTGCGCTGCGGCCCGACCCCGACGGTAACCAAGCCCAAGTGGTTGTTGCCGCCCGCGACCTGAGCCCGGGCGCCGCGCTGACAGCCGACGACATACGACTCGAAAACCGTTCGGCCCTAACAATTCCCGATGGCTCACAATCCGACGTCCACACCGTGGTCGGCTCCACACTGGCCGGACCAACGCGGCGCGGCGAAGTGCTCACCGACGTTCGGCTGTTGGGCCGCCGCCTGGCCGAGTCGGCCGCGGGGCCCGACGCCCGGATCGTGCCGGTGCACCCGGCGGACAGCGCGCTGATCGACCTGGTGCGCCCAGGCGACGTCGTCGACGTCGTGGCCGCGTTCGAAAACAGCTCGCCGCCCAACTCGCACGTCGTCGCGACCGATGCGGTCGTGGTCCTGGTCTCGGCGAAGCCGAAGGCTCAGGGCGCGGCCAACGACCGTCTGGTGCTGATCGCGCTGCCGGCCGCCTCGGCCAACGCGGTGGCCGGCGCCGCGCTAACGCAGAGCGTGACGCTCACGCTGCACTGACTGCGGCGGCCGGATCGGCAGCAAACTCTTACACGGCCCGCTCGACTCGACTAGCGTTTTTCTTGGGCTCTATCTCGTTTGTCGCTTACCCACCGGAGAAAGGACATCTCGATGTTGAAGGGCTTCAAGGAGTTTCTGGCACGCGGCAACATCATCGACCTGTCGGTAGCGGTCGTCATCGGTACCGCTTTTACCGGTTTGGTCACCAAGTTCACCGAAAGTGTCATCCAGCCGCTGGTCGATCGGATCGGTGCCGGCGGAAAGTCCGACGTCGGGATTTTGAAAGTCGATATCGGCGGAGGTCAATTCATCGACTTCAACGTCGCATTGTCCGCCGCCATCAACTTCATCATCATCGCGGCGGTGGTGTACTTCTTGGTCGTGCTGCCCTACAACACGCTGCGCAAGCGTGGTGAGGTCAAGCAAGCCGAGGACACCGAGCTCAGCCTGCTCACGCAGATCCGGGATCAGCTCGCCGAAGCCGGCGGCGGCTCATCAGGGCATCACTCGGCCAACGCTCCGGAGAGCCCCACCATCGAGGACAGGTAGTCCCGGGGCGGCCGCTTCAGAGGTGGTGCGGCGGCGCATTGTCCCGCAGCCATTGTTCGTGGGCTTCCACATCGCGACTCGCATCTGGATCACGTTCGTCTGCCGATGTTTGCGGAACTACCTCGCGATCGTCGCCGACCGGCCTGCTCATGCCGACGTCAGATCTCCAAACTGGATAACTGGCCGATGATCTGGGTGGCGAGCGGGTTGAGGGTCGCCATGCCGTCACGCACCGCGTAGCGGGAGCCGGCGAGGTTCACCACCAACGTGCTGCCCGAGATTCCGGCCAGACCACGCGACAGCCCCGCTTCGATGATGCCCGCGGACAACCCCGAGGCGCGGATCGCCTCGGCGATACCGAGGACCTCGCGGTCGAGGATGTCCAGCGTCGCTTCGGGGGTGACATCGCGAGGGGTCACGCCGGTGCCACCGACGGAGACCACCAAATCCACTCCCCCGATGACCGCGGTGTTGAGCGCGTTGCGGATCTCCACTTCGTCGGCGGCGACGGCCACAACGCCGTCGACGACGAAGCCGGCTTCGGTCAGCAGCTCGGTGACCAACGGACCGCTATGGTCCTCGTCGCCGTGGGCGGTTCGGTCGTCAACGACGACGACGAGTGCCCTGCCCACCAACTCCGCGCCCTGTTCCATGGGTGCAACCGTATATCTGGGGTCCAACCGCGGCGCGGCGACTCTCATCACTGCTGCGCCTTGCCGAGCGTGACCTGTACTTTCTTGGTGGCGCCTGACGGGTCTTTGTACGTCAGCGTCACTTTGTCGCCGGGCGCCTTGGATCGCACGGCGGCCACCAACGCGTCGGCGCTGTTGACGGTGCGGTCGTCGACCTTGATGACCACTACGTTGCCGGGCATGCCGGCGGCAGCCGCCGCGCCGTTGGGCACCACGTCGACGACTTTCGCGCCAGGGGTCGCCTTGTCGTTGGTGACCTGAACGCCCAGTGAGGCGTGCGCCGCGGTACCGCTGCTGATCAGCTCGTCGGCGATGCGCTTGGCCTGGTCGACGGGGATCGCGAAGCCGAGTCCGATCGAGCCGCTCTGCGCGTCCTGCGACTCACCGCCGAGCGTGGCGATCGCCGAGTTGACGCCGACCAGTTGTCCGCTCATGTTGACCAACGCGCCGCCGGAGTTACCCGGGTTGATCGCGGCGTCGGTCTGGATGGCATCGAGCACGGTGTTCTGGTTGCCGGTCTCACCGGTCGTCGACACCGGCCGGTTGAGCGCGCTGACGATACCGGTGGTGACCGTGCCCTCCAGGCCGAGCGGCGAACCGACCGCCATCACCGGCTGGCCGACCCGCAAATTCGCCGACGAGCCGAGGTTGATCGGTGTCAAGCCCGAAACGCCTTGCACGCGAACGACTGCGATGTCGGTCGTCGGGTCGGTACCGACGACGGTGAACTCAGCGGTGCGTCCGTCCGAGAACGTCACCGTGGTTTTCGGCTTGGCTCCGCCGGGGGCCGCCGGGTCGGGCTCCGGGGCGCCAGGAGGGGCCTGGTCGTCGGGCCGCTGCTCGCGGTCGCGCGGCGAAGGCGGCTTCCCGGCCGCGGTCGCGACGACGTGGTTGTTGGTCAGGATCAACCCGTCCGCGGACAGGACGATGCCCGACCCTTCCTCGGACTGACGACCGATATTGGTCTCGAGCATGACCACGCTGGGCACCACCTTGGCGGCGATCGCCTCGACGCTGCCCGCCGGCGCATTGGCCGCCGGCATACCCGGAGTCGCGCCGCCCGGCAACGCCCCGTCGGCAGTCGCGGCGAGCTGGCCGTGATGCTCGATCACCGATGCGGCCGCGCCGCCGATGCCCGCCGAGACCACGGCGACCGCGATTGCGCCAACGGTCAATGCGCCTGCGCGAGAACGCTTTCGCGGCCCTCCCGGCTGGGGCGGCAACGGCCCGCCCGGACCGCCGGCGAACGGACCGTACGGCTGTCGCTGCTGTGGTTGCTGTGGTTGCTGTCCGTAACGCCAGTCATACCCCTGCGGATATGTTTGCTGCTGCCCATAGCCTGTGGCTCCGCGCTGTTCGGAACCGGGACGGTATCCGTGCTGCTGCGGCGGTGGCGAATACCTCGGGTGATTCGTCATGTCGCTAGGTCGCTCTTTCTCGTGCAGAGGGGTCAGACTCAAACAGTAACTGGATAACTACCTTGCCTGCGTGGTCTGAGAGTCGACTGAGATAACGTTCGCTGGACCTGGAGAGTTCCCCGGCGTTGCTGCGCCGTCGATATCCAGCGCGTCTTTCCCGTCGGCGGGGAAATCGGAGACCGGTATCGGACGCCCCGGCAGCAAGACGAATATCGACGTTCCGGGGGGCTCGCCACCGGGAACGGTCTCCTCGACGCGAAGCGCGCCGCCGTGTTTGAGCACCACCTGCTTCACGATCGCCAGGCCCAAGCCCGAACCGGGCATCGCCCGAGCAGTGGTCGAGCGGAAGAACCGCTCGAACACCAACTCACGCTCGTGCGCCGGGATACCCGGCCCGTGGTCGGAGACCACCAACTCGGCGTGCGTTGCATTCAACTGCCGAAGCCGCACGCCGACGTGCTCGCCCGCTGGACTCCACTTGGCGGCGTTGTCCATCAGATTCACCACGACCCTGGACAGCCCGGCACTGTCGCCGTAGACCAGCCAGGGCGTCACCTCGACATCGAACTCAACGTCGTTGCGGCGCCGGCGAACTCGCTCCAGGCTCCGGTCGATGACCTCGCTGATGTCGACCGGCTCCTGCACCGCTCCGCCGGCGTCGTCGCGAGTGAGATCCACCAAATCGCCGACCAGCGTGGACAATTCCTCGATCTGCCCGATCACGTCGGTACGCAGATCGACCATTTCCTGTTCGGGTATCGGCGGGGCGCCCGGCTGCGTCGACGCCATCAGCAGTTCGATGTTGGTGCGCAGCGACGTCAATGGGGTACGCAGTTCGTGACCGGCGTCGGCGACAAGGCGGGTCTGGCGTTCGCGGGATTCGGCCAGCGCACGCAACATCATGTTGAAAGCCTCAGTCAGCCGGGCCAATTCGTCGCTGCCGAACACCGGGATGGGCCGCAGGTCGTCGGTGCGCGCCACGCGTTCGGCCGCCCGCGTGAGCCTGCCGACCGGACGCAGCCCGGCCTGGGTGACCATGCCGCCGGCGACGGCCGCCACGGCCATCCCCACGCCGCCGACGATGAGCAGCACCCACCGCAGCTTGGTCATCACCGCATCGGTCGGCGCCAGGCTCTTGGAGATCA
Organism: Mycobacterium cookii; assembly: GCF_010727945.1. Taxonomy (NCBI): domain Bacteria; kingdom Bacillati; phylum Actinomycetota; class Actinomycetes; order Mycobacteriales; family Mycobacteriaceae; genus Mycobacterium; species Mycobacterium cookii. The sequence continues at coordinate 2,414,600 of NZ_AP022569.1, forward strand.
GCAGCGAACTGCCGTTCGGCAGGTGTACGGCCAGCACTCGCTGACCGGACGCCGTTCGGCGGGACATGAACAGGTCGCCGCGGATGACCGCCTTCTCCGCCTGCCCGACCGGCAGGCTCTGGCCTTCCTGGTTGGCGGTGAAGATCGACCGGCCCGGGTTCACCAGCATCGCGTTCACATCGGAATACGCGGTGCCCTCGATGGCCTTGGCCGGATCGGCGGCCAACGATCCGCTGGCGATCAACAGCTGCGCCCTGCTCTGCAGCTGGTTGTCGATGTCTTTGTAGAGCGCCGCGGAGATCACCGCGTACACCGCGACGGCCATCGAGATGACGACCATGGCCACCATCGATATGGCCAGCAGCATCACCCGCCACCGAAGCGACAACGAGGTACTGGTTCGCAGCGAGCCCCGATTTCGGCGGCGGAACAACGTCTTGAGGGACTTCAGCGGCATCAGGGGGGTGTTTCGCGAAGCACGTAACCCACTCCGCGGACGGTGTGGATCAATCGCGGTTCGCCGTTGGCTTCGGTCTTGCGACGGAGGTATCCGACATACACTTCCAGCGCATTACCCGAGGTGGGAAAGTCGAAACCCCAGACCTCTTCGAGAATCCGGCTGCGGGTCAGGACACGTCGCGGATTGGCGATCAGCATTTCCAGCAAAGCGAATTCTGTGCGGGTAAGACTGATTTGGCGGTTTCCCCGCGTGACTTCGCGCGTCACCGAATCGAGGGTGAGATCAGCGAATGTCATCGCGACCGATTCGGTGTTGTCTTCGATTTTCGTGCGGCGCAACAGCGCACGCATGCGAGCGAGCAGCTCTTCGAGCGCGAAGGGCTTGGGCAGATAGTCGTCAGCACCCGCGTCCAGACCGGCGACCCGCTCGGAGATCGTGTCGCGGGCGGTCAGGACCAGGATGGGCAGATCGTCGCCCGTGCTGCGGAGCTGGCGGCACACCTCCAGGCCGTCCAGCCGCGGCATCATCACATCCAAAACGACCCCGTCGGGTCGGTCGGCAGCGATCATCTCCAGGGCTTCGACGCCGTCTTCCGCCAATGCCACGGAGTAGCCATTGAAGGACAGGGATCTACGCAGTGACTCGCGCACTGCGCGGTCGTCGTCAACGACAAGAATTCGCACGACCACCAGTTTCATCCAATCGCCTGAGAACCGGCTGAGAGGTCGGCAAACCGACTGCCGCGAATTGCTCGTCAATACGCCGGGAGACAGTGCTCACGGCAAATAATTTAGCGTCGCTCGAGATCGATCAGACCGAGGCGCGCCGCCTTGAGCAGCCGGCGAGGCACCTTGTGCTGCTGACCGGCCACCGTCACACCGACAAGCTCAGGCTTGGCGGCCTTCCACTGCGCGCGCCGACTGCGGGTGTTCGAGCGCGACATCCTGCGCTTTGGCACAGCCATGATCAGGCCTTACTCCTGGTAGGGGGGTCGCCGCGGAACGAGCCTAGGCAGCGACGATTATGGCCAATAGTAGTCGGTGACCTGCTGCAGGCAAAAATCGGCTCCGAAGATCACTGGGCAGCCTTGACGTAGGACCGGCGGTACCCGCTAACCTACCGGTTGGTTGGTACGTCCGACGGAGGGAGTACACGGGTGGCGTCTGCTGTGGGTGCCCCGGCTCCGGTTCGCATCGGGAACTGCTCCGGCTTCTACGGCGATCGGCTTTCCGCGATGCGGGAAATGCTGGTCGGAGGCGAACTGGACTACCTGACCGGTGACTATCTGGCCGAGCTGACCATGCTGATCCTCGGTCGCGACCGGATGAAGCACCCCGAACGCGGTTACGCCAAGACCTTCCTGACTCAACTCGAGGAATGCCTGGGACTGGCACAGGACCGTGGGGTGCGCATCGTCGCCAACGCCGGCGGCCTCAATCCCGCCGGACTGGCCGACGCCGTACGGGCGCTGGCGGAGCGCCTGGGGGTGCCGGTCCGGGTCGCCTACGTCGACGGCGACGACCTCTCCCCCCGGGCGGAAGAACTGGGCCTGGGCAAGCCGCTGACCGCCAATGCCTACCTGGGCGCCTGGGGCATCGTCGACTGCCTCAACGCCGGCGCGGATGTCGTGGTGACCGGTCGGGTGACGGACGCGTCGGTGACGGTCGGGCCCGCGGCCGCGCACTTCGGCTGGGGCCGGACCGACTACGACCAACTCGCGGGCGCCGTGGTCGCCGGCCACGTCATCGAGTGCGGCATCCAGGCCACCGGCGGCAACTTCTCGTTCTTCACCGAAATTCCAGACCTGAGCTACGCCGGCTTCCCGCTGGCCGAGATTCACGCCGACGGCTCGTCGGTGATCACCAAACACCCCGGCACCGGCGGGCTGGTCAGCGTCGACACCGTCACCGCCCAACTGCTCTACGAGATCACCGGCGCGCGATACGCCAACCCGGACGTCACCGCCCGGATGGACACCATCGAGCTGTCCTCCGATGGCGACGACCGGGTCCGGGTCAGCGGCGTGGCCGGCGAACCCCCGCCGCCGACGCTCAAGGTGTCGCTGAACAGCATTGGCGGTTTCCGCAATTCGATGACGTTCGTGCTGACCGGGTTGGACATCGACGCCAAGGCCGCGTTGGTACGACGGCAACTGGAGGACGCTCTGACCGTCAAGCCGGCCGAGCTGGAATGGACGCTGGCCCGCACCGACCATGAGGACGCCGACACCGAAGAGGCGGCCAGCGCGCTGCTGCGCTGCGTGGTCCGTGACCCCGATCCGGCTAACGTCGGTCGCCAGTTCTCTTCGGCTGCAGTCGAATTGGCCTTGGCGAGCTATCCGGGATTCACCGTGACCGCGCCGCCCGGCGACGGTCAGGTCTACGGGGTGTTCACCCCCGGCTTCGTCGACGCCGCCAAGGTGCGGCACACAGCCGTGCACGCCGACGGCACCCGCATCGAGATTCCCTGCGCCACGGACACTCTCGAGCTCGAACCGGCTGATGCGCCGGCGCTGCCGGAGCCGTTGGCTGGCACACCGACCCGGCGGGTCCCGCTGGGCCGGATCGCCGCCGCCCGCAGCGGCGACAAAGGCGGGTCGGCCAACGTCGGGGTCTGGGTGCGCACCGACGAGCAGTGGCGCTGGCTGGCCAACACCCTCACCGTCGAGTTGCTCAAAGACCTACTGCCCGAGACAGCCCACCTGCCAGTGACCCGGCACCTGCTGCCCAACCTGCGCGCGGTGAACTTCGTCATCGACGGCATCCTCGGCCAGGGGGTGGCCTACCAAGCGCGCTTCGATCCCCAGGCCAAAGGGCTCGGCGAATGGCTGCGCAGCCGTCACGTCGACATACCAGAAGGGCTGCTGTGAGCATCTGGACCACACCTGAGCGCGACCAGCTCCGCAAAACCACCCGCTCGTTCGCCGACCGGGAAATACTGCCACACGTCGACGAGTGGGAACGCAGCGGCGATTTACCACGCGAATTGCACCGCCGCGCAGGCCAATCCGGCCTGCTCGGCGCGAACTTCCCGGAGGCTGTCGGTGGTGGCGGCGGCGACGGAGCCGACGCCGTGGTGATCTGCGAGGAATTGCACGAGGCCGGCGTCCCCGGCGGTGTGTTCGCGTCACTGTTCACCTGCGGTATCGCCGTGCCGCACATGATCGAGTCGGGCGACCAGCGGCTGATCGACACTTTCGTCCGCCCGACGCTGGCCGGTGAGCTGATCGGTTCATTGGCGATCACCGAACCCGGCGGGGGCTCCGACGTCGGGCATCTACGCACCACGGCGGTCAAAGACGGCGACCACTACATCGTCAACGGCGCCAAGACCTACATCACCTCCGGCGTGCGGGCCGACTACGTCGTCACCGCGGTGCGCACCGGCGGCGCGGGCGCCGCCGGCGTTTCGCTGCTCGTCGTCGAAAAGGGCACACCAGGATTCGAAGTAACCCGCAAGCTGGACAAGATGGGCTGGCGGTCTTCGGACACCGCCGAGTTGTCCTACGTCGATGCACGGGTTCCCGCCGAGAATCTCGTCGGCGCCGAGAACAGCGGCTTCGCCCAGATCGCGCAGGCCTTCGTCGCAGAACGAATCGGCCTCGCCGCGCAGGCGTATTCGAGTGCACAGCGCTGTCTGGACATCACCGTCCAGTGGTGCCGCGACCGCGAGACGTTCGGCCGTCCGCTGATATCCCGCCAGTCGGTGCAGAACACGCTGGCCGAGATGGCCCGCCGCATCGACGTCGCCCGGGTCTATGCGCGCAACGTCGTCGAGCGCCAGCAAGCCGGCGAGACCAATCTGCTGGCCCAGGTGTGCTTCGCCAAGAACACCGCGGTCGAAGCCGGAGAATGGGTGGCAAATCAAGGAGTTCAGTTGTTCGGCGGGATGGGCTACATGGCCGAATCCGAGATCGAACGCCAATACCGCGATATGAGGATCCTCGGAATCGGCGGTGGAACAACCGAAATCATGACCGCACTGGCCGCCAAGACGTTGGGATATCAATCATGATCTGTCCGCCTCCTCCCCATCGCTACGCTCTGCATCGTCGGTGGTCGCTGTGATATTGCATTCCACCCTCGACCCGAGGGCCGAAGCGTACTCCGACGCGGCGGAGGCCATGATGGCCAAGCTCGCCGAGATCGACGTCGAGCACGGCAAGGCTCTGGCGGGCGGCGGACCGAAGTACGTGGAGCGCCACCACTCTCGCGGCAAGCTCACCGCTCGCGAGCGCATCGAGCTGCTGCTCGACCCCGATTCGCCGTTCCTGGAACTCAGCCCGCTGGCCGCCTACGGCAGCCAATATCAGGTCGGGGCCACCACGGTGACCGGTATCGGCGTGATCGAGGGCGTCGAATGCATGGTCACCGCGTTCGATCCCACCGTCAAAGGTGGCACCAGCAACCCGTGGACCATCAAAAAAGGCTTCCGCGCCAACCAGATTGCCTTGGAAAACCGGTTGCCGGTGATTACCTTGGTGGAGTCGGGTGGCGGTGACCTGACCGTCCAGAAGGAGATCTTCATCCCGGGCGGGCAACAGTTCCGCGACTTGACCCGGCTGTCGGCGGCCGGGATCCCCACCATCGCCTTGGTGTTCGGCAACTCAACCGCGGGTGGTGCCTACGTGCCGGGTATGTCCGATCACGTGGTGATGATCAAGGAACGCTCCAAGGTGTTCCTTGCCGGTCCCCCGCTGGTGAAGATGGCCACCGGCGAGGAATCCGACGACGAATCGCTGGGTGGTGCCGAAATGCATGCCCGCATTTCGGGTTTGGCCGACTACTTCGCCGCCGACGAACTCGACGCGATCCGGATCGGGCGCCGCATCGTGGCCCGGCTGAACTGGCGCAAACAGGGACCGGCGCCCGGGCCGGTCATCGAGCCGCTGCTCGATGCCGAAGAGCTGATCGGCATTGTGCCGGCTGACCTACGCATCCCGTTCGATCCCCGCGAGGTGATCGCCCGCATCGTGGACGGCTCCGAATTCGACGAATTCAAGCCGATGTACGGCTCGTCGCTGGTGACCGGCTGGGCGAGGCTGCACGGCTACCCGCTCGGCATTCTGGCCAACCACCGCGGCGTGCTGTTCAGCGAGGAATCACAGAAGGCCACCCAGTTCATCCAGTTGGCCAACCGCTACGACACGTCACTGTTGTTCCTGCACAACACCACCGGATACATGGTGGGCAAGGACTACGAGGAAGGCGGCATGATCAAGCACGGCTCGATGATGATCAACGCCGTCTCCAACTCGACCGTCCCGCACATCTCGCTGCTGATCGGCGCGTCGTACGGTGCCGGCCACTATGGCATGTGCGGGCGCGCCTACGATCCCCGGTTCCTATTCGCCTGGCCCAGCGCCAAATCCGCGATCATGGGTGGCGCGCAGCTGGCGGGCGTGCTGTCGATCGTGGCACGGGCGGCGGCCGAGGCCCGCGGCCAGCAGGTCGACGAGGAGGCCGACGCCGCGATGCGGGCCGCCGTCGAAGGCCAGATCGAGGCCGAGTCGCTGCCGATGGTGCTCTCCGGCATGCTCTACGACGACGGCGTGATCGACCCGCGCGACACCCGCACCGTGCTGGGAATGTGTCTGTCCGCCATCGCCAATGGCCCGATCAAAGGGACGTCGAACTTCGGCGTCTTCCGGATGTGATCGCCGGTGTCAATTAATCGAGTACTTGTCGCCAATCGCGGGGAGATCGCCCGGCGCGTGTTCGCCACGTGCCGGCGGCTGGGCCTGGGCACGGTCGCGGTGGACACCGACCCGGACGCCGACGCGCCACATGTGGCCGAGGCAGACGCCCGGGTGCGCCTGCCGAAGGTCAACGACTATCTCAACACCGAGGCGCTGATCGCCGCAGCCCGCGCCGCCGGAGCCGACGCGGTGCATCCGGGCTACGGGTTCCTTTCGGAGAACGCCGAATTCGCCAAGGCCGTCGCCGATGCGGGCCTGACCTGGATCGGTCCCCCGATCGACGCGGTGCGCGCGATGGGCTCCAAGATCGAATCCAAGAAGATGATGGCGGCGGCCGGTGTTCCGGTGCTCGACGAACTCGACCCGGAATCGGTCACCACCGCCCAACTGCCGGTGCTGGTCAAGGCATCCTCCGGCGGCGGCGGGCGCGGCATGCGGGTGGTGCATGAATTGGACGCATTGCCAAGCGAAGTCGCCGCCGCTCAGCGTGAGGCCCAATCGGCATTCGGCGATCCGACCGTGTTCTGCGAGCGCTATCTGCCCACCGGACATCACGTCGAGGTCCAGGTCATGGCCGACACCCACGGCACCGTGTGGGCCGTCGGCGAACGGGAATGCTCGATCCAGCGTCGACACCAGAAGATCATCGAAGAAGCGCCGTCGCCGTTGGTCGAGCGGGTACCGGGCATGCGGGCCAAGCTGTTCGAGGCGGCCAGGCTGGCTGCCGGCGCGATCGGCTACACCGGGGCGGGCACCGTGGAGTTCCTCGCCGATAACGACGGCGAGTTCTACTTCCTGGAGATGAACACCCGACTGCAGGTCGAGCACCCGGTCACCGAGGAGACCACCGGACTCGACCTGGTCGAGCTGCAGATCCACGTTGCCGACGGCGGCCGGTTGGATGCTGAACCACCAGCGGCACAAGGATATTCGATCGAGGCGCGGCTGTACGCCGAGGATCCGGCCAAGGACTGGCAGCCTCAGGCGGGCCTGGTGCAGCACATCGACGTGCCGACGGCGCGCACCAAGTTCGCCACCCTCGGCGCGCGCACGGGAATCCGGCTGGACTCCGGCATCGTCGACGGGTCGGTCGTCTCGATCCACTACGACCCGATGCTGGCCAAGGTCATCTCGTATGCCCCGACCCGCCACCAGGCAGCGATGGTGCTGGCCGATGCGCTGACCCGCAGCCGCATCCACGGTGTGCGCACCAACCGCGATTTGCTGGTCAACGTCTTGCGGCACCAGGCATTTCTGGACGGCGCCACCGACACGGCGTTCTTCGCCACCCACGACCTGGCCGAGCTGGCCCGTCCGCTGGTCGACGCCGAGGACATTCGGCTGTCGGCGATCGCAGCCGCGCTTGCCGATGCGGCGCACAACCGCTCGACGGCCAAGACATCCGGGGTGTTCGGCTCCATACCCAGCGGTTGGCGCAACCTGGCGTCCGGTTACCAGGTCAAAACCTATGTCGACGACAGCGGCGACGAGCACCGCGTCGAATACCGCTTCACCCGAACGGGTTTGATGCTGCCCGGTGACGAATCGCTCCAGTTGGTCTCGGCGTCGGCCGACGACGTGGTGTTGGCCGATGGCAGCGGGGTGGCCCGCAGGTACACGGTGAACCGCTACGGGCAGGACGTCTACGTCGACTCGGCGCGCGGGCCGGTTCACCTGACGGCGTTGCCACGCTTCCCCGAGCCGGGGTCGGCCGTCGAGAAAGGCTCGCTGGTAGCTCCCATGCCGGGCAACGTGATTCGGCTCGGGGCTGCGATCGGTGATGCCGTGACGGCCGGTCAGCCGCTGATCTGGCTGGAAGCGATGAAGATGGAGCACACCATCACCGCACCGGCCGACGGCATGCTCGCCGAACTCAATGTCGACACCGGACATCAAGTGGAGGTCGGCGCCATCCTGGCGCGCGTCGAAACCCCCGAGGATTCGTAACCAACAAGGAGATCCACATGACCGACAGCAGCTTCATCGAGAATGAAGATCGCAGGGCGCTGCGCAAGGCGGTGTCCGATTGGGCCGCCAAATACGGCAGCGAGTACTACCTGAAGAAGGCCCGCGCTCAGGAGCACACTGACGAACTGTGGTCCGAGGCAGGCAAACTCGGCTTCCTGGGGGTGAACCTGCCTGAGGAGTACGGTGGCGGCGGCGCCGGAATGTACGAGCTGTCACTGGTGATGGAAGAAATGGCGGCCGCGGGCAGCGCGCTGCTGCTGATGGTGGTCTCACCTGCCATCAACGGCACGATCATCTCCAAGTTCGGCACCGAGGAGCAGAAGAAGCGCTGGATTCCCGGTATCGCCGACGGCACCATCACGATGGCGTTCGCGATCACCGAACCCGACGCCGGATCCAACTCGCACAAGATCACCACCACCGCACGCCGCGACGGCAGCGACTGGATCCTCAAGGGGCAGAAGGTTTACATCTCCGGCGTGGACCAGGCCCAGGCGGTGCTGGTGGTCGCCCGCTCCGAGGAGGCCAAAACCGGGAAGCTGCGGCCGGCGCTGTTCGTGGTGCCGACCGACACGCCCGGCTTCACCTACACCCCGATCGACATGGAGATCATTAGCCCGGAGCGGCAGTTCCAGGTGTTTATCGACGACGTCCGGCTGCCCAGCGACGCGCTGGTCGGCGCCGAAGATGCCGCCATCGCACAGCTTTTCGCGGGACTGAACCCGGAGCGCATCATGGGCGCGGCCAGCAGCGTCGGCATGGGGCGCTTCGCGCTCGACCGGGCCGCCGACTACGTCAAGACCCGCCAGGTGTGGGGCACGCCGATCGGCGCACACCAGGGACTGTCACATCCGTTGGCGCAGTGCCACATCGAGGTCGAACTGGCCAAGCTGATGATGCAGAAAGCCGCGACACTCTACGACAACGGCGACGACGGCGGTGCCGCCACAGCGGCCAACATGGCGAAATACGCTGCGGCCGAGGCAGCTACCCGCTCGGTCGATCAGGCCATCCAATCGATGGGCGGCAACGGGCTCACCAAGGAGTACGGCGTCGCGGCCATGATGGCCTCGGCCCGCCTCGGCAGGATCGCACCGGTCAGTCGGGAGATGGTGCTCAACTTCGTCGCGCAGACATCGCTCGGCCTGCCGCGCAGCTACTGATGGACCGGGTAGTCGAATACAGCGTCGACGGCCATGTGGCGCGGCTGACGCTGAATTCGCCACACAACCGCAACGCGCTGTCGGCCGCGCTGGTCGGCCAATTGCATCAGGGCCTGCGTGATGCCGCGGACGACCCGTCGGTGCGGGCCGTGGTGCTCGGCCACACCGGCAACACGTTCTGTGCCGGCGCCGATCTCTCGGCAGGGTCGCAAGCAACGAGCTCAGATCCTCGTGGCGATCGCGAGGGCGGCGCAGCCGGGCCAAGCGGGTCGCCACCATCGGCGTACGAGGCAACCGCGCAACGATCCCGGGAGATGGCGGCGCTGCTGCGCGCCATCGTCGAGTCGCCGCGGCCGGTGATCGCCGCCGTCGACGGCCACGTCCGCGCCGGCGGCATGGGCTTGGTCGCCGCCTGCGACATCGCCGTCGCCGGGTCGCAGAGCACCTTCGCGCTCACCGAAGCCCGCATCGGCGTCGCGCCGGCGATCATCTCGCTGACGCTGCTGCCGAAGCTGTCGGCGCGGGCCGCGGCGCGTTACTACCTGACCGGCGAAAAGTTCGATGCCGCCGTCGCCGCTGAGATCGGGTTGATCACCGTGGCCGCCGACGATGTCGAGGCCGCAGTGGCGTCGCTGGTAGCAGACATCGGGCGCGGGTCGCCGCAAGGGCTGGCCGCGTCCAAGGCGCTGACCACCGCGGCCATCCTCGAGGGCTTCGACCGCGACGCGGAACGACTCGGCGCCGAGTCGGCGAGGTTGTTCGTCTCCGACGAGGCCCGCGAGGGCATGTTGTCGTTCCTGGAGAAGCGGCCACCGCGCTGGGCCGCCGGATGACGATGCGGGCCGGATAGCGGCCCGCTGAGGAGTCCGGCAATTCAGCCACGCCGGATGACGATGCGGGCCCGGTAGCGGCCCGCTGAGGAGTCGGGCCCGGCCATTAGGCTCCTTAGACGTGCCCGCCCGAGATGTGCTGCGCAGCCTGTTCACCGGGTGGCGGCGTCCGACGACGCATCCGGTTGACGCCCAGGGCGAAAGCGCCGACAGTCTGATCGGGTTCGTGCTCGCGGCCGCCTTGGTGGGCGTGCTCACCGGAGTCAGTGCGGCAAGCTTCCGGCTCCTCCTCGAACAGGGCGCGCGACTGCGCGGACACCTCGCCCACTGGGCGCACGGCACCTGGTGGGGGTTGATCGTCGTCGTCCTCGTCTGCACGGCCGCCGCCGCCATCGCGGCCGCTCTGGTGCACCGCGTCGAACCGCATGCCGAGGGCAGCGGAATTCCGCGTGTCGAAGCGGTCGCCGACGGCCGGGTTCGACCCGACCGATTCCGCATCCTGCCGGTCAAATACGTGGGCGGACTGCTGGCCATCAGCAGCGGCATGGCGCTCGGCCGCGAAGGGCCGTCCGTTCAGATGGGTGGTACCGCTGCGGTCATGGTCGCCACCTTGACCCGCCGGAACATCGCTGACCTCCGCATCCTGGTCGCCGGCGGCGCCGCGGCCGGATTGGCCACCGCCTTCAACGCGCCCATCGCGGGCGGCGTCTTCGTCCTCGAAGAACTCGTCAAACGGTTCGACCCGCGCACCACGGTCGCCACCCTGGTGGCGTCCGCGTCCGGCTTCGCCGCCGCCCGGCTGCTGATGCCGTCGCGATACGAGTTCCACATGAAGCCGCTGGCCGACCCGCGGCTTGTGGAGTCCGGCTGGGTGCTGGCGATCGGGCTCGTCACCGGCCTGCTCGGGGTGCTCTACAACGAGGCGGTGATGCGCGCCCTGCGCCGAGCCGACGGCAGCCGCTGGCCCAAGGAGGTTCGCGCCGCGTTGACCGGCGCGCTGGTCGGGCTGATCGTCTGGGCGGCGCCGGATCTGGCGGGCAGCGGCGACAACCTCACCCAGAACGCGCTGGTGGAACACGGCGCGCTGGTGGCCGTCGCCGGTGTGCTCGCGCTGCGGTTCGCGCTCGGTGTCGTCTCCTACGCCGCCGCCACCCCGGGCGGATTGTTCGCGCCGATGCTCGTGCTCGGCTCGCACGCCGGACTGCTGGTGGGCCTCGTCGCCGTGCACCTGACGCCGCACGTCACGCCGAGCCTGGCCGCTTGCGCTGTCATCGGCATGGCCGCCTTTTTCACCGCGTCGGTGCACGCCCCCGTCACCGGCCTGATCCTGGCGACCGAAATGACCGGCAACACCAATCAACTGCCACCCATGCTCGGAGCCTGCGCCGTCGCGATGCTCGTCGCGATCGCGCTGCGGTCTCAACCGATTTACGACCGGCTGACCCAACGCGCCGCGGAAAGCTCGGCAGCGGCAGCTGAGTGAGTTCTCCAACGTGGCGTAGCAGTTTGGTGAAGATCCCTTGCAGCAAAATTTGTTAGACGTAGGCTCGTCTCTGATGAGCAAATCGGCCCAGCGAGGGGCGCAGGATCAGCGGAACGCGATGACGCGTGCCGGTGAGACCGACCGTATCGAGGTAGCGCAGCTACTGACCGATGCCGCGGCTCAGGGCAAGTTGCAGATGAGCGACTACGAAGACCGGCTGACCAAGGCGTACGCGGCGAAAACTTACGAGGATCTCGATCGGTTGCGGTCAGATCTGCTGGGTTCGTCGGTCAGTCCCCGGAGCGGTAGCCCGGCCAAACCCGCGCCGTCGATGCTGCTGCTGGCCATCATGAGTGCATTCGAGCGGCGGGGCCGTTGGAACGTGCCGAAGAAGCTGACCACGTTCGCGCTGTGGGGCGGTGGCGTCATCGACCTGCGCTACGCCGACTTCACCTCCACCGATGTCGAGATTCACGCGACGTCGATCATGGGCGGCCAGACCATCCTGCTGCCGCCCGAGGTCAACGTGGAGATCAAGGGCCACGGGGTGATGGGCGGCTTCGAACATGATGTTCCGGGCGAAGGCACGCCCGGCGCACCGACCGTGCGCATTCACGGCTTCTCGCTGTGGGGCGGCGTCGGCATCAAGCGGAAGAACCGCAAGACCCAGCGCTGAACCGCCGGCCTACCGGCGCCGGCGAGACCGCAGATAGTCGCCGACCACAGCCGCGCCCAGCCCATCGAGATCGGGATCGACGACCCGACCCTCGACGCGGCGCGCAACCTGGTCGATGAAGCGGGCCAGCCCGGGGTCACTGCCGAGCCGGAAGATCGTCACCTGGGCGCCGAGCCTGGCCATTTCGTCGAAGCCCCGCACGGTGTTGGCGATGGTCCGCGGGTGCGGCGGGTAGTCAAAAAATACCGAGGAACGTCCGCTGCCGTCGACGTCTTCGAGATGCGCGGTCGGCTCACCGTCGGTGACGACGAGCAGCACGGGCTGCGCGTTGGGGTACCGCCGCAGATGCCGGCCGGCCAGCGCCAGCGCATGATGCAGGTTGGTGCCCTGCTCGTATACGCCTTCCAAGCCCATCAGCTCCGCGCTGGTCGTGGTACGCGCGTAACGGCCGAAAGCAATGATCTGCAACGCATCTGAACGGAATCGGGTGCGAACGAGATGATCGAGCGCGAGCGCGGTGCGCTTCATCGGCAGCCAGCGGTTCTCCATCACCATCGAGAACGACGTGTCGACCAACAGCGCGACCGCGGCCTGAGTGCGGGTCTCGGTCTCCGACACTTCGACATCGTCAACGGTGATGGCGATCGAGCCCGGATTGTCCGCCGACGTTCCGGCCTGCCGCAGCACCGCGTTGGTCAGCGTGCGGGTGACGTTCCACGGCTCGGTGTCACCGAACTGCCACGGCCGGGTGGCGCCGGTCAGGTCGCCCGCGGCGCCGGCCCGCCGGAGTTCACGCTCACCGCGACGGCTGGAAAGTTGCTGTGCGACATCGCGTAACGCGGTTTCGCCCAGGCGTCGCATCGCCTTCGGCGACAGCCGCCACTGGCCGTCCGAGCCGCGGTCGAGGAAACCCTGGTTCACCAGCGCGCGCTCGAGTTCGGCGAGCGTCTGGGCGTCGATGGCGGCCTGGTCGCCCAGCTGACGGGCCAGCGCGTCGAGGTCGACGTCGTCCATCGTGGCGCCGGGATAGCTCTGCGACAGCTGCTCGGCGAGTTGTTCCAGCTCGCCGATATCGGCCAGCGCCTGCGCACCTTCACCCATGCCCAGCGGGTTGTCGCCGGAAAATTGCGACGAGCCATCCCAGTCCTCACCCGGCCGGGCCGCCTGCAGGTGAGCGTCGAGCCGGCCGAGCGCCTCCATCAACGCCGGCGATCCAAATGCCTGCTCCGCCAACGCATCCAGCTCGGCACGCTGCTCGGGGCTGAGGCTGTTGCGGAACCGCTGCGCGGCCGCGGCCCGCTTGGCCAGCGAATCCAGCAGCTCCTCGACGTTCTGCGGGTTCTCCGGGAAGAACTCGCCGTGCTTGTCCATGAAGTCTTGGAAATCCTGCTCGGAGTCTTGACCTCTCGCGTGCTTGTCCAGCAACTCGTTGAGATCGTTCAGCATCTCGTTGACCCGCTGGCGGTCCTCGTCGGTGGCGCCTTCCAGCGCCTGCTTCATGCCGGCGAAACGTTGGTCGAGCATCTCCCGGCCGAGCAGATCCTTGATCTGCTCGTACTTTTCGCGTGCCTCGTTGCTGCGCCAGTCATACTCCGACAACTCCTGCACGGCTTTGGCCGGCGACGGCGGGAGCGCGTCGAGTTGCAATTCACCGAAGCGGGCGTCGTCGTCCAGGGCCCTGGCCAGTTCCTTGCGCTCGGCCAGCACCGCCTCGTCGAGCAGCTTCTTGATCTCTTGCAGCGTGCCGTCCAAGTTGTTGTTGCGCAACAGTTCTCGTCGCCGGCGGTTGGCCTCGGCCGCCAACCGGTCGGCACCGGTCATGTTCTTCGTGCCACGCCGCAGCAGCTCCGACAGCGCCCGACGCGGCGACGTACCCCCCATCACGTCCTGACCGATCTGTTCGAGCGCCTCGCGCAGGTCCACCGGCGGAGCCAGCGGGTCCGGCCCGCCGGTGTACGCCGAATACCGCGACGAATGCCCTTTAGCCATAGACGGTTTCGCCTTCTCCGGATGCCTTGTCGATGCGCTTGGCCAAATACAATGCTTCCAACGCCAATTCGAGCGCCGCGGCGCGCTCGCCCTCGGATTCCGCGCCGAGCCGCTTGGCGATCGCCTCGATCACCGGCAGGTCCGGGAGCGCCGCGAGCACGTCTTTGGCAGACACGCGCTCACCGGTCGTCACCGCTGAACCACCCTCGACCGCGGCCACCAGCGGACCAACATCCAGACCGCCCAATGCTCTCGATGCGGTGTCGGCGGTGGCACGGCGCAGCAGATGTTCGAGCACGGCCTGCTCGCGTCCTTCTTCGCCGGACTCGAATTCCAGCTTGCCGCGCAGCACGTCGATCACGGTTCCCAGATCGACCACCCGGGCCACCGGGTCCGTCTCGCCCAGCATCGCGCCGCGGTGCCGCGCGGAGGCGGCGACCGTCTCGGCCGCGGCGATCGCGAACCGCGCCGACACCCCGGATCGCTGATCGACGGAGTTGGACTCGCGTAGGTAGCGGGCGAACCGCGCGATCACCTGAACCAGGTACTCGGGCACCTGAGCACTGAGGTGGGCTTCCTGGCGGATCACCTCGACCTCGGCGTCGAGCTCCAGCGGGTAGTGGGTGCGGATCTCGGCGCCGAACCGGTCCTTGAGCGGAGTGATGATGCGACCACGGTTGGTGTAGTCCTCAGGGTTGGCGCTGGCTACGACGAGGACGTCGAGCGGCAGCCGCAGGGTGTAACCGCGCACCTGGATGTCGCGTTCTTCCATCACGTTCAGCATCGACACCTGGATGCGTTCGGCCAGGTCGGGCAGCTCGTTGACCGCGACGATGCCGCGGTGCGCCCGCGGAATCAGGCCGTAGGCAATGGTTTCAGGGTCGCCCAGGCTCCGGCCTTCGGCGACCTTGATCGGGTCGATGTCGCCGACCAGGTCGGCCACGCTGGTGTCGGGGGTGGCCAGCTTCTCGGTGTAGCGCTCGCTGCGGTGTCGCCACTCGACCGGGAGGTCGTCGCCGAGCGTGGCCGCTTTGCGGATCGACTCCGGCGTGATCGGCGAATACGGGTGCTCGCCGAGCTCTGCGCCGGCGATCACCGGCGTCCACTCGTCGAGCAGTCCGGTCAATGCCCGCAGCAACCGGGTCTTGCCCTGCCCACGTTCACCGAGCAGCACGAAGTCGTGGCCGGCGATCAGCGCCCGCTCCAGCTGCGGTAGAACGGTGTCCTCGAAGCCCAGAATGCCTGGCCAGATCGCTCCACCCTCAGCGCCCTCGGCGAGGCGTGCCAGCAGATTTTCGCGGATTTCTTGCTTGACTCCCCGTTCGCGATGCCCGGCGGCACGGAGTTCGCCGACGGTGCGGGGCAGATTATTCGCAGCGGTCACCACTCCACGCTACGACGGCTCGGCGAATACGGCACCGCCCCGGTCCTCCCGGCGAGAACAAGGCCGGGCAATCGCGTGGATTGCCCGGCCTCGTTGCGGTGAGTTGTGCGGCTAGCTGGCGGTGACAGTCGCCTTCTCGTCGCCTTCCTTCCAGGTGATCGTGCCGTGCTCGAACGTCGACTTGTAGGAGCCGTCGGGCTCCTTCATCTCGTCGGCGGTCGGGTAGCCGAGCTTGCCCTGCGAGGCCTGGTTGTCGTTCCACGCGTCGCGGATCTTGCCCCAGACGAGGTAGACGGGGCCGCCGTTGCGGTAGATCAGGACGCCACCGTCGTATTGCTGGTAGACGCCGCTGTTGTCCAAGGTGTTCTTCTGGTTGTCGTACGGAGCGCCCAGGTCTTTCTTCTGCTCGTCGTTGAGGGTCTCCCACTTGGCCAGGATCGGTCCCTCAACGGTGTACTCGGTGCCGTTCTTTCCGGCGATCTGCGTCGAGGTTGGCGCGGCGCCGGTCGACGACGGAGCCATAGCGGCCGATGACGTCATCGCAGATGACGAGGACGACGCAGCTGACGAACTCGAGGCGTTGCTGGAGTTGTTCGACTGATGACAACCCGCACCGACCAGTGCAAAAGCTGCAATTGCGATTGAGAACGACGCTGTTCTTTTTGTTATCGCGGGCATTTCTTCCTCTCGAATACCTTCGGATCGCACAGGACTCACCGCCGTCGGCGGTCCTGATTCCCGACTGTAGGCCGATCTGATCTTGTTCGGACCCGAATCAAGGCGACCAATCTCCGCAATTGGCAATGCTTTGCACAACGGTCGGCGCGCGTTCAAACCCGCGCAATGGAGTGCCTTACCTAACTTTTGCTACACGTCGGAACCCGGTGCGGGACGAAATCAACGCCTAGTGCGCGAAATGCCGAGCGCCGGTCAGGTAGAGCGTCACACCGGCCTTCGCGGCGGCAGCGGTGACCTCGTCGTCGCGCACCGACCCGCCCGGGTGGACGACCGCCTTCACGCCCGCGGCGGTCAGTGTCTCCAAGCCGTCCGGGAACGGGAAGAACGCATCCGAGGCCGCGACCGCGCCGCTGACCCGGTCGCCGCCACGCTCGACCGCCAGCCGCGCCGCGTCGACACGGTTCACCTGTCCCATGCCGATCCCAATGGTCGCGCCGCCCCCGGCGATGACGATCGCGTTGGATTTGACGGCGCGACAGGTTCGCCACGCGAAGACCAGATCCGCCAGCGTGGCCGGGTCGGCTGGGTCGCCGGTTGCCAACGTCCAGTTGTCCGGGTTGTCGCCGTCGGCGTCGATGCGGTCGCGTTGCTGGATGAGCAGCCCGCCACTGATCTGGCGGCGCTCTGCGGTGTCTTCGAGCGGTTCGGACGCGACGAGGACCCGCACGTTCTTCTTGCGGGCCAACACATCGACGGCGCCCGGCGCGTAGGCCGGCGCCACGATCACCTCGGTGAAAATGGTGCTGACGTATTCGGCCATCTCGACGGTGACCTCGGTGTTGGCCGCGATCACCCCGCCGAACGCGCTGAGCGGGTCGCACTCGTGGGCTTTGCGGTGCGCATCGGCCACCGACTCCGAGGAGACCGCGATCCCGCACGGGTTCGCGTGCTTGATGATCGCCACACAGGTCTGCTCGTGATCGAATGCCGCCCGCCACGCCGCGTCGGCATCGGTGAAGTTGTTGTACGACATCTCTTTTCCGTGCAGCTGCTCGGCCTGGGCCAGGCCGGGCCATCCGCTGTCGTCGACGTAGAGCGCGGCCTGCTGATGCGGGTTCTCGCCGTAACGCAACTGTGCCGAGCGGCGCCAGGTCGCGGCGAACCACTCCGGGAACTCCGACGCGGGCTGCTCGGGTGCCAGCGTCGACTCCATCCACCCGGCCACCGCGACGTCGTACTCCGCGGTGTGCCGAAATGCCAACGACGCCAACCGCTTACGCTCGGCAAGCGTGAACCCGCCGTTACGCACGGCGGCGAGCGCTCCGTCGTAGCCGAGCGGGTCGGTGACCACGGCGACGCTGGGATGGTTCTTCGCGGCGGCGCGCACCATCGACGGCCCACCGATGTCGATTTGCTCGACGCACTCGTCGGGGCCCGCGCCGGACTCCACGGTCTGGCTGAACGGGTACAGGTTGACCACAACCAGCTCGAACGCCGCGATCCCCAGTTTCTCGAGCGCGGCCGCGTGTTCGGGCTTGCGTAGATCGGCCAGCAGGCCGGCGTGCACGGCGGGATGCAAGGTCTTGACCCGGCCGTCCAGCACCTCCGGGAAACCCGTGACCTTCTCCACCGGGGTCACCGGAATGCCGTTATCGGCAATGGTTTTCGCGGTCGATCCGGTGGAGACGATGTCGACACCGGCCTCGTGCAGGCCGGTCGCAAGTTCGACCAGCCCGGTCTTGTCGTACACGCTGATCAAAGCGCGCCGGATCGGTCTTTTACCGTTGTCGCTCATACGCGCCACTCCTCCTCATCGCTGCGCTCTGCATCGTCGCTGGCGCGCCTCATCTGCGCCACTCCTCCTCATCGCTGCGCTCTGCATCGTCGCTGGCGCGCCTCATCTGCGCCACTCCTCCTCATCGCTGCGCTCTGCATCGTCGCTGGCGCGGTCGCTCATCCGATACTCGCCTTTCGTCCGATCCACGTCACGCCGCCGGTCGCGACCGCGGCGATCACATCAACCAAGAGTTGTCGTTCGACGACCTTGATGCGTTCATGCAAGGTCTGCTCGTCGTCATCGTCGAGCACCGCGACGGCTTGCTGAGCCAGTATCGGGCCGGTGTCAGTGCCCGCGTCCACCAGGTGCACCGTGCAGCCGGTGACCTTCACGCCGTGGGCCAGCGCGTCGGCCACCCCGTGTGCACCCGGGAATGCCGGCAGCAATGCCGGGTGGGTGTTCAGGGTGCGGCCCTCGAATTTCGACAGGAATTGTGGCCCAAGGATTTTCATGAATCCCGCGGAGACGACCAAGTCGGGCGAATGTGCCGCGGTCGCCTCGGCGAGCGCGGCGTCCCAGGCGGCCCGGTCGGGATGGTCAGCCAGGCGGACCGTGAAAGTCGGCAATGATGCCGCTGCGGCGATGTCGACAGCCGCGCAGTCGCGATCGACGCCGACGGCGACCACCCGCGCCGGATAGTCACCGGTGGCGGCATCGAGCAGCGACGCCAGCAGCGAACCGGTACCAGATGCCAGCACCACCACTCGTGCCGGTGCGCTGGGCGGCACGCGGAAGGTTTGCTGCACGCCATCGACCCTAGTGGGGCGTGGGCGGGTCGTCGGCATCGAGGCCGGGCTCAGCGGGGACGCTGTGGTCGTCGTCTTCGACCTCGGGAATCGGGTCGAGGGGGACGTCTTCGTCAACGAGTGGTTCGGCGATCGGTTCGCGCGCCCGCACCGGCTTCGGCTTCGGCTTCCGCGGCCGATACCGAATCCCGCCGGCCATCGCGACGGTAACCCAGCCGACCGCGGCGAACCACAGAAACACCGCGAAACCGAAAGTGCCCTGGTCGATTCCGACGGAGCCGAAGTTGCCCAGTTGCCCGCCGCCCGCATAACCCAGCACTGCCACCGACACCGCCGCCAGCAACGCCGCGGTCCCCAGCTTGGCGATCGCCGAGAAGATCGGCAACGGCTGTCGCGCACACTGCTGGCCGAGAGCGACCCCCGCCGACGCGCCGACGATGAGCAGCGCGACCCACACCGGGCCCAACGGCGGATGAGGCGCTGCCGCCAGCACCGGCAGCGCCGGCATGTCGCCGCCGAATACGGTGAACGAACTGAACGTCGCGAAGCCCAGATGCGCGCTGGAGCCCACCGCCATCGCCGCGGTCCCGACGATGACGTTGGGCACATACAGCACCGACAACACGGTCAGGCTGAACTGGCCGAAGACGGAGTTGGTGATCGCATACAGGTCTTGCATCGTGCCCCAGTGCACGACCAGGGAAGCGGCGGTGACCAAACCCGACAATCCGAACAGGGCCAGCACACCCGCCGTCGCGGCGCGCAGTGACTCACCCAGCCAGCCCGGCAGCGGCGATGCCGCCAGCGCCCGGCGGCCGACCCGCGAGCCGACGCCGATGGACGCCCCGATGCCGTGGACGACAAGCACACTGACGAAAGCCCGTAGCGCACTCGGCGTCTGCAGCGCGGTGATCACCGATGCGGCGTCGTGGATGACGGCCAATGCGACTGCGGCGATCAGCAGCGGTCCGCCGACCGCCGACGCGGCGATCCACCTGATGACGAACCACGACGAGGTGGCCGGCGTCGCGTGCGCGGTGGTGCGTGCGGTGCCCCACACCATCAGCAGCACCGGCAGCAGCGGCATCACGCCCAACTCGCGGCCACCGATGGAGATCGGCACCTGGTGTACACCCAGCCACATGCTGGCGATCGCGCCCAAGGCGCCGGTCATATCGCTGTTGGCGATGACCAGCTGCAGCAGCGTCACTGCCGCGATGATGATCAGCGCGACCACGGCCGGGCCGAACGCGACCCGGAGGAGATCACGGGCCTGTCGGGCGCCCGCGCTTCGACTGTCCTGCACCGACGTCACGCTTCGAGCACGTTACCGACAGATCCCCTGGTAGGCGAGCCGCCGCGCCCGACAGCGCACCGTCAGGACTGTGACGGGCCCGACGGCGAGGACGGAGCCTGCGGCTGCTGACCCTGGCCGTAGGAGTGCTGGCCGTGACCGGAGCCGGCGTGGTCCGCGGAGTTTCCCTGACCGGGCGAACCGGAGCCGGACGACGACGGCGGCGGGCTGAAGCTGGGGAATCCCGTTGGCGGGGTGGGCGATCCGTGCTGCTGGCTCTGCGGCGAGCTCGGCTGCGGTCCAGGCTGCGCGCTGAAGCCGCCGGTCGTGGGCCCCGTCGGGTAGCCGCCGTACTGCGCCCCATATCCGGACTGCTGGTAAGGAGCCTGCTGTCCGTAGTAGCCGTACTGACCGTAGTGCCCGTACTGGTCGTACTTGGGCCGCGGCGCAGGCGGAGTGATGACGCCCGCTTCCAGCAACAGCGCGCTGGCGGCGATCGAAGACTGGACGACGGCGGCGGCGACTGCGGCCCACAGCGCCCAGCCGCGGCCGGTCGCACCGATGGCGTCCTCGATCAGCAGCAGGGCGCCCACGGTGGCGATCACCGTGAACACCCCGGCGTAATCCTTGGCCTTGGGCAGCAGACTCACGCCGGCCAGCAGGCCCGCCACGAGCGCCAGGCCGACCGGAATCGGGTCCTTTTCGACGAGCTCGTCGCCGTTGGGAAGCACGTGGGTGATCAGCGGACCGTAGCTCACCAGGTAGATGACCAGGCCGAGAGCCAGCACCGCGATCGTCAGGTAATGCTGCAGGTTGCTTTCTGCGTCGCCGGCTTTGTTGAACGACGATGCGGCGGGGGCCCCGTAGGAGCCCGCCGACTGTGCGGGCGGATATCCGGGACTGCCGGGCGGGTAACTCATGGCTTCTCCTGTGCCTTCCAATGCTGTTGCGGCGCCATTGTCATACGGCGCAGCTGCTCCCGCGCGCCGCTCCTCGCGAGGCTACCTTGGAACGCTCGCTGAACGCCGTGGCGACGGCTGGCGCGAGAGGTTGCGACGCGAGCCGATCATCCACGCTAGCGCACCTCGGCCGGTGGGTCGGCGCGGACCTCGGCGGGATGCCGAGGCCCGCCACCTCACCCCCGGCGCTTGCCCGCCAGATTGGAACACGTTCTAATTCATCCATGGACTACGGGCTTGTGCTGTTCACCAGTGATCGCGGTATCTCTCCGGCAGCGGCGGCCAAACTCGCCGACGACCACGGATTTCAGACGTTCTACGTGCCCGAACACACCCACATCCCGGTGAAGCGCGAGGCCGCCCATCCGACGACCGGTGACGAGACGCTGCCTGACGATCGCTACATGCGCACGTTGGATCCGTGGGTCAGCCTCGGCGCGGCGTGCGCGGTGACCTCACGCGTCCGGCTGTCGACCGCGGTGGCATTGCCCGTCGAGCACGATCCGATCACTCTGGCCAAATCCATCGCGACTTTGGACCACCTTTCCGGTGGGCGGGTCAGCCTCGGCGTCGGGTTCGGCTGGAATACCGACGAGCTCGCCGACCACGGCGTCCCCGCGGGGCGGCGTCGCACCATGCTGCGCGAGTACATCGAGGCGATGCGCGCGTTGTGGACCCAGGAAGAGGCTTCCTTCGCAGGTGAGTTCGTCAACTTCGGGCCCAGCTGGGCGTGGCCGAAGCCGGTGCAGCCGCACATCCCGGTGCTGGTCGGGGCGGCGGGCAACGAGAAGAACTTCAAGTGGATCGCGCGCAGCGCCGACGGTTGGATCACCACTCCGCGCGACTTCGACATCGACGGGCCGGTGAAGTTGCTGCAGGACACCTGGGCTTCCGCTGGCCGGGACGGCGCACCGCAGATCGTGGCGCTGGACTTCAAGCCGGTGCCGGAGAAGTTGGCGCACTGGGCCGAACTCGGCGTCACCGAGGTGTTGTTCGGGCTGCCCGACAAATCGCACGACGAGGTCGCCGCATACGTGGAGCGATTGGCCGGCAAGCTCGCCGCTGCGGTCTAGCCTTAAGCGCATCGTGACAGCCGACGACGCGCAGGGCCGGTTCTTCCCTTACCGATACGAAAGCCGGCTAACTCCTATCTGGCTGCCGTTCCGGCTGTGGCCGGGCACGCAGGGCGTCACCGTCACCGAGGACGGTCGGCTGGTCGCCCGGTACGGGCCGCTACATGTCGACGCGCCGCTGTCGCAGGTGGTGCACGCCCATGTCACCGGCCCGTACCGGTGGTGGACCGCGGTGGGCGCGCGACTGTCGCTGGCCGACGACGGGCTGACGTTCGGCACCAACGCCGCCCAAGGCGCGTGCATCCACTTCGAGCCGCGCATCCGCCGGGTGCTGGGTCTACGGGATCACTCGGCGCTGACGGTGACGGTCGCCGACTGCCAGGGTCTGGTCGACACGATCAACAGCGCGGGGTAGTCAGCGCAGTGCAGCCCGGTTGATGCCCTCGCCGGTCGACTGCACGGTGATGCGGGCACCCAGCGGGTCACCGTCGGTCATCAACGCCACCAGATTCTCGTCCTCGCTGAGCGCCATGAACCGCGAGCCGTCGTCGTCGAGCCGGCCGATGATGACACCGGTCGTCGCCGGCCAGTCGTAGTGGACCGAGTACGTCTCAATGGTGGCCGCGCCGTTGGCATTTCGAGTGACCGGCACCTTCGGCAGCGCAGCGATGTTCTGCTGCAATTCCTTGCTGCGGTCGACCGCCCACTCGCCGGCGTTGGTCGAGTACACCCCCACCGAATACTTGCTCATCACACCGCCGTTGGCGCCGACGAGCCCGAACGAGCCCGGCTTGTCGCGCATGGCGGCCACGGTCTCGGCGATGCCGTGCAACGAATAGCTGTTGCCGGGGCCGCCGAAATACGGCAGCCCGCCGGTGAGCGTCAAACCGCGTGGGTCATCGGCGGTGAGCCCGAAGTCATCGCACACCGCGAAGACCGGAAACGGGAAGCAGCTGTAGAGGTCGAATGTCGCCACGCCGTCGATGCCGATGTCGGCGACCCGAAGCGCCTCTGCCACAGCTTGTTTGGCGGAGTAGCTGATACTGACGTCGACGCGGTCCAGCAGGTCCTGCTCGGTCTGGTCGGCATGCCCACGCAGATAGACCCACCTGCCCTCCGGCACTCCGAGTCGCCGGGCCGCCGACACCGACATCACCAGCGCAGCAGCCCCCTGGTTGACGGTGTCGCGCGCCACCAGCAGCCGCGGATACGGATCGCAGATCATCCGGTTCTCGTCGGTGACCGTTTCGATCTCCTGCACCGACCGTTCCACCGGTGACGACGAAAACGGATTCTTGGCAGCAACTTTGGAGAATGGAGCGAAGAGCTCGGCCATCGCGTGCCGATAATCGGTGACGCCGAACCCGAGCCGTCCTCTGCGGGCGTTGTCGAGCAGCCCGTACTGCACCGGCGCTCCAGTCAGCCCGTGCTTCGCGGTGTACTCGCTCATGTACTGCTCGAAACCGTATCCACGGTCCTCGAGCTGGCCGCCGACGTGCTCGGTGAAGTCCGGCTTGTCGTCACGGCCGGCGAAGTACTTCGCCGTGGACCCGGGCTCGGACCCGAGGATCAACGCGACCTCGATGTCACCGGCGGCGATCGCCCCGGCGAACTCCGTCATCAGCTTCTGCGGACCGTTGCCGCCGATCGGCTCGAGCACCGCGCGCGCCGGATCGGCGCCGACCCGGTTGGCCACCGACCGCACGTAGTTGTCCGAGCAACCGAGCGGCGGCTTGGTGAACGGGGTGCAGATCTCGAACTGGCGCAGGCCGGCGAACACCTCGATGGCCTGCGCCACCGTGCCCACGTCCGCACCGGTGTCGGCGAGTGCGGCCCGCACGGCCTCGGTCGCCAGGTCGACGGAGGACAGGCCGCGGTAACCGGGATCGTCGATGCGTTCGGTGAACTGGCCAACCCCGACGACGACGGGAGTACGGGGGTCTATAGCGCCAACCGCCATTACAGGCCTCCTGAGAAGTGTTAGTTCGTCAGGCTAACCGAAACCTGTAACGTGTTCCAATTCCTACAGGCTCTGCAGGATCTCCCGGGCGAGCGCGGCGGTCTCCGACGGTGTCTTGCCGACCTTGACGCCGGCCGCCTCGAGGGCTTCCTTCTTGGCGGCCGCGGTGCCCGACGAGCCGGACACGATGGCGCCGGCGTGGCCCATCGTCTTGCCTTCCGGCGCAGTGAATCCCGCGACGTAACCGACGACCGGCTTGGACACGTTGGCCTTGATGTAGTCGGCCGCCCGCTCCTCGGCGTCGCCGCCGATTTCGCCGATCATCACGATGACCTTGGTTTCGGGGTCCTTCTCGAAGGCCTCGATGGCGTCGATGTGGGTGGTGCCGATCACCGGGTCGCCGCCGATACCGATCGACGTCGTGAACCCGAAATCGCGCAGCTCGTACATCATTTGGTACGTCAGCGTGCCGGACTTGGAGACCAGGCCGACCGGCCCGGGGCCGCTGATGTTGGCCGGGGTGATGCCGACGAGCGACTGGCCGGGGCTGATGATGCCGGGGCAGTTCGGGCCGATGATGCGGGTCTTGCCACCCTTGTCGAGGTTGTAGGCCCAGGCATATGCGCTGTCCTGCACCGGGATTCCCTCGGTGATGACAACCAGCAGCGGGATCTCGGCGTCGATCGCCTCGATGATCGCGTCTTTGGAATACACCGGCGGGACGAAGATGATCGACACGTCGGCGCCGGTCTTTTCGATGGCCTCGACGACGCTGCCGAACACCGGCAGCTCGATGGGGTCACCGTTGACGTCCTTGTGCGCGACGGTCGTGCCGGCCTTGCGGGCGTTCACCCCGCCGACGATCTTCGTGCCGGCCGCCAACATCCGCGCGGTGTGCTTGGTGGCCTCCGAGCCGGTGATGCCCTGGACGACGACCTTGTTTTCAGCGGTCAGGAATATAGCCATGAGGTCATTTCTCCTTGCTCAGGCGCTCGCCAGCTCGGCGGCTTTGTCGGCGGCTTCGTCCATCGTCGGCACCAGTGTCACCAGGGGGTGGGCCGCCTCGGACAGGATGCGCCGGCCCTCGTCGACGTTGTTGCCGTCCAGCCGGACCACCAGCGGCTTGTTGGCCTCGTCACCCAAGATTTCCAGCGCCTTGACGATTCCGGTGGCGACGGCGTCGCACGAGGTGATGCCACCGAACACGTTCACGAACACGCTCTTGACCTGGTGGTCACCCAGGACGACGTCAAGTCCGGCGGCCATCACCTCGGCCGAGGCGCCGCCGCCGATGTCGAGAAAGTTGGCCGGCTTCACCCCACCGTGCTTTTCGCCGGCGTAGGCCACGACGTCCAACGTCGACATCACCAGGCCGGCGCCGTTTCCGATGATGCCGACCTGGCCGTCGAGCTTGACGTAGTTCAGGTCGTGCTCCTTGGCCTTCAACTCCAGCGGGTCGGTGGCGTCGCGGTCCTCGAACTCGACGTGGCCGGGCTGCCGGAAGTCGGCGTTGGCGTCGAGGGTGACCTTGCCGTCCAGCGCGAGGATCTGGTCGTCCGGGGTGCGCACCAACGGGTTGACCTCGACCAGCGTGGCATCCTCGCCGACGAAGACCTCCCACAGCTTGGAGATGGTGATCGCCGCGGCGTCGAGCACCTCGGCGGGCAGGTGGCCCTGCTCGGCGATCGAGCGGGCGCTCGCAAGGTCGACACCCTTGACGGCGTTCACCGGGACCTTGGCCAGCCGATCGGGCTTGGTGGCCGCGACCTCCTCGATCTCCATGCCGCCTTCCACCGAGCACATGGCCAGGTAGGTGCGGTTGGCGCGATCGAGCAGGAAGGATATGTAGTACTCCTCGGCGATGTCACTGGCCTCGGCCACCAGCAGCTTCTTGACGATGTGGCCTTTGATGTCCAGGCCGAGAATGTTCTTCGCGTGGTTGTAGGCGTCGTCGGCGGTCGCGGCGTATTTCACGCCGCCCGCTTTGCCGCGGCCGCCGGCTTTGACCTGGGCCTTCACCATCACCGGGCGGCCGATCTCTTCGGCGATCGCCTTGGCTCCCTCGGCGGTGTCAGTCACCCGCCCGGGTGTCGTCGGGACGTTGTGCTTGGCGAACAGTTCCTTCGCCTGATACTCGAAAAGATCCATGGGCTCACTTCTGTGTGTCGGCCTAGTTTTTCGTTTCTCACGCGGGCCCTGGGTTTTCCATCGCCCGCTTGCGGGAACTGTATCGAGACGGCCAGAGCGTTCCGTCGTCGGCATCGGTGGATGTGGCAGATCTCACCGGAGCGCCGGGAGTGATCCGAATCACAATCCCGGGTGGATTTCTGACTGGACT
This sequence comes from Mycobacterium cookii, assembly GCF_010727945.1. NCBI lineage: Bacteria > Bacillati > Actinomycetota > Actinomycetes > Mycobacteriales > Mycobacteriaceae > Mycobacterium > Mycobacterium cookii. The sequence continues at coordinate 2,441,136 of NZ_AP022569.1, forward strand.
TGCGACGCCACGCGCCGGTTGGTTACCTTCTCAGAGTCCAGATAACGTTATGGTTACGGCTCGAGGGACAATCAGGTTGACCCAGCAAATTCCGGCACCGTCTCCTGTTCGGGGAGAGCTCTCGGCGTCGCGCAACCGCAGGCCAGCCCTTCATCGCAACGAAGTCACCGACATCATTCCGTTCAATGAGTTCGGAAAACTCGATGATCTGGACTTCAGCGAAAACTCTGCTTTCGACAAGGAAGCGCAGGTCCTGCGCGCACCCGAACTCGACGACCTGGACGACACTGACAACCTCGTAGTGATGGCTCTCGACGCCCCCAGCGTCACCGAAGCGAGCACCGAGCGCCTGATCGGAGCGCATCACCGTGACCCGCGCCGCGATCGCGACGACGCGGAGCCGTGGGCCCGGCGGGCGCAGCACCGCAAACAACTGACCGGGCCGACCCGGGGCCGGGTGTTGATCGGCGCGATGGCCGCCGGCGCCGCAGCCGCAGCTGCGCACTCCGCCACCCAGACCCCCGATCACTCCAAAGCGCAGACCGTGCTGGCCGCCGACGCCGCGGCCTTGACCGGCGGGCCGATCAGCACCTCCGCCCAGGGCATGCAGATGGTCGCCGTGCGGCCCGCTGCGAATGTGGCAGTGCACAACGCCGAGTTGGCGCACGGCGTCGCGTTCGCCCAGGAGCGCGCCGAGCGCGAAGCCCGGCTGCAGCAGCCGCTTTTCGTCATGCCGACCAAGGGAATCTTCACCTCTGGCTTCGGCTACCGGTGGGGTGTGCTGCACGCCGGCATCGACCTCGCGAACTCCATCGGCACCCCGATCCACGCGGTGTCCGACGGGCTGGTCATCGACGCCGGTCCGACCGCGGGCTACGGAATGTGGGTCAAGATCCGGCACGCCGACGGCACGGTCACGCTGTACGGCCACGTCAACACCACGCTGGTCAGCGTCGGTCAACGGGTGATGGCCGGCGACCAGATCGCCACCATGGGCAACCGCGGCAACTCCACCGGCCCGCACCTGCATTTCGAAGTTCTACTGGGCGGCTCGCAGCGGATCGATCCCGTGCCGTGGCTGGCCAAGCGGGGCCTCAGTGTCGGCACCTTTGCCGGTTGACCGGTGACTGACCCGAACACTCCCCCACCGCTCGATCGCCCGCCCACGCAACCGCCGAGTGGTCCCATGCGTGCGGGCGGCGCCCCTCAGACCGGCATCATTCGACGCGCCCCGACCGGCGCGATGCCGGTGGTCGAAGACACCCGCACCACCCACATTCCGCGCCAGGCACCACCGCCCCGTCCGGTCTCGCCTCCGCCGTACGCCCCTGCGCCGGCCTTCCAGCCCAGCGCAGCGCCGGCGATAGCCGCAGCGGCCGTCAGCATCGTCAGCGGTTGGGCCACCTCGGTGGTGGCGACCGAGCTGATCGCCGGCTGGTGGCACTCCGATCGCCTGTTCTGCGTCGCAGTGGCCTTCCTGGGGCTGGTGTTCGCCATGGCCACAGTCGGCGGGGTGATTCTGCTGCTGTTGCGTCAAACCCTCGGCCGCTACCTGATCGTGGCCGGTGCGGTCGTCGCGATCCTGACGTATCTGGGCGTGTTCATCGCCGGTGCACGCGTGGCGTGGATCGTGCACACGCTGCCACTCCTGCCGATCGCCAGCGCGGTGCTGACGATGCTGCCGCGCACCAGGGACTGGCTACTAGACGACTGAGCTGGATTGCCCGGCTAGAGCTTCGCGACCGGCGCGTGGTTGTGCATCAGCTTGACCCGTCCCGAGCTGCCGAAGTCGATCAACGACATCGCCGATTCGCCGACCCCGGACACCTCTTCGACGCGGCCCAGCCCGTACTTGTCGTGGGTGACCCGGTCGCCGGGTGCCAGCGTCAACAGCGGGCGCTTGCTACCGCCGCCGCTGCGGGTCGGCGACGGCCGCGGCGCGCCGAATCGGCCGGCTCCGCTCACCGGCGCACTGAACGACGGGGTCGGGTCGGTGCGCCGCCACTCGATCAGCTCTTGCGGGATCTCGCGCAGGAACCGCGATTCGGGATTGAGCATCGGCTGACCCCACGACGACCGGACCTTGGCCCGGCTGACGAACAGCCGCTGGCGCGCCCGGGTGATCCCGACGTAGGCGAGTCGACGCTCCTCGGACAGTTCGCGGGGATCGCCCAAAGCCCGCATGTGCGGGAACATTCCGTCTTCCCAGCCGGTCACGAACACCACCGGGAATTCCAGCCCCTTGGCGGTGTGCAGGGTCATCAGCGTCACCACGCCGGACCCGTGCTCAGGAAGCTCGTCGGCATCGGCCACCAACGACACCCGTTCGAGGAACTGGGCAAGGACACCAAGGTCCGGCACGTCCTCGTCGTCAAGGTCGGTTCCGAGAGCTTCGGCGTTGGCCAGGTCGGTCGCGAATTCGTGTGCGACGCTGACCAATTCGTTCAGGTTGTCGAGCCGCGCCAGATCCTGCGGGTCACTCGACGACTCGAGTTCGTCGCGGTAACCGGTGCGGTCGAGCACAGCCTCGACGAGCTCGCCGAGTTCGCCGTCCAAATGCCCGCGTAACTCGTCGAGCATTTCCACGAAGGCCGCAATCGCCTTGGCCGAGCGGGTGTTCAGCATCGGCACCTTGCCTTCGGCGGCGGCCTCCAGCGCATCGGCGAAGCTCGAGCCGGTGTTCTCCGCGTACACCGCCACGCACGCCTCGGCGCGATCGCCGATGCCGCGCCGCGGGGTGTTGAGGATGCGCCGCATGCTGACCGCGTCACCGGGGTTGTCCAGCACCCGCAGGTAGGCAACCAGGTCGCGAATCTCTTTGCGCTCGTAAAACCGCACTCCCCCAACGACTTTGTAGGGAATGCCGGCTCGGATGAACACCTCTTCCAATGATCGCGACGAGTTGTTGGTGCGGTAGAAGACGGCGACGTCGTTGTAGCTGATGCCACTGCTTGCCGCGAGCGCATCGATTTCCTCGGCGACGAACCTCGCCTCGTCGTGCTCGTTGTCGGCGACGTAGCCGACGATCAGCTCACCCTCGCCGGCGTCGGTCCACAGCCGCTTGTCCCGGCGCTCGGGGTTGCGGGAGATCACCGAGTTGGCCGCGGACAGGATGTTCTGCGTGGAGCGGTAGTTCTGTTCCAGCAGAATCGTCGTCGCGTCGGGGTAGTCGTGTTCGAAGTCTTCGATGTTGCGAATGGTGGCCCCGCGGAACGCGTAGATCGACTGATCGGCATCGCCGACCACGCAGAGTTCGCCGGGCGGGACGCTGTCCTCGGTTTCGCTTTCACGGCCGACCAATTCGCGCACCAGGACGTATTGGGCGTGGTTGGTGTCCTGGTATTCGTCGACCAGGATGTGCCGGAACCGCCTGCGGTAATGGTCGGCGATCTGCGGGAAGGCCTGCAGCACCGCGACCGTCTCGCCGATCAGGTCGTCGAAGTCGAGCGCGTTGGCCACCCGCAGCCGATGCTGATATTCGGTGTAGACCGCGGCGACCGTGCGGGCCAGATCGTCGGTCTCGTCGGTCAGGTCGGCGACCGCCTGCTGCGGGTCGATCAGTTCGTTCTTCAGGTTCGAGATGGCATTGGCCAGCAGCCGTGGCGAAAACCGCTTGATGTCGAGGCCCATGTCCTTGCCGATCATCTGCAGCAGGCGTCGCGAATCGTCGGCGTCGTAGATGGAGAAGTTGGAGTTGAGGCCTTCGATCAGCGACGCCTGGTTACGCAGAATCCGCACGCAGGTCGAGTGGAATGTCGACACCCACATCGAGCGGGCCCGCGGGCCGACCAGCGTCGCCACCCGCTCACGCATTTCCGCGGCGGCTTTGTTGGTGAACGTGATCGCCAGAATCTGACCGGGGCTGACGTCGCGGGCGGCCAACAGGTAGGCGATGCGACGGGTCAGCACGGCCGTCTTGCCGGATCCGGCGCCCGCGACGATCAGCAGCGGCGAGCCCTCATGCAAAACCGCCTGGCGCTGCTGCGGGTTGAGGCCGTCGAGAAGCTGCTCAGTTTCGGAATCGGTTACGCGCGCACTCGTGATTTCGCCGCTCCTCCTGCCCTTCCAGATCGCATTGCCCTGTCTATCGTCGCCGGCGAGGTCATGACTGCCCCAACCTACCGCTGTTCGGCGACACCTTTGCGCTGGAACGCCTCCTAATGGCACACTCATTTCGTGCTCAATGCGCAGTGGCGATTTTTCTACGGGTACCGGCCAGCGGTGCCCGTGGTTTAGCTGCTTCCCAGAGCCCCGCGGTCCGCTTCTGAGATCCGGGGCTCGTCTCTTGTGTGAGGCCCGAAACCGGATGAATCCGCAAAACCCTCCACACCATGAGATTCCGGAGTCTGAAATGACAGTCGAAACCGAACAACTCACCGACATCGACGACCTGCGCCACGAAATCGACCGGCTCGACGCCGAGATCCTGGCCGCGGTCAGGCGTCGCACCGAGGTATCCAGGGCGATCGGCAAAGCCCGAATGGCATCCGGTGGCACCCGGCTGGTGCACAGCCGCGAGATGAAGGTCATCGAGCGCTACAGCGAGCTCGGACCCGAAGGCAAAGACCTGGCCATGCTGCTGCTCCGGCTGGGCCGCGGCCGGCTCGGTCACTGACCCGGTTAGCCACCCGTTCATCTCGTCGTCAGCACAGCCCTGGTCAACCTGACTAGGGTCGGAAAGCATGACTGCGGTTGACCACATTCCCGACGTATCAGCGACCCCGGCCTGGCACGCACTGCAACAGCATCACGCGCAGATCGAGAACACCCAACTGCGTGAACTGTTCGACGACGACCCCGACCGGGGGCACGAGTTCACCCTCAGCGTCGGCGACCTCTATATCGACTACAGCAAGCACCGGATCACCCGCGAGACGGTCAAACTCCTCATCGACCTGGCCAAGGCCGTCGACCTGGAACAGCACCGCGACGCGATGTTCGACGGGACGCACATCAATGTGTCGGAAGACCGCGCGGTGCTGCACACCGCTTTGCGACTCCCCCGCGACGCAAAGCTGACCGTCGACGGACAGGACGTGGTCGCCGACGTCCACGAGGTGCTCGATCGGATGGGTGACTTCACCGATCGGCTGCGCAGCGGCGAGTGGACCGGCGCCACCGGTAAGCGGATCAGCACCGTCGTCAACATCGGGATCGGCGGCTCGGATCTCGGGCCGGTGATGGTCTACCAGGCGCTGCGGCACTACGTCGACGCCGGCATCTCGGCGCGTTTCGTCTCCAACGTGGACCCGGCCGACCTGATCGCGAAGCTGGACGGCTTGGATCCGGCCACAACGCTTTTCGTGATCGCATCCAAGACTTTCACGACGCTGGAGACGCTCACGAATGCGACGGCGGCCCGGCGCTGGCTGACCGACGCGCTCGGCGACGACGCGGTGGCCAAGCATTTCGTCGCCGTGTCCACCAACAAGAAGCTGGTCGACGAGTTCGGCATCGACACCGCCAACATGTTCGGCTTCTGGGACTGGGTCGGTGGACGGTACTCGGTCGACTCGGCGATCGGGCTCTCGGTGATGGCCGCGATCGGCCGAGAAGCCTTCGCGGACTTCCTGTCTGGTTTCCACCTTGTCGACGAGCACTTCAGGACGGCACCGCTGGAAGCCAACGCGCCGGCCCTGCTCGGGTTGATCGGGCTGTGGTATTCCGACTTCTTCGGCGCCCAGTCGCGAGCGGTACTGCCGTATGCCAACGACCTGTCGCGGTTCGCGGCCTACCTGCAGCAGCTGACCATGGAATCCAACGGCAAGTCGACCCGCGCCGACGGAACCCCGGTGACCGCCGACACCGGTGAAATCTATTGGGGCGAACCGGGAACCAACGGCCAGCACGCCTTCTACCAACTGCTGCACCAGGGCACGCGGCTGGTGCCGGCCGACTTCATCGGCTTCAGCCAGCCCATCGACGACCTGCCCACCGCCGACGGCACCGGCAGCATGCACGACCTGCTGATGAGCAACTTCTTCGCCCAAACCCAGGTGCTGGCGTTCGGTAAGACCGCCGAAGAGATCGCCGCCGAAGGTACGCCGAAAGACGTTGTGCCGCATAAGGTCATGCCCGGCAACCGTCCGACCACGTCGATTCTGGCCACCCGGCTGACCCCATCGGTCCTGGGCCAGTTGATCGCGCTCTACGAACACCAGGTCTTCACCGAGGGCGTCGTGTGGGGCATCGACTCGTTCGATCAGTGGGGTGTCGAGCTGGGCAAGACTCAGGCCAAGGCGCTGCTGCCGGTGATCACCGAGGACGCCGCGCCTGACAAGCAAACCGACAGCTCGACCGACACTCTGGTACGGCGTTACCGCCGAGAGAGAGGCCGGGTCGGCTGAGCGCGGCCCACGAGGTCGGAACCGAGGCGGCGCACGAAGGTGCGCAGACGCTCCTGGGTCGCGGTCTGTGGATCGCTGAGGTGCAGCTGCAGCAATTCGCGACCGGAAGCGTGCAGGATTCGCGCGGTGTATTCCGGCTCGTGCAGTTCAGGATTGCGGCTCAGCAGCTCGCCGACGAAGAACTGCAACACAACAGCCTGAGCTTGAGCCAGACGGCTGTACAACTCCGGTGGCGCGCCCTGCGGCGGAAACAGAAACAGCCGCCACGTCGCCGGGTGGGCATCGACAGCGGCCAGCACACCGTCGAATGCGACCACGAGCGACTGGTCCTCGGCGGCAGCATCCAATCCGGAGATCGCCTCGGCGAACTGCGCGCCGGCCCGTGCCGCCTCACGGTCGATCAGCGCGACGAAGAGCTGCGCCGGATCGCCGAACAGCTGATAGATCAGTGATCGATTGATGCCGGCCTCGCGCGCGATCCGGTTCGGCGTGGCGGCGTGAAACCCTTCGGCGTCGACGACGGCGTGGGTGACGTCCAAGATCTGTTCGCGCCGCCCTTCGGCGGTCATGCGCCGCCTCGGCATGTCCACGGTGGTCACCCTTGACAGCATAACTAACAACTTGTGAGTATTACTCACTAAGTGTTAGTTAGCCGGAGGTTGTGATGGTGGCGTACTACCCCGAACTCGCGCAACGAGTGCGAAGCCAGCGCGATTTGCAGCCTGAGCTCTACGGAGAGTTCGACTTCGACCAGCAACCAGATCGCCTGGCCACCGAGCCCGACGTCGACTCGGCCCTGCCCACCTGGGTCGCCGACCGCGCGCCGATCCTGCAAGACGATCGCGTCACGGAGTTGATCAGCACGGCCACCATGCTCGGCGACGTCGTCGCCGATCCCTATGCGGCGCTGATGAACACATACAGCGTCGCGCAGCTGATCGACATGCTCAAGACGGCCTGCCGACAGGGAATCGAGGCGGTACTCGACGCGCCGGCCGAACTCGCGTCGTTCATCGGAGCCATGGAGGCCACCCCGGAGTGGATCGACTTCGACCTGGTCCGCGAAGGCGCCCGGCAGGAGCGCATCCCCGCCGCGCTGCTGGCTCCCTTCATTACCCGCGGCGCCTTCATCGCGACCTTCACCAACACCTACGCCGCTTTGCCGATGGCCCTGACCGGCGCACTCTCGGGCAAACGGGCCGCCCGGCGGGTCAACGAGACGGCCAGTTTCTTCGCCGTCACCACCCTGCCCGGTGCGCTGGACCGCTACGGCCCCGGTTTCGAAGCCGCCGCCATGGTCCGACTGATGCACTCGATGGTCCGCTACAACGCGCTGAAGAAGTCCGGCAAATGGGACACCGCTGTCTACGGCATGCCGGTCCCGCAGGTAGACCAGATGCCCGCCGGCATGATCGGCCAGTATCTCTTGGCACGCAAAGCTCGACAGCAAGGCCGGACGGAGTTCACCGCCGAAGAACGCGCCGTCGTCGAATTCGCCAGGTACCGCTGCTTTCTGCTCGGCCTACCCGAGGAACTGCTGCCCTCCGAACCCGCCGACATCGTCCATGTCATGCACGCGCGCTCGGCACTGCTGCGGCACGGATTCGATAACATCTGCCGCGAACTCGTGCAAGGCACGATGGCGGCCTACCTGCGCCCTGACACCACGCTTTTCGACCGGTGCGCCGAGGCGGTCGAAAAGAGTTTCAGCAAGCTCACGTTCGTCCGGACATTCTGCGGCGGTGACCGCAACGTCGCCGAGGCCATGGGCGTCTCACTCGCGTCGACGGATCTCATGCGCGTCGCCCTGACCGCGCCCTTCATCATCGGACGTTTCACCGCCGTGACCCATGCCAGCCGCATCCCCGTGCTTCGGGACGTCACCGATGCCTACGTCATCGGGCTGCTCGAGCTCCGGCTCGCCACCTACGGCAAGCCCGAATTCACCTCCGATTCAGCGCATTACACGCCGTTCCGCACTGACTAGGCGAATCGCTTGGTCAGCGACAGCGGCAGGACCCGCATCAGCTGCACCATCGGGCCCCACGGCCACCACGGCACCGCGGCCCGGCCCGGTTCCCGCTCGATCGCCGCGACCAGTGACTTCACCCCAGTGTCGTTGTCCACCATGAACATCGTTGTCTTCGACTTCGCCGTCATCTCCGACTCGATGTAGCCCGGCTCGATCACCGACACCCTGATCGGGCCCTTGGCGTATTCGGCGCGCAACGATTCACCCAGTGAACTCAGGCCGGCCTTGCTGGCCGCGTAGGCCGCCTTCACGCCGGGCACACCCTTGGCGCCGAGGACCGACGAGATCAGCACCAGATGCCCGGACCCCTGCTCATTGAACATCTCCAGTGCCGTCTCGGTTTGCACAAGGGCCGCAACGAGATTGGTTTCGATGGTCGCCTTATTGGCCCACAGCTTGCCCGATCCCAGCCGCGCGCCCTTGCCGATACCGGCGTTGACGATCACCCGGTCGATCCCGCCGAGTGCGTCGGACAGCTCTGCGAACACCTTAGGAACCTGGTCGTGGTCGTTGACGTCCAACGCGGCGACCGCAACCGTGATGTCTGGATATCGTTGCGCGAGTTCGGCTTTGAGCTCGTCGAGCCGGTCGGTACGACGGGCGCACAGCGCCAGGTCGCGTCCCTTGGCGGCGAACGCGCGAGCCATCCCGGCACCCAGGCCGGAACTCGCCCCGGTGATCAGTATCTTCTGCCGAGTCATCCGACTATTTCAGCAGACGCGACATCCGCCGGTCGGCCAGCACCTTGCCCGCGGTCTGGCAGGTGGGGCAGTACTGAAAAGACTTGTCGGCGAACGACACCTCCCGGACCGTGTCACCGCACACCGGGCACGGCAGACCGGTGCGGGCGTGCACCCGCATTCCGGAGCGCTTCTCGCCCTTCAGCGTCGCCGCCTGCTGGCCCACCGATCGCGACACCGCATCGGAGAGTACCGAGTTCATCGCGGCGTGCAGTCCGGCCAGTTGGCCCTCCGACAGTTTTCCCGCGGTGGCGAACGGCGACAGCTTGGCGACGTGCAGGATCTCGTCGCTGTAGGCGTTGCCGATCCCGGCGATCACTTTCTGGTCGGTGATGACGGACTTGATCCGGCCGGTGTTTCCGGCCAGCAGCCCGGCCAGGTCGTCGACGCTGAGTTGCAGCGCATCCGGCCCCAGGGCGGCGATGCCGGGCACCTGCTTGGGGTCGGTGACAAGCCAGACCGCCAGCCGCTTCTGGGTGCCGGCCTCGGTGAGGTCGAAGCCCGGCGATTCGCCGGGAGTGCCGAGGTGGACGCGCAGCGCGATCGGGCCTTTGCCGGGTTTCAGCGGGGCCGCAGTCAACTTCTCCGACCAGCGCAGCCAGCCGGCCCGGGACAGGTGAGTGATCAGGGTGAGCTCACCGGCGTGCAGGCCGAGATATTTGCCCCACCGGTCGGCGCCGGTGACGGTCAGACCGTGCAGCGCATTGATCGGCGGATCGAAAGTCTTGAGCACCGACAGCGCGGCGACGTCGACGCGCCCGACCGTCCGACCGACAGCGTGCCGGCGAAGGTAGTCGGCCAGCGCTTCGACCTCGGGTAGTTCAGGCATGTCTCCAGTGTGCCGTCAGCCCCGGACGGAGCGCCGCACGTTGCCGAACACCAGCGACAACACCCAGCTGACGATCGACAGCACGACGGCGGCCTTGATCGCGGTCCACCAGAAGTGATCGATCGCCAGGCCCCAGTGGGTGGTGTTAGCGGTGATCCGCGCGGTGATCCACAGCATCAGCGCGTTGACGACGATGTGGAACAAGCCCAGCGTGAGGATGTACAGCGGGATCGACAGGATCTGCACGATGGGCTTGATGAAGGCGTTGACCAGGCCGAAGATCACCGCCACGACGAAGATGATGCCAATGCGCTGCAGGCGGGTGTCGCCGCCCACGAAGCTGAGGCCGTGGACCAGGCGGGTGACCACCCACATGGCGAAACCAGTCAGCGCGGCGCGAATGAAAAATGGCCCCATGCGGCTGAACCTACTCGGCACAAGGCCCGGAACAGTCGTTCGTGATCCAACTGTGCCCGACGCGGTATTGAACAATCCGCAACCACAAGTACCCGGTACCGCAGGTATTGACATCTTTGCCGCCGCTCCCTACCGTTCGCGTAGGCACCGAGAAAGGGGCGTCGACGATGACTACCGCGGTAAAGCCCACCGGACCCGACCGCCAGGAGTTCTCCGAGCGTCTGCTCAAGGGATCGGTCAAGAAGTCGTATGAGCCCGTCGTCGACATCGACTGGGACGCGCCGCTGGACCCGGACAAATTCTTCCTGCCGCCCCGGACCGTGTCCCTGTACGGAACACCGTTGTGGGACAGCATGACCCGGGCACAGCGCATCGAGTTGTCCCGCCAGGAACTAGTGAACACCCTGTCGGCCGGTATCTGGTTCGAGAACATCCTCAACCAGGCGCTGCTACGCAAGATCATGCACACCGACCCGACCAGCCGCTCGACCCATTACGCCCTGACCGAACTGGGCGACGAGACACGACACATGGTGATGTTCGGTAAGGCCATCGAGCGGGTCGGAGCCAAGCCGGTGCGCCCGCGGCTCTACCACCGGATGATCATCAACACGCTGCCGTTCTTCTTCCGCGGCTCGGTGCTCTGGGTTGCCGCGCTGATCGGCGAGGAGATCTTCGACTCGCTGCAGCGCCAGATGATGGACGATCCGGAACTGCAGCCGATCATCCAGCGGCTCATGCGGATTCACGTCACCGAAGAGGCTCGGCACATTCAGTTCGCGCGAGACGGCCTGCGCAAGCGCACACCGAAGATGCGACGACCGGAGCGCTGGTTCGTCGGCAACGTCAACGGGCTGGGTGGATGGTTTTTCCGCTACCTGTTCACCAACAAAGTTCAATACGCGCGGGTCGGGCTGGACGCCCGGCAGGCACGCCAGATGGCGCGCACCAGCCCACACCGGCACGAGGTTCAGGTGGCCGGATTCGCCCCACTGGCCGCATTTTTGGACGAGGTCAACCTGATGGGCCCGATCGCGCGCCGCGGCTGGGCGCGCACCAAGTTCCTGTGACCGAAGACTGCCACGGCGTTGTTGTCAGCGGCGACAACAGCGTCGTGGCCGGACTGCGGGCCGCGGGCATCGAGGCTGCGGTCATCGGACCCACGTTGCGCAGTGCGGTTTTCGACGACACCACCAGCACCTGGACGCTGACCACCGACGGCGACGCCACCTGCCACGCCCGAATAGTGGTGACCAACGAACCGCCGCTGGCCGCGTTCATCCCGGACCTGTTCGGCCGCAGGGAATTTCGCGGCGTCTCGTTCCACGCCGCGACACCGCCCCGGGACTTCGACCCGACCGGCCGGCGGGTCGCGGTCCTCGGCGCCGATTCGAACGCGGGCCGGCTGATCGAGACGATGGTCGGGTCTGCGGCGCAGGTCAAGGTTTTCCCGCTGCCGCCGCGTCGCGTCGTCCCGCGGTCGCGTCGTTTCGCGCGCTTCGCCCGCCGCCGTTCGGCCACGGTGATCACGTCGCCGTTCGAAGAGGTGACCACCGCGGGTGTCCGCACCGCCGACGGCGTGCACCACGACGCCGACGTTGTTGTCTACGGAACCGGCTTCGCGGTCGGCGGCGGAGCCGCACCGCTGGTCGGCCCCGGCGGGCGGACACTTCGACAGCTGTGGATCGACGGCGCCGAGCCCTACCTCGGGGTGGCGCTGCACGGCCTGCCCAACTACTTCACGCTCGGCGGCCCGGACCGCCAGGCCGCGCTGCAATCCGTCATCGTCTGCCTGCGAATCGCGGCCGGAAACACCCGCATCGAGGTACGCCGCAGCACCCAGCAGGTGTTCAACGAACGGGCGCACCTGATCGGCCCGTCGCCGCGCCCGAGGGCATCGGCGTTCGACCTGACGCCGTCGCTCGATGCAACCGGCGACGTCTACGACGGTGCGGCGACGCTGACCCTGGCCGGCACCTGCCAGCAGGTGCGCGTACGGCTGGCAGGTCACCTCGATCCGATCGACGGCCAATACCATTGGCAGGGAACTGTTTTCGATACGCTGGCCGAGGACCTCGTCAACCAGAGTCGGACAGTGAGCCTGGCGGTGGGTGATCGGAACACGCCGGCGCGAATCACCGAAAAGACACCGCAGGGCACACATTCGATCGCCGGGGTGGGCCCGCCGCCATTCGCGCTCGCAAACGTCCTACCGCGCGCATAAGCCCCGTCGCGGCTTGCCGGACCGGCCGCAGAAGCGCATAGTCGCCTCAGAAGTCTGTCCAAACGCGGTTGCCGCTGCAGCCCCGTCGGTAAGCCGGGAATCGTAGGAAACGCTATGCCGATCCCAAACGCTCCGCCCGAAGTGGTCGCCGTCGGGGCGTCAGCCGGAGGAGTCGAGGCGCTGAAATGTTTCGCCGCCGGTCTGCCGCCGGGTTTGCCCTACGCCGTCCTTGTGGTGTTGCACATGCCTATCAATGCGCCGAGCGTCCTGGCGCGCATTCTCGACCGAAGCGGGCCGCTGCCGGCGACTGATGCCGTTCATGGAGAGCCATTGGCGCCCGGCACAATCCGGGTCGCCGTGCCGAATCGCCATCTGCTCGTCGACGGTGACAGAACCGTCTTGTCGGAGGGCCCCACCGAGAATGGTCAGCGTCCCGCCATCAACGCGCTGTTTCGCTCGGTGGCGTCCGCATGCGGTCATCGCGCGATCGGCGTGCTGCTGTCGGGTGTGCTCGACGACGGCACATCGGGGTTGGCCGCCATCCGGTCGCGCCATGGCACCACGATCGCCCAACTCCCCGACGAGGCGCTGTTTCCGGCGATGCCGCGCAACGCCATCGATGCCGGCGTCATCGATCACCAGACATCTGCCGGCAAGATGGGTCAGCTGCTCATGGAGCTGGCCGAACGAGACTCCTCTCAGGCCGCCGCCGAACCCGTCGCCGACGTCCATCACGCGGGGATCGGCGACAAGTTACTGCAGTCGCACGACGGTGAGATCGAGAGCGCTCTGCGGGTTGCCGTGGGCGCGCTTCAGGAGAAAGCCGTACTCGCCCGCAGGCTGGCCGACCAAGCAGGTCCTGGCATGGCGCGAGACCGCTACCAGGCGATCGTCGACGAGGCAGAGCGCGCGGGGGACGTCCTGAGCGAGCGGCTGTCGGCGGGCTGCACCGAACGTCGCGAGCGCGATGAGTAGGCCTGCCAGCCGAGTTGCCGTCGAAGTCGACACCGCGGGCGATACCTGCCTACTGACCGTCAACGGAGTACTCGACAGCAGCACCTACCCAACGCTGCGCGACGCCGTCATCAAGGCCGCCCTGGACGCACCGCGCGCCGTTCTCGTCGACGTCAACGGGCTCGACGTTCCCGCATCCTCGGCATGGTCTGTCTTCACCAGCGCGCGCTGGCACGTCAGCACCTGGCCGGATGTCCCGATCATGTTGGTGTGTGCGCATTCCGGCCGGCGTGCAACCATCGCGCGCAGCGGCGTGACGCGCTACGTGCCGGTGTACGCCGCTGTCGAGTCGGCTCGGCGAGCTGTCGTCGACGACGCACGGCCTGTCCGGCACCGATGTCGCTCCGAATTGCCGGCGTCCACCGCCAGCGTGGGCATGGCCCGTGATCTGGTGACCGACCAATTGACGGCCTGGTCGCAGGCCGGCCTCATCTCGGTGGCGATGGTGGTCGTCAACGTGCTCGTCGACAATGTCTTGCAGCACACGGTCAGCGCCCCGGTGGTGATCCTGGAAAGCGAGGGTCCGCTGGTCACCATCTCGGTGCAGGACAACAGCTCGACGCCGGCCGCCCGGCGCGAGGACGCGTTCCGCGGTGGAGACCAGGTCTCCGGGCTGGCGATCATGGCCGCGATAAGCCGGGCCTGGGGAAGCACACCCACACCGTCGGGCAAAACCGTGTGGGCGGTGATCGGCCCGGAGAACCGGCTGCGCCATGCGCACCGCGAGTAGTGTTCAGTTTCGCCGCGACAGCTGGCGGGACAGGACGAGATGGACCCGAACGTAGACGAATCATTCGAGGCCCTGCTGCGATTCATGCGGGATTCGCGAGGGTTCGATTTCACCGGATACAAACGCACCACCCTGGTGCGGCGAGTACGACACCGCATGAGCCAGGCCGGCTTTGACACCTACGAGCAGTATCTCGACGAGCTTCAGGCAAGCTCTGAAGAATTCTCGGCGCTGTTCAACACCATCCTCATCAATGTCACGGCGTTCTTCCGCGATCCCGAAGCGTGGGAATACGTCAAATCCGAGGTCATACCGAGCCTGCTCGCCGAGCGCGAGCCGGACGCGCCGATCCGGGTGTGGAGCGCGGGCTGCGCTTCGGGCCAAGAGGCCTACAGCCTGGCCATTTTGCTCGCCGATGCGATGAGTCCGGACGCTTTTCGGCAGCGCGTGAAGATCTATGCGACCGATGTCGACGAGGATGCTCTCACCGAGGCCCGGGCGGCTAGCTATGACGCGAAGTCGGTCGAGTCGGTGCCGGAGGTTCTGCTGAAGCGACACTTCGAGCAAGTCAACGGACGGTACACCCTCAACAAAGACCTCCGGCGCAGCGTGATCTTCGGCCGCAACGACCTGGTCAAGGACGCGCCGATCTCACGGGTGGATCTGCTGGTCTGCCGCAACACGCTGATGTATATGAACGCAGAGACACAGCGAATCATGTTGGGCAAGATGCACTTTGCGTTAGCCCCGCTCGGGGTGCTGTTCCTCGGCCACGCCGAGATGTTGTTGAGTCACAGTGACTGGTTCACGCCGTTGAGCCTCAAGCAGCGGATCTTCCGCAAAGCGCCCGGGTCCTACACCGGGATGGAACGCTACGATCCGGCCGCGACGCTCTATGAACGGCACGGCGACCTTTCCGCCCTGATGACCGTGCGAGAGTTGGCATTTCGCGCGAGTCCGGTGGCCCAGATCGTGGTGACCGGTGAAGACACCGTGGCGATGGTCAACGAGGAGGCCGAATCGTTGTTCGGGCTGTCGGCCCGCGACATCGGCCGCCTGCTTCGAGATCTCGAGATCTCCTATCGTCCAATCGAATTACGCGGGTACCTGGAGCAGGCCAAGGTGGAACGCCGTTCCATCAGGATTCCCGATGTCGAATGGGCTCGGCCGGGCGCCGAGACCGTCTGGTTCGAGATTCACATCAACCCGCTCGTCGACACAGAGAACGGGCTGCTCGGCGTGTCCATCGTGTTCTTCGATGTCACGGCGACCCGAGCGCTGTTCGACAAGCTGGTTCACACCAACCGCCAATTGGAGGCGGCCTACGAGGAGTTGCAATCCACCAACGAAGAACTCGAGACCACCAACGAGGAACTGCAGTCGACGGTGGAGGAGTTAGAGACCACCAACGAGGAATTGCAGTCCACCAACGAAGAACTCGAGACGATGAACGAGGAGCTGCAGTCCACCAACGACGAGTTACATACCATCAACGACGCGTTGAGCGAACGCAGCGAAGAGCTCGACCATGCCCACGGGTTCTTGGACTCGTTGATCAATTCTGTCCACCTCGGCCTGGTGGTCGTGGACCGCGAGATGCGCGTGCTGGTGTGGAACCGGGGTTGCGAGGAATTGTGGGGTCTGCGCGCAGACGAGACCACCGGAGCCGTCCTGACCAGCCTGGACATCGGGCTGCCGACGGACGATATCCGGCCGCTGATCGGCCAGGCGTTCGTCGATCCCGACCACGCCGGCGAGGCGCTGATCGAGGCGGTGAACCGACGCGGTCGGTCCACTCCAATCCGGTTGTTGTGCACAGCTTTTCAAGCGGCGCCCAGTGGCACCGTCAACGGGGCACTGCTGTTGATGGAAGCGCAGCCCTGACAGGCTAATTCGCTTCGCGCTGCTGTTCGATGGCGGCCGTGTCGTGCAGCGCCGCCGCCGCCCGGTGCACTTCGGCCGCATCCTGATGTGCGTCGACGTCTGCATCATCGGCCCGCATCGCCACCTGCTCGTGCGTGGCCGCGCTGCGCCGGTGCGCCGCGCCGGCAGCGTGGTGTCGCTTGGCGGCGGCTTGGTGGGCCCGGCGGGAGCGTTCTTGCGACTCCTGCGCACGCACTCGAGCATGCTCGGCGGTCTCGGCGTTCGACGGCAGACCCGCCCGAAGGTCGGCACCGCGCTGATGTAGCTCGTCGGCACGCCGCCTGGCCGCCTCGCCGCGATCGTCGGCGGCGCCCTGCGGGTGTGACGACACGATGTTCGCTCCGATCGTCGCTCAACGGCGAAGCCCCTATTGTCCGCTCCGCCGAATACGCAGGCAATACGCCCTACTATTTGCATCATTCGTGCGGCCCCCGATGACAGGAGACGGTGTGCGGTTCAGCTATGCGGAGGCGATGACGGACCCGACGTTCTATATCCCGTTGGCCAAAGCCGCCGAGGCGGCCGGATACGCCAGCATGACGATTCCGGACAGCGTCGCCTACCCGTTCGAATCGGATTCGAAGTATCCGTACACACCGGACGGCAACCGGGAGTTTCTGGACGGCAAGGCGTTCATCGAGACGTTCGTGTTGACTGCGGCGCTGGGCGCGGTGACGTCGACGCTGCGCTTCAACTTCTTCGTCCTCAAGCTTCCGATCCGGCCGCCGGCCCTGGTGGCCAAGCAGGCCGGCTCGCTGGCGGCACTGATCGGAAACCGCGTCGGACTCGGGGTCGGCACCAGCCCATGGCCAGAGGACTACGAGCTGATGGGTGTGCCGTTCGCCAAGCGCGGCAAGCGAATCGACGAATGCATCGACATCATCCGCGGGCTGACCACCGGCGACTACTTCGAATACCACGGCGAGTTCTATGACATCCCCAAGACCAAGATGACGCCCGCGCCCACCCAGCCGATCCCGATTCTCATCGGCGGGCACGCCGATGCCGCCCTGCGCCGGGCCGCCCGCGCCGACGGCTGGATGCACGGTGGCGGCGATCCAGAGGAACTCGATCGGCTCATCACGCGGCTCAAGCAACTTCGCGGGGAGGAAGGCAAGACCGGCCCCTTCGAGATCCATGTGATCTCAGTCGACGGCTTCACCCTGGACGGCGTGAAGCGTCTCGAGGACAAGGGCGTTACCGACGTGATCGTCGGTTTCCGCATGCCCTACATCATGGGGCAGGACACCGAGCCGCTGGACGCCAAGATCCGCAACCTGGAGGAGTTCGCCGAGCGGGTGATCGCCAAAGCGTAGCGGCGGTCTGCCGCCAAAGTCTCACGGCTACAGCGGATCCCATACCGGTGCGCGCTTTTCCTGGTGCGCTCTGGCCGCCTCCAGCGGGTTATTGGTGAATCCGCTCAGGATCTGGGTGCGGTTCTCGATCTCGATCGCGTGCCGAAGGCTGGGTGCATCCAGCGCGGTGTTCAGCCCGATCTTGGTCTGCCACACCCCGTAGGCGTTGTTCCCGACAATCGAGCGGGCCATCGTCAGCGCGGCGGCCATCAATTGGTCAGGCGCCACCACTTCGTGCACCAGCTTGATCCGGTAGGCCTCGTCGGCGTCGATGATGCGGCCGGTCAGCATCAATTCTCGCGCCACCCCGGCGCCGACCATCTTCGGCAGCAGGTAGCTGGTGCCCATGTCCATCGAGGAGAACCCCGCCTTGATGAACACCGAGCCGAATCTGGCTTGCTCCGAGGCGATCCGGATGTCGGAGTGCAGCGCGAACGCCAGCCCACCGCCGACGGCGACACCGTTCACGGCGGCGATCACCGGTATCGGCAGCTCGTAGAGCCGGACGTACAGGTTGGCCAGGCGCACCTGGGCGTCGTAGCTGACCTTGAATCCCGGGGTGTCCGGCGCATTCTTCGTCCACGCCGTTCCGGTGCCGCTCAAGTCGGCGCCCGCGCAAAACCCGCGACCCGCCCCGGTCAGGATCGCCGCCCGGAACGCGCCACTACTGAGCGAATCCAGCGCAGCGTCCATCCCGTCGATCAGCGACCCGTCGATGGCGTTCAACTTGTCGGGCCGATTCAGCGTGACGCACGCGATTTTCTCGTCAAGCGTTTGCAATTCCACAGCAGCCATAACCGCAACCGTAAGCCAACGCTCAGTGTCGCCACCTAGCGTGTCGCGCATGCCAAGAACTGACCGCGACAGTTGGGACCTGGCCAGCAGCGTCGGCGCCACCGCCACCATGGTCGCGGCCGCCCGCGCGGCAGCCAGCCGACGCCCCGATCCGGTGATCGACGACCCCTTCGCCGAGCCGCTGGTCCGCGCGGTGGGGCTGAACCTTTTCACCAGGGTCGCTTCCGGCGAAATCGATTTCGCCGACGTCGACGATGATGCCGGATTCCCGCGGATGGTCGACACGTTCGCCGCGCGGGCCCGCATCTACGACGACTACTTCGCCGAGGCCGGCCGTGCGGGAGTTCGCCAGGTGGTGATCCTGGCGTCGGGACTCGATGCCCGTCCCTACCGGCTGTCCTGGCCGGCGCAGACCACGCTGTACGAAATCGACCAGCCCGAGGTGATCGAATTCAAGACCACCACGCTGGCCGGCCTCGGCGCAGTGCCCGGCGCGCAACACCGGCCGGTCGGCATCGACCTGCGTGCGGACTGGCCCGCGGCGTTGCGGAGTGCCGGTTTCGACGCCAGGCAACCGACGGCGTGGCTGGCTGAAGGGGTCTTGATCGGATTCCTGCCGCCCGACGCCGAGGTCCGCTTGCTGGACAGCGTCATCGAGCTCAGCGCCACGGGCAGCACCTTCGCCGCCGACTACGGGACGGTGCGCGGCCAGACCGAGAAGGAACGGGAGCAGGCCCGGATCATCACCGACAGCTGGCGCGAACACGGTCTGGAGCTCGACATTCCCGACCTGACCTATCCCGGTGAGCACACCGACGTGGCCGCCTATTTGGGCGGTCACGGCTGGGACGCCGATAGGTCCGGGCTCGCCGATCTGTTCGCCGCAGCCGGGCTGGCGCCGCTGGACGCCGAAGCTCGAGCCGGAACACCGGCGTCGATCGGGTTCGTCCGGGCTACCCGTCGCTAACCGTGTTTGGCGAACCAGTCGGCTTGCATCGCCAGCAACCCCATCGCCGGCAATTGCGGTGTGTCCGGGTCTAATTCGCGGTAACGCTGGTAGACGTTGACGACCACACGCTCGGCGTCCAGCCAGTCCGCGTATTCACCGAGGTCGATGCTGTCGGCCGCCTCGACGAACGACAGTCCTTTGTCGTGTGCGGCGTCGGTCTGCTCGACGACGTGCACGAGATATCCACGTAAAGCCCGGATTCCGTCCGCGTCGGTGACCGGGCCGTGGCCCGGCACGACGGTCGGCGCGTCCAGCGACAGCATCGTGTCGCAGGCGGCGATCCAGTTGCCGATCGGGCCGGCCCACACGATCGGTGTGCAGCCGATGAACAGTAGATCGCCGGCGAACAGCACCCCGGCGTCGGGCACGTGCACCACCGAGTCCGCGGCGGTGTGCGCCGGCCCGAGGTTCAACAGGCACACCTCACGTCCGCCGACCTCTATGACGAGGCGCTCGTCGAAGGTCTGATCGGCGTTGCGCACCACGATGCCGCTGAAGTCGAAGGGCCCGAACCGTTCTCGTAGATACGGGGTGGCCACCGGACCTAGGTCGGCCGTCTGGGTCATCGCCAGCATCTCGGGCGCCATCCCGTGGGCGATTTCCTCGGCGGTGCCGGTGGCCGCGATCACCCGCACCGCGGGGTCCAGCAGTTGGTTGCCGTGCGTGTGGTCGCCGTTGGAGTGGGTGATCAGCGCGTCGGTGATCGGCGCGCGGTCGGTGACGGTCGCCATCGCGGTCAGCATCTCGCGGGTCAACGGCAGGTCGAACAGCGTGTCGACCAGAAGTGACGCACCGTCGCCGGCGACCAGGCCGGCGTTGCTCCAGCCGTATCCGCCGTCCGGCAGCAGCCACGCCCACACCCGGTCGCCGACCTCGTGCAGCCCGCGGGTGTAGGGGATCTTGGCCGGCGCCCGGTTGACCCGCGGCTTGGCGGGGACGGCGTCCGGGTTGGGCCGCGGCGGAAGTGGTTGCGGCGCAGGCGTTGTCCGCACCGTCTGGCGGGTCTCGCCCAGACCCTGCACCGTGAGCGTGACGATGTCGCCGTCGCGCAGCCAGCCACGGAAGGATTCCGGCGCGGTGGCGTCGAGGTGTTCGACCAGTGTGCAGGTCGGCACGGTGCCGGAGCCGAACACGTCGCCGGGGCTCAGTGTCACCCCACGCGAGGCGTAGGAGATCACTTCGGCGAAGCTCCAATCCATCTGCGCGGTCGAGCCGGAACCGATCACCTCGTCGTTGACCGACGCGGTCACCTGCAGGTCCAACGCGCCGTCGCGGCGATAGGGCTGCAGTTCGTCGGGCGTGACCAGATACGGGCCGAGCGTCACACCGCTGTCCTTGCCCTTGGCCTGACCGATCGCCAGTTGGCCTTCCAGCATCTGCAGATCACGCGCGGACCAGTCGTTGAAGATCATGTAGCCGATGATCGCCTGTTCGGCTTCGGCGACCGACAGGTCCTTGCCTGCTGTGCCGACGACCGCGGCGATCTCCAATTCGAAATCCTGCCAAGCACTTCCGGGTGCCATCGGGGCATCGTCGTACGGACCGAGAACCGTGGCCGGGCAAGCGAAGTAGAAGGCGGGAATGTGATACCAGCTGTCCTTGAGCACCCGGCCGCCGCCCATCGCCGCCTGGCAATTGCGCATGTGGTCGAGGAAACACAGCGAATCGCGGATCGACGGCGGTCGGGGGATCGGCGCCATCAATGTCACCTGGTCGAGGCGCACCGTGGGCGCGGATCGCAGCGCCCGCTCCCCCGCCTCGGCCAGCGCATCGGCGCCGCGCCCGATCAGGTCGAGCAGAGTCACACCAGGCTCCAGCACGTGAACCGCGTCGCCGGCGAGTACCCCGGTCCGCTGGCCAGTGTCATCACGAAATGTCAGCCACCGCATCGAGATACCGTATTCGACTATGGCCATCACCGTCGCCGAAATCGAGGTCGCCGACCCGGCGGACGCCTGGGTGCGAGCCGGGTTCTGTGTTGATTCCGGCGGCGACGCCGGCGCAGTCTGCCGGATCGGGGGTGTTCGGGTCCGGCTGGCCGAGTCCGACCGCGGTACCGGCATCGTCGGGTGGTCGCTACGCGGCCTGCCGTCGCGCGATTCGCCCGTCGACCTCGACGGCATCCCGACGACAAGGTCAGACTCGGTCGCCGCGACTCCGGCGGAGCACGCGAACGGCGTCACCGCGATCGACCACATCGTCCTGCTGTCGCCTGACCTGCGTCGAACGGTCGAGTCGCTGGCCGGTATCGGCGCCGAACCGCGCCGCGAGCGGGACGGCGAACTCGGCGGACGCCCGATCCGTCAGATCTTCTTCCGGTTCGGCGAGGTGATCATCGAGGTCGTCGGTTCGCCGCAGACCGCGACCGAGGGGCCATCCACGCTCTGGGGCATCACGTACGTCGTCGCGGACATCGACGCGACCGCCGCGTATTTCGGCGATCGCACAGCGCTGGTCAAACCGGCCGTGCAGCCCGGACGCCGGATCACCACGCTCCGGCACCATGAGCTCGGAATGTCGGTCCGGTCGGCGATGATCTCAGCACCTATTCTCGGCGCATGACCGAGGATGTCGTGATCATCCACACCGACGGTGGATGCCGGCCGAACCCCGGGCCAGGCGGTTGGGGAGCGGTGTTGCGGCACCGTCACCACGTCCGCGAGATGTGCGGCGGCGAACCCGGCGAGACGAGCAACAACCGGATGGAGTTGACCGCACCGATCATGGCGCTGGAGGCACTCACCAGATCCGTGACGGTGCACCTGCACACCGACAGCACCTATGTCCGCAACGGCATCACCAAGTGGGTGCTCGGATGGGAGCGCAACGGTTGGAAGACCGCCGCGAAGCAGCCGGTGAAGAACGTCGACCTCTGGATGCGGCTTCGGGAAGCGTGCTCGCGGCACCGGGTCGAGTGGTTCTGGGTGAAGGGGCATTCGGGAGTCGCCGACAACGAGTTGGCCGACGAGCTGGCGACCCGGGGCTTGCTGGAAGCGATCGAGGCTTCCTACTCTCTGACCAGTAATGAATCCGACAACCCAATTACGGCGGCCGACGGGCCCTGACGCGACGTAGCTTTTCAACTAGTTCAGTGCGGCGAATCTCTTCAGATAGGGCCACGCGATTTCGGGTGGAATCCCGCCGCACAGCGGTGAGAGGTTGAAGATCTCGCCCTGGGCGAGGCGCTGTCTTGCCTCCTCGACCGACAGGATCACGTGGGTCGGCGACGTATGGCGGAGTTCGTCGACGGTCTTCGCAGTGGTGATATTGGCCGACACCTGATTGTCGGGGTTCCACTCCGAGTAGGCCATGGCATCGTGCAGCAGATACTCGCCGATCTCGTCCCACGCCGCGCCGACATCGTCGGCGACGAAACAGTTCGACGCGGTATCTCGGTCGGGTATGAGCACGAAGCCAGGCTCGAAACCATTGTCGCGGCAGGCCTTCTCGTATTCCTCCTGCATACCCGGTACCCCACCGTTGGCGAGCAGGCCGAGGCCGTTGCGCCCCGCACGCCGAGCCGCGGCGAGGCTCGCACCGCCCCAACTCATCATGGGACCCTCCGGCGTTCGTGGGCGCGGAGTCACTTTCATCCGCCGGCCACCGTGTTCGACTTCTTCTCCCGCGAGCAGCCGGCGCAACAAACCCAGCTTCTCGTCGGCAAGGCGACCGCGATCGGACATGGACAACCCGAAGTGAGCGTATTCCTCAGCGCGGTAGCCGATCCCGAAGACGTAGGTGGCCCGGCCCGCACTGATGTGATCCAGCACGGCGATGTCCTCCGCCAGGCGGGCCACATCGTAGAGCGGTAGGAGGATCACCAGGTTCAGCATCAGCTGCTCGGTGCGTGCGGCGATGGCCGCGCCGAGCAGCAGCGGCGACGGGAGATAACCGTCGTCGGCGCAGTGATGTTCACACAGCACCGCGGCGACGCAGCCACGGGTCTCGGCCCACGCCGACATCTCAGTTGCTGCGGCGTACAAGTCGGTTGGCGGTGCACCTATCGCGGGCGCTCGCATGTCGAATCGAAGAGTGAACATCGTGGCGCTCAGCTGCCCGGCCGTGCGTCCGAACCCATGACTTCGGCACCTACTTGCATGAGCAGGCGAACCACCTCGTTGCGTGACATCGACTTGAAAAGCTCCATGCCCATGCGGACGTCATCACCCGTGGCGATCGTCGGACCGTTGCCGAGGTTGGCGAAGGCTTCGTCCACCACGCTCGCGGCAGCGGTCGCACCCTGCGGGGCCTCGTCCACAGATGCAAGGCGCCCGCGCTCGAACTCCAACTGTCGCAACGCCGGTGTGTCGGTCAAGCCCAGGACCAGACTCAGCACATCCACGCCCTTGTCGTGCAACTCCGCCCACAGTCCCTCGGTGAACACCAAGTCGAACGCCTTGGTGCCGCCGTAGGCGACCATGTTGCGGCCACCGGCCAGTGCGGCCCCCGAGGTGAAGTTCACGATGCCGCCTCTGCCCCGCTCGACCATGGGGCCGGCGAAATGATGACAGAGGCGCATCATCACCAGACAATTACGCTGCAGCAGGACTTCCGCCGCCGATATCGGATTGTTAAGGAAAGGTTGGTATTTCGGGTCGGCGCCCGCGCAGTACACCAGCATGCCAACCTCGAGATCCGCGGTGGCATCGATGATGGTTGTCGATGCGTCGGCGTCGGTCAGGTCGACAACAATCGTCCGCGTCTGCGCACCGGTGCGCTCGCGAATGCCCTGTGCCACCTCGTCGAGCACATGCTGGCGACGGGCGACCAGCACGACGCTCACACCTTCAGAAGCGAGTCGCTCGGCGAACAGCGCTCCGCAGCCGTCGGAAGCGCCGACGACGATCGCCCACGGCCCGTACTTGGTTGCGAAGTCGTCGGTCATTGCGCTGGTACCGCTGTCAGTCGGACCGAGGTGTACGTGCGGCGTGAGATCCGCCATCCCGCGTCGGTACGTACGACGTGATCGTCGTAGTAGCCAATGGGGTTGACACCTCCGCCCTCGAACAGGATCAGGGCATCGACGTAGGTCCGGACCGTCGCGGTGTCCCCGTTGATATTCACGGCCTGGTTGGTCATTCGGTGCATGGTGTGAGTTGCCCCGACGTGGGCAGCCTCCATGAACTCGGCCACCTCCGCGCCTCCGGTCCACTGACCGATCTCCCCGTAGTCCACGTGGCCGTCGTCGGCGAAGACCGTTGTCAACAAGGAGTATTGGCGACTGTCGATGGCGGTCGCATAGCGCACCGTGAGTTCGACGATCTCGTCTCTGTCGGTCATGCGACATCTCCATTCGGGTGTACGACGACGCGGGGTGGCCCCTCGGATCGGCGGGCCCGCTCGATCGCGTCGGGCACCTCGTCGAGACCGATGACGCTGCCGACGCTGGGCATCGGGTCGAGCCGTCCCTCGACGACGGCGTCGAGGACGCCGAACCAGTCCTGCGGCATCGGGCCGCCGCCGAACTGCAGAGTCAATCCGTTGCGGGTTGCCTGCGTGATGCTCAGCGTGTCCCCGGTGTACCAGCCTCCGGCGCAATAGATCCGCGTCAGGAACTCCGCTTCGGACACGAGCTTGTCGATGAGCCCCGGCGCCCCCACGCATTCCAACACCACAGCCGAACCTCCCAGCTTGTGTTCGGCACGAACCTTACGGAAGACGTCGAACACCGACTCTTCGGCGGGATCGACCAACACGTGGGCACCGAATCCGCTGCGCGCCAACTCACGCCGGTCGGCCTGGAAGTCCGAGACGATGATCGGCTCGATGCCGCGGCTCGATAGGGCGGCGACGGCGGAGAGGCCAACGGCTCCCGCCCCGATGACGATCGGCACCTCACCGGGTTGCAGATTGGCGGACCGAACGTAGAACTCGCCGACCGCGAAGCAGTCGACGACGGCGATGGCGTCGCTGGAGACGTCGCCCGCCACGACCTTCGCCGTCGCTTCGGGAACGACCAGAAGTTCGCCGAAGCTTCCCTGCGCCTCCGGATGCTGGCCGATGATCCGCAACCCGCCGGCTCCACCGTCGACCAACCGGATCGGCATTGACGTCACTCGCGCTCCGATCGGGAAGGCGTCGCTACAGCCTGGCCCGTGGCCGATGACCTCGCCGACGAATTCGTGGCCCATGACGATGTCGCGGTCGACGTCGTACAGCGACCGTCCGGTGGGATCGTCAATCGCGAGCTCCGGATGGTCCATGAAGTGCACGTCCGACGCGCAGATCGCCGTGCTTAGGGTCTTGAGAAGCAGATCACCTTGCCCCGCAATCGGATCGGCAGTTTCTCGAACCGTCAGTTCGCCGTCTCGCAAAACGACTGCACGCATGGGCTCACATCCCCGCCGGGTTATTATTCTCTAATAATCGAGAATTGATTCTCTAAATTCTGAATCGACCGTAAGATGCCGATCGAAGGGAGTCAAGGGTGCGCGGATCCGGTTCGGCACCGACCGAACGAGTACTCGACATTGTCGAGTTACTCAGTCGCCCCGGCAGAGGCGAGGTTCGATTCTCGGACGTCGTCCGAGAACTGAGCCTGTCTCAGGGCACCGCGCACGCGATCCTCAAGACGCTCACCGATCGCGGCTGGATCACTCGCAATCCGGCGACCAAAGCATTCACGCTCGGCCCTGCACTGACGCTCGTCGCGTCCAGCCTCGACATCGGCCGCCCGCTGGCCCATCTCGCACGCACCTCGATCCGGCGACTCGCCGATACGACGGATATGGCTGCATCCGTCCTGGAACGGGTGGGTGACGACCTGGTGATCACCGCGTTCGAAAATCCCGCCGACCTGTCCGCTGTCGTTCAGCCCAACGAGCGCATCCCTTACGCACCGCCATTCGGTATCGCTTTCGCGGCTTGGGATAGCGCGGACGAGCAAGAAGCCTGGATGCGGCGCGGCGCTGCCGACGATGCGGGTCTTCATCAGCGCTTGCGCACAGTGCTGACCCGCACCCGCGAGCGCGGCTACGACGTCGACTGGATGACACCGGCGCTGAGCCAAGCGGCCCAAGCGATTGGCACGCTGTCTGGAGACGCGATCCCCCACACAATGCGTTCCGTCATCGACCGGTTGCGGGTGGAATTCGCGTCGGCGGACCCGCTGCCGGACGACAGCACCCGTGGCGCGCACCCGGTCGCGACGATTTCCGCACCGATACTCGACGCCGACAATCGCATTGCGCTAGTTCTTGCCATACATCCTCTGCGCGCCATGACATTTCGACAGATCCAGGCTGCTGCGAAGCCACTTCTGCGTGAGGTCGACCACGTCCGGAACTCGTCCGCCGCTCACTGAACCGTACCGCTCACTGGTAAGTCTTACTAGTTGCCTCTACAGTAAAGCTCTATTCGACGTATTGGCAAAGCAGATACCTCCTGAGAGGCGCCGACTATGACTTCGTCCCCCTCCGCTAAGCGTCGTGTGGGTCACGTCGGCACCGGCATGACGGGAAGCGTGGCGCTGCGGGGGATCGCCGACGACCCCGCACTGGACCTCGTCGCGCTCAAGGTGTCCTCGCCGACGAAGGTGGGCACTGATGCCGGTCAGTTGTGCGGCCGCCCCGATGTCGGCATCACCGCGACGGACGATGTGTCGGCGGTCCTGGACGCCAAACCCGATTGCATCGCCTACTGTGCGACCGCCGTCCGACGCGAAGACGAGGTGATCGCCGACATCGTGGGCTACCTGGAAGCCGGGATCAACGTCGTCACCATCTCCGCCATTCCCATGGTGTATCCGAAGGCAGCACCGGCGATGTGGCGTGAACCAATCGAAAACGCCGCACGTGAAGGCAACTCGACCTTCTACGCCACCGGATGCGAACCCGGCTTCGTCAGCCTCAATCTGCCCACCGCCCTGCTGGCCGGTGCCGGTGTGATCGACACCTACCGCATGGACGAGTACGCCCTCGACCTCGACCTGTCCTATCCGATCTGGGAGGTGCTCCACGAGTCGATGGGTTTCGGAAAGCCCAACGGCCACGTCCCGATTCGCATCGCTGTCGGCAAGGTGAACAACGACTGGGAGCCCGTCGTGCGCTACATCGCCGACACATTGTCCGTCGAGGTGGACAGGGTGGCGCTGGACTGGGAGACGATCTTGGCCCCGGACGACCTCGACACCGCACTCGGGGTGATCCCGAGGGACACGATATGCGGCCACCGGTGGCAGCTCGCCGCGATCCGGCACGATCGCCCCGTCGTGTCGGTTCAGTACTTCGCCGCGGTGACCTCGACGCCCTGGCCCGACTCTTGGCCTCGCCCAGCCCAATCCGGCAAGGGCGGCATGGTGTTCCGCATCGAGGGAAACCCGAACATGACGCTCGCCCTCGGTCTGGACCCCGCGCCCGACGACAGCACCAACCCCGGGGTCGTCGCCACCGCGATGGCCGCGGTCAACGCCATCCCGGCGGTCATCGACGCCCCACCCGGACTCGTGTCCGCGCCGCTGGCCGGTCCGTCGATCGTGACGCGTCAGACGCGGCGCTGATCATGGCGCGATGAATGTCGCACGGCGGGTGGGGGTTAGCGTGCAGGCTTCGAAGCCGCGGCGACAATCAGTCCGACGAGCGCGAGGCTCGCTGACCGAAGACGCGATCGTGGAAGCGGCCTTTGCAATCGCAGCGGACTCCTCAATCGAGGAGGTGAGCATTCCCCTGGTCGCCAAATCGCTCGACGTCGGCGTAACCAGCATCTACTGGCACGTTCGCAATAAGTCAGAGCTTCTCGACGTCATGACCGACCGCGCTTTGCGCCGCAGCGGGTTGCCGGCCTATGTCGAGTCCGACGATTGGCGCGAGTCGTTGATGGCGCATGCGCGCGGCGTGCGTCGGACCTTCCTCGGCGATCCGGTGCTGACGGATCTGATCCTTATTCGAGGCGCACTCAGCCCGATGGCGCGACGGCTCGGCGAACAGGAAACGCAGAAAGCGATTGCCAGCATGGTCCGCGCTGGTCTCGACGAGCAGACGGCTCTTGACTTGTACTCGGCAGTATCGGAACTCGTCCGGGGGTCAGTTCTTCTCGCCAGGTTGACGCAGAAGCACAGCGGAGCACAGCGGACGGAACATGGCAACGAGAGCGAATTCACCAGCGCCCCGGAACCGCTGGACGATCGAGCGTTCGAACTCCTTTTGACGTCCTTGCTCGCCCGGCGTCGCGCTTAGACTCGGCTATTCCCTGACCACCTCGCCAGGTTCCTTGTCGGGCCGCAGCCCACGCCAGCTGGGCTGACGCAGCCGACCATCCGACGTCCATTCGCTGTAGCGGACCTCGCCGACCAGTGTCGGCTGCACGAATGTCACACCTTTCGCGTCCTGGGTGGAAAGCCTTGCATCGAAGGGAGATTCGTTGGTGTGCAGCGGCTTCAGTGTCTTCTTCAAATTCGCCAGGTCGCGCTCGGTGAACCCGGTACCGACCCGCCCGACGAAGCGCAGCCCGTCGGCGCCGGGAATGCCCATCAACAGTGAGCCGATCCCGCTGCTGCGCCCGCCCGCACCGGCGCGCCAGCCGCCGATGACGACCTCCTGGGTGTTCCAGTATTTGTCCTTGATCCACGACGCCGAGCGACGGCCCGGCTGATAGGTCGAGTCCCGCTTCTTGGCGATCACGCCCTCCCACTGGTGTTTTCGCGAGTACTCCAGCGCTTGCGCTCCGTCACCGGACAGCAAGTCCGGGACGATGAGGCCCTTCGCGCCCGTGGCCAGCGTCTCCAACAGTTGCCGGCGGTCGCGATAACGGGCCCGCAACAGCGACCGACCGTCCAGATAGAGCAGGTCGAACGCCCAGAACTCGATCCGGGTGGCCCGTGCCCGGTTCTGCATCTCCGAGAAGCTCGGCACACCGGACGCGTCGAGGGCGACGACCTCGCCGTCCAGCACGGCGTGGTGTTCGGTGAGATCGTCGGCCACGGAACGTAGTTGGGGGAACTCCTTGGTGATGTCACGTCCACTGCGTGATCGCAGCCGAATTTCGCCGTGGTCGGCGTCGACCAGCAGCCGGTAGCCGTCCCACTTGGCTTCGAATGCCCATTGCGACGCGGTGAGTTTCGCAACCGAGCCGTGGGTGGTCAGCATCGGGGCCAACTCGTCGAACTCGAAGACGTGCTGGTCTTTCATCCGATGGGCCAACCACTGGTCGCCGTTGGTCTGAATCAGCGCGTAGCGACCCCGTATTCGCCGGCCGTGCAGCGTGACGATGACTTCGCCCTTTTCGCCTGAGTCGCGAAACTTCTCGGTGTCATAGGTGCCGGAATCCCAGATCACCACCTTGCCTCCGCCGTACTCCCCTTTCGGGATCGTGCCCTCGAAGTTGCCGTACTCCAACGGATGGTCCTCGGTGTGCACCGCCAGATGGTTGACGGCGGTGGTCTCCGGCAGATTCTTCGGAATCGCCCAGGACACCAGGACGCCGTCGCGTTCGAGGCGGAAGTCGTAGTGCAGCCGGCGGGCGTGGTGTTCCTGGATCACGAAAGAATTGCCCTGGCCGGCAGCCGGTTTGGTGCTCGGCACCGGTTCAGGTGTTTTCGACGCGTCGCGCATGCTGCGGTACTTGGTCAACCGGTCGGGGATGCGTACGTCGGCGTCGAGCGGCGCGAGCAGGTCACCATCACGCTGGACCCGTTTCAACACCTCGTCGTAACGCAACTGTCGGAGCTTCGTGTCGTCGAGCTCCTCCCAGCTTCGTGGTGCGGCAACGGTCGGATGTTCACGTCCACGAAGGGAATACGGCGCGACGGTGGTCTTGGAGCCGCTGTTCTGACTCCAGTCCACGAACACCTTGCCCGCCCGCAGGCTCTTGGTCATGGTGGCAGTCACCAGCTTGGGCATCGTCGTTTCCAGTTGCTGAGCAACACGTTTGGCCAACACCACCGCTCCCCGGCTGCTCACCGGCTTGTCCAGCGGGCAGTAGAGATGCATACCCTTGCTGCCGCTGGTCAGCGGGAAGGTGGTCAGGCCGATGTCGGCGATCAAATCACGCACTGCGCGGGCTACTTTGGCGAGCTGCGCCATCGTCACACCTTCGCCGGGGTCGAGGTCGAAGACCAGACGGGTGGCCGGACCGGGCTTGATTTCTTCACCCTTTCGGGTCCACTCGGCCACGAAACGCCATTGCGGCACGTGCACTTCGAGTGCGGCCTGCTGAGCGATCCACGCCAGCCCGTCGGCGCTGTCGATGATCGGATACGTGGTTGTGCCCGATTTGTGCACAACACTTGCGCGGGGCAACCAGTCGGGAGCCGAAGCGGCCAGCTGCTTTTCGAAGAAGGACGATTGGTTAACGCCGTTAGGCCAACGCTTTCGGGTGGCCGCGCGACCGGCGATGTGCGGCACCATGAATTCCGCGATGCCGGTGTAGTAGTCGAAGATGTCGGACTTGGTGGTTCCCGTCGCGGGGTACAGCACCTTGTCGGCGTTCGTAAGTTTCACCCGCGCCATACCAGCCAAAGTACGCGCCTGAGCGCCAATTATGGCCTCTGACCACGAATTATGTCCTGCCCGTTAACGATTGTGAGAAAGGGCACTGAGCGTTTAGGCGCCCGCGCACCGGGCATGCGCCAGCGCATGCGCAACGTGATCCCCTGGCGTCCAAATAATGGCGTCCCACTCAGTGATGCAACCCTTCGACTCCACTCTCGGCGTATCGACGTGCCGACTTACGACCGCACGACGTTGCAGCGCGGCGTCGTGCACATCGGCGCGGGCAACTTCCACCGTGCACACCAGGCCGTCTACTTCGACGACCTCGCCTGCTCGGGCATCTCCACGGACTGGGGTGTCACCGGCGTCAGCCTGCACTCCCCCGACGCCCGCGATCTGCTGTCGACTCAGGACGGGCTGTACACCGTCGTCGAGCGTGGCCACAACGACCCGACCGCGCGCGTGGTGGGCTCGATCGGCTCGATCCACTACGCCCCCAACGACGGCATGGCGGTCCGTGCCGCCCTGGCCGATCCGCAGACCCGGATCGTGAGCCTGACGATCACCAGCAACGGGTATTTCCTGGACCCGGTCACCCACGAGTTCGATGCCGACCACCCCGACGTGCGTGCCGACCTCCTCGCGACCGACACCTACGCGACCGCGTGGCCGTACCTGGTCGAGGCGCTCGATCACCGCCGCCGCGCCGGCGTCGCGCCATTCACCGTGCTCTGCTGCGACAACCTTCCGGACAACACCCCGGCGGCCCGCATCGCGCTGGTGTCCTTCGCCGCGCTGAAGGATCCCGGTCTGGCCAGCTGGATCGACGCCAATGTCGCGTTCCCGGCGACCATGGTCGACCGCATCACGCCGCGGACCTCGAAGTCCGAGCGCGAGTTCGTGGAACGCACCTTCGGCATCGCCGACAAGTGGCCGGTCGTCACCGAGCCGCACTCGCAGTGGATCATCGAGGACAGCTTCAGCAACGGCCGTCCGCCGCTGGACGAGGTCGGCGCGGAGTTCGTCACCGATGTCAGTGACCACAAGACGGTCAAGACCCGGCTGCTCAACGGGACCCACGTCGCGATGGCGTGCCTGGGCACGGTCGCCGGCTTCCAGCGCACCGACGAAGCCATGCGCGATCAGGTGTTCTTCGACTACATCGAGCAGCTGATGGCCGACGAGATTCAGCCGCTGCTGCCGCCGGTGCCCGGCATGAACAACGCCGAGTACCGGAACACGCTGTTGAGCCGACTCAGCAACCCGCAGATGAGCGACCAATTGTCTAGGTTGGCCCGCCGTGGATCGTCGAAGATCTCGTCGTTCATCCTGCCGTCGCTGCACGAGGCGATCGCTGCGGACCGGCCGCACAACCTGCTGATGCTGGCGATTGCCGGCTGGGCCCGCTACCTGCGGGGTTATGACCTCCAGGGCCGCAGCTACCAGATCGACGACCCCGAATCGGAATTACTCACTAAGTTGGCCAACATGGACAACGCCGACGCGGTGCTGCGTCACGACATGTTCGCCGAGCTGCGGGCGATTCCGGGCTTCACCGAACGCTTCAGCGAGCTGGTCGCCGATATCGACGAGTACGGCGTGATCACGACGCTGCGCCGGGCGCTGGACGACGACATACGGGAGCTGGTGTCGTGATGAACACGCAAGGACTGACGTTCGTGCGCGATTTCGATCCCGCACCGATCACCACGTTGTTGTGCGACGCGGATGACAACCTGTTCCCGTCGGAGGGACCGGCATTCGACGCCTCGGCCGATGTGACCAGTCGGTTCCTGGCCAGGTTCGGCGTGACCGCGCCGCTCAGCGGTGACGAGTTGCGAAAGAAAGCTGTCGGCAAGAACTTTCGCAGCACCGCGACGGATCTGGCCGCGCTGGCCGGTGTGCCGTTCGAGAAAGTCCTGGCCGAGGGACGTGCCGACGCACGGGTCGCGTCCGAAAGCGACCTGGCCGCGGGTCGGGCGCTGACCGCCGACGAGCTCGAGCAGTGGGTGCAGCAGGAGCGCGAGCAGGTCACCGCTCATCTGGCCGTTACGCTCCAGCCGGATCCACAGGTGCTCGAGCCGCTGCGAGACCTCGCGTCGCGGTATCTGCTGACCGCGGTCAGCTCCAGCGCCAGCGCACGGCTGAACGCGTCGTTCGCCGCGACGGGCCTCGATCCGCTCATCCCGGAGGCATTGCGGTTCAGCGCGGAGGACTCTCTCCCGGTGCCGACCAGCAAGCCCGACCCCGCCGTTTACCTTCACACCGGCCGGGTGATGAACGTCGAAGCCCATCAGGGTCTGGCCGTCGAAGATTCGGTGCCGGGTGTCACCTCGGCGGTCGCGGCCGGCTACCTCGCCGTCGGCAACGTCATGTTCGTCCCGGCGGACGAACAAGCAAGCCGCCGTGCGGAATTGATCGACGCGGGCGCGGTCGCGATCACCGACTCGTGGCGTGCGCTCGCCGACGTCCTGTTGTTGTCAGCGGTGACGGCTGCCGGTTCCTCTCTCACTTAGGCGTCGGCCAGCCACTGCCGCAGGCCACGCCTCGGCCGTAACCGCCGTACCGTCGAAGATGGTGCCGCGACCCTGGTGTCGAGACAGGCCGCGGCCCTGAGAGGAGATGGGCAATCGTGGTTGACGCCATAGATCTGAACAACCTAACGCTCGCCAAGCTGCCGATCGAGGCTCCGAATTACGATCGCAGCACTGTCACTGTCGGCATCGCGCATATCGGCGCCGGTCACTTCCACCGCGCACATCAGGCGATGTACATCGACCGGCTGTTGCAGGCCGGCCTGGCGCGGGAATGGGGCATCTGCGGGGTCGGCGTGATGCCGGCTGACTGGACGATGCGCGACGTCCTGACAGATCAGGATGGGCTCTACACGCTGATTCTGGAGAAACCGGACGGCGGCCGGGACGCGCAGGTGATCGGCTCGATCATCGACTACCGCTACGCTCCCGACGACCCGGAGTCCGCGCTGGAGGTGCTGGCCGCGCCGTCCACCCGGATCATCTCGCTGACGATCACCGAGGGTGGTTACCGTGACGCGGACGGTCCGGCGTTCGCATTGATCGTCGAGGCGCTGGACCGGCGTCGTCGCCGCGGGATCGCGGCACCGACGATCGTGTCGTGCGACAACATCGAGAACAACGGCGAGATCGCCGGACGGGCCGTGCTCGCGAACGCCGAAGGCCGCGATCCCGAACTGGCGGAGTGGGTGGGCGAGCACGTCGAGTTCCCGAATTCGATGGTCGACCGGATCACTCCGGCCACCACGCTGGAGATGGCCAAAGAAGTCCGGCGCGACTTCGGTGTCAACGACCGGTGGCCGGTGGTGGCCGAGCCGTTCACGGCCTGGGTGCTCGAAGACAAGTTCGCCGCTGGCAGGCCACCGCTGGAGCAGGCGGGCGTGCTGCTGGTCGACGATGTCGCCCCGTACGAGCTGATGAAGCTGCGACTGCTGAATGCGGGCCACCAGTGCCTGGCCTACTTCGCGCATCTGTGCGGGTTCCAGTTCGTCCACGAGGCGGCCAGTGATCGCGTGTTCGCCGAATTCCTGCTTGGCTATTTCGAATCCGAGGCCATCCCGACGCTGCCGCCGGTGCCCGGGATCGACCTGCACGAGTTCAGCCGCACTCTGATCGAGCGGTTCTCCAACCCCGGCGTGCGCGACACCGTGGCGCGGTTGTGTGCCTTCTCGTCGGATCGCATCCCCAAATGGCTGATCCCGGTGATCAGCGACAACCTGGCCAACGACGGGTCTGTCAAGTTCGCGGCGGCGGTGGTGGCGAGTTGGGCCCGCTATGCCGAGGGCACCGACGAATGGGGCGAGCCGTACGAGGTGGTGGACCAGCTCGCGGACTCGCTGATCCCGATCGCCCGCTCGCAGTATGAGAATCCCTGCGCATTCATCGAAATCGGTTCAGTGTTCGGCGATCTGGCTCACCAGCCGCGCTTCGTCCAGGCCTACAGCGCGGCGCTGGATTCCCTGCACAACAAAGGGGCTCGCGCGACCTTGGAGGAATTAGTGCAATGACTCGCGGGCTGGTGATCGGCGAAGCCCTGATCGACATCGTCGGCGACGACGAGCACGTCGGCGGCAGTCCGCTGAACGTCGCCGTCGGACTGGGCCGGCTGGGCCGCGACGTCGACTTCCTGACCCGCATCGGCGACGACGCTTATGGCCGGCGCATTGCCGACTACGCGAACGCGGCAGGCGTGCAACTTGTTTCGGGGAGCCAGACCGCCGAGCGGACGTCTACCGCTCGGGCAACCGTTGCCGAGAACGGTTCGGCTGTATACGAGTTCGATCTGGACTGGCAGCTGTCCGGGACACCGCCGGTGGCGCCGCCACTGCTCGTTCACACCGGATCGATTGCGGCAGTGCAAGAGCCGGGATGTCTGGCGGTCGCGGCGCTCGTCGATGCCTATCACCTTTCGGCCACGGTGAGTTTCGACCCCAACGTGCGGCCGTCGCTGATTGCCGACGGGCAACTGGCAAGGCAACGCATCGAGCATCTGGTCGAGCGCAGCGACATCGTGAAAGTCAGCGAGGAAGATCTGCACTGGCTCGACCCCGACCGATCGCCCGAGCAACTTGCGCGCGCCTGGCTGGCGCTGGGTCCCGCGTTGGTGGTGGTGACGCTGGCCGACCAGGGCGCGATGGCGGTCTGCGCTGCCGGCGAGGCAGGCGTGCCCACTCGCGCGGTTCGCGTGGTCGACACCGTCGGAGCCGGCGATTCGTTCATGGTCGGTCTGCTCGACGCACTGTGGGGCCTCGGCCTGCTGGGCGCCGGGCGGCGTGCCGAGCTCGCCGGGATCGGCATCGACGCGCTGACGGCGATACTCGAGGCGGGTAGCGCCACGGCGGCGCTCACCGTCGGCCGAGCGGGCGCTGACCTGCCGGATCGGGCCGCATTGGCCGCCGCGTCGCAGCGCCGTTAGGCGCATATCCGGCTAGCTGTATGGGCATACTGGCTTTATGCGTTCCATCTGGAAGGGCTCGATCTCTTTCGGGCTGGTCAACGTCCCGGTCAAGGTGTACAGCGCCACCGAAGACCACGACATCAAGTTTCACCAGGTACACGCCAAGGACAACGGCCGCATCCGGTACAAGCGGGTTTGCGAAGTGTGCGGTGAAGTCGTCGAGTACCGCGACATTGCCCGCGCCTACGATTCCGACGACGGCCAGTCAGTGATCATCACCGACGACGACATCGCGACGCTGCCCGAGGAGCGCAGCCGTGAGATCGAGGTGCTGGAATTCGTACCGGCCGCCGAACTCGACCCGCTGCTGTACGACCGCAGCTACTTTCTCGAGCCGGATGGAAAGTCCACCAAATCCTATGTGCTGCTTGCCAAGACGCTGGCCGACACCGATCGGGTGGCCATCGTGCATTTTGCGTTACGCAATAAGACCCGGCTTGCGGCGTTGCGGGTGAAGGACTTCAGCAAGCGCGACGTCATGGTGATCCACACGCTGCTGTGGCCCGACGAGATCCGCGATCCCGACTTTCCGGTGCTGGATAAGAAGGTCGACGTCAAACCGGCGGAGCTCAAGATGGCCGGACAGGTGGTCGACTCGATGGCCGACGACTTCAATCCGGACCGCTACCACGACGACTACCAGGACCAGCTCCGGGAATTGGTCGAGGCCAAACTCGAAGGCGGAGAGGCGTTTACCTCCGAGGAGCAGCCGAAAGAACTGGATGAGACCGAAGATGTCTCGGATCTGTTGGCCAAGTTGGAGGCCAGCGTGAAAGCGCGCTCCAGCGACGGCAAGGAACCGGCCAAAAAGTCAAGTGCCGCAAAGGCACCCGCCAAGAAGACTCCCGCGAAAAACGCGGCTGCGAAAAAGTCACCGGCGAAAAAGACCGCCGCCAAGAAGGCACCGGCCAAGGCAGCGTCCAAGTCCTAACCGGCTTGCGCCGGCTACCCGCTGGGTTGCTGGCCAGGTGGCGGTGTCTGGGTCGGCTGCCGAGGACCCATCATTCCCTCAGGTCCCATCATTTTGCCCTGTTGCATCATTCCGGGCATTTGCATCATTCCCCCGGGCCCCATCATGTCGCCGGACTCCATCATCGGGCAGGTGCCGTTGCGGCCGTCGCCGCCACCCCGGTGCCAGCCACCGTGGAAATCTGAGAACGATCCGAATCTCAGTCCCGAAAAGAAGATGATCGCGGCGACAAATACGATGCCGGCGACGATGACAACCCACGCCGCCGCTTGGTAGAGGCGGCCTCCCGCGCCGGGTCCGTCGTCTTTCCAGGATTTAGCAGTCGTCGGCGCAGCCGCAGGTTCAGAAGCTTCGGTCATAGTCCAGACGTTGGCAGAAACATAACCCGCAAGGTAGAGCCGATCGGCCCTAAGAACGCAATTCGCACCAGTTCACCTGCGTCAACAGGGGTCCGCGACTATCGTTTAGCGCAGCGTGGCCAAACCGGGGGGCCGCCTTCTCAGAAGTGCTCGACATGATTCACATCCGAACAGCGCTGGCTGTATTCGCGATCGCGGTGTCCGCCGCATCATTCAATCTGAGCAGCGCAGCGCCGGCGGCGGTCGCCGACCCGATATGCGGTGGGCCCGCAGGCCCACCGTGCGCCGGTCCGAGTCCACTGACACCTGAGCAGCAGTGCGCGTTCACCGCCTGGCGGACCATGATGCCCTGCAACTGGCTGGGCCAACAGGTACCCCAGGGCACCCCGGGAAGCTGGGGCTAGGACCGCTCAGTCGATGTGCGCCGGCGGGTCGGCCAAACCGGGCTTGGGTAGACGATCCCGCAGCACCGCGGCGTCGCGCGGGTAGCTCGATGCCAGAGCGCGACTGACCCGAAGCGCCGCTGGCAGTTCGGCGGCAATCGCCGACCCACTCCGCCGGTCACTATGCTTGACGTTCCCGCAGCGGTATGAAATCGCCGATCACGACGAGGCGCCGCGCGGTGGCCTGCGTTTCCGTTCGGTATGCGGCGCAGGCCCGTTCGAGCAATGCCTCCGACGACGCTGCCCGAAGAGCGCAGCCGTGAGATCGAAGTCCTGGAATTCGTCCCGGCCGCCGAACTCGACCCATTGCTGTACGACCGCAGCTACTTTCTCGAACCTGATGTCAGGTCCACCAAATCCTATGTGCTGCTGGCCAAGACGCTAGCCGACACCGATCGGGTGGCCATCGTGCATTTCGCGCTGCGCAACAAGACCCGGCTTGCGGCGTTGCGGGTCAAGGACTTCAGCAAGCGCGACGTCATGGTGATCCACACGCTGCTGTGGCCCGACGAGATCCGCGATCCCGACTTTCCGTTGCCGGACAAGAAGGTCGACGTCAAACCGGCGGAGCTCAAGATGGCCGGCCAGGTCGTCGACTCGATGGCCGACGACTTCAACCCCGATCGCGACCACGACGACTACCAAGACCAGCTGCGGGAATTGGTGGAAGCTAAACTCGAAGGCGGAGAGGCGTTTACATCCGAGGAGCAGCCGAAAGAACTGGATGAGACCGAAGACGTCTCGGACCTGTTGGCCAAATTGGAGGCCAGCGTGAAGCACGCTCCAGCGACAGCGGGGCAGCGGCGAAGTCCTGACTCGACCCCGATTAAAAATTGGGGGAAAGCGCACGAATCCAGCTGATCGCGGCTTACGCTGCGGAAGCCGCTGGTGGCAGCACCATCGTCCGGGAAGGGCTGGTGAGGAAAATAGCGAGGAACTTTGACGAACCCACCGGTGAGCCGGATACTGCTCATCTGCCTCCGCTGCGACAGCACTACATCAAAGATGTCAGAACGCTGTTGCCAGCTTTAGAGGAACGGCTTCGCGCCGAAGGCGCGTCGGAAGAGCAAATTGCGCGAGAGATGAACGCTCTGCGACGCAGGCTTGGCGAAGAGTACAAAGAGCGCACGCCGAAGGAGCTGAGACATATCATATTTGCTCGGAATATCGAGAAGTACGGTGATCCCCTCGGCCCGTCTTTCCAGCAACTTAGGGATCAAGGTAAGACATACGCACAGATCATCGAAGGTGCGAAGCGACCCGGTGGCGATGACCTCGGTTTGGGAACGAAAAAATGAACGTAATACGTCTTCTGTCGCATGACAAGTGGTACGAGATGGCAGATTATGATACGTCGGCGCACACGATCGTTAATATCTATCGCCCCGACGGTGAGATCTCCGAAATTCCACGATCGGGCATCTATGGAACGCTCGGCAACGATAGACTCATCATCCACGCAAGTGGCGTCGGCGAAATAGAGATTGGCTTCGAGAACGACGCGGAATTCGATCTCCGCTCCGCGGAACTGGAGTGGAAGCGATACGACTCAGGCCAGGCATCTTTCTGGCTGCGGCATGACAATTACGAGCACCGGGTCAACTACGAAGTCCCCAATATCCAAGACGAATGGGATACCTACGGCGCCGAGCTTGAAGACTACGATTTCGGCCTGTGGGCAATGAACATTAAGCATTCGGACGAGCGTCAGAGCATTCTGCTCGACCGTTGGAGACAATCGCTCTACGAATACTAGCTACTCGCTTCGCTCGGACCTTAGGCTGCGAAGTTCGCTGGCCAGATTGCTCCGAGCTGCGACCTCCCAGCGCAGCTCACCAAGCGGTGTGCGAAAGAGCGTGGGTGCGGCGAGCAGAGCTTCTAAGATGGCCGCACGGCCCCGACGGAATTCGACATCGGTGACATGCGCGTACTCGGAGCGGACTGCTTTCGTATACGCACGGTATCGCTCGGGAGTCGCCCCGAGGATCGCCAGGTCGCTATCACAGAGCGTTTCTCCGTTGCGGTCGCCGTCGCCTGGGTTGTGGCCCGCGGTCAGCCGAATCAAGCGCACGACCTCGCAGACCGACGTCGATTCCAGCCCTAGCGCGCTTAGCTCACTCTCGGCACGCCTCGCGCTCTCCTCTTCATCGTCGTGCCGACCGTTGTAGACAGCGTCGTGATACCACGCAGCCAACCGAACGAGGTCTGCGTCCGCGGCATTCTCGGCAAGCTCGTCGACGTTGGCGAGCACATCGCGCAAATGGTGGACGTTGTGGTACTTCCGGTGCGGCTGACTCCAGTCGCTTATGAGGGATTGGCCCACATCTGTGACGTCCGTTGCGGGGGTGAGCCGTGCAAACAGCGCGCGCCACGCATCGATCAAGTCCGCCATAGTCTTTCGGATTTCGACTCAGTCGATGTGGGTCGGCGGTTCGGCCAAACCGGGATCGCCGGGGTGCTGGTCGGGACCCAGCACGTCGCAGTGTTTCTCCGGCGCCAGGAAAGAACTCGCGCCGCTGTAGATCAGGTGCGGAACTGCCACGCAGCGTTGCCATGTGCCGTCGGGTTGGACAGGCCCATCGCACTTACTGAGGACGGGTCCCCCGTATTGGCAGCCGGCGCTGGCCGGCGGCGCCGAGGCGAGCAACTCCGCGGCGATCAGCATGGCGACGAACCCTCCGACGATGCAGCGCGACATGGTTTGACGCTACTGCCTTTGAGGCCTAGAACGGAGGCGGTTCGTCGTCGGACCCAGCGCGCGCATAGGTGTGGGCACGTAGTCGGACCAATCTGTCGTTGCGATTGAGGTTGCGCTCGGCGGTTATCCGCTGCGATCGCTGCTGCGCTCGCGTGCGTCGACGGGTCGGCATCATCGCGGTCCGATCGCCACAGCGGTCATCGGCGGTCGGCGAAGGCGAGCGTGATTCCCCGGTGGGCACCGTCAGCGCGGGGAACAGGATGGCGCTGCCGGGACTGGTGACATAGGTCAGCCCCGACGGCAGCGTCCATATCACTGTGCCGTCGGCCAGCTGCCTGTCGCGCCAGCCCCAGAAAGTCTTGAGCAGATGGTGTTTTCGACACAAGCACTTGAGATTCGACGGATGAGTGGCGCCGCCGTCAGCGTGAGGAACGGTGTGGTCGATGTCGCAGTGCATCGCGGGCTGGTCACAACCAGGAGCTCGGCACGTCAGGTCGCGACTCCGCACAAAGTCGGCCAACGCGGTTGAGGGCGTGTACCGCGGCTCAGCCGCCACTGGAACCGTCAACGGTTGCAGCGTAGCCGATTTGGCCAATTCGGCGACTACTTCGGACGGGATCAACTCGTCGGCGCCAGCCATGAATCCGGGTGTGGCTCCGGTGCCGTCGACGCTGGCCTGCTCGGCAACAATATGAATCACCACATTGCGATTGCGCATGCGTCCGCGGGTCTCGATGCAGGCCGAATCGCCACAGGTGCACATCATCCGGGCGTCACCCGCGACCAGGGCGGCCAGCGCGTCTGCCCGTCGCTGCGTCTTCGTTCGCGGATCGGCCTCGCACACCGTGCCCGCCAACTCGTCCAGTCGGCGGTCCAATGCGACGGCAGTGCTGGCGAATACGTTGCCGTACACCTCGGAGATGCCCGACATCGACACTGACACATTGAGATAGCGGTCTTTGACTTCTTTGTTGGTGCGGCGAATCGCGTCTCGATCGACCCGCAGCACGATGGCGTCGACCCGCATCGCCAGCCTGCCGCGAGTCAGCGAAGGCCAGCGCGGTGCCCGCAGCGCCAGTTGTGCGTCGACAGCCGCGAGCGCGTTCTCGTCGGTGATCAGCGCGGTGCGGTGAGCGATCACGTTGAACATCGCGTAGTTGATGTCGCCGGCCGCCAGACACGCCCCGACCTTGGGTAGACGATCCCGCAGTATCTCGGCATCGCGCATGTAGCTCGATGCCAGCGCGCGGCTGATCCGAAGCGCCGCTGCCAGTTCGGCGGAAATCGCATCCCACGGGTCGGCGACCCACTCCTCCCGGTCACCATGCTGGCGTTCGCGCAACCGCATGAAGTCGCCGACCGCGACGAGACGCCGCGCCGTGGCCTGCGCTTCCGTTCGGGCTGCGTCGCGGGCCTGTTCGAGCAATGCAGCCGACTCGCTCGTCATCGGCTGCTCCACTGAATCGAACATACATTCGATTATACTGCCGACCCCGACAACACGACTCCAGACGCGGATCACGAAACTAGAACGCGTTTCAGAAATGGGGTTCCCCGGCCGTCTGCGAGTTGTTACGGTGACGCCCGTGATCCTGGACAAATTCCGACTCGACGACCAAGTCGCCGTCGTCACCGGAGGCGGGCGTGGTCTCGGCGCCGCCATCGCGCTGGCGTTCGCGGACGTCGGCGCCGATGTCGTCATCGCCTCCCGCACGCAATCCGAACTAGAGGCCGTTGCTGAAAAGGTCCGTGCCGCAGGACGTCGCGCCCACATCGTCATGGCCGACCTGGCGCAGCCCGAGGCCACGGCTGAGCTCGCCGGCCAGGCCGTCGAGGCGTTCGGGCGGCTGGACATCGTCGTCAACAACGTCGGCGGCACCATGCCCAACTCCCTGCTGACCACGTCGACCAAGGACCTCAAAGCGGCGTTCACGTTCAACGTCGCCACCGCCCATGCGCTGACCACCGCCGCCGTGCCGCTGATGCTGGAGCACTCCGGCGGCGGCAACATCATCAACATCACCTCGACGATGGGACGGGTCGCCGGCCGCGGGTTCGCCGCCTACGGCACCGCCAAGGCCGCGCTCGCGCACTACACCCGACTGGCTGCACTGGACCTGTGCCCGCGGATTCGGGTCAACGCCATCGCGCCGGGCTCGATCGCCACGTCGGCACTCGACATCGTCGCCTCGAACGACGAGTTTCGCGTGCCGATGGAGAAAGTGACACCAATGCGCCGACTCGGTCAGCCTGACGAAATCGCAGCTGCTGCCGTGTATTTGGCGTCGCCCGCGGGTGCCTACCTGACCGGCAAGGTGATCGAAGTCGACGGCGGCATCACCTTTCCCAACCTCGACCTACCGATTCCGGACCTGTGAGCATCCGGGTCGCCCAGATCGGCACCGGCAATGTCGGTGTCCATGCGCTGCGGGCACTGATCACCAACCCGGACTACGAGCTGACCGGGGTGTGGGTGTCGTCGGACGCCAAAGTCGGCAAAGACGCCGGAGAGCTTGCCGGCCTTGACGTCTCGACGGGCATAAAGGCGTCCACCGATCTCGGCGCGGTGCTGGCCACCGGTCCGCAGTGCGCGGTGTACACCGCGATGGCCGACAACCGGCTGCCCGATGCGCTCGAGGATTACCGTCGGATCCTGGCCGCGGGCGTCAACGTCGTCGGCAGTAGCGCCGTCTTTTTGCAGTACCCCTGGAACGTGCTGCCCGACAACATGCTGACACCGATCGAAGATGCTGCCCGAGAAGGTAATTCGAGCCTGTTCGTCAACGGCATCGACCCCGGGTTCGCCAACGATCTCATCCCGCTGGCTCTGGCCGGTACCTGCCAGAGCATCCAGCAGATCCGCTGTATGGAGATCGTCGATTACGCCACCTACGACAGCGCCACCGTCATGTTCGACGTGATGGGGTTCGGCAAGCCGCTCGACGAGATCCCGATGCTGCTGCAACCGGGCGTGCTGAGCCTGGCCTGGGGGTCGGTGGTGCGTCAGCTCGCCGCCGGACTCGGCCTCGAACTCGACACGGTCGAAGAGATGTACGTGCGCGAACCGGCGCCCGAGGACTTCGACATCGCCTCGGGTCATATTCCGAAAGGCAGCGCCGCGGCCCTGCGGTTCGAGGTGCTCGGTCTGGTCGCCGGCGATCCCGTCGTCATCCTGGAGCACGTCACCCGGTTGCGAGCCGATCTCCGCCCGGACTGGCCGCAGCCGGCACAACCCGGCGGCTCCTACCGGATCGAGATCACCGGCGAGCCGTCCTACGGCATCGACGTATGCCTGGGCAGCCCCAACGGCGACCACAATCACGCCGGTCTGGTGGCGACGGCGATGCGCGTGGTCAACGCGATCCCCGCGGTGGTAGCCGCTCCCGCCGGCATCCGAACCACGCTGGATCTCCCGCTGATCACCGGCCGCGGGCTGTATTCGGTGGAGTGAAGGTTTCGGCTAACCTAACTTTCTTATTCGTGCACGGAAAGTGAGTTAGGTGGCCCAGGACACCCGCGCCCCGGTCAAGGCGGGCTGGTATCTGCTCGGACCCGCGTTCGTCGCCGCGATCGCCTATGTCGACCCGGGCAATGTGGCCGCGAATGTCAGCGCGGGAGCACAATTCGGCTTCTCGCTGTTGTGGGTCATCGTCATCGCGAACGTAATGGCGGGTCTGGTGCAATACCTCTCGGCCAAGCTCGGGCTGGTGACCGGACGCACGCTGCCGGAAGCAATCGGAGCGCAGCTCGGTCGCCCCGCGCGGCTGGTCTACTGGGCGCAGGCCGAGATCGTCGCGATGGCCACCGACGTGGCCGAAGTGATCGGCGGGGCCATAGCCCTGCACATCCTGTTCCACCTGCCGCTGCTGCTCGGCGGCGTGATCACCGGCGCGGTGTCGCTGTTGCTGCTGCAGATCCAGGACCGACGGGGCCAGCAACTGTTCGAGCGTGTCATCACCGGACTGCTCTTGGTCATCGCGATCGGTTTCACCGCAAGCTTCTTCGTGGCGACACCACCGCCGGGGGACGTGGTCGGCGGCCTGATTCCGCAGTTCCACGGAAAGGAGAGCGTGCTGCTGGCGGCCGCCATTTTGGGCGCGACGGTCATGCCGCACGCGGTGTACCTGCATTCCGGGTTGGCGCTGGACCGCCACGGCCATCCCGATCCCGGCCCGCAACGACACCGGCTGCTGCGCATCACCCGGCTGGACGTGGTGCTGGCGATGGTCGTCGCGGGTGGGGTCAATGCGGCGATGCTGCTGGTCGCAGCGCTGAATATGCAA
Source organism: Mycobacterium cookii (assembly GCF_010727945.1). Lineage (NCBI taxonomy): Bacteria > Bacillati > Actinomycetota > Actinomycetes > Mycobacteriales > Mycobacteriaceae > Mycobacterium > Mycobacterium cookii. Next base: position 2,485,722 of record NZ_AP022569.1, read on the forward strand.
GGACGCGGCGTCAGTTCCATCGAGGTCGCCTACCACGCCGTGCACGACACGCTGAGCCCGGTGATCGCGGTGTTCTTCGCCGTCGGACTGTTGGCGTCGGGGCTGGCGTCGTCTTCTGTCGGCGCCTACGCCGGCGCGATGATCATGCAGGGATTGATCTACCGGTCGATACCGATGGTGGTGCGACGGCTGGTGACGCTGGCGCCCGCGCTGGTGATTCTGGCTCTGGGATTTAATCCGACGCGCACGTTAGTGCTGTCGCAAGTCGCGTTGTCGTTCGGCATCCCGTTCGCGTTGCTGCCGCTGGTACGCCTGACCAGTGATCGAGCGCTGATGGGGGTCGACACCAATCACCGCGTCACGACCGGCGTCGGCTGGTTGATCGGCGTGCTGATCAGCCTGCTCAACGTGGCGCTGATCAGCCTCACGCTCACCGGCAGGGGTTCGACGTAGAACCGCGAGTCCCGTTGTCCCGCTGCGGTTATCGCGGCCGATCCAGCTCGAGGAGTTCGTCGAGCAGCGCATCCATCTGGCTTATCGACGGCATCGCCCCGCCGCGTTCGCGATAGGCATTGCGGACACTGACCAGCAGTCGCAACTCACGCTCGATGGTGTCGCGATCTCGCGTGTCGTCGTAGCCCGCGTCGATCATCGATCAATCCTGCCACCGATCCCGGCGGTGCCGGCACGGCGACGCACGGATTTAACCTCGCGGTCACTGCGGGCTCAGATCGCCGTCGTCGCACACCGACCCGGATATTTCGCTCGGCTAACATCGAACGCGTGACGCACCGGCGCCGTCATTCCTATTTCGCGTATGGGTCCAACCTGTGCGTGCGGCAGATGGCGGCACGCTGTCCCGATGCTTCCGATCCGCGACGGGCAGTCCTCGCCGACCATGATTGGCTGATCAACCAGCGCGGCGTGGCCACCGTCGAGCCGTTCGACGGAACGCAGGTGCACGGCGTCGTCTGGCAGATCTCCGACCACGATCTGGCCACCCTGGACAGCGCCGAGGGCGTGCCGGAGCGTTACCGCCGCAACCGGCTGACCGTGCAAACCGAAGGCGGGCCCTGGGACGCCTGGGTCTATATCGACCACCGGGTCAATCCCGGCCCGCCGCGGCCCGGCTACCTGGAGCGCATCATCGACGGCGCCCAGCATCATGGTTTGCCGCAGCGCTGGATCGATTTCCTGCGCCGCTGGGATCCGGCCCGCTGGCCCCGGCCCCGCTCGCGTCCCACGACGCCTGCGCCGCAATCACTTTCCGAGCTGCTGTCCGACAGCGGGGTGGTCGAGACCAGCCTGCTGCGGTCGCGGTTCGGTTTTCTGGCGATCCACGGCGGGGGCCTGGAAGAAATGACCGACGTGATCGCCGAACGGGCCGCCGACAAAGCCGGCGCGTCGGTGTATTCGATCCGGCACCCCGACCGCTATCCGCACCACCTGTCGTCGGCGCAGTTCCGCCGCACTGAGTCGGCACGGCTGGACGAGTTCCTCGGCCACGTCGACGTCGCGGTGTCGCTGCACGGCTACGGGCGGATCGGGCGCGCCACCCAGCTGCTGGCCGGGGGCGGAAACCGCACGCTGGCCGCCCACCTGGCCGATCACCTCGACCTGCCGGGATACCGCGTCGTCACCGACCTCGACGAGATTCCCGTCGAGCTGCGCGGACTGCATCCGCAGAACCCGGTCAACCAGACCCGCTGCGGTGGAACGCAATTGGAGTTGCCCACCCGCGTTCGCGGCATCAGCCCACGCAGTCCCCTCCCCGGCGACGACGGGTTGTCGCCAATCACCTCGGCTCTGGTGCAGGGTCTTGCGGACGCCGCCCGCACCTGGAAATTGCAGTCCCCCTAACGACACGATCGGAGGTGGCCGGTGGCCACACAAGGTTTTCGCTTCGCGGTGGGTATCCACTCCGCCAAGTCGAGTGCGGAACTGCGCGACAAGGCAAAACGGTTGGAGGACATCGGTTTCGACGTTCTGCATCTGCCGGACCACCTCGGCGCGCCGGCACCGTTTCCGGTGCTGACGGCGATCGGGGCGGCGACGTCCACGGTGCGACTGGGGACCTATGTCCTCAACGCCGGGTTCTACAAGCCCGCGTTGCTGGCGCGCGATGCCGGCGAACTCGACAAGCTCAGCGACGGCCGTCTCGACCTCGGCCTCGGCGCGGGCTATGTGCGTGAGGAGTTCGAGGCCGCCGAGCTGCCCTACCCGACCGCGCGGCAGCGCGTCGACTACCTCGAGCACATGACCACCTACCTCAAGAAGCACCTGCCGAATGTTCCGATCCTGATCGCGGGCAACGGAAATCGACTGCTGACGATCGCCGCGCAGCACGCCGACATCATCGGGTTGACGGGTGCCGGCAACGCTGAGGTGGCCGACCCGCTGGCCGAGCGCATCGACTTCGTTCGCAACGCCGCCGGCGACCGGTTCGACAGTCTGGAACTGAACCTGGGGATCAACGCGGTGCCCTCGGACAGCTCCGGCAAGCCCGATCTCAGACTCGCCCGCAGGTTCGTCAAGCTCTCCGACGAAGAGTTGCTCGCGCTGCCCACCGTGCTCAGCGGATCGCCGCGCGACATCGCCGACACACTGAGCGGCTACCGGGACACCTACGGGCTGACGTCGTTCACCTTCCAGGAAAACCATGTCGACACGATCGCGAAAGTGATCGCAGAACTGCGTTGAGCGCCGCATTCCGTATGGTGGTTTGATGCGCTACAACCCGCCCCCCAACTGGCCGAAGCCGCCAAAAGGATGGGTGCCGCACCCGGACTGGTCGCCGGATCCGGCCTGGCCGCCGCCACCCCCGGGCTGGCGGTTGTGGATCGATGACGAGACCCCGGACGAGCAGCCGCCGAAACCAGCGCTGGGGCGGCTCAAGCAAGCCGGCGACGACGGCGAGTATTTCGGCGACGAAATGGCCTGGGCCGACGACGCCGGGCCCGCGCCGGCCGAAGAGGAATTGGACGGCGCCGCGCCGCCGGAGTCGACGGAGGTCGCGCCCGAAGACCTGTCCGTGCATCACCTCGGGCGCAGCGCCACGATCAAATGGGACGACGAGCGCAGCTACGACATTGGCAAGATTGTCGCCATCGCCGCCGATGCGACAGCGGTCAACGTGAAACTCGCCGGCATCGAGGCGCCGGTGTCGTTCCCGCGGGAGCCCGCACCCGACGGCCCCGGCAATCCGCGAATCTTCGTCTGGATCTGAGACCCGCACTCGCTCAACGCGGCCGAGCGGCTAGGTTTAACGATGTTTTCAGCCCTCGTAGCTCAGGGGATAGAGCACGGCTCTCCTAAAGCCGGTGTCGCAGGTTCGAATCCTGCCGGGGGCACGTCAGAGGCCATTTTTCGGTTAAGGATTCCTAGACCGGTGAACCCAAGAAAATAGTTACGCTGCGTAGCGTATTGTTTCGCGCCAGGGGGGTCTACAGAGGAGCCCAGCTTGACCCGCAAACCTAAAGACGCAACATGGATCGGGCCCTGGGAAGACGGCCGACGACTTTTCGACGGGCAGCGCTGGACAGTCGAGCACACGACCCACAACGGACGGTCTTACCCCATCACCGTCGCTGTCATCGGCAAGCAAGACCTTGACGGGCGCATCCAAAGGCGGATTGCTGTTGACATCCCTGGTGACCCGATCACGACAGCTGAGGCTTGTCAGGTAGTTGAGGCGCTGACCGCGGCCATTGCGACGGCAGACACCGATCCGATACTGCAGGACAGGTCGCGGACATCCGCCCCGCCCGCATCGGGCCGTCCCGAAGAGTGGGACCCCCCGATCACTTATTCAGATGTCGGCTGAGGCGCAGCCCGCCGACCGTTGGCCGAGCCGGGGCACTCACGTCGTGACGTAGCCGCCGCGCAGGCTGCCGTCGAGGTAGGCAGCCCGGCACGCGGCGTGGCCGACTTTGCCGCTGGAGGTCCGCGGGATCGCGCCGGCCGGCACCAGGATGACGTCACGCGCGGTCACGCCGTGACGCACCGCGATCGCGGCGCGAATGTCGTCGACGATCGAACCGATGTCGGACTTGTGCGCGCCGGGGGTGCGCTCGCCGACGATCACGAGTTGCTCCGACGAGTCCTCCGGGTCGACGTCGAACACCTGCGACGGCAGCTGATTGGCCGGCACGGAGAAGGCAGCCACATAGCCGGCACGCAGTGCACTACTGGCTTCCTGCGCTGTGTACTCGAGGTCTTGTGGATAGTGATTGCGGCCGTCGATGATCACCATGTCCTTGACCCGGCCGGTGACGTACAACTCGCCGCCGAAGTAGGCGCCGTAATCGCCGGTACGCATCCATCGGCCGTCGTCTGGCACACCCTCGGTGTGCGACGGTGTCGCGCGTGACGTGAGGGTGTTGCCGAAGGTCTCTTCGGAGTCGCGGTCGCGGCCCCAATAGCCCGCGCCGATGTTGTTGCCGTGGAGCCAGATCTCGCCGACGTGGCCGTCGGGTTGCTCTGCAGCGGTGGCGGAATCGACGATGGCGGCCCACTGGTCGATCGCGACGACTCCGCTCGACACCTGCGCCACAGCCGTGGGCGCGGCGTCGGCGACGATCTGGAACCGCCCGCGGCCCAGCTCGTCGCGGTCCACGTAAATCGTGGTGGCCGTGCGCTTCATGTCGGTGGTGGAGACGAACAGCGTCGCCTCCGCCATGCCGTAGGACGGCTTGATGGCAGTCGCCGGAAGGCCGTACGGGGCGAACGCCTCATTGAACTTGCGCATCGACGCGGTGGAAACCGGCTCACTGCCGTTGAGCAAGGCGAACACGTTGCTCAAATCGAGTTCTGGCTCACCGTCTTTCGGCAGGCCCCGTAACGCGGCGTGCTCGAAGGCGAAGTTCGGCGCCGCCGAGAAGGTCGGGCCGTCGTCGTCGGGCTGAACCGCCAACTCCCGTATCCATCGGCTGGGGCGGCGCACAAAGGCGGTCGGGCTCATGATCGTGATGCAGTGTCCGACGACCGACGGAACCATGGCGGTGACCAGGCCCATGTCGTGAAACAGCGGCAGCCACATGACGCCGCGTTGGCCCTCTTCGACCTGTAGCGAGGTGATGAGCTGCGCCAGGTTGGTGGCCACCGCCCGGTGGGTGATCTTCACTCCGGCCGGGGCGCGGGTGGATCCGGAGGTGTACTGCAGGTAGGCGATGTCGTCCGGGTCCGCCACTATCGGCTCCCAGGTTTCGGCGACCTCATCGGGAATGGCGTCGACGGCAATGACACGGGGCCGCTCGTTGGCCGGGCGGTCTTGGCGAAAGAATTTGCGGACCCCGTCCGCGGAGTCGGCGGTGGTCAGGATGACGGACGGCGCGCAGTCGCCCAGCACCGAGTGCAGCCGGCCGGTGTGCCCTGGTTCTGCGGGGTCGAACAACGGCACCGCAATAGCCCCGGCGTACAGCGCGCCGTAGAACGCCACCATGTAGTCCAGGCCCTGTGGAGCGAGGATTGCGACGCGGTCGCCCGGTTTGGTGACCTGCTGCAGTCGCGCACCGACGGCGCGGTTGCGCGCACTGAACCGCGACCAGGCCAGGTCCTTGTAGACGCCGTCGCGCTCGGTCGAGAAATCGAGGTAGCGGTAGGCCAACCGATCCCCGCGCATCTTGGCCCACCGCTCGACATGACGGACAAGGCTGCTGTTGTCGGGAAAAGAGATCCGCCCAGTCTTCTGGTCGATGAACGGGCTGGGGACGGGCATGGCAACTCTTCTGTCTCGGTGTGGAGCTGATAAAGCCGATCTTTACGCGCCGACAACCCAAAGCTCACAGACCACACCGACGACTGAGCGAATTCGATTGACCACCGGCAGCGTACGCCAGCCGCGTGGGCCTCATTGTGCTGCGCCGCGTCGGCCGAGCCGAGATCGGCTTTCGGTCAAAGCGGTCTCGATCTCGGCCCAGGTTTGTTCGACGATCCGCGACGCCGGTTGCAGATCGACGATGCGGGAGGACACCTGACCGGTATTGGCGACGCTGGCTTCCATGTCACCGTCGAAGTACAGGTCGGTGATCCGGCCGAGCAGCTGTACTTCGGAGTCGGCCGCTGCGACGCGGGCCGCGAGACCGGTTCGCAGCACCCGCATCGTCGGGTTGCCGGGAAGATCCAGCATGACGGTGCCGTCATCGCCGGCGGCCATGATGGCGTCCTTGAAGTTGTGATGGACGGCGGCCTCATGGCTGGCCAGCATTCGGGTGCCCATCTGCACACCCTCGGCGCCCAGCACCACGGCGGCCGCCGCGGAGCGGGCGTCGCAGATCCCGCCCGCCGCGATGATCGGAAGGTCGACACGATCGGCCACCAGCGGAAGCAGCACCAGCGTGGATGCACCGAGGGCGGATTTGAACCCGCCGCCTTCCACTCCCTCGACCACCAGCGCGTCGACGCCCGCGTCCACGGCTTTCATCGCGCCCTTCAGCGATCCGATTACGTGCACGACGGTCATCCCGGCGTCGTGCAGCCGTTTCGTGAACAGTGCCGGGTCACCGGCGGAGGTGAACACGTGGCGAACCTCGGCGGCGGCCAACTCGTCGACGATCGACGGATCACGTTTCCAGCCCTGAATCATCAGGTTGGCCGCGACCGGGCGGGCCGTGAGTTCACGGACCCGGCGCAGGTCGGCGCGACCCTCGGGCGTCAGGGTCTCGATCATGCCCAGGCCGCCGCCCTCGGAGACTGCGGCGGCCAATTCAGCCCTGGCGATATAGGTCATCGGCGCCTGAACTACGGGGTACTGGACGCCCAGGAGTGCTTGAATGCGGTTGGTCACGCCCTGATTCTCTGCCAGGCCACCGTCGGAGCATGGGATGATGCGCCACATGCTCGACCGTTTGATCCTTCTGGTGGCAGCCACCGCCACCGCCGCCGTGATTGCGCCCGCCCCGGCCGGCGCGGATCCGCAGTGCCAGCCCGGACCCTGTACGCACGGCTCGAGTAGCCAAGCGGCCCATGGCCCGTCGTATCAGGACGGCTATAAGGCCGAGCACGACTATTTCTCGAACCCGCAAAATCATGCGTACCTCGCGGACGAGATGAAGCATGGCTACGACGCCGGACTCGCCTGCCAGGTGGAAGTCGGCGGCGGCCCTGCGCCCGCGAACATGAACGACTGGCTGGCCGGCTGCGTCGATGCCTTGCACGATTTGGGTTTCAAGCCTTGACCTTTCGCGGTCAGGTGCTCATCACCGCCGCGGAGTTGTCCCGCCTGGTCGCGGCCGGCGATCCGGTGACGATCCTCGATGTGCGCTGGCGGCTCGATGAGCCCGACGGCCGGGCAACCTATCTGGAGGGCCACTTGCCCGGCGCGGTGTATGTCTCGCTCGAAGACGAGCTCAGCGATAACTCCGTCACGGCCCGCGGCCGCCATCCGCTGCCGTCGGGCGGAAATCTCGAAACCGCCGCGCGCCGTTGGGGCGTCCGGCAGGGCGTGCCGACCGTCGTCTACGACGACTGGAACCGCGCGGGCTCGGCGCGGGCCTGGTGGGTCTTGACCGCAGCCGGGATCAGCGACGTCCGCATTCTGGACGGTGGCCTGTCCGCGTGGCGGTCTGCCGGCGGCGGGGTGGACTCCGGCCCGGTGACGCCCACCCCCGGCGATGCGACCGTGCTGCACGACGACCTGTACGCCGGCGCGCTGCCGACGCTGACTGCGGAGGAGGTCGGTGACGTCGCGCTGCTCGACGCCCGCGCCCCGGAACGCTTCCGCGGCGACGTCGAGCCGATCGATCCGGTCGCCGGGCACATCCCCGGTGCGAAGAACCTGCCGAGCGGCCGCGTGCTCGCCGACGACGGGACGTTCCTGGCCGACGACGCGCTCGCGCGACTGGTGCCCGACCACGACGGCCGACTCGGCGCGTACTGCGGTTCCGGCGTGACAGCCAGCATCACGGTCGCGGCGCTCGCCACGCTCGGTTACCAAGCAGCGCTCTTCCCCGGCTCCTGGTCGCAATGGAGTTCCGACCCCGCGCGGGCTGTCGCGCGCGGAAACGATTAGTCCGGATTTCCCGACAAAGGTTTGTCATCTGCCATCGAGGGCAATGCGCGTGCAGAGGCAAGCGCTTAGGTCGACCTATGCGTGCGCCGAGGTCCTGTCGGTTCAGCCGAGAGCCGGCGGGGCCGTCCTAAAAACGCCACTCCATGTGTGTCACTCTTCTAACTGAACTAACGTGTGGCTATGAATACGGATGTCTGGATCCTCGCCGGATATCAGAGCGACTTCGCCCGAAACCTCACCAGAGAAGGCCTCGATTTCGCGGACCTCACCCGCGAAGTCGTCGACGCCACCCTCGCCGCGGCGAAAGTCGACGCCTCCGATATCGGGGTGGTCCACGTCGCCAACGCGTTCGGTGAGATGTTCGCCGAACAAGGCCACCTCGGCGCGATGCCGGCCACCGTCTGCGACGGGCTGTGGGATACGCCGGCGTCCCGCCACGAAGCCGCCTGCGCGTCCGGAAGCGTGGCGGCGCTGTCCGCCATGGCCGACCTGCGGTCCGGCAACTACGACACAGCGTTGGTGCTCGGGGTCGAACTGGAGAAGACCGTGCCTGGCGATACCGCGGCCCGGCATCTTGGCGCCGCGGCATGGACGGGCCACGAGGGCGCCGACGCCAAATTCCTGTGGCCCTCGATGTTCGCGAAGGTCGCCGACGAATACGACCGCCGCTACGGCTTGGACGACAGCCATCTGCGGGCGATCGCGCAACTCAACTTCGCCAACGCGCGGCGCAACCCCAACGCCCAGACCCGCGAATGGTCTGTGCCTCAACCGATCAGCGACGACGACGTCAGCAACCCGCTCATCGAAGGCCGGCTGCGGCGGTTCGACTGTAGCCAGATGACCGACGGCGGAGCGGGAGTCGTCCTGGTCAACGATAACTACCTGCGCGAGCATCCCGACGCGCGACCGATCGCCCGGATCACCGGCTGGGGTCATTGCACCGTTGGACTGGGCCTGCAGCAAAAGCTCGACCGCGCCGCCGACGACCCGTACGTGCTGCCGCATGTCCGCAGTGCGGTGCTCGACGCACTGCGAAGAGCACAGGTGACGCTCGACGACGTCCACGGCTTCGAGGTACACGATTGCTTCAGTCCCAGTGAGTATTTGGCCATCGACCACATCGGCCTGACCGGGCCCGGCGAATCGTGGAAGGCCATCGAGCACGGCGAGATCGAGAACGGCGGACGACTGCCGATCAACCCGAGTGGCGGGCTGATCGGCGGGGGCCACCCAGTCGGTGCGTCGGGTGTGCGGATGCTTCTCGACGCGGCGAAGCAAGTCAGCGGCACGGCCGGCGACTACCAGGTCGAGAACGCGAAAACCTTTGGCACGCTGAACTTCGGTGGCAGCACCGCCACCACGGTCAGCTTCGTCGTCAGCGAGGTGCACTGATGGATATCGAAGTCGTCGGCAAGTTCCTGTCGACCCTGCCCGAAGACGACGATCACCCGTACCGCACCGGTCCGTGGCGGCCGCAGACCAGCGAGTGGGACGCCGACGACCTGACGGCCGTGGAAGGCCGGATTCCGGATGATCTCGACGGCGTCTACCTGCGTAACACCGAGAACCCGCTGCATCCGTCACTGAAGACGTATCATCCGTTCGACGGCGACGGCATGGTGCACGTTGTCGGGTTTCGCGACGGAAAAGCGTTCTACCGCAACCGGTTTATCCGCACAGACGGGTTTGCGGCGGAGAACGAGGCCGGCGGGCCGCTGTGGCCCGGGTTGGCCGAGCCAGTGCAACTCGCCAAACGCGACGACGGCTGGGGGGCGCGCACCCGGATGAAGGACGCGTCGAGCACCGACGTCATCGTCCACCGCGGAGTCGCGCTTACCAGCTTCTACCAGTGCGGCGATCTCTACCGCGTCGACCCGTTGTCGGGGAACACGCTGGGCAAGGAAACTTGGAACGGATACTTCCCCAGCGACTGGGGAGTCTCAGCGCATCCGAAAGTCGACGGCAAGACCGGCGAGCTGTTGTTCTTCAACTACAGCAAGCAGGCCCCATACATGCACTACGGCGTCGTCGACGAGCGCAACGAGTTGGCGCACTACGTCGATGTTCCGCTACCCGGACCACGGCTGCCGCACGACATGGCGTTCACCGAAAACTACGTCATACTCAACGATTTCCCGCTGTTCTGGGATCCGCAGCTGCTCGAACACGACGTGCACTTACCGCGGTTCTATCCCGACATGCCGTCCCGCTTCGCGGTGTTGCCGCGCCGCGGCGGAAGCGACCGGATCCGCTGGTTCGAGGCCGACCCGACATTCGTGCTGCATTTCGTCAACGCCTACGAGGACGGCGACGAGATCGTGCTCGACGGGTTCTTCGAAGGAGCGCCCCAGCCCCTGGACACCGGTGGAAACAAGTGGGACAAGCTCTTTCGCTTCCTGGCGCTGGACCGTCTACAGGCCCGGCTGCACCGCTGGCGGTTCAACCTGGTCACCGGCGCCGTGCATGAAGAGCAGTTGTCGGAGTCCATCACCGAGTTCGGGGTGATGAACCCCGATTACACGTCCGGTGACTACCGCTACGCGTACGCCGCCACCGGCAAGCCGGGCTGGTTCCTGTTCGACGGCCTGGTCAAGCATGATCTGCGCACCGGAGGTGAGGAGCACTTCCGGTTCAGCGACGGCGTCTACGGCAGTGAGGCAGCGATGGCTCCGCGACCGGGAGCCACGGGTGAGGACGACGGCTACCTGATCACGCTGACCACCGACATGAACGCCGACGCCTCGTACTGCCTGATCTTCGATGCGGCCCGCGTCGGCGACGGTCCGCTCTGCAAACTGGCGCTGCCCGAACGGATTTCCAGCGGCACCCACGCCACCTGGGCGTCGGGGTCGCAATTGCGCCGCTGGCGGGACGCCGACTCAGCCGCCGGCGCCATCGGGCTGTGACGTCCGACGCGGCCGAGCCGACCGCGCTGACACCCGGCGGCATCAACGCCGTCGGCCGGATCCTGGGTCTGCTCGGCGACGAGTGGACGCTGCTGATCATCCAGCAGGCCCTGTTGGGGGCGACCCGCTACGGCGAGTTCATGGAGCGCCTGCCCATCTCGAATTCGGTGCTGACCAACCGGTTGCGGGCGCTGACGGAGAACGGCCTGCTCGATCGCACGGTGTACCGGTCCCGGCCGGTGCGCGCCGAATATCTGATTACCGAACGCGGGCGGGCGTTGTGGCCGGTGCTGCTGTCGATCTGGGAATGGGAACGACGATGGGTGCCTGAGCAGGCCGACCGCCTTCCGGGTATGCGGCACACGGCCTGCGACAGCGATTTCGCGCCCACGCTGAGCTGCCAATCGTGCGGCGAGGTGGTGACCGAGAAAGAGGTAACCGCGCAATGGGGCCCGAGTGGTTCGTGGCCACGCTCGGTGCCCGAGGCGGTGACTCGTCGCCGATCGACGGGCGACACCAGCCGCGGCCAGGCCGGTCTGTTTCCGGAGACCATGAGCGTGTTCGGAAATCGTTGGGCAGCAGCGCTATTGGTATGCGCATTCCTGGGTACCAGTCGCTTCACCGATTTTCAGGCTCAGCTCGGGGCGCCGCCGTCGCTACTGGCAAGCAGGTTGCAGACGTTCTGCGCCAACGGTGTGCTGTGCGTGTCGCGCCAAACCGGCCCGGCGCGCACCTGCTACCAGCTCACCGAAAAGGGCCGCGCGTTCTTCCCCGTCATCGTCACCGCGCTGCAGTGTGGCCAGCGATGGTTCCACGCACCGGAAGGCCCGGCGGTACTGATCACCCACATCTGTTGCGGCAAGCCGCTCCTCGGGCTGTTGACCTGCGATCAATGCGCGCTGCCCCTGACGGGTGACCAGGTCAGCGTCGGCTAGCGGTGACCGCGGAACGACGACACCAACGCCCACATCGAGCACAGCGTCGCAGCGGCCGCCGCGACACCGCCCACGTACAAACCGTAGGCAGCCGAAACCGGCGGCTTGACGTTGACCGCGTAGTACCGCACCGTGAGCGCGACGACGACCAGCGAAACCGCCAGTGCGACAAACGATGCCGGCTTCACCGACAGGCCTCTGCCCACCATCGCTCCGGCCACCAGCAACGCTGAGGACAGCAACACGATCAGCTGGCCCGGCCCGAACCCGTGTGGCAGGTGCAGGCTGCCGATGCTGCCGCCGATCGCGTTGGCCCAACCGCCGCCGTTGGCGCGGGTCGTCAACCACGGCAGCCATGCGCTGATCGAGACCATCGCGGCGAACAGCGCAACCAGCCATCCGGGGCGCAGGCGGGACATACCGCGACAGTAGCGTCAGGCGGGTGCGAACACCGTGACGAACCTGTTGAGCGATTCGTCGATGTCGCTGCGCAGTGCCGCGGCGACGATCATGCCGATCGGCCCGAACAGCGCCGGGCCGCCCAGGTGCACGTCGAAACTGACAACCGAATCCCCGGCGTTGGGTTTGACCTTGGCCAACAACTTGACTTTGACACCGCCGACGCCGACGCCGTTGAGCGTCATCGACTCCGGCGGTTTGTAGTGCACGATGGTCCATTTGATCCGGTTGGCCATGCCCTTGACTTCGAGAATCGACTCGATGACCGTGCCCTTCTCCAACTGCTCGGGCAGCGTGCTGCGCCACACCCGGTGGATCGTCAGCCATTCCTTGTAGCGGGACAGATCAGACGCGTTGGCCCAAGCCTTTTCGGGTGGCAGCGGTACATCGATGGATCCGGAGAGTTTCGCCATGGGTGACTTCTACTGCTCGTCCTTGGTGCCGTCTTTCAAGGCGTTCTTCGCCGCCTCCTGCACCTGGTTCACGGTGTCCTTGAACTTGCCGTCGGTTTTGGAGTCGACGAACTCACCGGCCTTGTCGATCGCGGAGCCGACCGTGTCGGCGTTCTGCGCCAACAGGTCCTTGGCCTTGTCCAGAAATCCCATGTCGCGTCCTTTATCCATTGGAACTTGTGATTAGGGGTATCACGGCTGATCGGTGAGCCGCCACCACTGCTCCGATTCGGTCGCCGCCGTGGGGTCCACCCGCTCGCCCGGCTTAGGGACGGCAACCTTGACGGCGGCGGCCTCGGCCGCGGCGAGCAACCGCTCGATCGGTTCGGCCCACGGGTGCGGCGCCAGCCGGAAGGTGCACCAGTGGATCGGCACCAGCAGTCCACCGTTGACGTCGAGGTGCGCCTGCACCGCATCCTCGGGGTTCATGTGGATGTCCGGCCAGATCTTGTTGTACGCGCCCACCGGCATCAGGGTCACGTCGAACGGTCCGTGGTCGGTGCCGATATCGGCGAAGCTCTTGGTGTAGCCGGTGTCGCCGCCGAAGTACGCCCGGTGCGCGGGGCCGATGATCGCCCATGACGCCCACAGGGTGCCGTTGCGGTTCAGGAAACGGCCGGAGAAGTGCCGCGCCGGGGTACAGACCAGGGTGAGCTCGTCGACTTTGGTCTGCTCGTTCCAGTCGAGTTCGATGATGCGCTCATCCGGGATGCCCCAATTACGAAGGTGCGCACCGACACCCAGCGGAACGACGAACGGCGCCCACTGGCTGCGGGCGAGTGCGACGATCGTGTCGATGTCGAGGTGGTCGTAGTGGTCGTGGCTGATCACGATCGCGTCCAGGGCGGGCAGTGCCTCCAGCGACACCGGCGGCGGATGCATGCGTCCCGGTCCGATGACGTCCGACGGTGAACAGCGTTGGCTCCACACCGGGTCGGTCAGGACGCGGTAGCCGTCGATCTCCAGCAACGCGGTGGAGTGACCGAACCAGCTGACCGCGATCTGGCCGGCGGGAGCTTCGAAGGCCCGCGGCTCGGGGGTGTCCAGCGGGATCTCCGCCGTGGGCCGCGCTTGATTCCGGCTACTGATCAACTCCCACAGGATGTTTCGCTGCTCTTCGGCGTCGATGTTGAACGAGGCCGGCTCCAGGTTGACGAACACCCCGTCGCGGAAGTTCGGTGAGCGATCGGCGACCGCGCGGATGTCCGACGGTTGGGCTCCCAGCGCGGCCGGCGCGCCGTGCAGCGCTCGCAACACCCATCCGCCCGTCGCGAGTGAGACCGTGCCCACCGCGAATCGCAACGCCCCCCGCAACATCCGATCAGGCCCCCTGGAATTTCGGCGGCCGCTTCTCCACTCGTGCGACCTGCGCCTCGATGACGTCCTGACTGCCCCACGCCTTGTCGAACAACTCCTTCTGCACCGGCGAGGGCTCTTCGATCGAGCCGTCGTCGTTGAGCACCCGCTTGGCGTGCTGCAGTGCCAACGGGGCCAGGCCGGCGATCTCGGCGGCCCAGGCCTGCGCGTCGGCCAGAGTGCCGATCCGGTTGGCCATCCCGGTCTGCAACGCCGTCTCGGCGGTCAGTTTCTCCGCTGTCAGCAGCATCGCCCGCGCGCGGCCGTGTCCGACCAGCGAGGACAGCCGATGGATGCTCCAGTTATCCAGCGCCAGGCCGTATTTCGATGTCGGGAACTGGAAGAACGCCTCCGGTGACACCACCCGCAGGTCGCACTGCATCGCCAGTTGCAGGCCCGCGCCGATCGCGGGCCCGTTGATCGCGCCGACCACCGGAATCGGCGCCGCGTCCAACGCCTTGTGTAGTTCGATCAGCCGGTCGGGATAGTCGGCGGCGAACGCGTCACCGCTGAGGTCGGCGCCGGCGCAGAACACGGTGCCCTGACCGGTCAGCACGACGACCCGGACATCCTCGCCTGCCGCCTTCTCCACCGACTCGCGCAACTCCTCAACCAACTGGGAGTTGAGCGCGTTGCGTCGTTCGGGACGTTGCAACTCAATGGTCAAGACGTCTTCGACACGGGTCAGACCGATCATGGGACATAGCCTAGTGACGTTTCAGACGGCATCTACTCGGCGGTAGGCGGAGCGTTCCCATCGGCCGAAACACCTGACAGGATGCTTCACCGTGACAAGGCCTAACTTCCTGGTGATCGTGGCAGACGACCTCGGCTTCTCCGACATCGGCGCATTCGGCGGCGAAATCGAGACCCCCAACCTGGACCGGCTGGCCAACGCCGGACTCCGGTTCACCGACTTTCACTCGGCACCCGCCTGTTCACCGACGCGGTCGATGCTGCTGACCGGCACCGACCACCACATCGCGGGCATCGGCACCATGCTCGAGGTCGCCCCGCAGTTCCGCGGACAGCCCGGCTACGAGGGACATCTCAACGACCGGGTGGTCGCCCTGCCCGAACTGCTGCGGGACGCCGGATACCTGACCTTGATGGCGGGCAAGTGGCATCTCGGCAACACCATCGACACCTCGCCGTGGTCCCGTGGATTCGATCGGTCGTTCGCGCTATTGCCCGGTGGCGCAAGCCATTACAGCAACGTTCCGGGCGACTTCATCCCGATGATGTCGCGCTACACCGAGAACGACCAGTTCGTCACCGTTCCAGACGACTTCTACTCGTCGGACTTCTACGCCGACACGCTGCTGCGGTATTTCCGCGAGCGCACCGACCCCGAACAGCCGTTCTTCGCGTATCTGCCGTTCCAGGCGCCGCACTGGCCGCTGCAGGCACCGACCGACACCATCGCGAAATACCGCGGCCGCTACGACGACGGCCCCGACGCGCTGCGCGAACAGCGACTGGCCGCGCTCAAGAAGCTCGGGCTGTGCCCACCCGACGTCGTCGCCCACCCCGTGGTCGCCGACGGGGAGCCGGAATGGGCCGACATGACCGCCGAGCAGCGAGCCGCGTCCGCCCGGGCCATGGAGGTCTACGCGGCCATGGTGGACCGGATGGATCACAACATCGGCCGGGTGATCGACTACCTCACCGAGACCGGCGAGCTGGACAACACCGTCGTCGTCTTCCTGTCCGACAACGGCGCCGAGGGCGCGATCCTCGAGTCGTTGCCGATCCTCGGCGGCGCGATCGCCGCCGAGATCGAGAAGAACTGGGACAACAGCCTCGACAACGCCGGAGCGTCCAATTCGTTCATCTGGTACGGCCCGCGCTGGGCGCAGGCCGCCACGGCGCCGTCGCGACTGCACAAGGCGTTCACCGCCGAGGGCGGCATCCGCGTGGTCGGGTTCGTCACGTGGCCGGGCTTCGACCGCCAGCAGCAGATCGGCACCGCGTTCAGCACGGTGATGGACATCGCGCCGACCGTGCTCGAGCTGGCCGGCGTAGAGCACCCGGGCACCGAATACCGGGGGCGCGAAATTGCGCCCATGCGCGGTCGGTCGCTGTTGCCGTATCTGTCCGGCGCCGGATCGGTGCACGCCGACACGGCCGACACCGGATGGGAGTTGTTCGGCCGCAAGGCAATTCGGCAAGGCGACTGGAAAGCTCTGCACCTGCCCGAGCCGTACGGACCGGGTGACTGGCAGCTCTACGATCTGTCCGCCGACCCCGGCGAGATCAACGACCTGGCCGCGACGCACCCCGAGAAGCTGGCCGAGCTGCTGACGCTGTGGGACCGCTACGTCGAGGACACCGGCGTCATCCTGGATCCGACACCGGCCTCGTGAGCCGGATCGGGACCGACGAACTGCGCGACGCGGTACTCGACGAGGGATCGTTCGTCAGCTGGGACAGCACGCCCATCGCCGTCTCTGCCGGCGAGAGCTACACCCGCGAACTGGCCGAGGCACACGCCGCCAGCGGACGCGACGAATCGGTGCTGACCGGCGAGGGCCAGGTGTTCGGCCGCCGGGTGGCCGTGGTGGTCTGCGAGTTCGACTTCCTCGCCGGCTCGATCGGGGTCGCCGCCGCCGAGCGGATCACCGTGGCCATCGAACGCGCTACCGCCGAGCGGCTGCCGTTGCTGGCCTCGCCGTGTTCGGGCGGCACCCGGATGCAGGAGGGCACCGTCGCGTTTTTGCAGATGGTCAAGATCGCCGCCGCGGTCAACCTGCACAAACAGGCGCACCTGCCGTATCTGGTCTACTTGCGTCATCCGACCACCGGCGGGGTGTTCGCGTCGTGGGGCTCACTGGGCCACGTCACGTTCGCGCAGCCCGGCGCCCTGATCGGTTTTCTGGGGCCACGGGTATACGAGCAGCTCTACGGCGAACCGTTTCCCCCCGACGTCCAAACCGCCGAGAATCTGCAGCGGCACGGTGTGGTCGACGCCGTCGTACCGCTCGACGAACTGCGCGGCATCCTGGACCGGGCCCTGACCGTCGTCGCGGACGACCCGGGCCCGGCCCCGGAACCGCCGGCCGGGACTGAGCCGCTGCCCGACATCCCGGCCTGGGACTCGGTGCTGGCCTCGCGGCGACCTGATCGGCCCGGCGTCCGGCACCTACTGCGACACGGCTGCACCGACCAGGTGTTGCTGTCGGGCACCGGGCAGGGCGAAGCCGCGACCATGCTGCTGGCGCTGGCCCGGTTCGCCGGTCAACCCGCGGTGTTGCTCGGCCAGCAGCGTGTCATCGGCGGACTGGTCGGGCCGGCCGCCCTGCGCGAAGCGCGTCGCGGTATGTCGTTGGCCGCCGGTCTGCGGTTACCGCTGGTGCTGGTCATCGACACCGCCGGCCCGGCGCTGTCGGTCGAAGCCGAGCAGGACGGGCTGGCCGGTCAGATCGCCCACTGCCTGGCCGAGCTGGTCACCCTGGACACCCCGACCGTGTCGGTGTTGCTCGGCCAGGGCAGCGGCGGCCCCGCGCTGGCGATGGTGCCCGCCGACCGGGTGCTGTCGGCGCTGCACGGTTGGCTGGCGCCGCTGCCACCCGAGGGCGCCAGCGCGATCGTTTTTCGCGACACCGCCCACGCTGCCGAGCTGTCCGCCGACCAGGGCGTCCGATCGGCCGACCTGTTGGCGTCCGGCATCGTCGACGCCGTCGTGCCCGAGCACCCGGATGCCGCCGACGAGCCGGTCGAGTTCTCCGAACGACTGTCCGCGGCGATCGCGGCCGAACTCCACGCGCTGCGTGCGATGCCCGACCGGATGGCGACCCGGCTACGGCGTTACCGCAACATCGGACTGCGCTAGCGGTCCGGCAGCCCGAGGTAACGCTGGATCGTCGGCCCGACCAAGTCGATGATGTCGGCTTGGGTCATGTCGACTACCGGCGGCAACTTCAAGACGAAGCGGCACCACGCCACGCCCAGGATCTGGGTGGCGATCAGCCCGGACCGCCACCGGACTTCGTCGGCCGGAACCAGGGTCGCGACCAGCGGTTGCAGTTGCGTCGTGAAGATGTGCTGCATGCGCAGTGCGGCGTCACCGTTGGTGGCACTGGAGCGCAACAGGATCACCAGCGCCTCGTCACCCTCCCAGCGTTGCAGGAAATGGCTGATCAGCGCGCAGCCCACCGCGGTGCGGTCGATCGCGGCCAGGTCCGGAAGCCGCAGATCGAACTCCGCCGCGGCGGCGAACAGCTTGTCCTTGTTGCCGAAGTACCGCATCACCATCGAAGGGTCGATGCCGGCATCGGCGGCGATCGCGCGAATTGTGGCGGCCTGAAAACCTGCCTTGCCGAATCGCTCCCTGGCCGCCGCGAGGATGGCGGCCTTGGTGTCGTCCGACGATTTCCGCATGCCAACAATTGTAGGCCAACGGGTGTTGACTTCGCTCGGAAATCAGCGCACGATGGCTATGCCAACAAGCGTTGACTCAATCGAGAGGAGACCACCATGATCGACACCGACGTCCTCGTCGTGGGGGCCGGCCCGACCGGGCTCACACTCGCCGCGTCACTGCTGCGCCACGGCGCGGAGGTGATGGTCGTCGACCGCCTGGTCGAGGGCGCCAACACATCGCGCGCGGCCGCCGTCAACGCCCGCACGCTCGAGGTGCTAGAACACCTCGACGTCTCCAGACGCATGGTGAAGTCGGGGCTCATCGCCCCTCGTTTCACCATGCGGGATGGCACGCGGACGTTGATGGCGATCGATTTCTCCGAACTGCCGACCAGCTACCCGTACACGCTGATGCTCTCGCAGGCCACCACCGAGGCGCTGCTCGTCGAGCGGCTGGCCGAGCTGGGCGGAGAGGTAAGCCGGCCTAAAGAGCTGACCCGCTTGTCGCAGGACGCCGACGGCGTCACCGCGACATTCGGCGACGGCGAGACCATCCGGGCGCGATTTGTGGTGGGCTGCGACGGCGCGCGCAGCACCGTGCGTCAGCTGGCCGGCATCGGCTTTGCCGGTGGCGAATACGCCGAAGCTTTCGCGCTGGCCGACGTCCGACTCGCCGGGGAGGCGCCCGACGCCGAGATCATCCTGTTCTATGCGATGAGCGGCATGAATGTGCTGGCGCCGCTGCCCGGCGGCATCCACCGGGTCATCGCGCCGACCGCCCACGCGCCGGAGCAGCCGTCGGTCGAGTTCGTCCAGAACATCCTGGACACTCGTGGGTTCGGCCCGGGGCGCACCACTGTCACCGAATTGATCTGGGGATCGAGATTCCGGATTCACCACCGGGTTGCCGACAGCTATCGCGCAGGGCGGCTACTGCTGGCCGGCGACGCCGCCCACTTGCACAGCCCCGCCGGCGGACAGGGCATGAACCTCGGCATCCAGGACGCCGTCGCGCTCGCTGACGGCCTGCGCGACGCGCTAAATGGCGATGGCGACAGCGCGCTGGACGCCTACAGCGCCAGCCGCAGGCCGGTCGCGCGACAAGTGCTGACCACGACCGGACGGCTGACCCGGCTGGCGACGCTGCCACGGGCGGCGCGCCCGGCTCGCAACGGGTTGACCCGACTGGCCGCCGGCATCCCGGCGGTGCGCACCAAGCTGGCCTGGCGGCTGTCAGGTCTGGTCTACCGCTGACTCGAATGTGTCGGCGGCCCAGCGGTGCGCCCAGGTCTGCAGCGGCCCGAGTGCCGCCATCAGCGAATGACCATGTCGCGTCAAGAAATAACCCGCGTCCCCGTGGTCCACGATGCGTAGCTCTCGCAGCTCCTTCAACCGAGTGTTGAGCGAGCTCGGGTTGGTATCGCAGGCCGTTTGCAACGCCCGGAACGTCAGCGGCCCGGCACGTAACTCCCAGAGCAGGCGCAGCGCGCCGCGGCGACCGAGCACATCGAGGGCCACCATGACCGGCCGACCCGATCGCGATCCGCGGGCCGACGAACCGATGCGGGGCGAATTCATGCTTTACATTTTGTAGCACCAGGGCTAATTTCGGTCACATGACACGCTATAAAAATGATAGCGCCCGCATCGCGCCGGCCGCCGGTCCGTTTCCTGACGACATGCAGCAAGCGATCGACGCGATCATGCGCGGCCGCCCGCCCCTGGCGCTGTTCACCACGCTGGCGCGCGACCGTCGGCTGTTCTTCAAGTTCTTCAACGCCGGGCTGCTCGACCGGGGGCAGCTGACCATCCGGCAACGCGAGATCGTCATCGACCGGGTGACGGCGTCCTGCGGCGCCGAGTACGAGTGGGGTGTGCACGTCAGCGCGTTCGCTGCGAAAGCCGGCCTGACAGAAGAACACATCACATCGCTGACCGTCGGCGGACCCGATGACACCTGCTGGTCCGAGGCCGATCGGGTGCTAATCCGGTTGTGCGACAGCCTGCAGGAGAAGTGCACGGTAGACGACGCGCTCTGGGCGGATCTCACCCGATATCACAGCGACGCGGCGCTGCTCGAACTGCTCATGCTGGCCGGCACCTATCGCACCGTCAGCTACCTGGTGAACTCCCTGCAGCTGCCCCTGGAACCCGGCGCCAGGCGATTCCCGCCGTCCCGCGGGAATTGAGCTGGGTGCGTCGAGCGGGTGTTCCCACAGCTAAGGGCAACAATCAGGCATCATGGGCGGCATGGACGCTGCTGGGTCTTCACCCCGGGTTTTGGTTGTCGACGACGACTCCGACGTGCTTGCCTCGTTGGAGCGCGGACTGCGGTTGTCCGGATTCGAGGTGTCGACCGCGGTCGACGGCGCCGAGGCGTTGCGTAGCGCCACCGAAACCCGGCCGGACGCAATCGTTCTCGACATCAACATGCCCGTGCTCGACGGCGTCAGCGTGGTGACCGCGCTACGCGCGATGGACAACGACGTCCCGGTCTGCGTGCTGTCGGCGCGCAGCTCGGTCGACGACCGGGTGGCCGGCCTGGAAGCAGGCGCCGACGACTACCTGGTCAAGCCGTTCGTGCTGGCCGAGCTGGTGGCGCGGGTGCGGGCGCTGCTGCGCCGGCGCGGAGCCACCGCGACATCGTCGTCGGAAACCATCACCGTCGGGCCGCTGGAGGTCGACATCCCGGGCCGTCGCGCTCGGGTGCACGGCGTCGACGTCGACCTGACCAAGCGCGAGTTCGACCTGCTGGCGGTGCTGGCCGAGCACAAGACCGCGGTGTTGTCCCGTGCGCAGCTGCTGGAGCTGGTGTGGGGTTACGACTTCGCCGCTGACACCAACGTCGTCGATGTCTTCATCGGATACCTGCGCCGCAAACTCGAAGCCAACGGCGGCCCCCGGCTGCTGCACACCGTGCGCGGCGTGGGCTTCGTACTGCGCATGCAGTGACGGCTTGAACATGAATTTCTTGTCGAGAATCCTGACCCGCACACCGTCGCTACGCGCCCGGGTGGTGGTGGCGACTGCCATCGGCGCGGCGATCCCGGTGCTGATCGTCGGAGTGGTCGTCTGGGTCGGCATCACCAACGACCGCAAGGAAAGGCTGGACCGCCGTCTCGACGAGGCGGCCGGTTTCGCGATCCCGTTCCTGCCCCGCGGCCTCGGCCAGATTCCCAAGTCCCCCAACGACCAGGACGCGGTGATCACCGTGCGTCACGTCAACGGGGAGGTCACCTCCAACACGACGGTCACGCTGCCCGAGCTGCCCGCCGGCTACGCCGACACTTACGTCAACGGTGTGCGCTACCGCGTGCGCACGGTGAATATCCCTGCGCCGCATCCGATGTTGGTGGCCGTTGGCGCGACCTATGACGCCACCATCGCCGACACCAATAATCTGCACCGTCGAGTGATCTTGATATGTCTGTTCTCGATCGGCGCGGCAGCGGTATTCGCTTGGCTGTTGGCCACTTTCGCGGTACGACCGTTCAAACGGCTGGCACAGCAGACCCGGGCCATCGACGCGGGCGACGAGCGACCACAGGTCGAGGTGCGCGGCGCCAGCGAGGCCGTCGAAATCGCCGAGGCCATGCGCGGCATGCTGCAACGGATTTGGGACGAGCAGAACAGGACGATCGAGGCGTTGGCCTCAGCTCGGGATTTCGCCGCGGTGTCCTCGCATGAGTTGCGCACGCCGCTGACCGCGATGCGGACCAACCTGGAAGTGCTGTCCACCCTTGACCTTCCGGATGAGCAACGCAAAGAGGTGCTGCACGATGTCATCCGCACCCAGTCCCGCATCGAGGCAACGTTGTCGGCGCTGGAACGGCTGGCCCAAGGCGAGCTGTCGACCTCAGAAGACCATGTGCCGGTTGACATCACCGAATTACTCGACCGCGCCGCGCACGACGCCATGCGGATCTACCCCGACCTGGATGTGTCCTTGGCGCCGTCGCCGACCTGCATCATCGTCGGACTGCCCGCCGGACTTCGGCTTGCCGTGGACAACGCGATCGCCAACGCCGTCAAACACGGTGGCGCCACCCGCGTCCAGCTGTCGGCGGTGAGCTCGCGGGCCGGCGTCGAGATCGCCATCGACGACAACGGCAGCGGGCTGCCCGAAGAGGAACGCCAAATCGTGTTCGAGCGGTTCTCCCGCGGCTCCACCGCGTCACACTCGGGCTCCGGGCTGGGCCTGGCACTGGTCGCCCAGCAGGCCCATCTGCACGGCGGCACGGCGACGCTGGAAGAAAGCCCGCTGGGCGGACTGCGCCTGCTGCTGGAGCTTCCGCCGCCGCGCTGACTCAGCGGGTGCTGAGCAGATCGATGACGAAAATCAGTGTCTTACCGGACAATTGGTGACCTGAGCCGGTCGGCCCATACGCCTGCTCCGGCGGGATGATCAGCTGGCGGCGGCCGCCGACCTTCATGCCGGGAATGCCGTCCTGCCAGCCCTGGATCAGGCCCTGCAACGGGAACGCGATCGGCTGGCCGCGACCCCACGAGCTGTCGAATTCCTCGCCGCTGTCGTAGTCGACGCCGACGTAGTGCACCTCGACGGTGCCGCCGGGCACCGCTTCGGGTCCGTCACCGACCACCAGGTCTTCGATGACGAGTTGTGCGGGAGCTGGGCCACTGGGAAATTCGATCTCAGGTTTGCTTGACACCCAGACGACCCTAGTCGGGTGACGATGCGGCCGAGCATCGGCCGCTGAGGAGCCCGATCATCAGGCTTCAGTCGGGTGACGATGCGGCCGAGCATCGGCCGCTGAGGAGCCCGACAATCAGGCTCGAGTCGGGCACACTTGACGCGTGGAAGACACCGAAGCTTTATCGCAAATCAACGAGCTCGTCGCTGAGGAGAAGGTGCTGCGAGAGCGGCTACAGCACCACGAAATCAGTGAATCCGACGAGCACAAGCGGCTGCGCCAGATAGAGATCCAGCTCGACCAGTGCTGGGATCTGCTGCGGCAACGGCGCGCGCTGCGCGAGACCGGCGGCGACCCCGGCGACGCCGCGGTGCGGCCCGCCGACGAGGTCGAGGGCTACCTGGGCTGAGCAGATGACTGCGCGTGACGTCGACGCGGTCATCGTCGGTGGCGGCCACAACGGTCTGGTCGCCGCCGCATACCTCACGCAGGCCGGCTTGCGGGTCCAGCTGCTGGAACGACTCGACGAGGTCGGTGGCGCGGCGGTGTCGGCGCAGCTGTTCGACGGCGTCGACGCCCGGCTCTCCCGGTACTCCTACCTGGTGAGCCTGTTGCCGTCGCGCATCGTCGACGACCTGGGCGCCGTGATCAGGCTCGCCCCGCGGGCGTACTCGTCCTACACCCCCGACCCGGCGACCGCGGGACGCACTGGCCTGCTGGTCGGCCCACGCAGCACATTCGGCGCCATCGGCGCCGGCGGCGACGAGGCCGCGTTCGCGGAGTTCTACCGGCGCTGCCGGCTGGTGACCGGACGGCTCTGGCCGACGCTGCTGGAGCCGCTGCGCAGCCGCGAGCAGGCCCGCGCGCACGTCGGTGATGCGGCAGTCTGGCGGGACCTGGTCGAGCGGCCGATCGGCGAGGCGATCACCGCGACGCTGGGCAACGATCTGGTCCGTGGCGTCGTCGCGACCGACGCGCTGATCGGCACCTTCGCCCGACTCGACGACCCGTCGCTGGAGCAGAACGTCTGTTTCCTGTATCACCTGCTCGGCGGCGGCGTCGGCGACTGGCACGTCCCGGTCGGGGGCATGGGCGCCGTCAGCGCGGCCCTGGCGACAGCGGCGAATGGCGCCGAAATCATCACCGGCGCTGAGGTTTTCGCCGTCACCCCAGACGGCGAGGTGCGCTACCGCCGACGCGACGAGGAGCATGTGGTGCACGGCCGATTCGTGCTCTCGGGGGTGACGCCCGCGACGTTGGCCGGCCTGCTCGGCGAGCCGGCGCGACCGGGCGCCGCCGGCGCACAGGTGAAGGTCAACATGGTGCTCAAGCAGCTGCCGCGACTTCGCGACAGCGCTGTGACGCCCGAGCAGGCGTTCGGTGGAACGCTGCACGTCAACGAAACTTGGACGCAGCTGGACGCGGCGTACTCGCAGGCCGCCGCGCGGGTGCTGCCGGATCCGCTGCCGTGCGAGATTTACTGCCATTCGCTGACCGACCCGAGCATCGTCTCCCCCGCGCTGCGCGAATCCGGCGCGCACACGTTGACTGTGTTCGGTCTGCACACGCCGCATCCGGCATTCGGCGACGCGCGTGACACCCTCACCGATGCCGTGTTGTCGTCGCTGAATTCGCTTCTCGCCGAACCGATTCAGGATGTCTTGTTAGCCGACGCCAACGGGCTGCCCTGCATCGAGACGACGACCACCCTGGACTTGGAGCAGCGGCTGGGCATGACCGCCGGCAACATCTTCCACGGCGGCTTGTGCTGGCCGTTCGCCGACGACGGCGATCCGTTGGACACCCCGGCGCGGCGATGGGGCGTGGCCACCGGGCACGACCGGATACTGCTGTGCGGATCGGGTGCGCGACGCGGCGGAGCGGTCTCCGGTATCGGCGGCCACAACGCCGCGATGGCGGTACTAGAGTTTGCTCAGAGTTAGCGGGCGTCGATGGTGGTGTAGTCGCGTTCGGTGTAGCCGGTGTAGATCTGGCGCGGACGGCCGATCTTGCTGTCGCCCTCGTCGTGCATCTCCCGCCAGTGCGCGATCCAGCCGGGCAGCCGGCCCAGCGCGAACAGCACGGTGAACATCCGGGTGGGGAACCCGAGCGCCCGGTAGATCAGCCCGGTGTAGAAGTCGACGTTGGGGTACAGCTTGCGCTCGATGAAGTAGTCGTCGGTGAGCGCTGCCTCTTCGAGTTGCTTGGCGATGTCCAGCAGGTCGTCGTCGCCGCCGAGCTTGGCCAGGATCTTGTCGGCCTGCTCCTTGACGATCCGCGCGCGGGGGTCGTAGTTCTTGTAGACGCGGTGGCCGAAACCCATCAGCTTGACGCCCTCTTCGCGGTTCTTCACCTTGCGAACGAAATCGCTGACGTCGTCGTCGCTTTCGCGGATATTCTCGAGCATCTCGAGCACCGCCTGGTTGGCCCCGCCGTGCAGCGGGCCCCACAGCGCGTTGATGCCGCCGGAGATCGAGGTGAACAAGTTCGCCTGCGACGACCCGACGAGCCGTACCGTCGAGGTCGAACAGTTCTGCTCGTGGTCGGCGTGCAGGATCAGCAGCATGTCCAGCGCCCGGACGATCTCGGGGTCGACGTCGTAGGGCTCGGCGGGCAGGCCGAACGTCATCCGCAGGAAGTTCTCCACCAGCGTCAGCGAGTTGTCCGGGTAGAGGAACGGCTGGCCGACCGACTTCTTGTAGGCGTAGGCGGCGATGGTGGGCAGCTTGGCCAGCAGCCGGATCGTGGACAGCTCGACCTGCTCGTGGTCGTGGGGCTCCAGCGAGTCCGGGTAGTAGGCCGACAGGGCGTTGACCGCGCTGGACAGCACCGGCATCGGGTGGGCGTTGCGGGGGAAGCCGTCGAAGAACCGCTTGAGGTCCTCGTGCAGCATGGTGTGCAGCTGGATCTGCCGGGTGAAAGCCGCGAGTTGCTCGGTGGTCGGCAGCTCGCCGTAGATCAGCAGGTAGCTCACTTCGATGAACGTCGACTTCTCGGCGAGCTGATCGATCGGGATGCCGCGATAGCGCAGGATGCCCGCGTCGCCGTCGATGTAGGTGATGGCGCTCTTGGTGGACGCCGTGTTGACGAACCCGTTGTCGAACGTCGTATAGCCGGTCTTGGACAGCAGCGGGCCGAGCGCGATGCCGTCGGCACCTTCGGTCGCGTGGACGATGTTGAGATCCAACTCACCACCCGGGTACTTAAGAGTGGCGGTCTCGTCGGTTGCGGCCACGGGAACCCCTTTGCGGTCTCGGCTGATGCTGGCCCTACAGAATGCGTATAAGTGAAGGTAGTCGTTATCCGGGCGGTGCGCCTGCGCGGGGGCAATGTCCCCTCTCGGAGGCCGTGGGCCCACCGCCCGGCGCATCGTACCGCGCCAGTTTAAGGGCCTGACCTCTTGCCTCGACGGCGGTTGTGCGCATTGTCACCGGGCTACGGTTGCAGGCGTTCGATCCGTCCGCCGACGACACGAATCCTGTTGTGTAGACGGTCTTCTCGCCCCTGCCAAAACTCGACTTCAACGGGCGCGATGCGATAGCCGCCCCAGTTCGGCGGCACCGGGACCTGCTCGGTCTCGGCGAACCGGCCGGTCACCTGCGCCAACTGATCAACCAGCGCGGCACGGGAGGCGATCGGGTGTGACTGACGCGACGCCCACGCGCCCAGCTGCGAGCCCCGCGGCCGCTTCGACCAGTAGCTCTCGGTGTCCTGCGGGTCGACCTTGGTCACCGGACCGCGGACATGAACCTGCCGGTTCAGCAGGTACCAGGGGAAGGTCACCGACGCGTACGGCGTCGCCGCCAAGTCGTCGCCCTTGGCCGAGTCGTAGTTGCTGAAAAAAGTGATGCCGTCCTCGTCGACGCCCTTGCACAGCACCGACCGGCTGACCGGTCGGCCGTCCCTGACGGTGGCCAGCACCATCGCGTTGGGTTCGGCGATGCCCGCGCGTTCGGCATCGCCAATCCAAGTGCGCAGCAACGCAAGCCATCCGTCATCGAGCCAGTCGGCGTCGAGGTCCGAGCTGCCGTCCCGCTCCTTCGAGCCATACTCCTTGCGCATCTTCGCGAGGTGCTCGTTGTCGGGTGCCACCATCGCGCCCACGCTACTCGCGGCTGAATGAACGAGGTGAGGATGTAGCGGTAGTCGCAAGCGGAAATCGGCTGGCCCGGATTTGTCGTAGGTGGCTGCGATGCTGACGTCATGTCCTCTATTGCATCCGCTGGCGCTCTGGTGGGAAGTCCCAGCGAGCGTCTTGAGGTGCTGTTCGAGGAGTTGGCCGAGTTGACCGGTCAGCGCAACGCCATCGATGGGCGCTTAGTCGAGATCGTGGCCGAGATCGATCGCGACCAATTGGGCGGCGCCACCGGCGCGCGATCGGTGCCGGCACTGGTGGCGTGGAAAACCGGCTGGTCGCCGGCAAATGCGCAGACGATCACCACGGTCGCGAGCCGCCTGGACGAGTTCCCGCGCTGTGTTCAAGGCATGCGAGAGGGCCGACTATCGCTCGACCAGGTCGGCGTTATTGCGGCGCGTGGCGGTACGGGATCCGATGAGCACTACGCGCAGTTGGCGCGCTGCGCCACGGTAACGCAGCTCCGCACCGCCGTGAAGCTGGAACCGCGACCTGAACCCAATCCTCGGCCCGAGCCCGAGCGCTCAATCACCACGACCACCAACGAGCATGGCAGCTGCTATCGGATCGCACTCGGCCACCATGACGCCGCGAAGTTCGAGGCCGCCCTGGCTTCTCATCGTGATGCGCTGATCGCCGAATGGAAGCACGATCACGGCAACGACGCGGGCACTTCAGCTGAGCGGCCCCCGTTGCCGAGCACCGCCGAGGCGTTCGTGCGCCTGGTCGAGGCCGGCTGGGACGCTGAGGCGGCCCGCCGGCCGCACGGGCAGCACACGACCGTGGTGGTGCATGTCGACGTTGAGCAGCGTGCTGCAGCACTGCACCTGGGTCCGCTGCTCACCGACGCCGAACGTAGATACCTGACGTGTGACGCCACGTGCGAGGTGTGGTTCGAACGTCACGGCGAGGTGATCGGTGCGGGCCGGGCGACCCGGCTGGTCAACCGGCGGCTTCGCCGTGCGCTGGAGCATCGCGACCGCACTTGCGCGGTTCCGGGCTGTGATGCCACCCGTGGGTTGCACGCCCATCACATCCGGCACTGGGAAGACGGCGGCCCCACCGAGTTGGCCAACCTGGTGCTGCTATGCCCCTATCACCACCGATTGCACCATCGCGGCGTCATCACCATCAAGGGAACCGCCGGCGCCCTCGTCATC
The DNA here is from genome assembly GCF_010727945.1 of Mycobacterium cookii. Lineage (NCBI taxonomy): Bacteria > Bacillati > Actinomycetota > Actinomycetes > Mycobacteriales > Mycobacteriaceae > Mycobacterium > Mycobacterium cookii. Next base: position 2,514,150 of record NZ_AP022569.1, read on the forward strand.
ACCGACGACCAGGGTCGATCCCTGCGCCCGGGATCGCTGGCACGCCCACCAACTCAACCCCCGCCCGCGGTCGCACCTTGCCCGGGACCTACCGGGGAACGCGCCGACTGGTGGTGGTACGAACCCTTCCAACCCCAACCACCACCGTCAAACAACTAGCGTGGTCGCCGACGCCAATCAAACAAGTTGCGGGACAAGAGAACTGGTTCGCACTGCCCGCCGCCCACTGCGTCGTGGACATCGGGGCGCCCTCACGAGGGGTATCGCACGCTACGAGCCAGCATCGGGTGCTGAGAGCTCACGATCACTTCGCTACTGCTAGTTACCGACCGGTAGCAACGAGTGTGCGCCGCCGTGGGAGAATCTGGCCATGACTGTCATCTCGGACAAGGTCCCGGAGAATTTCGTTGCCGGACTCGAGGGTGTGGTGGCATTCACCACCGAGATCGCCGAGCCCGACAAAGACGGTGGCGCCCTGCGCTACCGCGGTGTCGACATCGAAGACCTGGTCGGTCAACGCGTCACATTCGGTGACGTCTGGGCTTTGCTGGTCGACGGGGAATTCGGCCGCGGGTTGCCGCCCGCCGAGCCGTTCCCGCTCCCCATTCACAGCGGCGACGTCCGCGTCGACGTCCAGGCCGGCCTGGCCATGCTGGCGCCGATCTGGGGCTACCAGCCGCTGCTCGACATCGACGATGCCACCGCCCGCGAGCAGTTGGCCCGCGCGTCGGTGATGGCGCTGTCCTATGTCGCCCAGTCGGCCAGGGGTATCTACCAGCCTGCGGTGCCGCAGCGGATCATCGACGAATGCTCAACGGTCACAGCACGTTTCATGACTCGCTGGCAGGGCGAACCCGATCCCAAGCATGTCGAGGCCGTCGACGCATACTGGGTCTCGGCCGCCGAGCACGGGATGAACGCGTCGACGTTCACCGCCCGGGTGATCGCGTCGACCGGCGCTGACGTCGCCGCGTCGCTGTCGGGTGCGGTCGGGGCGATGAGTGGCCCGCTGCACGGCGGCGCGCCGGCCCGGGTGCTGCCGATGCTCGAAGAGGCCGAGCGCACCGGCGACGCGCGCGCCCTGGTCAAGGGAATCCTCGACCGCCGCGAGAAGCTGATGGGCTTCGGTCACCGCGTCTACCGCGCCGAGGATCCACGCGCGCGCGTGCTGCGCGCGACCGCCAAGCGGCTGGGCGCGCCGCGCTACGAGGTGGCCCTGGCCGTCGAGCAGGCTGCGCTGTCCGAGCTGCGGGAGCGACGTCCGGACCGGGCGATCGAGACCAACGTCGAGTTCTGGGCCGCAGTCATTCTCGACTTCGCCGAGGTTCCGGCCCGGATGATGCCGGCGATGTTCACCTGCGGACGGACCGCCGGGTGGTGCGCGCACATCCTGGAGCAGAAGCGACTGGGAAAGCTGGTTCGCCCGGCCGCCATTTACGTCGGTCCCGGACCGCGCAGCCCGGAGTCCGTCGCGGGCTGGGATCGGATCCCGAAGGCCTGACGCCTTGTCGGTGGTCGGTGATGAGATTTCATCGCGGTCGGAGTCATACAGGTGTCCGACCGTTTCATCCGAAGCCACCCAGGAGGCCACTATGGCGATTCCCGTTGAACCCGCGCTGTCCCCGCATCTGGTCGTCGACGACGCTGCCGCGGCGATCGACTTCTACATCAAAGCTTTTGACGCTGTCGAGATCGGGCGAGTGCCCCGGCCTGACGGCAAGCTCATCCATGCCGCTTTGCGGATCAACGGATTCCTGGTGATGCTCGCCGACGATTTTCCGGAGATGTCCGGCGGTAAGTCGATGACGCCGACGTCGCTGGGCGGAACGCCGGTCACCATCCACCTGACGGTGGATGACGTCGACACCAGGTTTCAACGAGCACTCGACGCGGGCGCCACCGTGGTCATGCCGCTCGACGAGCAGTTCTGGGGTGACCGCTACGGCATGGTCGTCGATCCCTTCGGTCACCAATGGTCACTCGGACAGCCGGTGCGCGAAGTCAGCTATGACGAGATTGCCGCCTTTGTGGGCCAGTCAGGCTAGGCGAGGTCGGCGAGCTCGCGCAGTCGATCGACGAGCCGGTGCCGCAGTGACGGCGCCGGCGCGGCGGCCGCGACATCGAGCATGTCGGCGATCGAGGTGAACTTGCTGCGCGGGCGGTCGTCGACGGCGCCGCGGGCCACCTCGGCGGCGTCGATGGCGCGCCAGCCGTCGGCGTCCACGAGGTCGGGCTGACGGGACCGGACGAATTTGTCCAATGCCGAGGACTTGGCGGTGGGTGCCGCCAACGCGCCGGCATTGAAGTCGTCGACAAGCCGCTGCACCGTCTGCGCCGCACACGATTTATTGGTGCCGATGAACCCCGTCGGCCCACGCTTGATCCAGCCCGCCACGTAGGCTCCGGGCACGGGCCTGCCGGAGTCCGCGTCCACCACCCGGCCGCCGTTGTTGGGCACCACGCCCGCGTCCTCGTCGAACGGCAGGTCTTTGATTGCCTTGCCGTGGTAGCCGATCGACGTCAACACCAGGCCGGCGTCGAGCTGCTGAACCTCGTCGGTGCCGGTGACGTCGAACAGCATCCCGGTGGCTCGCTGCTCGCCCAGGATGCGCTTGGGTGTCAAGTTGTAGGCCAGCCGGATCCTCGGCCGCGGCGAGGTTGCCGGTGCCGCGGCGTCACCCAGCGCGCTCAAGACCTCGAGCTTCTGCCTGGTCAAGCTGTCCGAGACGGTGGCGAGGTCGTTGTGCACCGCATCGCGGTCGGCGGCCGCGAGTACCACTTCTGCGCTATTCGTCAGACCGATCAACTCCGGCAGGGTGAACGCAGAGTGCGCCGGTCCGCGCCGAGCGGCGATCACCACTTCCCGCACCAGCGAGGCACGCAGCGCGGTCAACGCGTGATCGGCGATGTCGGTGTGAGCGAGCTCGCCGGGGTCTGCGCAGAGCACGCGGGCCACATCGAGGGCGACGTTGCCGTTGCCGATGACGATGACCCGCTCGTGGCTGAGATCGACTGGCAGATCGGTGAAGTCGGGGTGGCCGTTGATCCAGGCCACCATCTCGGTGGCGGTGCCGGTGCCGGGCAGATCCATCCCGTCGATGTCCAGCCGGCGGTCGTTGGGCGCACCGCTCGCGTAGATGACCGCGTGGTGGTGCGCCAGTAGGTCGTCGTGGCTCAGGTGCTTGCCGACCTCGACGTTGAGAAAGAACCGGAATTCGCGGCGACGGGCGATCCGATCGAAGAGCCGGGTGACCCGCTTGGTGGTCTGGTGATCCGGGGCCACCCCGGCGCGCACCAATCCATAAGGGGCAGGGAGCTTTTCGAAGACATTGACCCGAACACCCTGCTGGGTGAGCAGTTCATCAGCGGCGTACATCGCCGCCGGCCCGGATCCCACAATGGCGACCATCAGCGGGCCGCCGTGGTCGGCGTGCACCTCCGGCGCCGGAATCACCGGCGCCAGTTTGGATGTCGGCGGCAGCTTCTCGCCGGCCGGGCGGGACGCATGGACGGGCTCATAGAACAACGCGTTGAGCGCGATGAACGGTTGCTGCTCGAGCGTCAGTCGCGAGTCGGGCGCGATAGCGCCCACCGGACAGGCACTCACGCAGGCCCCGCAGTCCACGCAGGCGACCGGATCGATGAACAGCATCTCGGCCTGCGCGAAGCCCGGCTCGTCCGGCGAGGGGTGGATGCAGTTCACCGGACAGGCGTAAACACAGGACCCGTCGCTGCAACACGACTGGGTAATGACGTGCGGCATAAGTCTTCTAGGCAGCGGCCGTGAGGTGCTGACGCTGCGGCTCGCTGCGGTAGCGCGACGGCTTGCCGTCGATCTTGCAGATCCGCCAGATCAGCTTGGCCAACGGGTTCATCAAACCTGTGTCGCGGCACAGCATCCGGACATCACCGAACATGTCGCGCAACATCTGGCGCGACTCCGGTGAGGAGAAGAACACCTCCTTGCGAACCTGCCGCGGAATGTCGAACTCGCGCCAGAAAGCCCTGGGCGGCACCACGATCGCCGAACACAGGATCCGCATGGTCAGCGGCACGAACAGCGACAGCCAGAAACGCTTGCGGCGCGGCAACTCCGGCACCCGCTTGCGCAGGTACTCGTGCGCGAACGAGATGTGGCGAGCCTCCTCGGCCACGTGAATGGCCATCACCCGCTCCATGATCGGGTGCAGTTCCTTGCCCTCGCGCAGCACGTTCTTCTGGGTGTGGTCGATCGGCTCTTCGCCGGCCAGGATCCCGAACCAGAACGGGATCGGCAGCGGCCCGGCCACCAGCGGGATGGCCGGCTGGATCCACTTCAGCAGTCGCGGCATGCCGGGCACGTCGGCGCCGATGTGGTTCACCATCTCCTGGAACATCATCGTGTGGTTGCACTCTTCGACGGCCTCGTGCAAGCAGTACCGGTATTCCGGCGAGCCGTTGGGAACCCAGAACGCGTACTCCATCAGTCCGCGGATCAGGATCGATTCGAAGTGCAAACCGACTTTCGCCACGTTGGCCTGCCGCCACATGCCGATCTCGATTTGGCGCTGTTGCGGCTGCGACTGGTACCAGGAGTGCTTACCCAGCGGGTCGGTCTTCGGCAGGATCCAGCGCGGGTCGTTGTCGATGACCTTGAACTCCGGCGAATCCCAGTCGATGTCGGTGTACGGGTTGAAGTTGCGACGCACTGACCCCTCGGACAGCGTGTTCAGCATCTCCACGTACTTCGGGTCGTCCAGGACATCCATGTTGCGACGCCACCGGCGTACGATTTTCGTCCTAGCCCGCTTCTGGGCCGTCCCTGCCTGGACCATTACTTAGCCTCCCCAACGAGGTTTACATTTGGACGTGCTATGTCCAAGACAGTACCGGAGGTATCGGAAACTTACTAGACCCTCCGCCGCGGTGTGGTTCAGGCGCGATCCTCTGTTTTGGTGTGGTCTAGCTCACACGATGGCGGGCACTAGCCTGGTGATCATGGCTGAGGCACTGACGATTCCCGACGGCATCAAACCCAGCGACGGACGCTTCGGGTCCGGCCCGTCCAAGGTTCGGCCTGAGCAGCTCAAGGCCTTGTCGACCACCGCGGCGCGGCTGTTCGGTACCTCGCACCGGCAAGCCCCGGTCAAGGATTTAGTCGGCCGGGTACGCACCGGACTGCGGGAGTTCTTCTCGGTGCCCGACGGCTACGAGGTGGTGCTGGGCAACGGCGGAGCGACGGCGTTCTGGGATGCTGCGGCATTCGGCCTCATCGACAAGCGGTCGTTGCACCTCAGCTACGGCGAGTTCAGCTCGAAGTTCGCTTCGGCGGTGGCCAAGAACCCGTTCGTCGGTGAACCGATCATCATCAAGGCCGAGCCGGGCAGCGCGCCCGACCCGCAGAGCGACCCGTCGGTCGACGTGATCGCCTGGGCGCACAACGAGACCTCGACGGGTGTCGCGGTGCCGGTCACCCGGCCGCACGGCTCCGGTGACGCGCTGGTCGTCATCGACGCCACCTCAGGCGCCGGCGGCCTGCCGGTCGACATCGCCGACACCGACGCCTATTACTTCGCGCCGCAGAAGAACTTCGCCAGCGACGGTGGCCTGTGGCTGGCCATTCTGAGCCCGGCCGCGCTGAGCCGCATCAACGCGATCGCCGAGTCCGGCCGTTGGGTGCCCGACTTCCTGTCGCTGCCGATCGCGGTGGACAACAGCTTGAAGAACCAGACCTATAACACCCCGGCCATCGCGACGCTGGTGCTGCTGGCCGAGCAGCTCGACTGGCTCAACGGCAACGGCGGGCTGGACTGGGCGGTCAAGCGCACCGCCGACTCGTCGCAGAGGTTGTACGGCTGGGCGGCCGACCGGGCGTACACCACGCCGTTCGTCGCCGACCCGAAGCTGCGCTCGCACGTGGTGGGCACCATCGACTTCAACGATGACGTCGACGCCGCAGCGGTCGCCAAGGTGTTGCGCGCCAACGGCATCGTCGACGTCGAGCCGTACCGCAAACTCGGCCGCAACCAGTTGCGGGTCGCGATGTTCCCCGCCGTCGAGCCCGACGATGTCAGCGCGCTGACCGAGTGCGTCGACTGGGTGGTCGAGCACCTCTGACGCGCGCGGGACAAAAACCCCAGCTATTGCCGCGTGTCCGCCCTGTTGGCGGCCGCTGACTGAGTTACAGTGCGCGTGGGCAGGCCTGGCGAGCTGGACTCGGGAGGAGCCTGCGAGGAGACATCATGCGGGAACTCAAGATCGTCGGACTCGATCTCGACGGCAAACACATCATCTGCGAGGGTGACGACCCCGCCGACAAGTTCGAGATCCGCGTCGACGACCGATTGCGTGCCGCATTGCGCGGCGACGGGGCCCGGGTGGCTCAAACTCACATCGACATCGAGGTCACCAACATGCTCAGCCCCAAGGAGATTCAGGCCCGCATCCGGTCGGGTGCGTCGGTTGAACAACTCGCGGAAGCCAACGGGGTGGACATCGCACGGGTGGAACGGTTCGCCCACCCGGTGCTGCTGGAGCGCGCGCGAGCGGCCGAGCTGGCAACCGCCGCGCATCCGGTTCTCGCCGACGGCCCGGCAGTGCTGACGCTGCTGGAGACCGTGACGTCGTCACTGGTGGCGCGGGGCCTGAACCCGGACAACTGCAGCTGGGACGCCTGGCGCAACGAAGACGGGCGCTGGACCGTTCAGCTGGGCTGGAAGGCCGGTCGCTCCGACAACGTCGCGCACTTTCGCTTCTGCCCGGGCGCGCACGGCGGCACGGTCACTGCGGTCGACGACGCAGCCAGTGAGCTGATCGACCCGAACTTCGACCGTCCGCTGCGGCCCGTCGCCGCGGTCGCCCAACTCGACTTCGACGAGCCGGTGCCTGCGCCGCCGGAGCCCGCCGAGACTCCGGAGCCTGAACCCAAGGCCGAGCCGACGGCACGCGCCCGCCGTGGCAAGCCGGCCGTGCCGGCGTGGGAAGACGTGCTGCTGGGCGTTCGCTCCAGCGGGCAGCGCTAACCCAGCAGCGTCATCGCCAGCAGGGCGAGCCACGCGCCCGTCACGCCCACTCCCGCGCCGAGGACCAACCAGCGCAACACCGGTGTGTGCCGCCAGCCCCACAGCGTCGGCGCCAACCCGCCGGCCGCGACGAGATTCAACACGACGGCGAGCAACGGGTGCACCCGTATCAGCCCCAGACTCAGCACCCCAACGGCGACCGCAGTGACTGCGGCGACGAATCCGGCAACGGTCAAACCCGTTGCCCACGGCGTAGATTCGTCGGTCACCGGCCGAGCCTAGCCCGACGACGATGCAGAGCGCGAAGCGCGATGAGGTGGGGGCACCTCCCGCTTGCGGGGGAAAATCGGGCAATCAAGCCCGAGCGCGTTCATAGAACGCCAGCGCCGCAGCGGTGGCGACGTTCAGCGAGTCGGTGCCACGCGACATCGGGATGCGCACCCGTTGATCGCTCGCCTTCAGCGCGGCGTGGCTCAGACCCGGCCCTTCGGCACCGACCAGAATGGCGACCCGCTCACCGTGCGTCGCCGTCATCGCCGCCGGCAGGGTTGTCGCGCCGGGTGCGGGCGTCATCGCCAGCAATCGAAAGCCCATCTGCCGCAACGTATTCAAGTCTGCAGGCCAATCCGCGGCCCGCGCATACGGCACCAACAGGGCGTGGCCCATCGAGACGCGCACCGCGCGCCGGTACAACGGGTCGGCGCAACCGCTGCCGAACACCACGGCGTCCACGTCGAGGCCGGCGGCGTTGCGGAAGATCGAGCCCAGGTTCTCGTGATCGTTGACTCCTTCGAGCACGGCAATGGTCCGGGCGTGTTCGGCCACCTGCTCGATGCTGCGCTCCGGTATCCGCCGCGCCGCGGCGAGCACTCCGCGGTTGAGATGAAAGCCGACGGCGGCCGCCATCACCTCGGCCGACGCCCGATAGTAGGGCGCCGGGTTGCCGGCCAGATCCGCTGCGAGTTCGGTCAATCTGCGGTCGGTGCCGAGGAATGCCAGCGGCGTGAACGGTGAGGCGAGCATCCGCTGCACCACCAACACGCCCTCGGCGATCACCAGGCCTTTGCCGCTGGGCAGGTCGGGCCGTCTGTCGATGCTGTTCAGGTCGCGGAAATTATCGAGCCGCACGTCGTCGGGATCAGTGATATCGCAGACGTGCACGCCGTCAACGCGATCAAAGTGGTTCGCGGTCAAGGGCTTTCGTCAACTAAGGCCAAGATCAGGTCGGCCGCCACGCGCAGCGTATCGCGGTCGGCGGCGCCCAGCGTCTCCAGCCGTTGCGCGAGCCACTCCTGGCTGGCCTGGCGTTCGGCCTCGAGCAACTCGGCGCCGGCCGCGGACACCGAAACCAGCACCTGCCTGCCGTCGTCGGGGTGCGCCACGCGGTCCACGAAACCCAGCTCGGCCAACGAAGCGATCACCCGCGTCATCGACGGCGGGCGGACGCGCTCCCTGATCGCCAGCGCGCCCGGCGTCATCGGGCCACAGTTCGCCAACGTGGCCATGGCGGACAGCTGCGACAACGACACCGGCGACTGTGGGCGGCGAAACCGCAACTGCCGGGAAAGCCGCATGACCGCCAGCGACAGGTCACTGGCCAATCGGCTATCGCCATCGATCACAGCGGAAACGCTACGACAGAACGCCCACCCGCCTGCCATGAATCACGGAGTCGGGACTAACCGCGTTATCTTGAGTGCCCACTCCTCCTCCGGCCGCAAGCGGCCGGCATCGTCGTCGGGCTATCTTGAGTGCCATGTCCGACGAACCCACACCGCCGCGGTTGCCCGCTGTGCTGCTAGACCCGTGGCCGGTCATCGCCGTCGGGGCGCTGGCCTGGCTCATTGCCGCGGTGGCCACGTTCGCCGTACCGGCTCTAGCCGACTGGCGACCGATGACGCTGGCGGGGCTTGGGGTCGGCGTGCTGGGCACCACGATCTTTCTGTGGCAGCGTGATGCTGCCCGCCGGGGCGCGCGTGGCGCCCAAACGGGGCTGACGACTCATCGCAGTCCCGACTGACCAGGAGGTACGCGTCGATGGCAGCGCCGCTGTTGCAAGCTCAAGTGGATATCAATGCACCCGTCTCCAAGGTCTGGGCGCTGATCAGCGACTTCCGTCGGATGCCACAGTGGAGTCCGCAATGTCGACTGATGCGGCCACTGGGTCCAGTCCGGCAGGGCACCCGCACGCTCAACCTGAACCGGCGCAACCGGATGTTCTGGACGACGACGTCGACCGTCGTCGAGATGGTCCCGGAGGAGAAGCTGGCGTTCCGGGTCAACATGAACAACACCATCTGGAGCTACGAGCTGGAGCAAATCCCCGGCGGCACCAGGGTGATCGAGAGCCGGCACGCGGAGAACGGGGTCAAAGCGGTGTCCGACATGGCCGTGAATGCGCTTTTCGGCGGAACGGCCAGCTTCGAGCGCGAGCTCGTCGAGGGCATGAACGCCTCGCTGGCCAGGATCAAGGCCGCCGCCGAAAGCGGCTAGCTCGGCTCGGCGGGTGGTTCGCTGACCTCGAGGACGCCGTCGTCGTACGGGTCGTACATCGGCGAGCCGCTACCAGCTGGAGCGGGGGTGTCGGAGTGCGCTCCGCAGCCGTACTCGAAGTCGACGACATGCCCATCGGCCGACAGCTCGTTGCCGCACACCCCGAACATCGTTCCCAGCGAACCGGCGAGCGGCAGGAAGAATCCGCAGTCACGGCATATCCGTTTGGTGGACTGCGCCATCTGCGCACGCGGCCCGTACTCGCTGTCGTGCCAGCGCTGAGCCGCCTCGGTGCGACCCCACGCACTCATTACCTGACGCCTGCCGAGCCCGATCTCGGCGGCCGTCTCGTCGACTTGCGGGTCGCCGGAGGCCATGAACCCGGGCACCAGCCGCGGGTCATCCGGCGACGGCGACAGCAGATCGCCCGGGCTCAAGTCGCCGGGCCGGACCCGCTGATCCCACGGCACCCATTCCGGCGCCAGCAGCGACGTCGGCCCCGGGACCAGCACCACTTCGCTGACCGTTGCGTGATCGGTGCCGGGGTAGCCGGCCACCACGACCGCCCACTGCCAGCCCTGGTAACCGGGCAGGTTGGCCAGGAAACGATGGGTGGCGCTGGCCGAGTCCTCGTAACCCACGCCGAGGTAGTCGCCTACCGTGTCGTCGCCGCTGAACTCGGCGATGGCCGCCCGGGCCAGTTCGGCCGAACCGGTCAAGACCGTCGCCAACTCGGGCGACCACTCCTCGGTGGTCGCCGGTCCCGCTCCTGCGGGCGATCCGGTCACATCGTCCGTTGTTTCCATTGGCCCCCAATTCTGCCGTACATCCATGTCGCACGGCCACACCGGTCGCCTACGCAACGCCGCGGCCCGCGTGGGTGACAATCGATACATGTCTGGACGGCGCCGCGATCACCCGGATGCGGGCCGACCGCCGGCCCGTGGCCGTACCCCAGCAGGCGAGCACCCGGGCATGGCCAACTATCCGACCGACGACGCGGATTACCGCCGCCGCCCGCCGGATCCGCGCGAGCCTGATGGCGCGGCTCCTCCTCATCGCGCTACGCGCTCTGCATCGTCGCCGCGCGAGCCCATGCCCAGCGCCAATCGATATCTGCCACCGCTGAACCGCGGTACCGAACCCGAGCGCCGCACTGAGCCGCAGCGCTCCACCCAGGGCGGTGAACGCGTGACCGTGACCCGCGCCGCCGCCCAGCGCAGCCGCGAAATGGGTTCGCGAATGTACGACTTGGTCCAGCGCGCCGCCACCGCCGACGGCGCCGACAAGTCCGGCCTGACCGCCCTGACCTGGCCGGTGGTGGCCAACTTCGCCACCGACGCCGCGATGGCCGTCGCATTGGCCAACACGCTGTTCTTCGCCGCCGCCACCGGTGAGAGCAAGGACAAGGTTGCGCTGTACCTGCTGATCACCATCGCGCCGTTCGCGGTGATCGCGCCGCTGATCGGTCCGGCGCTCGACCGGCTGCAGCACGGCCGGCGGGTGGCGCTGGCCGCGTCGTTCGCGCTGCGCACGGTGCTAGCGGTGGTGCTGATCGCCAACTACGACGGCGCGACCGGCGGTTACCCATCCTGGGTGCTGTACCCATGTGCGCTCGCGATGATGGTGTTCTCGAAGTCGTTCAGCGTGCTGCGCAGCGCCGTCACCCCGCGGGTGATGCCGCCGACGATCGATCTGGTTCGGGTGAACTCGCGGTTGACGATGTTCGGTCTGCTGGGCGGCACCATTGTCGGCGGCGGCATCGCCAGCGGAATCGAGTACGCCTGCAACCACCTCTTGCAGTTGCCCGGCGCGCTGTTCGTGGTTGTCGCGGTCACCGTGGCGGGCGCGATGTTGTCCATGCACATTCCGCGCTGGGTCGAAGTGACGGCCGGTGAAGTTCCAGCCACGCTGCGATACCGCCAGGACAACCAGCGCCGCAGTTGGACCGAGGAGGTCCGCCGGGCGAGCGGTGCGCTTCGACAACCGTTGGGCCGCAACATCATCACCTCGTTGTGGGGCAACTGCACGATCAAGGTCATGGTCGGCTTTTTGTTCCTCTATCCGGCGTTCGTCGCGAAAGCTCATCAGGCCAGCGGCTGGGTGCAACTGGGGATGCTGGGTTTGATCGGTGCGGCCGCCGCCATCGGCAACTTCGCCGGCAACTTCGCCAGCGCGCGGCTGCGATTGGGCCGGCCGTCGGTGTTGGCGGTGCGCTGCACTCTGGCGGTCACCGGCATCGCGCTGGCCGCGGCGGTGGCCGGCAACTTGATGATGGCCGCCGTCGCGACACTGGTCACGTCGGGTTCGAGCGCGATCGCCAAGGCGGCGCTGGACGCGTCGCTGCAGGACGACCTGCCCGAGGAGTCGCGCGCGTCGGCGTTCGGACGTTCGGAGTCGACGTTGCAGTTGGCCTGGGTCCTCGGCGGCGCGCTGGGTGTCCTGCTCTACACCGATTTGTGGGTCGGATTCAGCGTCGTCGGCTCGGTGCTGATTCTGGGTCTGGCGCAGACCGTGGTCAGCTTCCACGGCGACTCGCTGATCCCCGGCCTCGGCGGCAACCGGCCGGTGATGGTCGAGCAGGAGGGCGACGGCAGCAACCAGCGGACCGCGGCGGCACGACGAGACTGACGCGAAATCGGAGAGCTAACGCGAACTTTCGTCAGCGATATCGCCTTGAGTCTGCTGCGTGCCTGGCGCGTCCGGGTCATCGTGTTGGTGCTCCAGCTGATCCTGCTCCTCGCGCTGGTACTCGGTGACCTCCCTGGCGTCCTCGGGTATTGGAGCAGGGGTGTCGTCCGGCTGGTTCACGCGAGATCTTCCTCTGAGCAGTTGGTTGTCAGCAGAATGTCCCCCAGCAGGCACTTCGAAACCTCGAGGAGGCCGGGGTCAAGACGTCGCCCGCGCCGCCACCAGTGGTCGGTCGTAGGACGGGTCCGTCGTGTCGCGAGTGCCGAATCTGACCTGGGGCATCATCGCGATCACCTCGTCGGTGATCTGCGACTGCGATTCGGCGTTGAATTCGACCACGCAGACACGATGAGTGATGCCCCATCGACCATCTCGACGCTCGAGTCGGTCGACGTAGCGGCCGCCGGAGATGGTGAGGTGATTGGCGGGTTCGCGGTCGGTGCCCACGAAGAGGTAGTAGGTCTCGGAATGGGCTGTGTCACCGTCGATGTCGACGCTGTGGTTGAGCAAATAATGCTGGTGACGGGTCTGGGTCTGATGATAGGCGAACGCCCAATCGATGAAATCATCCACCAGGCCGACGAATCCGACGTGATCGTCGACCGCCCCGTCGTGGTAGGCCGATCGCAGCAGCTCGCGATCCTGCCTGTCGATACCCCGGGCGTAGCGCTGCAAGCAGTCGTGGATCTCCGCCCGGTCAGTCAAGTTCCTGACTTGCTCTTTCAACTGCTCGTCGTCACCCATCAGTGGTTGCCGCCTTTCCATCCGTCGATACCGATGACTTCGTCAATAGGTCGGCGTTGCGCGGGCTTGACCGCGCAACCCGGTTTCAGCTTCGCCACCGGCAGCAGGCAACCCTGGACGTAGCCTTGCGGGATACCGAGCAGATCGGCGACGGCCCGCTCGCGTTGCAGGTGAAGCGTTGTGATGCAGGTGCCGTACCCGCGGGTGCGCAACGCGAGCTGGAAATTCCACACCGCGGGGAATATCGAGCCGTAAAGCGTTGCCTGATAGAACGATTCGTCGCCGTCGGTGCGCGGGTAGGTGGGCTGGTAGCAAGGAATCACCAGCACCGGAACCTCACCGAGGTGTTCCACCAGCCACTCCGTAGACGACATCAGGCGTGCTTCCGGGGACCCGGCTGGAAGAAATCCCGCGATCAGCTGCCCGCCGACTTTTTCCAGATAGGCCTCGCGGTAAAGGTCGGCGATTCGCGTGCGCAGCGACGGCTCTGCGATGACCAGCCACCGCCACGATTGCTGGTTTGATCCGTTGGGCGCTTGCAGTCCGACGCGCAGGCACTCGCTGATTGCGTCGAGATCCACCGGCGCCTCGAGGTCGAGCGATCTGCGGGCAGACCTTGTTGTGGTGAGCAAAGTGTCGACGTCCACGGCGAGCCCTTTCTCCGTTGACCAAATATTAGGTTAGAACGCGATCCCGTAGATTCGCGGTGGACCGAACTCGACGGATCAGGCACTGTCGGAGTCATGGCGTCCTACGTTGCCGGTGCGGGCGAGTTCACCCGCGATACCGCTTACATCACCACCCGCATCACCGCAGACGGCCGTGACGGCTATTCGGTCGAGCCGGGCAGATATCGGCTGATCGTCGCCCGCGCCTGTCCGTGGGCCAATCGAGCGATCATCGTCCGACGACTGCTGGGCCTGGAAAGTGTTATCTCCATTGGCTTTTGCGGCCCGACTCACGACAAGCGCAGTTGGACATTCGACCTCGACCCCGGTGGCGTCGATCCGGTCCTCAAGATTCCCCGGCTGCAGGACGCGTATTTCAAACGCGTTCCCGACTACCCCAAGGGCATCACTGTGCCGGCAATCGTCGACGTGCCGACGGGTGCGGTGGTCACCAACGACTTCAGCCAGATGACGCTGGACCTGTCGACGCAATGGACCGCCTACCATCGTCGCGGAGCTCCCCAGCTGTACCCCGAACCGCTGCGCGATGAGATCGACGAGGTCAACAAGCGGATCTACACCGAGATCAACAACGGCGTATACCGGTGTGGCTTCGCTGGTTCACAGCAGGCCTACGACGCAGCGTTCGACCGGTTGTTCACAGCGCTTGACTGGGTCAGCAGCCGGCTGGAGACGCAGCGTTATCTCGTCGGCGAGACGATCACCGAAGCCGACGTCCGGTTGTTCACCACACTGGCCCGCTTCGATCCCGTCTACCACGGCCACTTCAAATGCAATCGGTCCAAGCTCAGCGAGATGCCGGTGTTGTGGGCGTATGCACGCGACCTGTTTCAGACACCTGGGTTCGGCGACACCACCGACTTCGTCCAGATCAAACAGCACTACTACCTGGTGCATACCGACATCAACCCCACCGGGATCGTGCCCAAGGGGCCTGATCTCAGCACCTGGCTGACCTCGCACGGCCGGGACGCTCTCGGGGGCAAGCCTTTTGGCGAAGGAACACCACCTGGTCCGGTGGCCGACGGCGAGCGAGTGCCGACAGGCCACGGCGCATAGCGCCTGTCAGGTTTTAGCCACGGTCAGGAAGCGCCGCGACAGATCGGTCTCGGTCGACTCACCGGGCTCCCAGTGCGCGATCCACGGCCCGGTGCCCTCGGACTGGTCGACGATCCCCTCTTCCAGCCAGGTGTAGCGACCCTTCAGCACGTTGCGGGCCAACTCCGCGTCGGTGCCGTCGGTGTTGGTCCACAGGGCTTCGAAAAGCGCCTCGACCCGCAGCGTCGCCTGCTGACAGAACGCTTCGGCCAACTCGTAGGACTGCTCACCGCGTCGCACGTCGGCGACTCGCTGCGATTCGGCCCGCACACACGTCGCCGCCATGGCGAACAACTCGGCACCGATGTCGACGACACGGCCGAGGAATCCCTGCTTCTGCTCCATGGCTGCTTGCCAGCGCGCCATCCCGTAGAAGGTGTTGCGGGCGAGCTTGCGCGCGGACCGCTCGACGAATCGCAGGTGTGTGGCCAAGTTGCCGAACTCGCGATACGCGGTCGGCCGCTGGCCTTCGCCGAACACCAACTGCGGCAACCACTTTGCGTAAAAACCGCTCGCACCGACCGCCGCCTTCGCCTTCTGCCGGAGGTCGGCTTTCGCGTTCGCCAGATCACCAGCGGCGCTGAGGTGGGCGTCGACGGCCTCACGGGCGATCAGCAGTCGCATGATCTCGCTGGACCCTTCGAAGATCCGGTTGATCCTCAGGTCGCGGACCACCTGCTCGACCGGCACCGCCCGCTCGCCACGCGCGGCCAGCGACTCCGCGGTTTCATAGCCACGCCCACCGCGGATCTGCAGCAACTCGTCGCCGATCCTGCAGGACATCTCGCTGGACCACAGCTTGGCCAGCGCCGCCTCGATCCGGATGTCGTTGCGGCCCTCGTCGGCCATCTGACCGGACAACTCCAGCACCGATTCCAGCGCGTAACTCGTTGCGGCCATGAACGAGATCTTTTCGACGACGGCGCCGTGTTCGCCGACCGGCTTGCCCCACTGCACCCGCTCGCCGGCCCACTCCCGGGCGATCTTCAGCGACCACTTGGCCGATCCCGCACAGATCGCGGGTATCGAGAGCCGCCCGGCGTTCAGCGTCGTCAATGCGATCTTCAGGCCGTCGCCCTCTCTCCCGATGAGGTTCTCGGCGGGCACCCGAACGCGATGCATCCTGGTCAGACCGTTCTCGATGCCGCGCAATCCCATGAACTTGTTGCGCCGCTCCACGGTGATTCCCGGTGAGTCGGCCTCGACGACGAACGCGCTGATGCCGCCGCGGTGCCCCTCGCTCTTCGGTACGGTCGCCATGACCACCAGCAGTTCGGCGACCACCCCGTTGGTCGTCCACAGCTTCACACCGTCAAGCTCGTAGGCGGCTCCGCCGTCGATGGGAGTCGCCGTCGAGGCCAGCCGCGCAGGATCGGAGCCCACATCCGGCTCGGTGAGCAGGAACGCCGATATAGCCCCAGCGGCACAGCGCGGCAAGAACTTTCGCTTCTGCTCGTCGCTGCCGGCAAGCTTGAGCGGCTCCGGCACACCGATCGACTGATGCGCGGACAGTAACGCCCCGAGGCTGGCATGCACGGTCGACACCAGCATCAACGCCCGGTTGTAGGCGACTTGCGACAGGCCCAGCCCGCCGTACTCCGACGGGATCTTCATGCCGAAGCAACCCAATTCGGCGAGGCCCTTCACATATTCGCCGGGAATCTGCGCATCGCGCTCGATGACACTGCCGTCGACGGTGTCGAGGAACTTACGCAGCTTCCCCAGAAATGCGTCGGTCCGGGCCGCCTCGTCCGCCGAGGGCTCGGGGAACGGATGGATGAGGTCGAGCGGAAAACGACCGAGAAATAGTTCCTTCGCCAGCGACGGCTTGTCCCAACCGCTTTCCCGGGACTCCTCGGCTACCGCTCGTGCTTGTTCCTCGCTGACGTGCGCTTGCTGTGCCATCGGACTTCCCTCACTCGAATCGGCTCCTGCGGCAATTCGACTGTGAGGGTTCCCCGCGGGGTCGCGGGGTACACCCGATCAGGCGTCCAGTTCGCGGGCGACGGCCTTGACGACCTCGGAGACCTTGCGGGCGATCTTGCGGTCGGGATAGCGGCCCTTGCGCAGCTCGGGCTGCACCGTTCCCTCCAGCAGCGTGATCATGTCCTCGACCATGCCGTGCAGCTCATCAGGGCTGTGCTTGTGTTCGGCGGGCCCTTCGCGGCGCGGACGGCCGGCCAGCGTCGGTGGCGGGTCGATCAGTTTCAGGCTCAGGGCCTGGGGGCCGCGGCGGCCGGAAGCGAGGCCGAATTCGACGCGCTGACCGGCCTTGAGTCCTTCGACTCCCGCGGGCAACGCCGAGGAACGGACATAGACGTCCTCGCCGTCCTCCTGAGATAAGAACCCGAATCCCTTCTCAGCGTCGTACCACTTCACCTTGCCAGTCGGCACCGGTCTCACCTGCTTGTCTGACGGATAACTCGATGGGCTACACAACAAAACGCCCCGCCTGCGCAGGACGCGATGCCGTCCGATCCTACTCGGGCCGGTGCCGGCTGAGCACCGGAGTTTCTCGGTAGCCGGATGCATGCGTCGGAGTACTCAATGCGGCTGATCCTGAACGTCATCTGGCTGGTTTTCGGCGGCCTGTGGCTGGCACTCGGCTATGTGCTGGCCGCGGTGATCTGCTTCCTGCTGATCGTGACCATTCCGTTCGGTTTCGCGTCGCTGCGCATCGCGTCCTACGCGTTGTGGCCGTTCGGGCGCACGATCGTCGACCGGCCCGGCGCCGGGTCCGGCGCCCTGATCGGCAACGTCATCTGGCTGCTGCTGTGCGGGATCTGGCTGGCGATCGGACACCTGGTCAGCGCCGTTGCGATGGCCGCCACGATCGTCGGGATTCCGTTGGCGCTGGCCAATCTGAAATTGATCCCGGTATCGCTGGTGCCGCTGGGGAAAGAGATCGTGCCGGTGCATCGCCCGGCTCCGTGGGCGCCTCCGAGCGCGACGCGAAACTGACCGTCACGTGACCGGGGGTTATGTGTGTTGAGTCATGTGAGATCAGTCACATAACGGAATGATCACGGCGCGGCAACGGCTCGATTGCGGTGCCCTCGACCAGCGCAAACGAACGACGCTCCTGGCGTTTTCCGACTGCGCCGGAGGCGAAACGCTGGATTTCGCAGAAAATGACTCGGCCGCAAACAGAAGCTAGCGTCGTCGACGGACTCGCCCGAGACACCCAGAGCGGCTGGTCTTCTCGCCTATAGCGCCGAGCTCCATCCAATAGGCGAGCACAACGAAACCCGTGGATGGAGGCGGGGGACCCAACGGTCCGCCGTATTTAGGACCAGGAACCGCCCGCGGTTCCTTGGGGTGAAGCCGACGCGTTTCCCATGGATTCGACGAAGGCCGGGCGACCTCTTCCGCCCGAACCCGACAGCTGACCTCGCAGGCGCATTACGAGAGGAATCACTGGGGTATGAGCGGACGTCACCGTAAACCCACCACGTCAACCGTCGGCGTTGCCAAACTGGCCTTTACCGGCGCGGTGATCGGCGGTGGCGGTATCGCCCTCGCCGGCAATGCAGCAGCGGCGCCCGACAGCGAATGGGACCGTGTTGCCGCGTGCGAGTCGGGCGGCAACTGGGCCATCAACACCGGAAACGGCTACCACGGCGGACTGCAGTTCTCGCAGGGCACGTGGGCCTCGCACGGTGGTGGCGAGTACGCCACGTCGGCGAACCAGGCCACCCGGGACCAGCAGATCGCGGTCGCCGAGCGGGTGCTCGCGACCCAGGGCCGCGGTGCCTGGCCGGTGTGCGGTCGCGGACTGTCCGGCGCTACCCCGCGCAACGTCGTCGCCGACGCACCCGCACCGGACGCGCCGCCGCCGGTCGTGCCTGTCGCATTCGACGCCCCGGCACCGCCTCCGCCGGCCGATCCCCCGCCCCCGCCGCCTGCGCCGGAGCCTGCTCCCCCGCCGCCGGCCGAGCCGGCCGCGGTCGACGCTCCGCCCCCTCCGCCCGAGCCCGCTCCGCCGGCCCCGCCGGTGCAGGAAGTCGCCGCTGAGGCGCCCGCGCCAGACGCTCCGCCGCCTGCCGAGGACCCCGCGCCGCCCGCCCCGGCCCCGCAGGCCGAGACCGTCGACATGACCTCACCGACCGACGCATCGCAGGAAGTTCACCAGGCCAGCACCGTGTCGCAGTGGACCGTCGCGCCACAGAGTATGGACCCGAGCTACCTCACGGACGTGCTGAAAGCCATTCAGTCGCAGAGTGTGAACGGAAACCCCGCGCTGTCGTCGCTCGCCTAGATACGGCGAGCGCCGCACTCAGCGGCTGACGTCCGTGACGGGGTGAACGTAGGGCAGATCGTCGGCGGGCAGCGGGAAGACCAGGTCGCCGAAGGGCGACAGCGCGCCAGTTCGGTCGGACGCCAGTTCGCTCACCGCATGGTCGTCCGGGTCGGTCGTCGGCCAACCCTTGTCGACGTACCGGGTCCTCTGCGCCTTCTTGCCGTTGTCAGCCACGGCTACATTCTGACAGGTCTGCGACCATCTTGAGTGCTCGGCTCTCCGATTCCCGTCGTCACCCGGCACCGGAATGCGGACTCGCTCGGCTGCTTTACGCTGGTCAGCAATGACCGAACACACCCAGGGCGTCCCGCTGGGGTCCTGGCTGGCCGAGTTGCCCGACGAGCGGCTCATTCGTCTGCTGGAGCTGCGACCCGACCTGGCCCAGCCGCCGCCCGGCAGCATCGCCGCGCTCGCCGCCCGCGCTCAGGCTCGCCAGTCGCTGAAAGCGGCCACCGACGAGCTGGATTTCCTGCGGCTGGCGGTCATCGACGCGCTGGTGGTGCTGCACGCGGACACGACGCCGGTCCCCGTCGCCAAGCTGCTCACGCTGATCGGCGACCGGGCGCCCGAAGCCGAGGTGCTCAATGCACTGGCCGACCTCAAGGACCGCGCCCTCGCCTGGGGCGACGGCGAGCTGCGGGTGGCGCAGGATGCCGGCGCCGGACTGCCCTGGCATCCCGGCCAGGTGACCCTGGAAGACGCCTCGGTGAACCCCGATCAGATCGCCGAGCTGATCGACGGCCTCGACGATCCGCAGCGGGAGCTGCTGGACCGGCTGCTGGAAGGTTCCCCGCTGGGCCGCACCCGAGACGCCGCGCCCGGCGCGCCCGCGGATCGCCCGGTGCCGCAACTACTCGCCCTCGGGCTGCTGCGCCGTATCGACGCCGACACGGTGATCCTGCCGCGTCATGTCGGCCAGGTGCTGCGCGGCGAGGAGCCCGGGCCGGTGCGGCTGGCAGCACCCGACCCGGTGGTGTCCACAACGACGTCGGCCGACATCGACGCCGTCGCGGCAGGCGCCGTCATCGACCTGTTGCGCGAAGTGGATCTCCTCGTCGAATCCCTCAGCGCGGCACCGATTTCCGAGCTGCGCAGTGGCGGCCTGGGCGTGCGGGAGGTCAGGCGTCTGGCCAAAGTGACCGGCATCGACGAGGCCCGGCTGGGTCTGCTCTTGGAGTTGACCGCCGCCGCGGGGCTGATCGCCAGCGGCGTCCCCGAGCCGCAGCCGGTCAGCGGCGATCCGCCCTTTTGGGCGCCGACGGTGACCGCCGACCGATTCGCCGAGGCGCCCATCGCCGAGCGCTGGCATCTGCTGGCCACCACATGGCTTGACCTGGCCGCGCGGCCGGCGTTGATCGGTAGCCGCGGACCCGACGCCAAACCTTATGCCGCCCTGTCGGATTCGTTGTATTCGACAGCCGCCCCGCTGGACCGCCGGCTGCTGCTTGAGATGCTGGCCCAACTGCCCGCCGGTGCCGGCGTGGACAAAGACACCGCTTCGACGGCGTTGATCTGGCGCAGGCCGCGATGGTCCAAGCGACTCCAGCCCGGCCCGGTCGCCGACCTGTTGGACGAGGCACACCAGCTGGGCCTCGTTGGCCGGGGCGCGATCAGCACACCCGGGCGCGCATTCATCGGCGGTGACGAGGCCGACGCCGTCAGCGCGATGGCGCGCGCCCTGCCGACGCCGATCGATCACTTCCTGGTACAGGCCGACCTGACCGTCGTGGTGCCCGGTCCGTTGGAACGCGATCTGGCCGAGCAACTGGCGACGGTGGCCACTGTCGAATCGGCCGGTACGGCGATGGTGTATCGCGTCAGCGAACAGTCCATCCGGCATGCCCTGGATGTCGGCAAAACCGCCGACGAGCTGCATACGCTGTTCAGCAGGCATTCGAAAACACCTGTCCCGCAAGGTTTGACATATCTGATCGACGACGTCGCCCGCCGGCACGGGCAACTGCGGATCGGCATGGCGGCGTCGTTCGTACGATGCGAGGACCCGACGTTGCTGGCCCAGGCAGCGGCCGCCGCCGAGCCTCTCGGGCTGCGGGTGCTGGCCCCGACCGTCGCGATATCGCAGGCGCCGATCAGCGAAGTGCTT
This sequence comes from Mycobacterium cookii, assembly GCF_010727945.1. Taxonomy (NCBI): domain Bacteria; kingdom Bacillati; phylum Actinomycetota; class Actinomycetes; order Mycobacteriales; family Mycobacteriaceae; genus Mycobacterium; species Mycobacterium cookii. The sequence continues at coordinate 2,535,270 of NZ_AP022569.1, forward strand.
ACGGCCTTGCAGGACGCCGGTTTCGCCCCGGCGGCCGAAGACTCCACCGGAGCCGTCGTCGACATCCGGGCCCGCGGGGCGCGGGTCGCCGCGCCGCAGCGCCGTCGGCCGCACCGGCCGGTGTCCCACCCGAGCAGCGAGACGCTGAGCGCGGTTGTCTCGGTGCTGCGCAAGGTGACGACCGCGCCGTTCGCCCATATGCGGATCGATCCGGCGGTGGCGATGTCGTTGCTGCAGCGCGCCGCCCGGGAACAAGAGACGGTGCTCATCGGTTATGTCGATGCGGCCGGGGTCGCCACCCAACGGGTCGTCGCGCCGATCGCGGTGACCGGGGGCCAGCTGATGGCGTTCGACTCGGCTTCCAGCCGGGCCCGCGAGTTCGCGATTCACCGCATCACGTCGGTCATGTCGGCGGAGAACGGATAATAGAGATCTATGCGTGCCGTCGACGATGCAGAACGAAGTGATGAGGAGGAGCGGCACTGAATGACTGACGGACCTTTGATCGTGCAGTCCGACAAGACGGTGCTGCTCGAAGTCGACCATGAGCTGGCCGGCGCTGCGCGTGCCGCGATTGCGCCGTTCGCCGAGTTGGAACGTGCGCCGGAGCATGTGCACACCTATCGCATCACGCCGCTGGCGCTGTGGAATGCGCGCGCCGCGGGCCACGACGCCGAGCAGGTGGTCGACGCGCTGGTCAGTTTCTCGCGCTACGCGGTGCCGCAGCCGCTGCTGGTCGACATCGTCGACACGATGGCCCGCTACGGCCGGCTGCAGCTGGTGAAGAGCCCCGTGCACGGCCTGACGCTGGTCAGCCTGGACCGGGCGGTACTCGAAGAAGTGTTGCGCCACAAGAAGATTGCGCCGATGCTGGGGACCCGCATCGATGACGACACCGTTGTCGTGCATCCCAGTGAGCGTGGTCGAGTCAAGCAGATGCTGCTCAAGATCGGTTGGCCCGCAGAAGATCTCGCTGGCTATGTCGACGGCGAGGCGCATCCGATCAGCCTGCAGCAGGATGACTGGCAGCTGCGCGACTACCAGGAGATGGCGGCCGACTCGTTCTGGGCGGGCGGCTCGGGCGTGGTGGTCCTGCCTTGTGGGGCGGGCAAGACGCTCGTCGGTGCCGCCGCGATGGCGAAAGCCAGTGCCACGACGCTCATCCTGGTCACCAACACCGTTGCGGGCCGGCAGTGGAAGCGCGAGCTGATCGCCCGGACGTCGTTGACCGAAGAGGAGATCGGCGAATACTCCGGCGAGCGTAAAGAGATCCGGCCGGTCACCATCGCGACGTATCAGGTGATCACCCGTCGCACCAAAGGCGAATACCGGCACCTGGAGTTGTTCGACAGCCGCGATTGGGGCCTGATCATTTACGACGAGGTGCATCTGCTGCCCGCGCCGGTGTTCCGGATGACCGCCGACCTTCAGTCGCGGCGACGGCTGGGGTTGACGGCGACGCTGATCCGCGAAGACGGCCGCGAGGGCGACGTGTTTTCGCTGATCGGCCCGAAACGCTACGACGCACCGTGGAAAGACATCGAGGCTCAGGGCTGGATCGCGCCGGCCGAATGCATCGAGGTGCGGGTCACGATGACGGACAACGAGCGGATGATCTATGCCACCGCCGAACCAGAGGAGCGCTACAAGCTTTGCTCGACGGCGCATTCGAAAATCGCTGTGGTCCAGTCGATTCTGAGTAAGCATCCCGACGAGCCGACGTTGGTGATCGGCGCCTACCTGGATCAGCTCGACGAACTCGGCGCGGTGCTGGACGCCCCGGTGATCCAGGGCTCGACCAAGACCGCAGAGCGCGAGGCGCTGTTCGACTCTTTCCGCCGCGGCGAGGTCAGCACGCTGGTGGTGTCCAAGGTCGCGAACTTCTCCATCGATCTGCCGGAAGCCTCTGTCGCGGTGCAGGTTTCGGGGACATTCGGCTCACGCCAAGAAGAGGCGCAGCGTCTGGGCCGGCTGTTGCGGCCGAAGGCGGACGGCGGCGGCGCGGTGTTCTATTCGGTGGTGGCCCGCGACAGCCTGGACGCCGAATACGCCGCGCACCGGCAGCGTTTTCTCGCCGAGCAGGGCTATGGCTATGTCATTCGTGACGCCGACGACCTGCTGGGGCCGGCCCTGTAGACAGTCCCCAACCTCAGAGCGACAGGATGGTCGCCGAGGCGGTGCCGGGAGCGCCGTACACCTGGGCCAGGCCGACGCGCGGGTTGCCGGGCACCTGACGCTCGCCCGCCTCGCCGCGCAATTGGCGGACCAGCTCGTGCATCTGACGCAGGCCCGACGCACCGATCGGCTCGCCGTTGGCGATCAGCCCGCCGTCGGTGTTGACCGGCATCGAGCCGTGGATTTCGGTTGCGCCGTCAGCCAATAGCTTTTCCTGCTCGCCGTCGGCGCACAAACCGGTCTCGGCCATGTGAATCACCTCGGCGCCCGCGTCGGTGTCCTGGAGCTGCGCGATGTCGATGTCCTCAGGCCCGATGCCCGCGGCTTCGTAGGCAGCCTTGGCCGCGTAGACGGTGGGCGAGACGTCCTCGTCCAGCGGGGCGAACGTGGCGTGTACCTCGTAGGCGCCGTAGGTGCGGGTGCGAATCTCACTGGCGCGCACGTAGACCGGCTTGTCGGTGTACTTGTGCGCGATGTCGGCCCGGCACATGATGACCGCGGCGGCACCCTCGTCGGGCGCACAGAACATGTACTGCGTCAGCGGGTAGTTCAGCACCGTCGAATTGAGGATCTGCTCCTCCGACATCGGCTTGCGGCGGAACGCATTCGGGTTGATCGCGCCGTTGCGGAAGTTCTTCGCCGCCACCTTCGCCAGCGTGGCCTGCGAGATGTTGTGGTCGTGCAGGTACTTGTTGGCCTTCATCCCGAAGAACTTGGTGGTGACGAACTGCCCGTTGTTCGCATACCACTGCGGCAGCGCGAGCTTGGCGGGGTCATCGGTGAACGCGCCGCGTGGGTGCTTGTCCAGCCCGATGGCGATCCCGATGTCGTACTTGCCCAACCGGATGGTGTCGGCGGTCTGCTGAATCGCGCTGGCCGCGGTGGCGCAGGCGTTGAACACGTTGGTGAACGTGATGCCCGTCAGCCCGACCAGCCGGGTCACCGCGTCCGGGTTGGACACCTCGTGGCTGCCGCCGAAGCCGAACTGGATGTCCTTCCAGCCGACCCCGGCGTCTTTCAACGCGAACTGGATGGCTTCGGCGCCCATCTGCATGGCTGTCTTGTCGAACCTGCCGAAGGGATGCAGGCCCACACCGATGATGGCGACATCGTTGGTCATGGTTTCTCCTTATAGATGGTGGCGACCCGCTTCGCCCGGCTCCGCCGCGCTTGCGATCACCACTAGACCGGCTGGAACGCGAACGTGACGATCTCATTGCCGTCCGCGTCGGTGGCGAACGGAATCATGGTGAGCTCGACCGACTGCCCGAACTTCAATTTGGCGGGGTCGTTCTCGGTCAGCCGGCCCTCGACCCGGATCTCGTCGCCAAGCTGCACCAGGCCCACCCCGAACGGGACGAAGTCATCGCCGGTCGGACCGGCGTACGGCGCACCCGGCGGGAAGCCCTGGGTGGTCCAGGCGATCAGGGTGCCGCTGCGTGGCAGTAGGTGCTCGGTCATCGCCGCGGCGCTGCACCGCGGGCACAGGTCCTGCGCCGGGAAGGTGGTGGCATTGCAGTCGCCGCATCGACTCCCGATCAGCTGCGGATGGTCGTCGGGCCAGGTAGAGATGCTGGGATCGATTGCCTTCTGCATCGCGGGTCCTCCGTCATCCGCCGGGACGATAATGCGCTCACCAGACCGTACAACAGCATTCCGCAAAAGCGGAAACCGCATTCTCATTTGTTGATCGAGGGCGGGCGCTTTCGTTTCATCCGGAGTGAAAACCTTCAACCCGACCGACCGGTCTGCCACCGTCGTGGCAATGGTGAGCAGTCCTGCCCGCACGGGTGCCGATGCTGCCGCGACATCGACCGTCAGGCTTCTCTGGGGCGCTCATCAGTGGAGCGTGATCCGGTTGTTGTCGCCGGTGCTGCTCGTGGTGGCCTGGCAGCTGCTCAGCGCTACCGGGTTGCTGTCCGCGGACGTCGTGCCGGCACCACAATTGATCGTCGATGCCGGGTGGCAACTGATCAAGAGCGGGAAGCTCGTCGAGGCTCTCCAGGTGTCCGGTGTGCGCGTCGTCGAGGGTCTGCTGTTCGGTGGTCTCACCGGGGTCGCGCTGGGCGTGGCGGTCGGACTTTCGCCCTGGGTCGAGGCCAGACAGGTCGACCCCAAACTGCTGGAAACCGCTGACGTTCTTGGCTTTTCACTGTGGCAGCGGCTGCAGCGGCTGGCCGATTTGTTCGCCAAAGCAGACCAGATTCCGGAGGCGCCCGACTTCGTCCGATGGGTCGACCGTAGGTTCAATAGCATGCTCCCGGTGAGCAGTACGGCCTGACGACACGAGGAGATGACGATGACGGTCACGGTGACGCTGGAACTGCGATTCAAGCCCGAGGAGGTCGCCGCGGGGCGCGAGCTAATGGGACGGGTGCTGCAGGACACCCGTGCCTTCGACGGCAACATGCGAACCGACGTGCTCATCGACGAAGACGACGAAGCGCACTGGCTGATCTACGAACTCTGGGAGTCGGTCGAGGCCGACGAAGCCTACCGCGCCTTTCGGGCGGGCCCGGGCAAGATCACCCAGCTTCCTCCGCTGTTGGCCGCCCCGCCGGTCAAGATCCGTTACAACACCAGCGACGTCTAGCTCAGCGCCGGAATCACCTCGCGCTCAAAGAGTTCCACCCCGGACCGGTCGTAGGCGGCCTCCGGGAAGTAGCAGATCACATATTCGCAGCCGAGGTCACGCAACCGCTGCAGCCGCTCGACCGCCTGCTCGGGTGTGCCGACGGCCGAATCGGGTCCGCTGGTTCCGCCGAGCATCGCGTCGGCCGCCGACTCCGGAACGGAGCCGACAAGTCGGTCGCGGATGCGCCGCATGCGGTCGTTGACGTCGTTCTCGTCGGTGCCGACAACCGCGTTGACGTTCACCGAGCGGACAATGGCGTCGTAGTCGGTGCCCACGTCGCGGCAGTGCCCGGCGAGGACTTCGGACTTGTGGGCGAAGCCTTCGGGTTCGCCGGTGAAGTTGGTGTACTGCGCGTACTTTGCCGCGATGCGCAGCGTCTTCTGCTCACCTCCGCCCGCGATCCACAGCGGAATCCCGTTGTGCTGCAGCGGTTTCGGTGACACTATCGCGCCGTCGACCTGGTAATGCTTACCCGCGAAGCTGACCTTCCCGTCGCGCCACGCATCGCGCATGATCTGGACGCCCTCGTCGAGTCGTCCCAGCCGCGCGCCGGCCGACGGAAAACCGTATCCGTACGCGCGCCACTCGTGTTCGTACCAGCCGCCGCCGATGCCCATTTGGATGCGGCCACCGGAGATGATGTCGGCGGTCGCCGCGACCTTGGCGAGGTAGGCCGGATTGCGGTAGCTCATCGCCGTGCACATCTGGCCGAGCTTGACCCGCGATGTGGTCGCCGCGTAGGCCGACATCAACGACCACGCCTCGTGGGTGGCTTCGCTGGTCGGCATCGGCACTGTGTGGAAGTGGTCGTAGACCCACACCGAATCCCACGCGCTGTGGTCCGCGTATTCGGCAAGGTCGCGCATCACCGCCCAGTGTTCTTTGGTGTCGATGCCGACGAGATCGAGACGCCAGCCCTGCGGGATGAAGAATCCGAACTGCATATTGTGGGACTCTAGCCGGGCCCGGAAACGGCCCTGGAGTCTGGCAACATGAACCGTATGCGACTTTCCGGTGTGGGTATTTGGAGCAGCCAGCTGCGTTACGGCGACCCGGCGGAATCCGCCGAGGCCGCAGCCGAATTGGACGAGCTGGGCTATCCAGCGCTGTGGATTCCCGACGTCGGCGGCAAGGTGTTCGATGCGGTGGAGAGCCTGCTTGCGGCCACCAGTCGGACGGTGATCGCCACCGGCATCCTGAATCTTTGGATGCACTCGCCGGAGGACGTGGCGTCGTCGTATGCGCGGCTGACCGGCGCTCATGGCGATCGTTTCCTGCTGGGTATCGGGGTGAGCCACGCGCCGCTGATCGACGCCCGTGAGCCGGGGCGATACCGCAAGCCGTTGGCGGCCACGGAGTCGTTCCTGGACGGCATCGATGCCACCGAGCAACCGGTGCCCGTCGACCGTCGTGTGCTGGCCGCGCTCGGTCCCAAGATGCTGTCGCTGTCCGCGCACCGCGCGGGCGGTGCCCACCCGTATCTGGTGACCCCGGACCACACCGCCTCTGCCCGTTCGACTTTGGGTGAGGGTCCGCTGCTGCTCCCCGAGCAGACGGTGATCCTCACCGACGATGCCGACGAGGCCCGCGAGATCGGCGCCGGCTGGCTGCGCTCGTACTTGGCAATGCCGAACTATGCCAACAACATGCTGCGCATCGGCTTCACCGAAGACGATGTGGCGCAGGTCAGCGATCGCCTGTTGGACGCGATCATCGCCTGGGGCGATGAATCGGCGATCCTGCGCAGGGTCGACGAACATCGACAGGCCGGCGCTGACCACGTGTGCGTCCAGGTACTGCTCAGCGACGCCAAGGCCTATCCACGCGAGGAGTGGCGCCGGCTCGCGGCGGCGCTGACCTGACACTCTTTTTGCCCGCCTCTCAGCGACAACCACGCGCGGTGTCGGACCGGCGTGCGACGGTGCGGCGATGGATCTTCGAGGCACCGATCTGCGTTACGTGCTCACCCTGCACTTGGCTCTGCACGGCCCGGCGACGGTGGTCGAGCTAATCGATGCCCTTGATTACCACGGCTTTTGCCTTCGTGGTCGGCCATCGAAAGCGGTCTCCGACGCGTTGCGCTGGGAGATCGAGCACGGGCGGGTGCACCGACTCGGCCGCGGCCGCTACGGCCCCGCCTACATTCCGCGTTCGACCGAATACCGGATTCACCAACGCGTGCTGGCCCTGCGGACCGCCGTTGTCGCTGAGAGGCGGGCAAAAAGGTGCCGACCACCGCAGTGGTATCCGCCCGCCGAGGCTTCTAACGTTGACCGCGGAGGTGCGAGATGCGGATCCTCATATCGGGCGCCAGCATCGCCGGGCCCGTGCTGGCCTACTGGCTAACCCGGCGTGGTTTTACCGTGACCGTCGTCGAGCGCGCCCCGACCTTACGCAAAACCGGCGGCCATGCCGTCGACCTGTTCCGGCCATCGATGGAGATCTCGGAGAAGATGGGCGTGTTGCCGCGCATCGAGGCGCTCGCAACGGGAACAGACACACTGCGGCTGTATCGGGAGGGCAGGCGCCGTCCAGCGCGTATCGATCTCACGAAAATCGTTGGTGCGGCGTCGGATCGGCACGTTGAAATCATGCGTGACGACCTCAGCGAGGTCTACTACGACGCCGGCCGCGACGACGTCGAGTACCTGTTCGGCGACTCGATCGCGGCAATATCCCCCGACGGCGAGGTGACCTTCGAACACGCGCCGCCACGCGGCTTCGACGTCATAGTCGGCGCCGACGGATTGCACTCGAACGTGCGGCGCCTGACCTTCGGCGAGGAGGCGGGGCTCACCCGGTTCATCGGTGGCTATCTGGCGGTGGTGTCGGCGCCGAAAGCACTGGCCGATCAGGGGGAGATGGTCCTGCACGTCGGCGCCGGTCGCCTCGCAGGGATCTACAGCGCCGAGCATCTGACGGATGCGCGCGCGCTGTTCATGTTCGGCAGCAAGCAGGAACTTCACTACCACCACCGAGATGTTCTGCGGCAGAAGGAACTACTGCGCGCCACATTCACGGGGATGGATCCGCAGGTGGATCGGTGGCTGGACGAGCTCGATCGGACGCCGTCGTTTTACTTCGACTCCATCACCCAGTTACAACTCGACGCCTGGTCGAGCGGACGGGTGACGCTGGTCGGCGACGCCGGGTACTGTCCCGGGCCCGCGGTGGGCGGCAGCACCAGCCTCGCGGTGCTCGGCGCCTATGTGCTCGCCGGCGAGCTGGCCCGGGCGCACGGCGACCTCGGCCGGGCGTTCGCGGCCTATGAGCGAGAAATGCGCGAACCCGTCCTGCGGAGTCGCGCCTTTGCGCGCGGGGCCGCCAAGAGTCTCGTCCCGGGCTCGGCTACCGCGGTGTGGGCGGTGACGCAGGCCCTCCGGCTGGTCTCGTTGCTGCCTGCATCGATCACCAGAACGGTCGCGAAATTCAACAGCAAAGGAGTGCGGATGTACGACTCGATGCGGGTGCCTGACTACACCGAGGTTTGGCAGCACACCCATGAAAGTTGACCTGCTGGGCTCCAAGCAGACACTGTTTCGGATTTTCTACCGACTTGGCTTCACGCCCTGGGACGGCCACCCGCTGGCCCAGAGCCTGCGCAACCTGATCGAAGGCAGCGACGCCCTGCCGCCGGGCAACGCACTCGAACTCGGGTGCGGCACCGGCGACTGCTCGATCTATTTGGCCGAGCATGGCTGGCAGGTCACTGCGGTCGACTACGTCAAGCAGGCGTTGGACAAGGCGCGAGCCAAGGCGGACGCCAGGGGCGCCACCGTCAATTTCGCCGGCGCCGACGTCACCCACTTGAGCTCGGCCGGACTCGGCGACAACTTCGAGCTAATCGTGGACAACGGCTGCCTGCACAACATGAGCGACGCCGACCGCGACGCGTACGTCAACGAGGTCACCGCCGTCGCAGTAGCACAAGCACGGCTGCTCATTACCGCGTTCGTTCCCGGCGGCCGGTTCGGCGTACGCGGCGTAGAACCGGCCGAGATGAAACGACGGTTCGCCCCCGGTTGGACATTGCTGTCGACCGGCTCCGAACGGGAACTCGACGCCGAGCAGACCCCGACGCGGTACTACCTCTTCCAGCGCTCCGGCTAGGTCAGCGAGGCCGGCGGCAGGAACCGGTCGCCGTACCTGGCGGCCAGCTCGCGAGCCCGCGCGACGAAGGCTTCCTTGCCGACACCGTGCGCACCTTCGTAGCCGACGATGAACTGCGCGCTACCACCGGTGTACGGCGGGAACCCGATGCCCATGATCGAGCCGATGTTGGCGTCAGCGGTCGACGTGAGCACGCCCTCGTCGAGGCACTTCTGGGTTTCCAGCGCCTCGGCGAACAGCATCCGATCGACCATGTCCTGCAACGGCAGCTCGGTCGAACCCGACTTGAACGTCTCGTGCAGACCCGGCCACAGGCGGGTGCGCTTGCCGTCGACGTACTCATAGAAGCCGGCGCCCTTCAACCGCGACGGGCGGCCGATCTCGATCATCTTCTCGACGACAGCCTCGGCGGGGTGCGGCTCGTACTTGCCGCCGGCGTCTTCGATGCCCTTGCGACTGGCGGCCGCGATCTTGTGCATCAGCTCCAGGTTGAGCTCGTCGGACAGCTGCAGCGGCGGCGCCGGGTACCCGGCCTGGGAACCGGCGTGCTCGATGCTGGCCGGCTCCACGCCCTCGCCGAGCATCGCGAGCGCCTCGTTGACGAAGGTGCCGATCACCCGAGAGGTGAAGAACCCGCGGCTGTCGTTGACCACGATCGGGGTCTTGCCGATCGCCAGGGTGTAGTCGAACACCCGGGCCAGCGCCTCGTCAGAAGTCTTCTCGCCCTTGATGATCTCCACCAGCGGCATCTTGTCGACCGGCGAGAAGAAGTGGATCCCAATGAAGTCCTCCTGGCGCTTCACGCCGGTCGCCAGACCGGTGATCGGCAGCGTCGAGGTGTTGGAGCCGAGCAACGCGTTGGGCTCGACGATGTCCTCGATCTCCTGGAACACCTTGTGCTTGAGGTCCTGGTTCTCGAACACCGCCTCGATCACGAAGTCGACGCCCTTGAAGTCGGCCGGGTCGGCGGACGGGGTGATCCGGTCCAGCAGCGCCTTGGATTTCTCTTCGGTGGTCTTGCCACGTTGAAGTGCTTTGGCTTCAAGCTTTTCCGAGTACGCCTTGCCCTTCTCTGCGGCCGCGATCTCGACGTCCTTGAGCACCACCTCGTATCCGGCCTTCGCCGAGACGTAAGCGATACCGGCGCCCATCATGCCCGCGCCGAGCACACCGATCTTGTTGATCTTGACCGGCTCGATGCCGTCGGGGCGCGATCCACCACCGTTGATGTGCTGCAGGTCGAGGAAGAACGCCTGGATCATGTTCTTGGCGACCTGGCCGGTGACCAGCTGGGTGAAGTACCGGCTCTCGATGCGGCTCGCGGTGTCGAAGTCGACCTGCGCACCCTCGACGGCCGCGTCCAGGATGGCCCGCGGTGCCGGCATCGGCGCACCCTTGAGTTGCTTCTTCAGCAGCGCCGGGAAGGAGGGCAGGATGCCGGCCAGCGCGGGGCTGGACGGAGTACCGCCAGGCATCTTGTAGCCCTTGACATCCCACGGCTGGGTGTGTGAATCCGGGTTGGCCTTGATCCACGCCTTGGCGGCGGGCACCAACTCCTCGACCGAGCCGACGATCTCGTCGACCAGGCCGGTCTCCTTGGCCTTGTCGGCCTTGAACCGGGTGCCCTGCGACAGGATGTTCATGAACGCGTTCTGAATGCCGAACATCCGCACGGTGCGGGTCACCCCGCCGCCGCCCGGCAGCAGGCCCAACGTCACCTCGGGAAGACCGACGACCAAACCCTTGACGTCCGCGGCGATCCGGTGGTGACAGGCCAGCGCGATCTCCAGGCCACCGCCGAGCGCGGCGCCGTTGATGGCGGCCACCACCGGCTTGCCCAGCGTCTCCAGCGCCCGCAGGTCACGCTTGACCGACTCGACTGTGTCGAACGCCTCACCGGCGTTCTCCGGGCCGAGCTTGATCATGCCCTTGAGGTCACCGCCCGCGAAGAAGGTCTTCTTTGCGCTGGTGATGACCACCCCGGTGATCGAATCCTTCTCGGCGACAAGCTTTTCCACCGCGTTGTGCATCGACTCGGCGTAGTGCTCGTTCATCACGTTCGCCGAGCCGGTCGGGTCGTCGAGTATCAGCGTGACGATGCCGTCGGCGTCCTTGTCCCACTGAATGGTGTTCTCTGCCATGGCTTTTGTTCCTTAACCCTTAAACCCGCTCGATGATGGTGGCGACACCCATGCCGCCGCCGATGCACAGTGTGATGAGCGCGCGTCGTGCGTTGCGGCGCTCGAGTTCGTCGACCATGGTGCCGGTGATCATGGCGCCGGTGGCGCCCAGCGGGTGGCCCATCGCGATGGCGCCGCCGTTGACGTTGAGCTTCTCGTCGGGGATGTTGAGGTCCTTCTGGAACTTCAGCACCACCGAGGCGAAGGCCTCGTTGAGCTCGAACAGGTCGATGTCGTCGACCGTCAGGCCGGCGCGGTCCAGCACCTTGCGGGTGGCCGGGGTCGGGCCGGTCAGCATGATGACCGGGTCGGCGCCGCTGGTGGCGGTGGCCACGATGCGGGCCCGCGGGGTCAGGCCCTGCGACTTGCCCGCCGACTCGCTGCCGACCAGCACCAGCGCGGCACCGTCGACGATGCCGGAGCTGTTGCCGCCGGTGTGGACGTGGTTGATCTTCTCGACGGCGTGGTACTTCGTCAGCGCGACGTCGTCGAATCCGCCCATCTCACCGATGCCGTCGAACGCGGTCTTCAGCTTGCCCAGACCTTCCAGCGTGGTCTCGGGCCGCATGTGCTCGTCGTGGTCGAGGATGAGCAGTCCATTCTGGTCGCGGACCGGCACAACCGATTTCGCGAAGTAGCCGCCCGACCAGGCCGCCGCGGCCTTCTCCTGCGAACGCAGCGCGTACGCGTCGACGTCCTCACGGGAAAAGCCCTCGATGGTGGCGATCAGGTCGGCGCCGATGCCCTGCGGCACGAAGCCGATCCGGTAGTTGGTCTCCGGGTCGGTCGCCCAGGCGCCGCCGTCGGAACCCATCGGCACGCGGCTCATCGACTCGACACCGCCGGCCAGCACCAGGTCGTCCCAGCCGGAGCGCACCTTCTGCGCGGCGGTGTTGACCGCCTCCAAGCCCGAGGCGCAGAACCGGTTCAGCTGCACGCCACCGGTGGTCTCCGGCAGTCCGGCGGCCAGCACCGCGGTGCGGGCGATGTCGCCACCCTGATCGCCGACCGGCGACACCACGCCCAGGATCATGTCGCTGATCAGGGTCTCGTCGAGGTCGGGGAACCGCCTGCGCAGCTCGTCGACCAGGCCGACGACCAGGTTCAGCGGCTTGACCTCGTTCAGCGAGCCGTTGCGCTGCTTGCCGCGTGGCGTGCGGATGGCCTCGTAGATGAAGGCTTCTTCGGACATGGCTGATTCCTCTTCGAAAATCGGGTATCGGATGCTTGCGACGCTAGTCCTCTGGGCGCCACCGTAACAAAGTGCCCGGCCAACCTGTTGGTTGGGAGTGCTGGACCGTCTGCCGGCAGATGCACGCTTTACCCTGAGAACCCATGACGGTGTCGCGACTGCGACCGTACGCAACCACGGTGTTCGCCGAAATGTCGGCGCTGGCGGCCCGGGTCGGCGCGGTCAACCTCGGCCAGGGGTTCCCCGACGAAGACGGGCCGCCCGCGATGCTCAAGGCTGCCCAGGATGCCATCGCCGAGGGCGTCAACCAGTACCCGCCGGGAATCGGCATCCCGGCGCTGCGCGAGGCGGTCGCCGCCCAACGCAAACGGACCTACGGGATCGACTACGACCCGGCGGCCGAAGTGCTGGTGACGGTCGGGGCCACCGAAGCCATCGCGTCGGCGGTGCTCGGCCTGGTCGAACCCGGCTCCGAGGTGATCCTGATCCAGCCGTTCTACGACTCCTATTCGCCGGTGGTGGCGATGGCCGGCGCGCAGCGGGTGGTCGCGCCGCTGGTGCCGCACGGCCGCGGCTTCGCGCTGGACGTCGATTCGATACGCCGTGCGGTGACCCCACGCACCCGGGCGCTGATGCTGAACTCCCCACACAACCCCACCGGCACCGTGCTCAGTGAGGACGAGCTGGCCGCGATCGCCGAGATCGCGGTCGACGCCGACCTGCTGGTGATCACCGACGAGGTCTACGAGCACCTGGTATTCGACGATCACCGGCACATTCCGCTGGCCAGTTTCGACGGGATGGCCGAACGCACCGTCACGATCTCGAGCGCGGCGAAGATGTTCAACTGCACCGGCTGGAAGATCGGCTGGGCGTGCGGACCCGCTGAACTCCTGCACGGGGTGCGGGCCGCCAAGCAGTATCTGACTTACGTCGGCGGCGCACCCTTTCAGCGGGCGGTGGCCGACGCGCTCAACACCGAGGACGCCTGGGTGGCCGGGCTGCGAAAGTCATTGCAGCACAGGCGGGATCGGCTGACGAGCGGTCTGACCGAGGTCGGCTTCCGGGTGCACGACAGCGCGGGCACCTACTTCGTGTGCGCCGATCCGCGTCCACTGGGCTACGACGACAGCACCGCATTCTGCGCGGCGTTGCCCGAGCAGGTCGGGGTGGCCGCGATCCCGCTCACGGCGTTCTGCGATCCCGCCGCGGAGGACTGGAATCGGTGGAATCACCTGGTGCGCTTCACATTCTGCAAGCGTGAGGACACCATCGACGAAGCGATCCGCCGGCTCGGCCGGCTGCGCGACGAACCGATTATGTCGACCGATCCGAGCCGGCGGCTTCCATGACCCGCCGTCGCAGTCCTTCGGTGGCCGCGTAGAGAACTTTCTTGCGCGCCCGGTTAACCAGGAATTCCGGTATCGGCACCGACGGCTCCAGCGTGATCTCGAAGCGCACCCGCGTCTTGTCCTCGGTCTCGCGCTGCAGCGTGTACTCGACGTGCTGAGCATGCTGCTGCACAGTCTTGTCGGCGTCCCACACCAGCCAGTCCGGGCCCCAGTGGTATTCGAGCACTTCGGTGTCGACGATGCCGGACACCCGGACGGTTACCTTCACATGATGCGGACGGCCGTCGGGATAGGAGTCGATGACTTCGGCCCTGCGGTGCACCGACGACCATGACGGGACCGAGCCGACGTCAGCCAGCGCCTGCAGGATGACTTCCGGCGGCGCATCGATGACGACCTCTCGCGATGCTTGTACGGCCACTACTAGCAAACTAGCAACGCAACCGCGTTCGCGGAGCCTAGTGTTGGGAAAATGCAGCAGCTGAGTTGGACCGACGACATGATGCTGCGCGCGGAAACGTCTGCCACCCCGCTGCAGATCCAGATGCTGCTGATCTACGACCCCTCGACCGCCCCGGGCGGCAAGGTCACCTTCAAAGGGATCCTCGAAGAACTCGACGCGCGGCTGCACCTCGCGGACGTCTTCCGGCGGCGGCTGATTGAGGTGCCGGGCGGCTTCGACCGACCGTACTGGGTGGACGATCCCAGCTTCGATCTCGAATATCACGTCCGCCACATCGGGCTGCCTCAGCCCGGTGACTGGCGGCAGCTGTGCATTCAGGTCGCACGGCTGCACGCCCGACAGATCGACCTGCGACGTCCGCCGTGGGAGATCACCGTCATCGAAGGGCTGAATTCCATTCCGGGAGTGCCGAAGGGCTCGTTCGCGATGGCGCTCAAACTGCATCACTGTGCGGTCGATGGCATGGCCAGCGTGCAGATGATCGCCGCGATGCACGACCTCGCCGCGGATGGCCCACGCCCGGCGGCGCCGGACCGCCCCTGGCAGCCCGCCCCGTTGCCGACGACCGCAAACTTGTTGTCGCACAGCATGATCAAGGCGGCGCTCTATCCGGTGCGGGCGGGCACGGTGCTCGCGTCGAGCGCCCCCAAGGTCGTGCGCGGCTTGGCGGGTCTGCCCGGCCAGCTGGTCCGTGGAGTGTCCAGGGTCGCCGAGGCCGGCGCACCGTCGTTTCCCCCGACGACCCGTTTCAACGAAACGGTGTCACCGCACCGTGTTTTCGAGGCCCGGTTCCACGACCTCGCCGACTTCAAGCGGATCAAGGCGCGGGTGCCCGGTTCGACGGTCAACGACGTCGCACTCGCCTACGTGGGAGGAACCCTTCGCCGATATCTGGACGGCCACGGCGAACTTCCCGACGACTCACTCGTCGCGGCCTGTCCGATCTCGCTGCGCGATGCGGGCAACAGCGGCGGCAAGGGCAACATGTTGTTCGGTCGGCTGCAGACGCTCGGTACCGATATCGCCGACCCGCTCGAGCGACTGGCCGCAATCGCCGCGTCGACGGCGGGCAGCCGTTCGGAGTCCGATCAGTCGACGAGGACTCAACTCGTCGAGCTGATCGGAACGGTGCCGACCTCGTTGCTCGGTGTGGCGGCGAAAGCGGCGAGCGTGCTTCCGTTCTCCGGCCCGACCGTCGCCAACACGACCGTGACCAACGTGCCAGGACCTACCGAGCCGATCTTCTTCGCCGGCGCGCGGTTGCTCCGCGCCGCCGGCCTCGGGCCGCTGATCGGTGGCTTGAACCTCATCCACGTCGTGGCGAGCTACAACGGCATCTTGTCGATCGGCGCCACCGCGGATCGCGACGCGCTGCCCGACCCTGCGACATACGCCGAATGCATGGAGCACGCCTTCCAGGATTTGCTCTCCTGCTCAAGCTGAGCCCGTGGAGCGAGTGACGGGATTCGAACCCGTGTATACGGCTTTGCAGGCCGCTGCCTAGCCGCTCAGCCACACCCGCACGAGGTCCTACCGTGCCAGTGCTGCCCACCGCTGGGCCACCGTTTAACTCGACGCGATCGCTATGTCGACGACTCGGATCCCCGGGCGGCCATCACCTGGTCCCGCAACCCCTTGGTCGCGGCGTCGAGCACGATCTCACTGGCCCGCCGCACGACGAACGCCGGCACCGGCCCCGCCGGCTCAACGGTGATGTCGAAACGCACCCGGGTCTTGTCCACACCGACCGGGTGCAGGTTGTACTCCACATGTTGCCCGCGCTGCTGGAATGTGTCGGCGGCATCCCAGACCACCCAGTTGGGCCCCCAGTGGTACTCCAGGATCTCGTTGTCCACCAATCCGAAGATCTTGATGGTGGCCTTCACGTGATGGGGCCGACCGTCGGAATACCAGTCCAGCACCTGAATCCGCTTGTGCACCGGCGACCACGACGACAACGACCCGACGTCGGCCAACGCCTCCAGGATGACCCCCGGCGGCGCGTCGATGACGATCTCTCGAGATGCTCGAACAGCCACTGTCACTCAAGCTAGCAACGCGGTCCGCTTTCCATCGGCAACTGCGGAATTACCAGCCGATTTCGTCGAGCGGGGTAGCGGCGGCCGGCGGCGACCCAACCGGTCCGGGCGGTGTGCGGGAGAACCGTGGCGCCGGTGCGGCCTGGTCGACTCCGCCCGTGTTGATCACCGTCGCCCGCGCGGTGAGATGGGGGTCGGCGGCGGCTTCACTCCACGTCAAAACCGGCGTGACGCACGCGTCGGTACCGTCGAAGACGCTCGCCCACTCGTCGCGCGTCTTGCTCGCGAATCGCTCGGTGAAGACTTCGAACATCTCTGGGTACGAACCAATTTCGAATTGGCCGGGCACCTCGTCGGCCGCCAGGCCCACTCCGGCGAGCAGCTGGGCGAAGAACTGCGGCTCGATAGCGCCGACGGCCATGTACTTGCGATCGGCGGTCTCATAGCAGCGGTAGAACGGTGCGCCGCCGTCGAGCAGAAACGCTTCGCGCTGGTCGCGCAGCGCGCCGGTCGACTTCATCGTCCACATCATCTGGGCCAGCACGCTGACGCCGTCGACCATCGCGGCGTCGATCACCTGACCCTTGCCCGACCGCTCCCGCTCGTACAGCGCGGCCACGATGCCCAACAGAACGAACATCGAACCGCCGCCGAAGTCGGCGACCAGATTCAGCGGCGGCATCGGCGGCCGGTCACGATGACCGAGCGCCGACAGCGCCCCGGTCTGCGACAGGTAGTTGATGTCGTGGCCTGCGGTCCTGGCCCGCGGCCCGTCCTGTCCCCATCCGGTGATGCGCGCAAAGATCAGCCGCGGGTTGACCGCCGCGCAGTCGTCCGGGCCGATGCCGAGTCGCTCGCAGGTCCCGGGGCGAAAGCAGTCCAGCAGCACGTCGGCCTTCGCGGCCAGATCCAGCAGCGACTTCGGGTCGGCCTTGACGTCCAAGTCCACGGTTCGCTTGCCGCGGTGCAGCAGGTCGCGATCCTCGGCGGGCATCGTCAGTGTCGTTCGGTGGCGACCCGCTTCACCCGGCTTCGCCGCGCTCGCGATCGCCACGCCGGGCCGGCGTACCCGCACCACGTCGGCGCCCAGGTCCGCGAGCACCATCCCCGCGTGCGGGCCCGGTCCGATGCCGCCGAGTTCGATCACCCGCACCCCGTCCAGGGGGCCGGTCAAGCGTCGCCCTTCTTGAGTTCCAGCACCCGGTCGCGCAGACCCTTGGTCCCGGTGTCGACCGTTCCTTTGATGGCGCGCTTGAGGACGAAACCGGGCAGCGGCACCACCGGGTCGACGCTGAGTTCGAAGGTGACTTTGGTGTTGTCACCGTCGGGCGTCAGCGTGTACGACGCGTCCTGCGAGCGTTGCTGACCGGAGCTGATCAGCGTCCAGCTGACCTTGTTCTTGCTCCACGTGTAGGCCACCACTTGTTCGTCGGTGATGCCCGCCGCCTTCACCTTCATCTTCACTTTGAGCGGGCGCCCGTTCTTGTCCTTCTCGAGCACTTCGGCGCTCTGATGCGGCGGCGACCATTCGGTCACGGTGTCCAGATCGCCGATGACGTCCAGGATCTCCTCCGGGCTGGCCTCGATGACGATTTCGCGGGTTTCGTTGATTGCCATGTCCGGACGATAGCGAGGCGACGCCGCGCGGACGGCGTTTTCGACCGCAGACGCGTACCGTCGTCCTCGTGAATGACCCGTCCTACACCGTCGGCGATTACCTGCTGGACCGCCTGGCCGAACTCGGTGTCACCGAAGTATTCGGCGTGCCCGGTGACTACAACCTGGAATTCCTGGACCACATCGTGGCGCACCCGCAGCTGCGATGGGTCGGCAACGCCAACGAGCTGAACGCCGGATACGCCGCCGACGGCTATGGCCGGCTGCGTGGATTATCAGCTGTGGTAACCACATTCGGGGTCGGCGAGCTGTCGGCGGCGAACGCGATCGCGGGTAGCTACGCCGAGCACGTGCCGGTGGTGCACATCGTCGGCGGGCCGTCGAAAGACGCGCAGGGCACCCGCCGGGCCCTGCATCATTCGCTGGGCGACGGCGACTTCGAGCACTTCCTGCGCGTCAGCCGGGAAATCACCTGTGCCCAGGCCAATCTCATGCCGGCGACGGCGACCAGGGAGATCGACCGGGTGCTCAGCGAAGTACGCGAACAGCGACGGCCCGGGTATCTGCTGTTGCCCACCGATGTGGCCCGCTTCGAAACCGAACCCCCGACCGCCCCGCTGCCCCGATATACCGGCGGCACCAGCCCGCGGGCGTTGGCGCAATTCGCCGATGCCGCAGCCGAACTCATCGCCGACCAGCAGCTGACCGTGCTGGCCGACCTGTTGGTGCACCGCCTCAACACCGTCGACAAGCTCGAGGCGCTGCTGGCAGCCGACGTGGTCCCACACGCCACGCTTACGTGGGGCAAGAGCCTGGTCGACGAGAGTGCACCGGAATTTCTGGGCATCTATGCGGGCGCGGCGAGCGCCGAACCGGTCCGTCGTGCGATCGAGGACGCGCCCGTGCTGGTGACCGCGGGCGTGGTGTTCACCGACATGGTCAGTGGCTTCTTCAGTCAGCGCATCGATCCCGCCAGGACCATCGACGTCGGGGTACAGCAGAGCACGGTCGGCAACCTGGTGTTCGCGCCGCTGGAGATGGGAGCCGCGCTGGATGCTGTCACCTCGATTCTCACCAAGCGGGGTGTCAAGTCGCCGGCGGTCACGTCGCCGTCCCACCAGGTGCAACCGAGCAAGCCCGACCGCGACCTACCGCTGAGCCAAAAAGTGTTGTGGGACAGGTTCTGTGACGCGCTCACCCCCGGCAACATCGTCCTCGCCGATCAGGGCACCTCGTTTTACGGCATGGCCACCCACCGGCTACCCCAGGGCGTGACGTTCATCGGCCAGCCGTTGTGGGGGTCGATCGGATACACGCTGCCGGCCACCCTCGGCGCGGGACTTGCCGAACGCGATCGCAGGCCGGTGCTGCTGATCGGCGACGGCGCCGCCCAGCTGACCGTTCAAGAGCTGGGCACCTTTTCGCGCGAGGGACTGTCGCCGGTGATCGTCCTGGTCAACAACGACGGTTACACCATCGAGCGGATGATTCACGGAAAAACAGCGCCCTACAACGACATCGTCGCGTGGCGCTGGGCCGACATTCCCACCGCGCTCGGCGTGACCAACCATCTCTTCTTCCGCGCCGAGAACTACGGCGAACTCGACGACGCGTTCGTCGCGGCGGCCGATCACCGCGACCGGATGGTGTTGATCGAGGCGGTCGTGCCGCGACTCGACATCCCCGACCTGTTGACCCAACTCGTCGCGCCCACCTCCGCGGACGGCAGCCCGCGCCGCTAAGCGCTAGAGGCGCAGGCGCTTCCGGTCGCCACCCTGCGCGCCGAGCAGCAGTCGCAGGGTGCGCCGGCACCGGCCACACTCGGCGCCCGCCCCGCAGGCTTTCGAAATCTCCTTGGTCGTCGACGCGCCGCCGGCGATGGCATCGGCCACCACCTGGCTGGTGATGCCGTTACACAAGCAGACGAACACCGAACGGCCCGTTCATTCTTCGATGCGCATCATGTCGGAGAACGTGCCGACGAACACCGGTGGATAGGCGCCCCTGCCGGCACCCGCTATCCACGGGGCGGCGTGGTCGGGATTTTCGATCCACTGCCGCGCGCGGTCCTCGTCGTCGAGTTCCTGCAGGATCATCACCTCGTGACCATCGTCGAAAGCACGGAACAGCCGAGTCTCCCGGATGCCGGCGGCCTCGAATCTCGGCAAGGCACCACGGATTTCAGTGGTCAGCGTGGCCACATCGTCTACTGACGCCATTGCGGCGACGACGACGCCGGGCGCCGTGCGGGCTGGCACGTCGACGGATCCGAACCGTTCGACGATCTCGCCGGCGAACACCGCCGGAAGGTCCTCGACGCCGACGGCGTCGAACCAGTCGAAGAACACCCGTGACCGCAACAGCTCGACGATCGGTTCCCGGCTGCGCACTCCGATCGTCACGAGCACGCGGCCGTAATCGTGTGTCGAGGTGTAGACCAGAACATGGTGCGCACCGATGCCGGCCAGCGCGGACCTACGGCGCTGCAGCAGTGGCCACACCTGGTCCGGGTCGGGCACGCGGTAGTCCGATGCGATCACCATCGAATGCGAAGGCGGGCCTCCTGGACTCATCGAAGCTGGTCCTTCATCACCTTCCCAGTGGCGTTCAACGGCAACTCACTGAGGAATTCGACATATCGCGGGGCCTTGAACCCAGCCATCCGTTCGCGGCACCACGACATCAGGTCGGACTCCGACACAGGCGCTTTCGTCACCACGAAGGCCTTGCCCACCTGCCCGAGCCGCTCGTCGGGCACACCGACGACGGCGACCTGAGCGACCGCGGGGTGTTCCAGCATGAAGCCCTCGATTTCAGCAGGGTAGGCATTGAAGCCGCCAACGATGAACATGTCCTTTTTACGCCCGTCGATCCTCAGCCGACCGGCATCGTCGAAATTCCCCAGATCTCCGGTGTGCAGCCAGCCGTCGCTGTCGATCGCGTTCGCGGTGGCCACGGGGTCGTCGAGGTAGCCCTGCATCACCCCGTATCCCCGGACCAGCACCTCGCCGTCGTCGGCGATGCGCACCTCGACGTCCTCGCAAGGCAGGCCCGCGGTGGTGGCCACGTCCTCGAACGAGTCTCCGGGCCGCGACAGCGTCACGTTGCCGGCTTCGGTAAGGCCGTAGCCGGTCATCAGCGTCTGGAAGGGCAGCTCGTCGTGGATGCGGCGCACCAGTTCGACCGGGATGTCGGCGGCACCGGTCACCCCTGCCCGCAGCGTCGCGAGCTTGGTCTTATCGGAGACCGTCAGCAACGAGTGGTACATCGTCGGCGGACCGGGCAGCATTGTGATGCGTTCTTGGTCAATGAGATTCACCACCGAGTCGACATCGAACACCGCGAGTGGCAGCATCGTCGCACCACGCAGGAACGAGGAGATCAAGCCCGCCTTCAGGCCGAAAGTGTGGAAGTACGGGTTGATCTGGAGGTAGCGGTCACCCTCGCGCAGATCCGCGAGCGTGGCCCATTCCTCGTACATCCGCAGCGTCTGGTAGTGGTTCATCATCGCGCCCTTGGGGCGTCCGGTGGTGCCGGAGGTGAAGATGATGTCGGCGATATCGGTGCCGCTGACCGATCGCTCGAATGGTGAGCCGCTGGAAAGGAAATCGGACTTCAGGTCGATGACGGGTATGCCGGCCGGTGCGGTGAAATCCTGACCGAGGAAACCCTTGTGGACGAGGACAGCTTTGGCCGCGCTGCGGGTGATGATGTCGCCGGCTTCCTCCGGCTTGAACCGCGTGTTCACCGGCACCAACACGCCCCCGGCGGTGAGCAGTCCGAAGGCGGCGATGATCCATTCCGCCGAGTTCGGTGCCCAGAGCGCGACGCGGTCGCCTTTGGCGATGCCTAGGTCAGCGAAAGCTCCCGCAGCGCAGCGGATCCGGTCGACAACGTCGCGAAAGGTGTAGCGCAGCGGACCGTCGACAATCGCTTCTGCGTCACCGAAGCGGTCCGCTGCGCTCGAGACCATCTCGGGGATGGTCTCCCAGTTTTGAATCTTCAGGGGCCGCTATACCGTGACGAGACGAGACAGGTTGCCGCCCATGATCTTCGCCTGGTCGTCCACGGACAGGTGCGACAGCGCGTTGACGTAGAAGGTCGGCTCCGCCAGTCCTTCCGGATGCGGCCAGTCCGAGCCGTACAACACCTGATCCACGCCGACGAGGTTGACCAGATCGTCGATGCCGTCCTCGAAGAACGGGCTGACGTGGATCCGGTTCTTGACCATCTCGACGGGGTCGCTCGGGAACGCCTCCGGGGCCTTCCGGAAGACCTCGGCCAGTCCGTCGAGCAACGGGGTCATCCACTTCGAGCCGGCCTCGACGATCGCGACCTTCAGCTTGGGATGGCGGTAGAGCGCACCATGGATCACCCACGACCCGACCGAGTCCTGGATCGGCCGCCACTCGTTGAGGATGCCCATCGCGTTGGTCTGGAACGGCAGCATCTCCTGGTCGGCGCCGTCCCATTCCGAGGTGTAGCGGGAGTAGCCGCTGTCGCTGGAGTGCATACCGACCAGCAGGTCGTGCTCGACGACCCGCTCCCAGAACGGGTCAAACTCGGGCACCGCGAACGACCGCGGGCCGCGGAAGCCTGGGACCGGTGCCGGACGGACCAGGATGCAGCGTGCACCGCGCTTGACCGCCCATTCCAACTCCTCGATCGCCTTCTCGACGATCGGCAGGGTGATGACCGGGGTGGTGAAGATCCGGTTCTGGTAGTTGAAGCCCCAGACCTCATCGAGCCACTCGTTGAGCGCGTGGACCAGGACGTGGATGGCGACCGGGTCGTCGCGCAGCCGCTCCTCCAGCAGGCTGGCCAGCGTCGGGAACATCAGGGTGCGGTCCAGACCCAGCTTGTTCATCTCCTCCAGGCGTGGTCCGGGCTCGAAGAACGCCGGGATGGCCCGCATCGGCTCACCGAACAGTTCGCGCTTGGTCTTGCCGTCCGGGTTGCCGTATTTGAAGTACTCCTCCCAGGCACCCGGCCGGGCGACGACCTCGAAGGTCGGGTTGGGGATGTAGTTGCTGATCTGGCCGCGGATCGCGATCTTGGTCCGCCCGTTGATCTGGACGTACTGGACATAGTCCTTGTACTCCTTGGGCAGGAACTTGGTCAGCGCCTCCGGCGGTTCGTAGAGATGGTTGTCGGCGTCAAAGATCGGAAACGGGACGTCTTCCCGGTGCGACAGCTGGCCCATGAAATCCTCCTTACCAGTTTGTGAGAATACTATTCTCAGTCCGAGGCTACCGCAATGCCCTCAGGTGCTGAGCGACAGGTTCGACGGGAATTTTGCGCATTGGCGCAAGCCCCCCACCGGCAGACGTTAGGGTCATGTGACAGGCAATGGTGATGCTGTTCTCCGCCGAGGAGAATGCCGATATCGCCCCTGCGTCAATGGGTGGCCGGAGGTGCGCATGACAACCATCGGTAAAGGCACGATCGCGATTGCCGCGCTGTCCGCGGCGAGTGCGCTGGTCGCCGTGCCGGCTCGGGCGGATGACCCGCCCATGCACGAGGTCAAGTACGTCATCACGGCGGCCAGCCCGATCTGGGCCGACATCTACTACCTCGACCAGGACCCTGGGAAGTTCTCCAACTACAGCCACAACCCGTACCAGTTCACGCCCAACGTCCAGGCCGACATCGCGCCGGGCCATCCCTGGGTGTCACCGCCGGTGATGCTGGCGAATCCCGACCAGTACGCGATGGTCGCGGTCAGCACCGGTACCGAACCGGGCACGCCGATGTTTCACTGCGCTCTGATCGTCGACGGGGTCGTCAAGGCCTCGCAGGATGGGCCGAAGGGCGCGCTCTGTTCGCTGCGTAACTGGTGAGGCGACTAGATTTCGGGGTCGCCTTCCAAATGGCGCAGATAGCTCTCGACGATCTCGATCGTCTCGTCATGCCCGGCGGACATGTCGAGCGCCCGCTCGATCACCAGCACCCGGGACACGCTTGTCATCAGCACCGACCACACCAACGGCGGGATTTGCACCCGGGCAACGTCGTAACGATCCAGGATCGTCGTCAGCGCTTTGCGTTGCTCCTCGCGAAAGCGCTCCGCGTAGTAGGCGATTTCGGCCTTCAGCGCTTTGCGGTGGTTGGCCACCGCGATGAACTCCATGGTGATCGCGGTGGCGGCCGGATCGGTGCTGAACCGCCACAGCGCCCACAACGGTTGCGGGGATTGCAGCACCTGCGCCTGCACCTCGAGGCCCGCTTCGGCGCGACGCCGGAACGCCGCGAGGAACAAGTCGTCCATGGTGCGGAAGTAGTAGTGGACCAGCTGTGGTTTCAGCGCCGCTTTTTCCGCCACCCGACGCGAAGTGACTGCGGCATAGCCTTCTTCGAGCATCAGGTGTTCGGCAGCGTCGAGCAGGACGCCGCGGTTCTTGGCTTCCGGCGCCCCGATCCTGCGCTCCGACGTCATGGCTTGGCTCCACGCTCCCGTCGATGTGTTGCTGAACGTGCCGATCGTAATGTCAGGCGTCGCTCTCGCCTTGACCACGACATTAGCGTCATGCTAAGCAGGTGCTCAGCAATTACTGCACTTTCGTTGATCTCAGTCCAGGACGGCGCAAAGGCTCATAGCAGCCCGCCGCCCCACACCACGGTTGCCCAAACATCAATGGGCAGACCAGCCTCGGGAGGCGCGCTTAGATGAGCAACTTCGATTCGATCGACTTCTTCACCGATCAGTCCCTGGTTCCCGATCCGCACCCGTACTTCGATTACCTGCGTAGTCAGAACCCGGTGCTGCGGTTGCCGCACCACAACGTGGTCGCGGTCACCGGCTGGGAAGAGGCGAACGCGGTCTACAAGGATCCGGAGACGTTTTCCAACATCGTCGCGCTCGGCGGTCCGTTTCCACCGCTGCCGTTCGAGATCGAGGGCGATGACCTCACTCCCTTGATCGATGCTCACCGCAGCCAGTTCCCGATGTTCGAGCACATGGTCACCATGGACCCGCCGGACCACACCCGGGCGCGTTCGATCCTGAGCCGGTTGCTCACGCCGAGCCGGCTGAAGGAAAACGAAGAGTTCATGTGGCGCCTCGCCGACCGCCAACTCGAGGAGTTTCTGGACAACGGTGAGTGCGAGTTCATTTCCGAATACTCCAAGCCGTTCGCCACGCTGGTGATCGCCGACCTGCTCGGTGTTCCGGAAGAAGACCACAAGCAGTTCCGCACCGTACTGGGCGCGGACCGTCCGGGTGCGCGGGTGGGCGCGCTCGATCTCGAGTCGGTGGGCATCAACCCGCTGGAGTGGCTCGACGACAAGTTCTGCTCCTATATCGAAGATCGGCGCAGCGCTCCCCGCGACGACGTGCTGACGTCGTTGGCGACGGCGAAGTACCCAGACGGCTCGACGCCGGACGTCATCGAGGTAAGTCGTTCGGCGACTTTCCTTTTCGCCGCCGGACAGGAAACCACCGCGAAGCTGCTCTCGGCCGCCCTGCAGGCTCTCGGCGACCGTCCGGAGATTCAGCGGCAGCTGCGTGAGGACCGCAGCCTCATTCCCAACTTCATCGAGGAGTCGCTGCGGATGGAGAGCCCGGTGAAGAGCGACTCCCGGCTGGCCCGCAGGGCGACCACCGTTGGCGGCGTTGACATTCCGATCGGCACCGTCGTGATGGTGCTGCCGGGCGCCGCCAATCGTGACCCGCGCCGCTTCGACAGCCCGCACGAATTCCAGCTCGACCGCAAGAACGTCCGCGAGCACATGGCGTTCGCCCGCGGCGTGCATTCCTGCCCCGGTGCACCGTTGGCGCGCGTCGAGGGTCGCGTGTCGATCGAGCGGATCCTGGACCGGATGTCGGACATCGCGATCAGCGAAACCCAGCATGGGCCGGCCGACGGGCGGCGTTACACCTTCGAGCCGACCTACATCCTGCGTGGGCTCAGCGACCTGCACCTCACGTTCACGCCGCGTCCCGCGCTGGAGCCGGCTCGCTAGCTCAGCCGAATGCGTTCCGCGGCAACGTCATCGGGATATCGAGCGAGCTGAACAGATCCCACCGGGCCGGTAGCCCACTGGATGACCCGGGTAGTCACGCTCTACTCAAACTTGTTGCGTGGCAAAGACGTTCTTGGGAATGGTCAACGGGAGGTCGACGGCGCTCAGCAGGCCGGGCGCGGCGTTGACGACATAG
Organism: Mycobacterium cookii; assembly: GCF_010727945.1. NCBI lineage: Bacteria > Bacillati > Actinomycetota > Actinomycetes > Mycobacteriales > Mycobacteriaceae > Mycobacterium > Mycobacterium cookii. The sequence goes on from NZ_AP022569.1 coordinate 2,561,191, forward strand.
GGCACTGCGTTGACGACGCGCATCGCGGTGGCCACCATCGCGCCGGCACCCGACGTCATCGAGCCGATACCGGCTCGACGGGGGTCACGTAGGGTTGCCGCCAAAGTGCAGTCGATGTCGGGATCGCCGGTGATCATGACGCGGTAGGACAGGTCGCCGATACCGGTCGGCCAGTCCGGGGCAACGCTGTGCGCGAGCCGGGTCACGTGCTCGACGATGATTGCCTCGCGCCCGTCAACGACGCCGATGGCTTTCATGCGGATTGCACCACACGTTCCCGCCTCGACGGTACCCATCGCGACTTCAAGGGTTTCGTTGGTGACGGTGCGGTCGAAATCCTCACGGACCTCTTGGACTTCGACCCCGAAGGCGTCGCCGATCAATCGGAGTTGACCCGCCCACTCGCCGGCGATCGCGCCGGGGAACGAGATCCAGGGCTGGTAGTCCAGCGGCTGGCCGAAGCCCAGTCCGTTGATCATGATGTCGGGCACGCCGTAGTCGTCGTACAGCCCGATCTCATAGGAGTGGATCTTCTCGATCGACGACGATTGCGTGGACAGCACGAGCGGCAGGTAGTCGGCGGCGAAGCCGGGTTCGATCCCGGAGGCGTACAGCGACACCTGCCCTTGTTTGGCCGCGGCGACGAGTTGTTCGCGCCACTCGGCAGGTTCGTAGGCGTGCGGGTTGACCAGTCGAGTGGTGCTGGTGGTGACGACGTTGATCCCGGATTCCAGCAGTTTCACGTAGTCCGGAATCGCTAGCGCGTCGCGTTCGGGTCCGCTGGCTGCGTAGACCACGCAGTCCGGCTTGAGGGCGATCAGCGCGTCGGCGTCGTTGGTGGCGGTGACACCGATGGGATCGCCGTTGGCCAGCTCGCCGGCATCCTTGCCGACCTTGTCGTCGGAGTGCACCCACACCCCGACCAGCTCGAGTTCGGGACGGTTGGTGATGGTGCGGATGGCGATCGACCCGATCCCGCCCGTGGCCCATACCACGACGCGATACTTACCTGCGGTCATAGTTTCCTCCTGAGTTGGCTCATGCGACTTTGACGGGCAGCCGGGCCCAGCCCCGTACGCTGGAAGTCCTTGCCCTGCTGGCATTCTGGTAATCGACGTCCCAGTCGGTCCAGCGTTTGAACACCTCTTCGAAGGCGACCCGCGCTTCCAGCCGCGCCAGCGACGAACCGAGGCAGAAATGCAGACCCTGGCCGAAGCTCAGATGCCCTCCGGTGCGGTGGATGTCGTAGCGATCCGGGTCGTCAAAGTGCGTCTCGTCGCGGTTGGCCGACGCGTTGAGCAAGAGCATGTACGAGCCCTCGGTGACGGTCTGGCCGTAGAGCTCGGTGTCCTGAGCGACGTAACGCCCCTGCACCGGTGACGGCGGCTCGTAGCGCAACGTCTCCTCGACCGCCGACGGAATCAGCGACGGGTCAGCTACTAATTCCCTTCTCTGATCCGGGTTTTCACCGAGCAACTCACCCATGAAGCCGATCAATCGCGCGGTGGTCTCACCGCCCGCGCCCGCGATCATCGCCGTGTAGGCGATGACCTCGCCCCGGTCGAGTGGGCGCATCGTCCCGTCTGGTTCTTCGACCTGCGCATTGAGCAGTTCTGTCATCAAGTCGTCCGACGGATGGCTTGCTCTCCACTCGATGTAGTCGGCGAACTGGCCGATCGACTCTTCCAGGGTCGTCGCGCTCAGCAGGCTGCCCCCGGATTCGACCGTGATGCTCTTGTCGTTTCGCTCGCGGATCTGCTGCTGACCCTCCTCGGGGATGCCCAGCAGGTAACCGATCGTCCGCATCGGCATGATCGCGCCGAGATCGCCGACGAAGTCGAATCCATCCGAGCCACGCAGCGGATCCAGTGCGCGCGAGCACAAGTCGCGGACCATGCCCTCGACCGCGAGCATGCGGCGCGGAGTGAACACCCGGGATAGCAGGCGACGATGCAGATCGTGCAGGGGCGGGTCTTCCCACAGCAGAATGCCGGGCGGAATATCGATGCCGCTGAACAAGACATCGGCGGTGGTGCCGTGTCCGGACCGGTATGTCTGCCAATCGTGCAACGCCGGTCCGACATCGTCATAGCGGCTGAGCGCGTAGAAGTTGTACTTGTCGTTGAAATACAGCGGCGCCTCGGCGCGCATCCGCTTCCACACCGGATAGGGGTCGTCGTCGATGGCGTGATCGAACGGGTCGTAGTACAGCTCAGTCGTCGAATTGCTCAAGATCTGCCTTCTGCTAGCGGGGCTGATTGGGCGTGCCCGGAAAGAGCTGTTCGGTGGGTCCTGCCGTCACCCAGCCGCCCAGCTTCGTGATCAGATGCGGCGCGAACACCGAGCCGTAGACCACGTGCCCGACGACGATCACGGCGACGATCGACAACACCGCCGACTGGAGATGGTTTTTCGCCTTGCTGTCGGCCCACATCTCGATGACGTTGCGGCCCTCGGAATCGGTGCGGCCCAATAGATAGGTGAAGACCATCATCTCGATGCCCATGGCCAGCGAGTCATACAGCGGGTACTGGTGTTTGGTGCCCTCGAAGATCGCGAGTCCGGGGATCACGTAGCCGTAGTAAAAGTTGCCGAAGTGAGCGCCGGTGATGGCGTTGAAGACGAACGCCCAGCAGAAGCCGACGGCGAGGCCGACCGTGAGCAGAGTGATCGGCCTGCGCCAGTTGAATTTTGCGCTCAGCCAGCGCCCCAGACCAGCGGCGGTCAGCGCGGGCAGTACGAAGTAGGAGATGTAGCCGATCGGCACCGACGACGGCAGCCCGCCCCACGTCACGTTCAGCGGCCACCATGACGGCATTCGCGGCAGAGCGGGCGGGAACTGCGCATACATCGCCCAGTCATACGGGGATTCGATCCACGAGAACGACAGCGCCGAGATGCACAACAGCAACAGCGGGTGCAGGCGGCGGCGGCGGAAGCTGAGGTAGACACCAATGAGGAAGAACGCGATACCGGAGATGTACGCGAAGTACATCTGTCCTTCCAGCAATGGCGTCATCTTGTCGCTCACGGGCGGCGCTCGATGCTGGAAGCGCGTCGCGCTTCCGGGTCGAAACGCAGGACCAAGCCGAATACCAGAGCTATCAAGCCGAACAACGTGCCTAGCATGATCACAGCACCCACGCCCAACACCTCTCCAGTGAGGAATGCATCCCTTTAGATAGTGACGACTATCCTATGAACAGTCAACCATCAGGTCCACGTCGAGGAGTGATTACCCGTGCCTCAGCGTTCTGTTGCCGGTAAGCCGGCTGAGGCCGCGGCCCCGGTGCTACGTCGGCCGCGGGGTGAACCACGCAAGCTTCTGCTCGCCGCGGCCCGCGACCTGTTCGCCCGTCAGGACTACCGCAGCACTACCACCCGCGAAATCGCCGAGGCCGCAGGCGTTACCGAACACCTGCTGTTCCGCAACTTCGGCTCGAAGGCAGGGTTGTTTCGCGAAGCCCTGGTCTTGCCGTTCACCGAATTCGTCGATGATTTCGGCCGCACGTGGGAGTCGGTCGTCCACGAGGACGCCGACGAACAAGAGTTGACCCGGCGCTTCGTCGGCGAGCTTTACGACCTCTTCGTCGAACACCAGGGCCTGCTGTTGACGCTCATGGCTGCCCAGGCACTCAGCGAAGGAGAACTCGCCGAGACGGGCATCGCCGACATCAGGCGAGCCCTCAACGTGCTCAGTCAGATCGGCGCAGAAGGCATGCGCATCCGCGGCTTGCGCAGCAACAACCCCGACCTGCCCGCCCATTCGACCGTCGCCATGATCGCCGGCATGGCGGCGTTGCGCTCCACCTACTTCGGAAACGAGCCACCGCCGAAACAAGCGATCGTCGACGAACTCGTCCAAGCGATCCTGCATGGCTTCCTGCACCGGCAGGATTGAGGGGCAAATACGCTGCGGCAGCAATGCTTACGTGTCGGCGCGGGTCCAGAAGGCGTGACCCTCCTGCGCGATGCAGATCAGGAACAGGCCGTCGGGCGCCTGCGCAACGTAATTCAAGAACTTCCCGCAGTCGGCGTTTTCGTCCTTGATGCCCGCCATCGGCGGTGAGCGGAACCATCGCGGCTGGTATCGCCTAGGCGAGCCGCAAAACATCAGCCGTCCGGGTTGGGTGGCGGGCACATAACCGCCCGAGACACCGAATGCGTAGTAGGTGGTGTTGTCGCACGGCGCGCCCAACACCATGTTCGGAGCGATGCCTGGAGTGCAGGCCGGGTAGTCGCAGACCGTCGGCCCTGCGGCAGCCGTCGGCGGCATCAGCGCGCCAACTCCGATCAGCGCAGCCACCATCACCACGATGAGACGCACCAAAATAGTTTTGCATGGGCGATAAGAAAATTCTCTTCTTCGGAGAAGATCACATGCAGGTGGTAGCGCGGGGATATTGCGCGCCACCACACCCGGTCCGGCCAGCGACTTTGGGGTGATAACGTGATTCTCCGTGTGTAGCCCGGAACGAGCCGTGAGTAGCGGTGCGCTCGCGACGGCGATTGCCCAGGACCAGTGACGGACTCCGACGCCGACTCACCCACCACCGAAGCTCCAGATGCGCTCGCGGAAGCGGAAGCAGAGCTCGTTCGTGCCGAGGAGCGCGCCGAGGCCGCACGAGCACGCGCGGCCGAATTGCGCCGAGAGGCCGACGCCGGTTCAAGCGAACAGACCGACGACGCTGACATTGTCGAAGCCAAGCCGGCTCGCCGGCGATCAAGGCTTCGGTGGCCGCGGCGGCTCCGTCGTCCTACCGGGAAAGCGGTGGGCGTCGGCTCCGCGATCGTACTGCTCTGCGCCGCACTGACGGCCAGCGGTTACATCGTCTGGCAGCACCGCACGCTCGTGCAGCGGCGCCAGCACGCGGAAGAGTTCGTCGCCGCGGCCCGGGAGGGAATTGAAACAATGATGTCGATTGATCCCGCGCACGCTACGGAGAACGTCCAGCGCAGCATCGACGAAACAACAGGAGCGCTCAAGAGCCAGCTGGAAGCGACGTCGAGCTACATGGCCAAAAATGCTCAGGATGCGCAGGTCACCACCAAGGCCACCGTGCAAGATGCAGCGGTCGAGTCGATGACAGATGATTCGGCAGTGGTCCTGGTGGTCGCGAAGTCCGACACCATCAACCCCGACAAGTCGGCGCGGCCGCCGGTCTTCTGGCGACTCAGTGTCAATATCGATCGGGATGGGGATCGGCTCAAGATGTCGAAACTTGATTTCGTCCAATGAATTCCGAGCCAGAGTCGCCGCTCGACGATGCGGAGATCGCCGACGAGGATCCAGACTCGCAGAACGTCCGCAGCGACGCTCCTTCTGTCGACGAGCCACGTCCCGACAGAGCGGCTGCGGTCGACCTGGTGGCGTCTCGCCTTCTCGCGCACTGGGCTTCAATACTTTTGACGACATCGGTCATCGCGGCGGTGGGACTGGCTGCGTGCCTATTCGTTCTTCAGTACCGTCCGGATCGACAGCTCGATGACGCCGCGGCCCAGCGGGCGATCCAAGCTGCCTCCGAAGGCGCCGTCGCGGCGCTGTCCTACTCGAGCGAGAACATGGATCGTGACTTCGCCAGGGCGAGGTCACATCTCACCGGGGACTTTCTCGCCTACTACGACAAATTCACCAAAGAGTTCGTCATTCCGACGGTGCAGCAAAAGCACCTCGGGCAGACCGCCGCGGTGGTGAGAGCGGCCGTGTCCGAACTGGAGCAGAACTCCGCCGTCGTGCTGGTCTTCCTCAACGAAACCACAACAGGCAAGGACAAGCCGCAACCGTTGATAACCCCGAGCGCCGTGCGAATAACGCTCACGAAGGTCGGCGGCTCGTGGTTGATCTCGAAATTGGATCCGGTGACATAAGCTCCGCGTCTTCTCATTCGAACCCATATCAGGTCGAACGTGCCGGTGTTATTCTCATCAGGCGAGAACGCCGCTACCGGTGCCGTCACCGGCTCCGACACAGTTGGATTGAGCGCGTCGAGGAGCAGACGATGCGACCACTTGGGACCGTCGCCACAGCAATGCTGTTGGCTACCAGTGCAGTTGGCTTTGTAGGTCCGGCGTTCACGGCTCGGGCGTACACGAAGGAAGACGTCGCTCTCAACGGCACGTACCGCGTCACGTCGATCGGCAACTGGGCCAAGTACAACGAGCAGTACAACGGCGAGCCGACGACGGTGCAAACCTGGACGCTGAGCTCCACGTGCATGACCTACATGGAATGCGACGGCACGGTGAAAAGCGACGAGGGCTGGAGCGCCCGGTTATACATGCTTGACGGGACCTCGTGGTACGCCAGACGTGAAGTGCCGAACTGGGAGCGGTGTGAAGACGGCACCGCGTTCACCGGAAAGCAGACTTTCTCTTTCTATCCCGTTGATCCCGACGGCAGCGGTTTCATAAAACTCGGGTCGCCGGTAATGGCCGGCCGGAACAAGACGGTCGGCCCGAGCGGCGCCTGCGGGCAGAACCAGTGGCTGAGCATCGATATGCCGATTCGAATAGACAAGATCGGCTGACCGGCAGTCGATCGATCAGCCGTTCGTTTATGTCGGAAGCAGGTCTTGCCACTTCTTGGGCGCCGCCGACGCTGCCAGGTCCGACTGCTCGTAAAACTTCCCGTCCGCAGTGAGGTAGCGACCGGTACGCGGGTCGTACGTGGCGACCGCGACCGACGGGACGGGCTTAGTTGTCTTGCCGCCGAACGAACTTGGGGCCGCCTGCGGCCGGCCTCCGTCGATCACTGCCGGTGGCCTCGGGGGCGCAGGCGGCCGGTGCAGGGCGGCCGGCGGCGGTACGTCGAGTGGCGCTATCGGCGGAAAGTCCGCCGCCTGCGTCGACATGTTGGCCGCCGACGGCACCGGTGGTACGGCCGCGCCCAGCGTGCCCGGCGGTGGAGTCGCTCCCCGCGGACCGGCGGGTGTTCCCCGTGGGATAGCCCCCAGCGGCAGCGGTGTTCCCTCGATCGGGCCGAAGATTCGTTTGTCCGCGGTGACCCGGTCGTCGGGTGGTATGCCCTGGGCAAGCAAGTTGGGATCCAGCGGAGACGGGCCGAGCACGTGCTGGCGCATTGCCAACGGCATGTACGGCTTGTCGCTGTTGCAGATTTCGACGGTGGGCGCGCGCTTTCCGGGATGCCCCATGCACGGATAGTTGCGGGCGCCGCGAACCGCAAGCGGTGAGTCCTGCGGAAGTTTGCAGTACAACCCATCCGGGGTGTCGATATCGCTCGTGTCGGCCGGGGATCGCCATTGGCTTTGCGGTAAGAAGCCGACAGTGCAAATCGGCGGATCGTCAACGGTGAGCGCGAAGTCGCCCCGGGACTGACCGTCGGGCCAGTTCGTACTGCCCGCCGTCTGCTCGTAGGCAACCGCCGCCGGCAGCAGCACTAGCAGCTGCTCAATCGAGGGGTGGTAGGTGATGCCGATCTGCCCGATCGTGGTCAGGTTGGCAAGTAACAGCGGCAACGTCGGCTTGATCTGCTGGAAGAGCCGCGAGGCCTCGTCCAGCGCCCCGGGACCGTTTTGCAACACCGTGCGCACTTGGGAGTCATCGTTGGCCAGCACATCCGAAATCCCGGCAAGGCTACGCGCCCACAGCCGGATCGAGTCGGTCGTCTGCGCCTGCGCGTTGAGCAGCGGCTGTGCGTCTTCGGTGAGGGCGCGCGTGCGCTCGACAATGCTATTGGAGTCGGCGGAGATTCGCGACGCCGAATCGGTCAGTGACCCTAAATCGTATCCGGCCCCGTTGAAGGCCTGGAAGGACTCGTCGAGCAGTTGACCGATCTTGTTTTTGGGAAGGCTCTTGACCAGGGCGCTCACTTGATCGAGCATCGGTCCGACCGCTTGCGGAATCGTGGTGTCGTGCATGGCAATAACTGAGCCGTTGTGCAGATACGGCCCTGAATCGGTGCGTGGCCGCAAGTCCACGAATTGCTCGCCCACCGCGGACACGCTCAGCACATCGGCTTGCAGGTTCGCCGGGATCTTGGGCGAAGTGCCCAGCGACAGCGTCGCTTTGGCGCCCTTCGCGGTAAGCGATACGGCAGTGACCTTGCCGACCTGCACTCCGCGGTAGGTCACGTTGGAGAACCGATAAAGACCACCGGTCGCCGGCAGCTCGAGGGTGACAGTCATCCGACCGATACCGAGCAGGGTCGGCGCCTGTACGTAGAACAGGGCCATCGCGACCACGCCGATGATCCCGATGATCGTGAAGATCAGTAGCTGAATCCGGACGAAGCGCGTCAGCATCTACCTGCCCCCCTCCGACGGCGGAATCCCTTGCGGCGGTGCAGCATTCGGCGCAGCTGGCCCCGGAGGCGATGCAGCGGCGGGTCCCGGCAGGGGAGCGCTGAACTGAAGATTCGGCTGAGGCCCCGGCGCTGGTGGGCCAGGTGGCGGCGGCGCCTGTGGGCCGGCCGGCGGTATCCCGGCCGGTGGCGCCGGCGCGCCGGGTGGCGGCGGACCAGGCCGCGGCCCGAAGCCCCCGTGCAACGGATCACGTGTGTACTGCAGGTAGGGCGGGTCCCCGGGCGCGGGTATCTGCTGTTCCCCGAGTTGTCCCCAGTGCGTCCCGAGGAACAGGCCTTGCTTGAGCCGTGGAATCGAAAGATCCAGTATGACGTGCAGGTTGAAGTAGTCGCCTCGAATGGCGCGGTCGACGAAGTTCTGCGTGAACGGGAACACCGTCAATGCCGCGAGCGCAGTATCAAGGTCGGGTCCGACGTCGGCGAGCCCCTTGACGGTCGGCTCCAGATTCTTCAGATTTCTGACCAGGTCGGCCTGAGTGTCGTTGATCAGCCCGGTAGCGGTGTTGCTGAATTTGCGCAGGGCGTCCAGAGCGGCCGTGAGGCGTGGCCGCTCCTTGATCAGCACATCGAGCGCGGGCGGGACCTGACGCAGCGCCTGGGTGATGACGTCGCGCTGTGCCGCGAAGGTGCCGCCAAGCTGATCCAGTGCCTGGATGGACGCGACGATGTTGTCGCGCTGTTGGTCGAGTGTCCCCACGAACGTGTCGAAGCGATTGATCAAATCGCGAACGGCGCCCCCACGTCCGGCCAGTGCGGCGCTGAAATTGTGGATGATCTCGCCGATCTGGCTCAGTCCACCACCGTTGATGATCAGCGACAGCGACGACAGAGTTTGCTCGGTCGAGGGATAGGTCGACGATCGACTCAGCGGGATGGTGGCGCCCGGCCGCAGCCGGCCCACACCGGGCTGCCCTAGCGGCGGATTGAGCTCCAAGTGCATGGAGCCCAACAGGCTGGTCTGACCGATGCTGGCTTCCACGTTGGCAGGGATGGCGAGATCGTGCTTGACCGAGATCTGGACGTCTGCGTGCCAGTCTTTCACCGTCATCGGGCCCACGCTGCCAACCACGACGTCGTCGATCATCACCGGCGAATTCGACTCCATCGTAATGACATTCGCCAGTTCAACGTGATAGGTATCGGCATCTGGTCCGCGGCCCACCGCGCCGGGCAACGGCAGCGAGTTCAGGCCGTGGAAGGCACAACCGGTGCCGGTCAGCATCACGCAACATCCGATGGCGAGCAGTCGCCGCACCGCGATCCGGGCGGTCACGGTTGCGGGCCTTCGGCTGGAAGCAGCATTCCCGGTACGCTCGGCGCCGGCGGCGGGGCCTCCGGTCTCGACGGCGGTGGCGGCAGCGGCATCGCCGCCCCCGGTATCCGGGGCAGTGGCACCGACGGTGCCGGGCCGGGTACAGCCGAGTCACCGTTCAGTCCGGTGTACGCAGACACGGCCGGCGGGGTTTCCGGCGGTCCAGGCTTCGGGCCCGCGCCGCCGGGTGCGAGCCGCGCTTCGCTGTATTCGACGTTGGCCGGGTCGACCGACTTCTGAATGAATGGATCGATCGGGATTGGCAGGCTGTTGAAGTTCAGCACCCGCAAACCGGGCCCGAGGAACAGCGAGCACAGCTTGCCCGATTCGGTTGACGTGACGTTCCCGATCGCTTGGACTTGTCCGCACCCAGGAATCGGCAGCGGAAGGAGCAGACCGGACTGCACGGGATTGGCGAAATCCGCGATCCCGAATCCACCCACGATGGTTCCGGTATCGGCGTTGTAGTCGTTGAAGAAGTTGCTGAGCGCGGTCGGCGCGCCGTGCAGAATGTTCTCCAGACCCATGTGCTGATCGACGAGAGGCTGGATGGCCTTACCCAATCGGTCAATCTGCTCACTGGCCTCATCGCGGGTCCCGGCGATGAAACGCTGCACCTCGCCGACCGCCGACGACAGGTCGGTCAGCGCCGCGTCCAGCTCGGATTTGTTGTCGTTGACCACGCTGGTGAGCGTGGCCAGTCGGTTGTTGAACTGCACCATCTGAATGTTGCTGTCGCGCAGCGCGGTGACGAAGATCTGCAAATTCTTGATGATGTCGACGATGTTGCCGCTGCCGTTCGAGATGGTCCGCGCCACTCCGGACAGCTGAGCCAGCGTCTGGCGCAACTTCTCGCCGTTACCACCCTCTAGCGCGTTGGCGGCGCTGTCGATGAACCGCGATATCGACGGTGTCGACACCTTGGCGTTCGGGCCCAAATCCGTTGCCAACCGCATCAATTGGGATTTGACCTCGTCCCACTCCACCGGAACGGCCGTGCGCTCGACCGGTATCACCGCACCGTCAGCCATGACCGGGCCGCTGGTCCGGTAGGAGGGAGTGAGCTCAACGTACCGGGCGGCCACCAGGTTCTGGGTGACGATAACCGCTTTCGCGTCAGCCGGAATAGGCACGTCGCGGTCGACGTGCAAGGTCATCTTCGCCTTCGTACCCTGGGGCTCAATGGATTTGATGGTGCCGACTTTGACACCCGAAACCCGCACCTGGTCACCGGGATAAATCGCGGTGGCCGACGTGAAGTAGGCGGTGATGGTGTTCGGGCCGAAAAAGATCTGTCGCACCGCGAAGGCCGCACCGGCAACGAGAAGCCCCGCCAGGACTACGGCGGCGATGGACGTGAGCCTGTTGCGCGGAAGTCGGGAGATCCTCGAGGTCACCGACATCATTGCCCTCCCCCGATCCGGCCGCCATACGTACAGCCAGGGCACAGCGGAGCGCCGTTATACAGCTGCGGGACGAGCGACCGCGGTACCGGCGACGGGAATCCCGGACCGCGCCCAGTATCGAAGGTGCGGAATCCCCAGAGGTAATCCATGAAGGGCTGGAAGATTTGCGGGACAAGGAAGTTCGGGACGAACGCCGAGTAGGCATACATACTGGAGATGGCCTCACCCACGGTGATCTCGAATTTTGCGAGGCCGGGTATTGCTTTCTCGAAGTTGTCGCGGTTCTTTTCCAGCACCGCAGTCACCGAATTAAGCTTTTGCAGTGCCGGCGCCAACTTACTTTCGTTGTCATGCACCAATCCGGAAAGCTGCTTGGAAACCATCGACGTAGCCGCAAGCAGTTGAACGATCTCGTTCCGCCGCCCCGCCAAGACCTGCAGCAGATCGTCGGAGTTCAGAATGAGCTTGTTGACCTGTTGACTGCGTTCGGACAGGATCCCGGTGACAGCGCTGGCACTCTTGAACAGGTCGGCCAGGCTCGTGTTGCGGTTGTTGAGGCTCTGCGACAACCGGCTGACTGCGTCAAAGGTAGGTCCCAATTGTGGGGCGATTTGGTTGAGAGTTGCCGACAACGTGTCCAGTGACTGGTTCAGGGTCGCGGTGTTTGTCTGGTCGGCGTACGCCGTGAAGTCACTGACCGCCTGCGTCAGCGAATAGGGCGAGGAGGTCCGGGATATCGGGATGACATCCAGCGGATGCATTGTTCCGCCGCCGGCCGACTCCAGGGTCAGCACACGTTCGCCCAGCAGAGTGCCGGTGCGAATGTGCGCGCTGGTGTCCTTGCCGAGCGGAACGTTGCCTTTCATCGTGAACGTGACGAGAGCATCGCCGTTGTGCAACGACACATCCGACACCGTGCCAACTTTGATTCCCGACACAGTTACCGCGTTGCCGGTGGCAAGCCCGCCGGCTTCGGAGAACATCGCCTGGTAGCGGACGTTGGTCGCCAGCGCCACAATCCGATCGGGCGACAGGCCCACCAGGATGAGCATCCCGATCAGGACGGCGCCGATGAATCCAGCTTTGATCAGCCCGGTTCCGCGGTATTTCAGCATCAGTGTCTCCCCGGTTCCGGTTCCGGTTCCTCGCACCGCTGCTCATGGGATGTGAACCAGGGAGCAATCACGGTCTTGCCTGACAGATCCGTGCCACGGATCGTGATTTGGCAGAGGAAGTACGGGATGGTCGCGCCGAACACGCCGAGCCGGACCAGCTTGCGAAAGTTCCTGGGCGCCTTCTGAAGTGCGGCATCGAGGCGGTCCTTGTCGCTATCGAGGTTCGGGGCCAGCCGCCTGAGCTGTTCTACGGTGCCGGACAGCGGTGGCCTTGCTTTGCCCAATAGGTCTGCCAACGTGAGGGTGCCGTTGCTCAGCGCGTCGATGGCGGGACCGAAGGTGTCGCGGTCGTTCGCCAGTCCCGTCACCAGCTTCTCGAGACGATCGATTGCCCCGGAGAATTGGCCGCCGTCCTTGTTCAGGGTGGCCGCCACGGTGTTCAGGTTGTCGATCAGATGCTCGATGGTTTGGTCGTTGTCGGCCAGCGTATTCGTGAACGACGTCGACTTGTTGAACAGCGACTGCAGGGTGCCGCCCTCACCCTGGAACACTTCCAACAGCGCTGACGAGAGCGCATTGACATCTCGCGGATTCAGGCCGTGAATAAGCGGTTTCAGTCCTCCGAGCAGCAGATCGAGGTCAAGCGCGGGCGCGGTATGACTGACGTTGATCTGCCCGCCGGCCGGCAGCCGCCGAGTCGACCCCGGGCCATCGACCAATTCGAGGTACCGGTCACCGACCAGGTTGAGGTAACGAACCGCCGCCTTGGTGCCGTCGGTCAGCACGACGGACCGGTCCGCGTCGAACTTCACCACCACCTTTTTGTCCGGCTGCAGGGCAACACCGTTGACGGTGCCCACCCGGACGCCGGCGACCCGCACCGAGTCGCCGGCCTTCAGACGTGACGCATCGTTGAAGCGCGCCGAATAGCCGGTGACTGCACCGGTGCGGTACTGGCCGAAGGTGAAGAACAAAAACAAGGTCAGCACCGACATCACGACGGCAAAGACACCGAACTTGACCAGCGTCGGGCCCAGTGAGCCCCTCATCCTTGTTGTCCAACCTGAGCGGGATTGCGCGGTGGGCCGTCAATCGGGCCATACAAGAGCTGTTTGAGGCCATCGAAGTTGAGCAGCAACTGCGGATTCCCGTACACCACCGGGTTGGAGCCGGTATCTGCGATGAGAACCTTCGCCTTGCTGTTGAAGGGAATCCTGGGAAGGTTCATGCAGTGGGGGCCGCCTGTCGCCGCAACCTTGGGCAAGTTCTGCGGATACCGATAGCGTTCGGCACCGAACGTGAGACTGGCTGAGATCGCGATGCTCGGTTCCGGCAACGGCGGCGTCTTCGACAACTCCGCGTCACCGGCGAAAGTGCACGTCAGCGCCGGGGCGTATTCGTTGAGGAGATCGGTAGTCGGCGCCAGTAGGTGGAAAACGTCCGTCAGCCCCTTCCGGTTGGCGCCCAGGACGTCGTTGCCGACGTTGGCCAAACCGATCGCGCTGATCAGGAATGCGTCAAGGTTGCGTTGCTCGTCGACGATCGACTTGCTGATCTTCACCGAGTTCTCAAGGGTCTTCACCAGATCCGCCGACGCATCGCCGTAGGCCCTGAATGTCGGTGCTGACATTGCGATGTCGTGGCTCAGCGCGGGAAGGGACGGATCGAACTTCGCCAGGAACGAGTCGAGGTCGCTGAAGGCCTGACCGATCTTTTCGCCCCGCCCGCTGAGTGCCTGCGAGATAGCACCGAGGGTCTCGTTGAGCTTCGCGGGGTCGAGTGTGCCCAGCACCGATGTCAGCTGTTTGAACACCGTGTTGACCTCAACGGTGACGTGTTGACTGTCGAGTATCTGACCGGCATGCAGGGGCTGCGCTGATGGTTCCGCCGGCGGGACCAGCTCGACGAACTTGGCGCCGAACACCGTTGGCGCGGTGAGGTCGACGAGCACATTGGCCGGAATCAGGTGCATCTCAGAGGGATACATCGCCAAGTGCAGGACGGCTTGACCGTCGGGCCGCGACTCAATCGAGGCAACCTTGCCCACCTGAACCCCGTGCATCTTCACTTTCGCGTCCGGGTTCATCACCAGGCCGGCCCGTGGAGACAGCACGGTCACCGGCAGGGTTTCGGTGAAGCTGCCCCGGAATAAGCCCACAGCGACGGCAACGATCGCGGCGACAACCGCGACGGACACCAGTCCCGTGAGTACGCGAATCCCGTTGTGGGGCATGGAATGTGTTTCCTATCCCGAGAGGTTGAAGTTTCCGTTTGAGCCGTAGATCGACAGCGAAACCAGCAGCGTTACCGATACCACGACGATGAGGGAGGTGCGTACCGCATTGCCGGTTGCCACCCCGACGCCCTCCGGCCCGCCTGACGCGAAAAACCCGTAGTAGGTATGCAGGAGAAGGACGGCGAGGGCCATCAGCACCGCCTGCAGGAACGACCACAACAAGTCGATCGGGTTAAGGAAGGTGTTGAAATAGTGGTTGTACAGGCCACCCGACTGGCCGAACAACACCACGGTCGTGAATTGGCTTGCGAGGAAAGACAATATGACGGCAATGCTATAAAGCGGGGTTATCGCCAGCATGCCGGCCACGATCCTGGTGCTGACGAGGTACGAGATCGGCCGAATCGCCATCGCTTCCAACGCGTCGATTTCTTCACTGATCCGCATGGCGCCCAACTGCGCTGTCACACCGGCACCGAACGTCGCGGCCAAACCGATTCCGGCGACCACCGGTGCCGCGATACGGACGTTGATGAACGCCGCCAAGAATCCGGTAAGTGCCTCGATGCCGATATTACCCAGCGAGCTGTAGCCCTGGACCGCGAGCGTGCCACCGGCGGCCAGCGTCAGGAAGCCGACAATCACAACGGTTCCGCCGATCATTGCCAATGTTCCCGCACCCATGCTGATTTCGGCAATCAGACGGATGATCTCTCGCCCGTAGCGAGTGACGGCGAAGGGTATGCCGGCCAATGCCTTTCCGTAGAACACGGTGTGGTCGCCAACCGAGGCGAGAGTGCCGACAGGCCTGCGCCATTGACCGAACACGCGGAATGCCCGCGGATAGGTCATCCTGAGCGAACGCACTAACGTCACGGCATGTCCCCCACCATCACTTTGTCGTGAATCGGATGCCGATCGCCGTAACGACCACATTGACAACGAAGAGCGCCATGAACGCGTACACCACGGTTTCGTTGACCGCGTTGCCCACCGCCTTGGCGCCGCCGGATACGGTCAGCCCCCGGTAGCACGCCACCAGGCCGGCGATGACGCCGAACAGTGCCGCCTTGACGCAGGAGATGA
The DNA here is from genome assembly GCF_010727945.1 of Mycobacterium cookii. Taxonomy (NCBI): domain Bacteria; kingdom Bacillati; phylum Actinomycetota; class Actinomycetes; order Mycobacteriales; family Mycobacteriaceae; genus Mycobacterium; species Mycobacterium cookii. The sequence goes on from NZ_AP022569.1 coordinate 2,576,666, forward strand.
TCACCTCGGGCACCCCGGTCAGCAGGGTGATCCCCGCGGCGAACGCGCCGGGGTTGACGTCCTGGACGAACACCGAGAACACGTAGCCGCCAACGATTCCGATGATGACGACCAGACTGTTGAGCAATAGCGCGACCAACCCGGCAGCAAGCATCCGGGGCGTCACCAGACGCTGGACCGGGTTGATGCCCAGCACCTCCATCGCATCGATCTCTTCACGGATCGTTCGTGAGCCGAGGTCTGCACACATCGCCGTCGCGCCGGCACCGGCCACGATCAACACCGTCACCAGCGGGCCGACCTGGGTGACTGCGCCGAAAGCCGCACCGGCGCCGCTGAGGTCCGCGGCGCCCAATTCCCGCAACAGAATGTTGAGGATGAAGCTGATCAAGACGGTGAACGGAATGGCTACCAAGAACGTCGGAGCCAACGCCACGCGTGCGATAAACCAGGACTGCTCCAAGAACTCGCGTGCTTGAAACGGTCTGCGGAACGCGAACTTGATCGCGTCGGCACTCATCGCGAACAGACCGCCGACGGCCTGCATTGCGCCAGAGAGACCGTTCGGCAAGCTGATACCCGTGGACCAGCGCTCCGCTCCCTTAATCGCCATCGGTGCCCACCGTCCCTCCGTATCGCTCGCGTGATATCGCGCTCTCGAGCAGGGCGGGCCGGACAATTCCCACTTCGTTAAGCGTCCGGCGATTATGACCCATGCCGAGAGCGGCGGGAGTGAAAATTGACAACAGAGGGACCTCCGAATTAAGTGACGGCACCGATAGTTTTGAGCTCGATGATGCGGTCCCAGTCCAACCCGAGCTCCACCAAGATCTCGTCGGTCTGCTCGGCGAACCCCGGGGCAGGCCCCGACACCGGTGCGGCGACGTCGAACTGCACCGGGTTGGCGACCAGCTCGAGTTCACCGGCCTGCACTACATATTCATTCGCGCGCACCTGAGCGTCGTTGGCCGATTGCAAGGTGTCCTGCACCGGCGCCCACGGTCCGGCGAGCGTGGCGAAGCGTTCGCTCCATTCCGCGAGGCTGCGGGTGGCGATGGCCTTGCTGAGGATCTGCACGGCCTCGGCGGTGTTGGCGGCGATGTTCTCGCTCGTGTCGAAGCGCGGGTCGTCGGCCAGCTCGGGCTGGTCGATGTGCCTGCACACGTCAGCCCAGAACTTGCCGGCCTGCATCATCACAAAAGAGATGTAGCGACCGTCCGACGTCGCATACAGGCCCACCAGCGGGTTGATCGGCGAACCGTGCACGCCCGGCGGGAATGCCTCCATCCGCTGATGGAGGTGCGTGGTCAGCGCCACCGTGTGTCCCAGCGACCACAGGCCGCTGCCCAGCAGCGAGACGTCGACGACCGACGGTTCGCCGGTGCGCTCGCGCTTGAGCAGCGCCGCCGCGATGCCACCGGCGAGGTTGGTCCCGGAGATGGTGTCGCCGTACGCCGGTCCGGGCGGACCGACCATGCCCTCGGTTCCGGGCGGGGTGATGGTGGCGGCGGTTCCGGCTCGGCACCAGAACGCGGTCATGTCGTAGCCGCCTTTTTCCGACTCGGCGCCGCGCGGACCCAGCGCGCTGCCCCTGGCGTAGATGATCTTCGGGTTGACCGCGCGGATGTCGTCGACGTCGATGCCGAACTTCTTCCGATGCCCCGGCAGGAAGCTGGTCAGGAAAACATCCGATCGGCGGGCAAGCTCGTAGAGGACCTCTTTGCCCTCGGGCACCGACATGTCCAGCCCGACGCTGCGCTTGCGCCGGTTGGCGTGCTCGATGTTCGGGTTGGGATCACCCTCGACGCGCAGCAACCCCGTCTGCCGCAGGCCGCGCTGCGGATCACCGGTGACAGCATGCTCGACCTTGATGACGTCGGCGCCCCACTCGGCGAGCACCGCGCCCGCGGACGGGACGAACCCGTACATGGCGACTTCGAGGACCCGGATGCCCTCCAACGGCCCGCCCATCAGGCCGCCCCGCGAACAGCTGCATTGATCAGCAGTCGCCAATTGGCGTGCGCGGCCCCAGCTTCCGTCGGCGAGCTATCGCTCATGGTGGCTGTGGCCGTGTCGTGCGATGGCATTCCAGACTCCTCGACACGCGGGTAATTTCATTCTCATCCCGGGCGAATCTTACATTCCGCCAACGAGAATTCAACCAAACGGGAGAAACGAGACTGGCATACTCGGAACCGATATGGGTGATCATGAATTCCGCCGTCTTCGCAGGCTGAGCAGGGTTTCTGGGCCGTCTTGCGAGCGGCCGGAACGTGAGAGTAAGGTTCTCATATTCGGAAGGGAGATTCTTTGTGCTTGAGGCGGTCTTCGACCGGGTGACCACATGAGGACGGCCGTTGTCACGGGGGGCGGTTCGGGAATCGGCCTGGCCGTCGCGGAGCGACTCCGCAAAGACGGATTACAGGTCGCAACCCTGGACCGCACGCCGTCCGACGCCCTGTCCGCGTTCACCGCCGACGTGACCGATCGCACGCAGATCGACGCCGCGCTGGCCGGCATCCGCGAACAACTCGGTCCGGTCACCGTTCTCGTCAACGCGGCCGGGCTCGATGGGTTCAAGCGTTTCGCGCACATCGAGTTCGCGGAATGGCAGCGGCTGATCGACGTCAACCTCAACGGGGTCTTCCACATGATCCAGGCCGTATTGCCCGACATGCTCGATGCGGGCTGGGGACGCATCGTCAACATCTCCTCCTCGAGCACTCACTCCGGCGCACCCTTCATGTCGCACTATGTCGCCGCCAAGTCGGCCGTCAACGGGCTGACCAAGTCACTGGCGCTGGAGTACGGGCCGAACGGCATCACCGTCAACGCCGTTCCCCCGGGCTTCATCGACACTCCGATGCTGCGCAGCGCCGAGAAGCGCGGCAACCTCGGCGACATCGAAAAGACCATTGCGGCAACACCGGTGCGGCGGATGGGCAAGCCCGAAGACATCGCGGCGGCGTGCGCGTTCCTGGTGTCCGAGGAAGCCGGATACATCACCGGTCAGATCTTGGGTGTGAACGGCGGCCGAAACACCTAGCCGCCGCACGGATTTGGCTGCGGAATCTTCAGAGGAGCGAGGAAGACTAGTGAAAGTTCGGGTTGATCCAGAGCGTTGCCAGGGGCACACGCTGTGCTCGATGATCGCGCCGGATTCGTTCGTGCTCGACGACATCGAAGGTCACGCATCAGCAGTCTCCGAAGACGTCCCGCATGACCAGGAAGACGTCGTGCGGGAGGCCGCGCACTCCTGCCCCGAGCAAGCCATCTTGATCACGGAGGGCCCATCGTGAGCGTCGACGACGACATCGCAGGCGACAGCGATCGCAAGAAGAACCGGTATCACTTCGACCGGCACACGCCCGAGTACCGCATCCAGTTCGAAAAGATCACCGAAGAGATCCACGAGAAGTGTCCGGTCGCGTGGTCCGACACTTACGACGGTCACTGGGTGGCGGGCGGCAGCAACGCAGTGTTCGAACTCGCCCGATGCCCAGTCGTCTCAAACGATCACGACATCAACGGCGAACGCCGCGGCTATCAAGGCATTTCGATCCCCAAGGCCAAGCGCGCCAGCGGGGTGCGGGGCGGCATCTTGGAGATGGACGAACCCGAGCACCGCATCTATCGCACCGTGCTCAACCCCTACCTGTCACCGGCCGCGGTCAAACGATGGGCTCCCTTCATCGACGAGGTCACGCGCGCGTGCCTCGACGAGAAGATCGAGAGCGGCCACATCGACTTCGTCGACGACCTCGCCAACATCGTGCCCGCCGTGCTGACGCTGGCGATGCTGGGCATCCCGTTGAAGAACTGGTCGATGTACAGCGAACCGGTGCACGCATCGGTGTACACGCCCGAGCATTCCCCCGACATCGACAAGATCGTCGCCATGCATCGGCAAATGGGTCTGGATCTGCTGAACAACATGATCGAGATCCGGGAGAACCCTCGACCGGGAATCGTCAACGGGCTCCTACAGTTACGCATCGACGGCGAGCCCGCGCCCGACTTGGAGATCATGGGCAACCTCGGGCTGGTGATCGGCGGCGGCTTCGATACCACCACCGCGTTGACCGCGCACTCGATGGAGTGGCTCTCCCAGCACCCCGACGAGCGCGCCCGGCTCAGCCGCGAGCGCGACACCCTGCTCGACTCCGCCACCGAGGAATTCCTGCGCTACTACACCCCCGCACCGGGCGACGGGCGCACCTTCTCCGACGACGTGGAAATCGAAGGAACGCAGTTCAAAGAGGGCGAGCGGCTGTGGATCTCGTGGGCCATGGCCAACCGCGACCCGTCGGTGTTCAGCGATCCGAACAAGATAGTCCTCGACCGTAAAGGTAACCGGCACTTCAGCTTCGGCCTCGGCGTCCATCGCTGCATCGGATCCAACGTGGCGCGTACCGTGTTCAAATCAATGCTGACCGCGGTGCTCGACCGGATGCCGGACTACCAGTGCGATCCCGAAGGCACCGTGCACTACGAGACGATCGGCGTCATCCAGGGCATGCGGCATCTGCCCGCGACCTTCACCCCGGGTAAGCGCCTCGGCGCCGGGCTGGACGAGACGCTGGAGAAGTTGCAGCGGATTTGCGACGACCAGCAGCTGGCGCTGCCGATCACCGAACGCAAGGAATCCGCCGTCATCGACTGAACGCTTCACTACGTCGGCACTTAACTTGGCAATACCACGCAAGGCCGCGACCAGACGGCTTATATTCAGCCGACCCAGGTCTTCCAGGAGACGAACGGAGGGGCAGGACGTGAAATCGTTGACGCTGAGCGTTCCGTTGATGACCGCGGCGCTGACGCTGGCTCCGGTGGCACACGCCGGGATGCCGTACGGCAACTACGAAGTGCAGTCACCACGCGACCCGGGCCATTCGTGGTTGTGGGATATCCGGCCGTGCGAGCCAGGACACCCCGCTGACTGCGTCCAGATGCAGGCCCAGCCCAGGCCGAATGGCCAAGCGACACCGTGGTACGCCGTTGCACATCTGGCGAACGGCCGCTACACGACGACTGTCGACGTGCCCGACGGTGTGCGCTGCACGGTCTACTTCCTGCCGTCGCACGACACGTATACGTGGGATGCGGTGACGCTGAGCGGTTCGGTGGATTCCACATTTGACGCCGGCTGTGGTGGCGCGCCGGGCGGAACCGCCAGCTGGCCGTTAAGTCTCGTTCGGTTCTGAAGTCGGCGCTCACTAGCGGGCGGGCAGCCCCAGCACTCGTTGGGCGATGATGTTGCGCTGGATCTCGGAGGTTCCGCCGGCGATGGTGCCGGAGAAGCTGCGTGCGTAGCGTTCGAACCAACTGCCGAAGTAGTGGTCAAGGTTCATCGGCTCGTAGGGCCCGGTCAGGACGGGATGCAGCAGACCGTCGGAACCCGCTGCGGACAAGGCGTTTTCGCAGGCTTGCCGTTCGGCTTCGGAACCGAGCAGTTTGAGCACCGACAGCGCGGGCACGTCCTCTTCGCCACGAGCGGCGCGGGCCAGCGCCACCGATCCGAGCAACCGAAGCGCCTGTCGATCCATGATCGCCGTGGCGTAGTGATCGCGCTCGAGGTCATCCTTCGGTTCGAAGTCCGAGATGACGTTGTCGAGACGGTCGGCGAAGCCGAGCCACATCATCGTGCGTTCGTGTCCGAGTGACCCGTTGGCCACCCCCCAACCCTGATTGAGTGGCCCGACCAGGTTCTCCGCGGGCACCTTCACGTCCTCGAAGAACACCTCGTTGAAGTCCAGGTTGTCCTGACCGCAGATGTCCGGGAACGGTCGTCGCGTCACGCCGGGGGTATTGGTGGGGATCACCAGTGCGCTGATTCCCTTGTGTTTCGGGGCATCCGGGTCGGTGCGCACGAACGTCAGCAGGACGTCCGCGTCGTGGGCGCCGGATGTCCACACCTTTTGCCCGTTGACCACGAAGTGGTCGCCGTCGAGGACTGCCTTGGTCCGCAACGAGGCCAGGTCGGAACCGGCGCTCGGCTCGCTCATGCCCAGCGACGCGGTGATCTCGGCCCGCAGGATGGGCACCGCCCAGCGCTTCTTCTGCTCATCGCTGCCGAACGAAATCAGCGACGCCGCAATAATATTCACGCCCTGCGGATTGAAGCTGTGGTAGATCCGGCGCTTACACAGCTCTTCCAGGTACACGTATTGCTGGAGGACAGAGGCGTTCCGGCCGCCGAACTCAGGCGGTTGGGTGGGCAGCAGCCAGCCGTTGTCGAAGAGCAGTCGTTGCCAGCGCCGGGCCCACTGCGGCATGTGCGACACCGACTTCGGCCGCTCGATGGCTTCGGCAGCGGCGGCAGGGACATGCTTGTCGAGGAAGGCGACGAACTCGTCGCGAAATGACTCGACGTCTGGATCAAAGGTTAGCTGCACGGTATTCCTCGGTGACCTTTGCTCGATGTTCAGCGGTGCCGCCGAGCATCAACTCGCCGGCTTTGGCGCGCTTGAGCGCAAATTGCAGATCGTTCTCCCAGGTGAAGCCCATCGCACCGAACAGTTGCAGACCGTGCCGGAATACCAGGGCCTGGCATTCGCCCGCAGCGGCTTTGGCCATCGTGGCGGCCAACCGCCTGCGGGAGTCGTCGGCGGCGATCGTCAGCGCGGCGTAGTAGCTCAGCGCCCGCGCCCGCTCGATCGCGACGTGCATGTCGGCGGCTTTGTGCTGGACCGCCTGGAACGATCCGATCGGCACACCGAACTGGTGGCGACTGCGGACGTGGTCGAGCACCAGGTCCAGAATGCGTTGGCACGCTCCGACCATCGTCATCGCCATACCCATCAGCGCGATGTGCTGCGCCCGCTCGGTGTCAACGGCGACCCGGGCGGTGTCGGGCAGGCGCAACCCGTCGACGCTCAGATCCGCGACGTGCAGAATCGGGTCGAAGACCGAACTTCGCCGCCGGGAGACCTGCCCGCCGGCTTCATCGACGTCGACGACGAAGACGGCGGCGTCGGTCACGATGGCGAGTCGCTCGGCGCGGTCGCCGTCGAGAACATGGCGGGCGGTGCCGTCCAGCACCCAGCCGTCGCCGTCGCGGTGGGCCGTCACCCCGTTGTAGACCGCGGCGCCGGATACCCGCGAATCGAAGCGGTCCCCCGCCAACGGCGCAAACTGGCTCATCGTCGCCAAGTACGGAGTGGGATCGGTGGCGCGGCCCAATTCCTCCAGGACGATCGCCAACTCGACAGCGTTCTCGGGATCGTTCATCTCGGTCCAGCCGTGCTCGACGTAGGCCTTCCACACCGGGGTCGGGTCGACGCCGTCCTCGGCGATACCCCTGACCAGCGCCGGAGGGCATTGCTTGCCGACGGCGTCGCGCACGGTTTCCTGCCAGAGCCGTTGATCCTCGTCGAATTCCAACAGCATCCCGGCCAGCTCCTTAGAACAGTTAACTTGGGAGTGAGAATACTATTCTCTTAATAGCACAGTGACAATCTCGCAGGAAATGGTCCGGCCGCAGGGCACGCGTGCGCGAGGAGTAGGCGATCACGATGGACATTGGCTTTATCGGCTTGGGCCACATGGGTTTTCCGATCGCGCGACGTCTGGTCGCCGCGGGACACCGGGTGGCCGCCTTCGACACCCGCGCCGAGGCCCTCGACCGCCTCGCCGCACTGGGCGCCAATCCGGCGTCGTCGCCGAAGGAGGTTGCCGACGCCGCCGACACCGTGCTGGCAAGCCTGCCCTCCCCGGCGGCGGCGCTCGACGTGGCCGCCGGCGTGGCCGAGGGTGACCGGGTCGCCCGCTACGTCGACCTGTCGACGGTCGGCACGCACACCGCGGTGCGCATCCACGGCCTGCTCGCCGAACACGACATCGCAGCGATCGACTGCCCGGTCAGCGGCGGCGTCGGCGGAGCCGAAGCCGGGACCCTGGCCTTGATGGTCTCGGGACCCCGTCCGGAATTCGACGTCCTACGGCCGGTGCTCGAGACGATCGGCCGACCGATGCACGTCGGGGAGCAGCCCGGTTCGGCGCAGACGATGAAGCTGGCCAACAACATCCTGGCCGCCACGGTGCTGGTCGCGACATCGGAAGTCGTCGTGATGGGCGTCAAGTCCGGCCTCGACCCGGAAGTCATGATCGACGTCCTCAACGCGAGCTCGGGTGCGACGAGTGCCAGTCGCGACAAGTTCCCCCGGGCGATCCTGCCCCGCACGTTCGACTACGGGTTTGCCACCGGGTTGATGGTCAAGGACGTCCGGCTCTACCTCGACGAGGCCAAAGCCCTCGGCGTGCCCGTCGAGATCGCCGAAGCCGTGCGGCGGCTCTGGGAAGCGACGCTCGCCGAGGAGGGCGCCGACTCCGATTTCACGTCGGCGATCAAGCCGATGGAGCGGGCGGCCGGCATCACTGTCGGCGCCCGTAGAAAGCGAGAATGATATTATCGCCAGCGAAGAACAACGCTTACGGCGGCTACCGGCAATATTGACATCTATCAGGCCTTATGATTAATCGAAATGCTTACCGGAAACCCATTGAGTAACGCCCTAGGCAAATGTTAGTTTAGCTATCGTATTGGGTCAGAAGGCCCGACACAGACGTCGGAGCCGCGAAGGGTGGTTTAGGTGATCGAGCACCCGGACGGGACGCGCACACCGCTGATCGACGCCAGCGTGCACATCTTCTTCTCGTCCAACAAGGAATTGCGCTCGGTTCTGCGCGAGCCGTTCAAGAGCCGGGGCTTCCCCGACTACGAGATGGACTGGTACGGGGCGCCGGGCGGCGAATACGCGCCCAACACCGAGGGACCCGATCGCCAGTACCCGGGCTCTGACCCCGACATCGTCGGCAACGAACTGTTTTCGAAGCGCGGGGTGGATGTGGCCGTCCTGCATCCGATGGCGCGCGGCATCATGCCGGACCGGCATCTGGGCTCCGCGCTGCACGCCGCGCACAACGAGATGATGGTGTCGAAGTGGCTGGAGCACAGCCAGTTCGGCGACCGGTTCCGCGGCACGATTCGAGTGAACCCCGACGACATCGCCGGCGCGCTGAAGGAGATCGAAAAGTGGCGCGGCCACCCTCGGGTGGTGCAAATCGGTATCCCGCTGCAGTCCCGCGAGGTCTACGGCAAACCGCAGTTCTGGCCGCTCTGGGAAGCGGCGGCCGATGCGTGCCTACCCGTCGCGGCGCACATCGAGGTCGGCTCGGGCATCGCCAATCCACCGACGCCGAACGGCAACACCCGCACCTACGAGCACTACGTCAGCTTCATGGCGCTGAACTACGTGTACCACCAGATGAACATGATCGCCGAGGGAGTCTTCGAGCGCTTTCCCGGCCTGAAATTCGTCTGGGGCGACGGCGCCGCCGATTTCATCACGCCGTTCATCTGGCGGATGGACACCTTCGGCCGGCCGCACCTCGAGCAGACTCCATGGGCGCCGCGGATTCCCAGCGACTACCTGCCCGGGCACGTGTACTTCGTCCAGGGCAGCCTCGACGGACCCGGCGACACCGATTTCGCCGGCGAATGGTTCGGATTCACCGGCAAGGACGACATGGTGATGTTCGGCTCTAGCTACCCGCACTGGCAGTGCGGTGACATCAAGAAGTTGCCAAAGGCCCTTTCCACCGAGCAGCGCGACAAGGTGTGCTGGCGCAACGCCGCCGAGCTCTACGGCATAGACATCGCCGTCGGCTCAGGCGCACAGTAGAAGGAAATCAGGGAGAGCGAGGAGATCGAGATGACGCTGACCCATTCGCAGGAGCGTGTTCCGGCCGCGGAGCGCATCGCCGTGCGGTGCGTCGACTCGGATGTCCACCCGGTGCCGCGGCGCGGCGAGCTGGTCCCGTACATCCCCGAACCGTGGCGCAGCAAGTACTTTCTGAGTCGCAATGTGGGCGACCAGATCTACTACGACGCCCCCGACTACGCGCACGCCTACGCGATGCGCACCGATGCCTTCCCGCCGGACGGCGAGTTCCCCGGCAGCGACCCGGACATGGCGTTCCGCCAGCTGATCATGGAAGCGGGTTCCGACATCGGCATTCTGGAACCCGGCGCCTACCCGGCCCGGATGCCCGAGGCGCAGCACGCGATGGCCGCCGCACTGAATGAGTGGCAGGCCCACCACTGGCTCGACAGCCATAACAACTGGCACGAGCGGTGGCGCGGATCGATCTGCGCGGCGATCGAGGAGCCCGAAGAGTCGGCTCGCGAGATCGAGAAGTGGGCCGGGCACCCCTACATGGCGCAGATTCTGATCAAGGCCGAACCGAGGCCGTCATGGGGCCACCCGAAGTACGACCCGATCTGGTCCGCAGCCAGCAAGCACGACATGCCCGTGAGCTGCCACCTGTCCCGCAGCCAGTTCGACGAGCTGCCGGCCCCGCCGGTGGGATACCCCAGCTACAACCACGACTTCATGGTCACCTACTCGCTGCTGGCCGCCAACCAGGTGATGAGCCTGATCTTCGACGGTGTCTTCGACCGCTTCCCGACGTTGCGGATCGTGTTCGTCGAGCACGCGTTCACCTGGATCCTGCCGCTGATGTGGCGGATGGACGCGATCTACGAAGCGCGCAAGTCGTGGGTCGACATCAAGCGCAAGCCGTCGGAATACGTCAAGGACCACATCAAATTCACCACGCAGCCGCTGGATTACCCGGAGGACAAGACCGAGCTGACCCGCACGCTGGAGTGGATGGAGTGCGAGAAGATCCTGCTGTTCTCCTCGGACTACCCGCACTGGACCTTCGACGACCCGCGCTGGTTGGTCAAGCACCTGCCCAAGCACGCCCGGGATGCGGTGATGTACAAGAACGGCATCGCGACCTACCACCTTCCCGAGACGGTTCCCGTCCTTGAGGGTCAAGTCCGGGTGCTCTGAGTTGCCTTCCGAAAACGCAGGGCCAGAGACCAAGCGGCCCGAGCCCCGACTTGCCCAGGGTCGCGAGCACGTTGTCGCCACCGTCGGCGAAATCCCGCCGGGCAAGCACAAAATGGTCCCGATCGGGCGGCACGGGGTCGGCGTCTACAACGTCAACGGCACCTTCTACGCCATCGCGAATTACTGCCCGCACCAAGGCGGTCCGCTGTGCTCGGGGCGTCCCCGGGGACGCACCATCGTGGACGAGACCGCGCCCGGTGATGCCGTGATGGTGCGCGATATGGAATACATCTACTGCCCTTGGCACCAATGGGGTTTCGAGCTGGCGACCGGCACGACCGCGGTCAAGCCGGAATGGAGCATCCGCACCTACCCGGTGCGAGTCGTCGGCGACGACGTCGTGGTGCAAGCCTGACGTAGAAGGGATATCAGTGTCTTCTGTCGAGGTCAACGGTGGCAAGGTCGTTTACGAAATCCTCGGCGAGTCAGGCGATCTCATCGCCCTGACACCCGGTGGCCGGTTCAGCAAAGAGATCCCGGGTCTGCGCCCGCTGGCGGAGGCGCTCGCCGCCGGAGGCTACCGGGTGTTGATGTGGGACCGCCCCAACTGCGGCGCATCCGACGTGCAGTTCTACGGGCAGAGCGAATCGCACATGCGCGCCGAGACCCTGCACAAACTCGTGACCGGGCTCGGCTTCGACCGGTGCATCCTTGCCGGCGGGTCCGGTGGCGCAAGGGATTCCATGCTCACCACGATGCTGTACCCCGAACTCGTGGAGAAGCTCGTGGTGTGGAACATCGTCGGCGGCATCTACGGCACGTTCGTCCTCGGGTCGTACTACATCGTCCCCAGCATTCTCGCGGTGCGCGGCACCGGAATGGACGGTGTGATCAAGGTTCCGGAATGGCGCGAGCGCATCGAGGAGAACCCCGACAACGAGAAACGGTTCCTCGACCTCGACTCCGATCAGTTCCTCAAATTGATGCTGCGGTGGCTCAACGCCTTCGTGTCCAAACCAGGACAGACGATTCCGGGTGTCGATGACGAGATGTTCGATCGAATTCAGGTTCCCACGTTGATCATTCGCGGTGGTGAGAACGACATGGATCACCCGAAGCGGACATCGCTGGAAGTCAGCTGCTTGATCAAGGGCTCAAAGCTGATCGACCCGCCGTGGCCGGAGGATGCGTGGGAGCGCGCATCCGAGGCACGCGCACGGGGCGAGGTCAAGCACTTCAATATGTTCGACACCTGGGTGCAGGCCGCCCCGGCCATCCTGAAGTTCCTGAAATCGTGATGTGCCGCAGCGCTTTACACCACGCGGAGGTGAACCTCGCAGTTCAGCGACGCCGCCAGCGCCGTGTATATCCGGCTCTCCGGAATGTGCTCGAGGTCGTCCTCACGCAACGTCACGTAGACAACGTCGAAACCCTCGTGGTCCGGCGTCCGTTCGATCTCGCCGGTGAGCCCGAACCCGGCCAGCACGCCGTGCGCATCGTCGTCGGTTCCCCGGCTGACGAAAGTGACCACGCCCGCAACCGGCGTGGTGGGAAAAGCTTTCGCGCACAGCTCGATCGCCGTGTGCTTGGCCACGTCGACATCGGTGCAGGCGATCAACAGCTCGACCTCGCGACGGCCGGCGGGCATCGCTCCGAGGTCCTTCATGACGACGTCGACGCCCACGTTGCCGGCACTGCCGAGGAGCACTGTCATGCACTCGGTTAGTTGTTCAGGCGCCAGCACGTTGTCGGGGTCGACATTGACGCGCACGACTGCGGTCCGCATGTGCGCAAGCCTAACGGTGAGGTCGGGAGCGAAGTGATGGAGACCAGCGCCGCACCGTCAATCACCATCGCCTCGTCGCCCGGCTTCACGCCCAGGCTGATCGGCGGTCAACCCGGGCCTGGCAGAGAAGATCTGACCGCGTACCGCGGACTCGGTGGCTACCAGCCTCTTGCCGGTGCGGACGAACTGCTCGGCGAGGTCGAATCCGCTGGGCTGCTGGGTCGCGGTGGGGCCGGTTTTCCGCTCGCAGTCAAGTTGCGGGCGGTGCGCGACAACGGTCGGCCTGCCGGTGGAGCCATCGTCGTGGCGAACGGCGAAGAGGGAGAACCGGCTTCGATCAAGGACCGGTGGCTGCTGCGGCACCGGCCGCATCTGATTCTCGACGGGCTGCGGCTTGCCACCGCGATGGTGAACGCCGACCGTGCCTACGTCTACGTGTCCGACCCCGATTCCACGTCCAGTGTCGAAGCCGCTCTGGCCGAGGTCGGGCCGGAAGTGTTCGGCGGCATCGCGGTTGAGGTGTGGAATGTCGAGCCCGGATACATCGCCGGCGAGGAAACCGCGGCGGTCCGCGCGATAAACGGCGGTCCGGTCAAACCCACCGACAAGCCGCCGCGGCCGTTCCAGGAGGGCGTCGGGGGCCTACCCACGCTGGTGAGCAATGTGGAGACGCTGGCCAACCTGCCATACCTGCTGCGCCACGGGTCAGCCGATTACCGATCACTGGGCACGTCGCTGTCTCCCGGCAGCTTCCTGGTCACGCTCACCGGTGCCGGTCGGCCGCCAGCCCTCTACGAAGTACCGCACGGTCTGCCGTTCACCGAGCTGCTTGCCCTGCACGGTGTTTCACCGAACGAAGTCCGAGGTGCGCTGCTGGGCGGCTACTTCGCCGGCTTGCTCGACCGCCGCGTGCTGGATGCGACGCTGGACCACGAGACGCTACGCGGGCTCGGCTGCGGGTTGGGCAACGGCGCGATTGCCGTGATCACCGACGACTGCCCGGTCGCCGTCGCGGCTTCGGTGCTGGCGTATTTCGACCGCGAGAACGCCGGGCAGTGCGGCTCGTGTTTCAACGGGACGGCGGCGATGGCCGCGGTCGCCACCGCCCTGCGGGACGGCGTCGCCACCGATGAGGATGTCGCCCGGTTGCGCCGGTGGTCGGTGGTGCTTCGCGGACGTGGCGCCTGCGCGACGTTGGACGCCGCGACCAACGTCGCCGCGAGCCTGCTCGACAAGTTTGCCGATGAGGTCGGCAGCCATGTCGACAATGGTTGCCAGACATGCCAAGTCGGCGCTTTCGTCGCCGACCGACCCTACGAGGTGGAGGCGGTGAGCCACGCGTGAGAATCCGTCTCGACCGCACGGTGTGCGACGGCTTCGGGGTATGCGCCAAGCACGCGCCGGAATACTTCTCGCTCGACGACTGGGGCTATGCGTCGCTGGAGGGCAGCGGCGACGTGGCCGAAGCTGACCGCGACGCGGTGATGCGGGCGTTGCTGGATTGCCCGGTGCACGCGATCACCGAGTGGGGTGAGCATCGCGGCGGTCCGCATCCGATGTCGGAGTGCACCGACGAGGATCCGGCCGAACATCTCAAAACCGAAGCGAACGAAGCCGAGTGGGGGTTCACCCGTTGACCGGGCGCCCGCTGCCGCTGATCACTCAAGACAACGAATTCTTCTGGACGTCAGGCGCGGACGGAAAGCTGCGCTTGCAGGAATGTGCGGATTGCACTGCCCTCATCCATCCACCCGCACCGGTGTGCCGGTACTGTCGCTCGCACAACCTGACCGTTCGGGCGGTGTCAGGCCGGGCCACGCTGGCCGGCTTCACCGTCAACCATCGATTCAGTGTGCCCGGCTTGCCCGCTCCGTACGTCGTCGCCCAAGTCGCCCTCGCCGAAGACCCACGGGTGCGGCTGACCACCAACATCGTCGAATGTGACCCGGAGCAACTGGAATTGGGCCAACAGGTCGAGGTGGTCTTCGAGCAGCATGAGGACGTCTGGCTGCCGCTGTTTCGTCTCCTCGAGGATGCCGCCCCTGCCGCGCTGCCGATCGACGAGATCGCACCGGAACGCTTCGGCGAGTACGTCCGGCCGATGCTCACGGCGGACAAGTTCGAAGACAAGGTGGCGCTCACCGGAATCGGCATGTCGGAGATCGGCCGACGGCTGATGGTTCCGCCGCTGTCGCTGACAGTTGTGGCCTGCGAGGCCGCCGTCGCCGACGCCGGGCTGACCCTCGACGACATCGACGGCTTGTCGACCTACCCCGGCGGCGGCAACCTCGGTGGCTTCGGCGAAGGCGGCGTCACCGCACTCGAAGCGGCGCTGGGCATTCGGCCGACATGGCACAACGGCGGGATCGAAACCTTCGGTCCCGGCGGATCGGTGATCGCCGCGATGCTCGCCGTCGCCGGCGGGCTGGCCCGCCATGTGCTGTGCTTCCGGACGCTGTGGGAAGCCACCTTCAACGAGCAGATGAAACAGGGCAAAATTCCAGTGTCCGGGGGCCGTCGCGCCGACTGGCTGCTGCCGTTCGGTGCGACGTCGGCGGCACACACCTTGGCGCAGAACGCGCAGCGGCACTTTCACCGCTATGGCACGACGAAAGAGACGCTGGGCTGGATCGCGCTGAACCAGCGCGCGAACGCCGAAATCAATCCCACCGCGGTGTACCGGTCACCGATGACCATGGACGACTACCTCAACGCGCGTCCGATCACCACGCCGTTCGGGCTCTACGACTGCGACGTGCCGTGCGACGGCGCGATCGCGGTGATCGTGTCGGCCGTCGATGCCGCGCGCGACACCGCAAAACCGCCGGTGCTCGTCGACGCGGTCGGGACCCAGATCATCGAGCGAATCGATTGGGACCAAAGCACATTGACCCACGAACCGCAGGTGCTCGGCCAAGCCGCGCACCTGTGGTCGCGCACCTCGCTCACACCGCAGGACGTCGACGTCGCCGAGTTGTACGACGGGTTCACCATGAACTGCCTGTCCTGGATCGAAGCGCTGGGTTTCTGCGGGATCGGCGAGGCGAAGGAGTTTCTGGACGGCGGCAAGAACATCGCCCGCGACGGACAACTCCCGCTGAACACCCATGGCGGGCAGCTGTCGCACGGTCGAACGCACGGCATGGGTCTGCTGCACGAGGCGATCACCCAGTTGCGCGGTGAAGCCGGTGAGCGACAAGTCGCCGGCGCCCGCGTCGGAGTGGTCAGCAGCGGCGGCCTGACGCCGAGCGGGGTGCTGCTGCTGCGAGCCGAGTCATGATTCGGCCCGCGCCGACGACGATGCAGTGGGGGTGCCTCCAGCCGCGCAGCGGCGAGGGGGACGCAGCGATGCTGAGGAGCGGCGCATGATTCAGCCGAGACTTGTCATCGTCGACGGGGTTCCGATGTCGGCTCTCGTCGCCGAGGTGCCCGACCCGCGTGCGGTAATCGTTGCGATTCACGGCGGCGGCACCACCGCACTGTATTTCGATTGTCCCGGCCACCCCGAGTCGTCGTTGCTGCGGGCCGGCGCGGCGCGCGGATACACCGTCGTCGCGCTCGACCGGCCCGGGTACGGCAGCTCCGCGGCCTACCCCGAGGCGATGGCCGAACCCGGGCAACGGGTCGCGCTCGCATATGGCGCGGTGGACAAGGTTCTCAACGAACGGCCCCGCGGCGCCGGACTCTTCCTGATGGCCCATTCCGGTGGTTGCGAACTGGCACTGCGGATGGCCGCGGAGACGCAGCGCGACGACCTGCTCGGCGTTGAACTGGCCGGCACCGGCCGTCGCTATCATCCCGCGGCCCGCGAGATCCTCAAAGCGACAACCCTCGAACACCGCCCCGCCGGCATGCGCGAGCTGTTGTGGCATCCCACCGAACTCTATCCGCCCGAAGTCCTCAGCGGTGCAACGGTTTACCAAGGGGCTCCACCCTACGAAACCCAGATGGTGTTGAACTGGGCCCGCCAGGACTTTCCGGCCATTGCGCCTGAAGTTCGGGTGCCGGTGCAGTTCAGCGTCGCCGAGCACGAAAAAATCTGGCTCTCGGATCAGCCTGCGCTGGAGGAGATTGCGTCGCTGTTCTCGGGTGCACCCAATTTCCGACTCAACGAGCAGCGCGGGGCAGCACACAACATCAGCCTCGGCCACACCGCTGCGGACTATCACGCGTCGGTTCTCGAGTTCGCCGACACCTGCATCGGCGTGGAGACCGGGTGATGCACGTCGGATTCATCGGATTGGGCAGCCAGGGCGGCCCGATGGCCGGACGCATCATCGACGCCGGGTTCCCCACCACGTTGTGGGCGCGCAGGCCGGAGTCGCTGGAGCGGTATGCCGGCACCGCCGCGAAAGTCGCAGCGTCGCCCGCCGAACTCGCGGCCGACAGCGATCTAGTGTGCCTCTGCGTGGTCGGCGATGCGGACGTCGAGGAGGTCGCGACGGGTGAGGACGGGGTGCTGACCGGGCTCAAGCCGGGCGGCATCATCGCGATCCACAGCACCGTGCACCCCAACACCTGCCATCAATTGGCAGAAAAGGCGGCAGCACAGGATGTTTCAGTGATCGACGCGCCAGTGAGCGGGGGTGCGCCGGCCGTGGCGGAACGACGCCTGCTGGTCATGGCCGGTGGCGAGCCCGACGTCGTCGACCGCTGCCGCCCGGTGTTCGAGAGCTACGCCGACCCGATTGTGCACCTGGGTGAGCTCGGCTCCGGACAGACCGCGAAACTGCTGAACAATCTGCTCTTCACCGCGAACCTGGGAACGGCGGCCAGCACCCTGGCACTTGGCGAGGCGCTCGGCGTACTGCCTGATCGCCTTACCGAAGTCATCTCTCGCGGCAGCGGGAACAGCTTCGGTCTCAACGTGCTTGGCGGTGACAGCGGTCTGGATCGGCTGGCAGACCTGGCGGGCGCACTGCTGCAAAAGGACATTCGGCTGCTCGCCGACCTGACCGACCGCGCGAACTTTACCGGCGGAGCTGTGCTGGATGCCGCCGACGCCACGCTGGCCCTGATGAAACACCCACGGTGAGAATCGGATTCATCGGCGCCGGGCGGATGGGACGTCCGATGGTGGCCCGTCTCGTCGGGGCCGGACACGATGTCGATGTCCTGAGCCGCACCGCCGACAAGCGCGCCGCCATCACCGAATTGGGCGGGAGATCCGTCGCCGAGATCGCCGAAGTGTGCGCGGCCGCGGAAGTCGCGGTGGTCTGTGTGTTCACCGACGAGCAGGTCCGTGAGGTCTGCCTGGCTGGCGGTGTGGTCGCGGCGATGCCGGCCGGCTCAGCTCTGGTGCTGCACACCACCGGAAGCCCCCGCACCGTCGAGAGCATCGCCGAGCGGGCGACGCCCCGCGGCATAGAGGTGGTGGATGCACCGGTGAGCGGAGGCCCGCACAACGCCGCGGCCGGAACATTGACCTTGTTCGTCGGCGGCGCCGACCACACCCTGACGCGCGTCCGACCGGTGTTGAGTTGTTACGGCGATCCGGTCCTGCATGTGGGCCCGCTGGGAGCGGGTCAGAAGGTGAAACTGGTCAACAACGCCCTGTTCGCGGCCCACATCGGACTGCTCGCCGAGGCCGTCAGACTGGGCGCGCAACTCGGCGTGACAGAGTCGGCGCTGCTCAGCGCTCTTCCCCACGGCAGCGCATCGAGCCGGGTGCTGGACATCGTCGCCGCGGGCGGATCCATCGCCTCGTTCATCAAAACCGCAGGCGAATTCGTCGGCAAAGACCTTGCCGTGGTCAGGGGTATCGCCGCCGAACTGGGCAGCGACCTCGGTGTGCTCGACGACGCCATCGACGCGGGCGCGACGGCGAAATGAGGTCTTTTCGGTCCGCGAAGATGCGGCTACCGTTAGCGTTACAGTCAAGCATTCCGTCGTAAAGGTTTTCAGCGGCTTATTCGGCGCTGAGGAGGGTGTCATGACCAAAGCCAAGGTCGTCTTTGATCCGTTCTCCGACGAGTACTTCACCAATCCGTTCGAGATATATCGCCGAATGCGCGAGGACGCTCCGCTCTACTACGACGAAAAAGAGGACTTCTACGCGATCACCCGTCATGAAGACGTGGCGGCGGCCCTGAAGGATTACGAGACCTACTCATCGAGCCGGGGCTGCGATCTGGCGATGGTGCGCAAAGGCCTATCGCCCGAGATGAGATCCATCATCTTCATGGATCCGCCGGACCATCGGCACATGCGCAGCCTGCTGAACAAAGCCTTCACCCCGCGGGCCGTGCAATCGCAGACCGAGACCGTTCACGAAGTGATCGACAAATATCTCGGTGCCGTCGACCCTGACAACTTCGACGTGGTGCAGGACTTCTCCGGACCTTTCCCTGTCGAGGTCATCACCCGGATGGCCGGGGTTCCGGAGGAATACCGCCAGCAGGTGCGGCACTGGATCGACACCAGCCTGTCCCGGGAACCCGGACAGATCGAGGTCAGCGAAGCGGGAATGCAGGCCAACATCGACACCGCGATGTACTACTTCGGCCTGGTGCAGGAACGGCGGCAAAACCCGCAGGACGACATGATCAGCAAGCTGATCGCCGCCGAAATCCCCGGCGAAGACGGTCAGACCCGCAAGCTGGACGATATCGAAATATGCGGTTTCGCCACGCTTTTGGGCGGTGCCGGTGCTGAGACTGTGACCAAGTTGATCGGCAGCGCAATGGTGCTTTTCGCCCGCAACCCGGAGCAGTGGAAGAAGCTGAAAGCGGACCGCAGCAAGTTGGCCGGCGCCGTCGAAGAGTTGCTGCGCTACGAAGGCCCGGTGCAGTACAACGTCCGCTGGACGTTGAAAGAAGCGCACACCAGCGGCGGCACCATACCGGCGGGCAAGCCGGTGTTCGTGATGAACGCCGCGGCGAACCGCGACCCGGACGCCTTCACCGACGCCGACACATTCGACATCGACCGCGACCAGACCGAAGCGCAGCACCTCGGTTTGGGATACGGGATCCACAGCTGCCTGGGCGCGGCACTGGCCCGGATGGAAAGCCGCGTCGCCCTGGAGAAGTTGCTCGACTTCATGCCCAATTACGAGGTCGACTGGGACGGCTGCCGGCGAGTCACCATGCAGAACGTCGCGGGCTGGCTGAATGTCCCGGTGAAGGTGTTGCGATGACGAAGAAGATCGAAGTCGACTGGGGTCTGTGCGAGAGCAACGGGGTGTGCATGGGCGTCATGCCGGAGGTCTTCCGACTCGAGGATGACGACACACTGACCGTGCTGCAGGACGAAGTCACGCCGGAGAACGAGGCGCTGGTGCTCGAGGCGGTTCGTCAATGCCCGCGGCAGGCCATTTCCATCAGCGAGTAGTTAACTGCCGAGCGTTGTTCGGGCAAAAGCGATTTCACTTCGTCGCCGCGTTGGGATCAGCGGCGGAGTAGATGTTAAGAATCTATCAAGCGGTAGGCGGTAATTTTCCACACGACAAACGTGAAAGGAAGCCGCTATGTACAACACCAGCACGCTGAAGAAGATCATCTCGGGCGCGCTGCTGGCCGGCAGCGTCGCGGTCACCGGGGCAGGACTCAGCGCAGGTACCGCCCAAGCCGACCCATTTGCTGCGCAGCCCCACACCTGGTGCCCCGGGCAAGCTTTGCCGTTCGGCAACATTCAGTGGGACATGGGTGTGTGCCACACCTGGTATGAAGTTCCGTTCGGTCAGGGCAACGTGCGAATGGTTGACATCCACGGGAATCCGTTGGACAGCTTCATCTCGGCGGACATCCCGGCCCCGATCTTCACTCCTCCACCTCCGCCGCCACCGGCGCCGCCGCACCCGTTCTGCACCCCTCGCGGAGCCTTCATCATCATTCCGCCGATCTGCGACGAGATCGGGGTGCATCCCTGACGTAAGCGGTTGCGGCTCAGCCGAATCCGGAGATGATCACCGCGTTGCAGTCAGCGGCGGCCTGACGTAACTTCGCGGCGTTCCGGTAGGCCTCCGACTCGTACCACGCGCGAGCCGCGTCCACCGACTCGAATTCCAGCACCACTGTCTGGTCGCCGTGCCAATCGCCTTCGATGACCGTGGGATTGGTGTCCACCGCGAGGATGTTGACTCCGTCCATCGCCGCTCCGGCAGCCCGGCCGTAGGCCTTCATGCCTTCCGGATCGTTGATCGCTTCGGTGAGAATGACATACCCTTTTGGCATAGTTGCGTGAAACTCCTTACCGGCTTTGGTATCTGGTCAACGCTTGACGATGGCCTGCTCGGGACAGGACGCGATGGCCTCTTCGGTGGCAGCCTCGAATTGCGCCGGCACCTCGGAATCTATTGCCACCGCGTACCCGTCGTCGGTCAGGCTGAACACCTCTTCGCACAGCGTGGTGCACACCCCGTGGCCACGGCAGCGCTGATCGTCTACCCAGACTTTCATACGGGCGTGAACTCCAGGTGCAGCTCGGTCAGTCCGCGCAGGATGTACGTCGGAACGTATTGGTAGCGGCGGTCATTGGCGGGCCCGTGATGCTTCTCGCTGATCCTGATGTCGGACGTGCGGTCCAGCAGTCGCTCGAGGGCCACCCGTGTTTCGGCGCGGGCCAGCGGAGCGCCTGGGCAGCTGTGAATACCGCGTCCGAACGAGATATGTTGGCGGGCATTCTTTCTGGCCGGGTCGAACGTGGTCGGGTCTTCGAATCGCCGCGGATCGCGGTTCGCGGCGGCCTGCACGATCATCACCGTGGTGCCCGCGGGCAGGTCGACGCCGCCGATGTTGACCGGCTTGCGGTTCAACCGGAAGTCACCCTTGACCGGGCTCTCGTGGCGCAGCGACTCCTCGATGAAGTTCGGGATGAGGCTGCGGTCTTTGCGCAACTGCGCCTGGATGTCGGGCCGCTCCCCCAACGTCTGCAGCGACGCACCGAGCAGCCGCACAGTCGTTTCCTGACCTGCCGAGAAGACATTGGCCGCGACCCGGGCGACGTCTTCGACCTCGGGCGTGGTGCCGTCAGGATAGGTGGCTGTAGCCAGGCCGGTCAGCACATCGTCGCGGGGTGCGGCGCGACGATCCCGGACGTAGTCGGAGAACAGTCCGTAGAGGAATTCCAGCGGGCTGTGCGCCAGCGATTCCTTGCCGGTGCCCCCGACGCCGCCACCGGAGTTCTCGCGGATGCCCTTGACGAACTTGTCGCGGTCTTCGATCGGCACGCCGAGCAGGTCGGCGATCACCAGCAGCGTGAAGGGACCGGAGAAGCCCTTGATCCAGTCGCCCTCGCCGGGCGCCAGAAAGTCGTCGAGCACCTGGTCGGCGAGCTCCCACATGGCGTCCTCGTTTTCCTTGAGGCGCTTCGGGGTGATCAGCCGCATCAGCAGCGAGCGGTGGTTGGTGTGGGTCGGCGGGTCGAGGGTGGGCAGCTGATCGCTGAACGGCAGCTCGTCGCGGTGCTGCTCGATCAACTCGGTGATGTCGCTGTCACCCAGGCCCTCCAGGCTGACCGGGAAGCCGGGAAACGGGCCGGTCACCGAGTTGCACGACGACCACGTCTCGGCGTCGTTCAAGACCGCGCAGGCTTCTTCCCAGCCGGTCACCATCGTGACGTCGTGGTGCTTCTCCTTGGCCACCGGGCACTGCTGCCGCAGCGCCTCGTAAAACGGGTAGGGGTCGGCGATCAGCTCGCTACCACGGAAAAAATCCTTATCGGCGAAGTCGTTCACCATCTCGCACCGTTCCAATCTCGGCTCGTGAGAATGAGCCTCTCAGAGATGAGCATTAGATTTCCATACCGCAGGCGGCGCCGTCAACGCGCTGCGAATCCAGCGTCGAGAAGAAGGAAATCGGCTCAGCCGGCCGGGATCAGGTCGGCCTCGACGGCCGGGCTGGCCGTCACCCGGCTGCGAAACGTCTCGATCGGCTCGATCGGGATCGGGGGAAGAGCCGCCGCGGCGAAGGCCTGCGCCTTGAAGGCCTGCGCGGCGGCGCTGAGCCGGTGCTGAACCAGGCCGACGCTGTCATCCAACTCGGCCGGCCAGGTCTGCCCCCACAGGGTGACCTCGGTCGCGCCCTGGTCGAGTGCCTGCAGGACACCTTCGCGAACGCGAGGGTCGCAGTCGAACAGGTCGGCCGCCACGGCCAGGGTCTGCGGCGGCAGCCGGTGCCCCGCCGTCGCCAATGCGTACTCCAGGTCGACGATCTGGGCGCCGAGAATCCGCAACGGTCGTTCGTCCGGATGGTCGGCGACCAGGACCGTCACGTCCCACCCGGCGATCGCCCGGTCGAACAGCCACCCGCCCGCGAAGCGCACCACATCGGCGACATCGGCGGCGACGACGTCGAGCCGGTACCTCATGTCGGGTTCGGCGGAGCCATGTCCCGGGCCAACGATTCCGCGTACTCCTTGAAGACCTCGGTCAGTGGTATCGAAGGGTTGAGCAACCATGTGGTCTCCATTCCGATGATGAAGGCAAGAATCTGCACTGCCTTGACGCTGACATCCATGTCCATCCGAAACTGACCGGCCTGCTGGCCGCGTCGGATCAGCTCGCTGATGATCGCGGTCGCATCGCGATACCGGCTTTGCAGCCGGTCGTGCAGCGGTGCGTCGGGGTGCACGTTCTCCGCGAGCAGCACCGCGTACGTGCCGATCAACTCGGGTGATCGGTAGTACCGCTCGGCGACGGCGGCAACTTCCGAGATCAGGTCGCCCGCCCGGTCCGCGTGCGAGTCGTCGTCGGCGTCGCGGACGTCGAGCACCGCGTTCAACAGCTGCTCTTTGGATTCGAAGTGATGCAGCAACCCGGCGGGGCTGACACCGGCCTCGCCGGCGATCTGGGCCAGCGTCGTGTTGCGCCACCCGTTGCGGGTGAGCAACCGCTGCGCGACGGACAGGATCCGCTGTTTGCGATCCTCGCCCTTGGCGCGCAACGAGTCGTACGGCCGTGATTCGGGCACCGAGCTCCTTCGTTCAACCAACTAACTGAGCACACAGTAGGTTGGTTGGGCCGAGTGTGACAAGGGTCTCAGCCGAAAACATTCTGTCGCGCCGCCGCTACAGACCCAGCGACTTGGCGATGATCACTTTCATCACTTCACTCGTGCCGGCGTAGATGCGGGCCACGCGTGCATCGGTGTACAGCCGGGCGATCGGATATTCCATCATGTAGCCGTAGCCGCCGAACAGCTGCAGACACCGGTCGATGACCCGTTGCTGCATCTCGGTGCAGAACAGTTTGACGCGCGCGGCGTCGGGGGCCGACAGCTCGTCCTCGACGTGCAGCGCGACCGCGCGATCCAGCATCGCCTGGCCGGCCTCTACTTCGGTCGAACAGGCGGCCAACTCGAATTTGGTGTTCTGGAATGACGCGACCGGGGTGCCGAATGCCTTGCGGTCTTTGGTGTAGTCGATGGCCGCGGCGATCGCCGAGCGCGCCTGCGCCACCGAACCGACAGCCACCGTCAGACGTTCCTGCGGCAGGTTGTGGCCGAGGTAGCCGAACGCCTCACCCTCGTCGCCGAGCACGTTCTCGACAGGCACCCGGACATCGACGAACGACAGCTCGGCGGTGTCCTGCACCTTGCAGCCCATTTTCTCCAGCTCGCGACCGCGGGTGAAGCCCTCCATCCCGTCCTCGACGACGAACAGCGTCAGGCCCCTGCGCCGGTTGTCGGGGTCGGTCGCGGTGCGGGCGACGACGATCACCAGGTCGGCCTGCATGCCACCGGTAATGAATGTCTTGGCGCCGTTGACAATCCAGTGGTCGCCGTCCCGTTTGGCCGTCGTGCGCATGCCGGCGAGGTCGGATCCGGTGCCGGGTTCGGTCATCGCGACGGCGGTCAGCAGCGTCCCGGCGGCCAGACCGGGGAACCAGCGCTTGCGCTGCTCCTCATTCGCGTAGTGCAGGAAATACGGCAGGATCACCTCAAGTTGGGTGCGGACGGTCGACAGCGTCACCAGCGCCTTGGCCGCCTCCTCCTGCAGCACGACGTTGTAGCGGTAGTCGGGCATCCCGCCGCCGCCGTACTCCTCGGGAATCGCCATCCCGAGCATCCCGAGCGCACCCATCTGCTTGAAGACGTCGCGCGGCATCCGCCCGGCCTTCTCCCACTGCGGATAAGCCGGGACGACTTCCTTTTCGATGAAGTCCCGGGCCAGTCCGCGGAATGATTCGTGATCTTCGGTGAACAGGTCTCGACGCATGACTTCCCCAGTCAGGCAACAAGTTCGACGAGGGTGGCGTTGGCGGTGCCGCCACCTTCGCACATGCTCTGCAGTCCGAAGCGAATCCCGTTGTCGCGCATGTGGTACGCCAGGCGGGTCATCAGCACCGCGCCCGATGCGCCGAGCGGGTGGCCGAGGGCGATCGCTCCGCCCAACGGGTTGAGCCGGTCCGGGTCGGCACCGGTTTCGTCGAGCCACGCCAGCGGCACCGGGGCAAAAGCCTCGTTGACCTCGAACGCACCGACCTCGCCGATCGAGACGCCGGCCTTCTTCAGCACTTTCTCGGTGGCCGGGATGGGTCCGGTAAGCATCAGCACCGGATCAGCTCCCGTCACGGCGCCGGCCCGGTAGCGCACCAGTGGGGTCAGGCCCAGCTCGACCGCCATCTGCGAGGTCATCACGAGCAAAGCCGCTGCGCCATCGGAGATTTGCGACGAGTTGCCGGCGTGGATCACTCCGGCCTCGTCGAACGCCGGCTTGAGGCCGGCCAGTTTTTCGACGGTCGTGCCTCGCCGGATTCCTTCGTCGGCGGTGACTGCTTTGTCGTCCACAAAGACCGGGACGATCTGGTCGGCGAACGCGCCGTTGTCCTGCGCGGCTGCGGCCCGTTCGTGCGACAACGACGAATACTCGTCGAGCCGGGTGCGGGAAAACCCCCACTTCTTGGCGATCATCTCCGCCGACAAGCCCTGGTTGAACGAGAAACCGTCATATCGTTCAAGGACTTTGGGGCCGTAGGGCTGTCCGCTTGCCCTGGCCGAGCCCAGTGGCACCCGGCTCATCACCTCGACCCCGCCGGCCACCACGACGTCCTGCTGGCCCGACATCACCGCCTGCACCGCGAAGTCGAGAGCCTGCTGGCTGGACCCGCACGCCCGGTTGATCGTTGTGCCCGGGATGCTTTCGGGCCAGCCCGCAGCCAGTACCGCGTAGCGGCCGATGTTGCTGGACTGGTCGCCGACCTGGGATACGCATCCCCAGATCACGTCGTCGACGATGTTGGGGTCGATGCCGGTGCGCGCCACCAACTCGTTGAGCACCAGCGCCGACAGGTCGGCGGCGTGCATGCTCGACAGGCCGCCGTTTCGCTTGCCGACGGGTGTTCGCACTGCCTCGACGATGACTGTTTCACGCATTCTTCTGCTCCGATCTCGGTACTGCCCATTGACCAGTGAACGACGCGTCGCGCTTTTCGGCGAACGCGGCATACGCCTCCGCCGAATCGACCGTCGCGAAATTGCCGACCTGGGCGCGGGCCTCGTTGGCCAGCGCATCGCGCATGGTCCGGTCGGCGCCCTCGTTCAGCAGCGCCTTGCTGTGCGCCAACGCGATGGGCGGACCGGCCGCCAGCCGCGCGGCCACCTCGGCGACGAACGCGTCGATCTCGGCGGCGCCGACCACCCAGGTGACCAGGTTCAGCGCGTGCGCCTCCGCCGCATCGATGGTGTCGGCCAGCAGCACCAGCCGCTTGGCTTGTTGCAGGCCAACAATTTTCGGCAGCAACCAGGAGCCGCCAAGATCGACCGACAGGCCACGTTTGGAGAAGATCTGCGAGAACGTCGATTCCGGTGTTGCCACCACCAGATCGCATCCGAGCGCCAGGTTCCAGCCGGCACCGACCGCGACGCCGTTGACCTTGGCGATCGTCGGCACCCGCAATTCGTGCAGTGCCAGCGCCACATCGGTCAGCCGTTGCAGCTTGTGCACCGGATGGCTGTCGTCGGGCGTCGAGATGTCGGCGCCGGAACAGAATGCGCCGTCGGCACCGGTGATCACCACCGCCCGCACGCCACGGTCCTTGCCTGCGGCGATGAGCGCCTCGGCCAGCGCGACCCACAGCTCACGGTTGATCGCGTTCTTGCGCCGCGGTCGGTTCAGCGTCAACGTCCGGACACCGTCACGGTCGTCGCAGAGCAGCACCGGCTGGTCGGTCATGGTGAGTAGGCCGGTCCTACTGCGCCCAGTACCCGCAGTCGGTCGATCTCGCCTGCGGCGACACCGAGTTCGGCCAGCACAGCGTCGGTGTGCTGCCCCAGCCCGGGCACCGCGCCCATCGCCGGCGTGAAGCCGGAGATGACCGGCGGGGGAAGCAGCGCCTGGATCGGGCCGGCGGGCGTGTCGACTTCTCGCCAGCGGTCCCGGGCGGTCAGCTGAGGGTGCACCAGCACCTCGCTGGGCAGGTTGTATCGCGCGTTCCCGATGCCGGCGGCGTCCGCCGTTTTCTGCACGTGGTCCAGGTCGTGCTGTGCGCACCAGGCACCGATGGCCTCGTCCAGCTCGGCGCGGTGCGCACACCGTGACGAGTTGTTGGCGAACCGGGGGTCGTCGGCCAGGTCGTCGCGATGAATGA
Organism: Mycobacterium cookii; assembly: GCF_010727945.1. Lineage (NCBI taxonomy): Bacteria > Bacillati > Actinomycetota > Actinomycetes > Mycobacteriales > Mycobacteriaceae > Mycobacterium > Mycobacterium cookii. The sequence goes on from NZ_AP022569.1 coordinate 2,603,838, forward strand.
TCTGACGCGACAGTCGTTGCCACTCGGCATCGTTCGTGGTGCCGAGGACGACGGTCTGACCATCGCCGGTGCGATAGGCGCCGTAGGGCGCGACCGCGGGCGAGCTCATTCCCAACGGCTGCTGGTCGATCCCGGAGTGCTGGGTGTAGGTCAGCGGATACCCCATCAGCTCGGTCATGGTGTCGAGCAGGCTGAGCGCGACCGTGTTGCCGTGCCGGCCGGGAGACGATTGGGCGTCGCGGGAGTACAGCAGAGCGACGATCGAGAGCGCCGAATACAGCCCGGTGCTGATGTCTGCCACCGGCGGTCCGGGTTTGGCCGGCGCGCCGGGATGACCGGTGACCGCGCAGGCACCGGACTCCGCCTGCGCGAGCAGGTCGTAGGCGCGCTTGTGGGACAGCGGTCCGCCCGGGCCATAGCCGTCGATTTCGACCGCGATCACGTTCGGATGGCGCTGCTCCAGATCGGCTGCGCCGACGCCGAGCCGGGCGACCGCGCCGGGCGCGAGATTGGACACCAACACGTCGGCCCGGTCGAGAAGCTGGTGCAGAATGTCGAGTCCCGCCTCGGTCTTCAGGTCGAGGGTCACCGATTCCTTACCGCGATTGGCCCAAACGAAGTGCGCGGCAAGGCCATTGACGACGTCGTCGTAATGCCGGGCGAAGTCGCCGCCCTTGGGGTTTTCCACCTTGATCACACGAGCACCGAAATCGGCGAGCACCCGTGTGCAGATCGGCGCGGCGACCGCCTGCTCCAAGGCCACCACGGTGACGCCCGTCAGCGGCCCTCGGGTTTCCGGCATCACATCACCATGCCGCCATCCACCGGCAACACCTGACCGGTGATGTAGGAGGCGGCATCGGAGGCCAGGAAGACGAATGCACCGGCAACCTCTGCGGGTTCGGCCCAGCGCTTCAACGGAATTCGGTTCATCATGTTCTCCGCGAATTTCTCGTTGGTCCGAATGGTCTCGGTCATCTTGGTAGCGGCAAGTGGCGCGAGCGCGTTGACGAGGATGTTGTTGCGCGCCATCTCGCGGGCCAGCGACTTGGTGAACCCGATGATGCTGGCCTTGGCGGCCGAGTAGTTCACCTGGCCCAGTGTGCCGGTGATCCCAGCCGACGACACCACGTTGATGATGCGGCCCCTGCCGTCGGTGGGCAGAAACTTCAGCGCGGCCTGCGCGCAGTGCACGGCGCCCATCAGATGGATGTCCAGCACCCGATGAAAGCTCTCGTCGGTGAGGTCGGCGAACATTCCCGGCGCCGTCACGCCGGCGTTGTTGACCAGAACGTGCAGCACGCCGTCGGAGAGTCCGGCCGCGTGTTCGGCCGCCGCCTCAGCCGCCGCGCGGTCCCGGACGTCAAGCGCGGTGCTTTCCGCCTTCCCGCCGTCTGCGCAGATACGTTGGGCGACAGCCGAAGCCGCGTCGGCGTCCACATCGCTGACCAGAACCGCCGCCCCGGCTGCGGCCAACGCTCCGGCAACAGCAGCGCCGATTCCGGTGCCCGACCCGGTGACCAGCGCCGAGCGACCAGTCAGGTCGAACAGCGACCGCGCCATCAGTAGCTCCTCGGCAAGCCGAGCACGTGCTCGCCAAGGAAGTTGAGAATCATCTCCTGGCTGACCGGCGCGATCTTCATCAGGCGGGACTCGCGGAAGTAGCGCGACACGTGGTACTCCTCGGAGTAGCCCATCCCGCCGTGCAGTTGCAGCGCCCGATCGGCCGCTGCGAATCCGGCGTCCGCGCACAGGTACTTCGCGGTATTCGCTTCGCGCCCACAGGGTTTCCCATTGTCGTACAGCCAGGTCGCCTTGCGCAGAATGAGTTCCGCGGCGTCGAGACGGGCCAGCGAGTCGGCCAGCGGGAACTGCAGGCCCTGGTTCATACCGATCGGGCGGTTGAACACGACTCGCTCATTGCCGTACTTCACGGCCTTGTCCAACGCGACACGTCCGATGCCGAGCGCTTCGGCGGCGATCAGCATCCGCTCCGGGTTGAGACCGTCGAGGATGTACTTGAAGCCTTTCCCCTCTTCGCCGACGCGGTCCTCGACCGGGACGATCAGATCGTCGATGAAGACCTCGTTGGAGCTGACGGCATTGCGGCCCATCTTCTTGATCGGCCGGATGTCGACGTGGTCGCGATCGAGGTCAGTGAGGAACAGCGTCATCCCGTCGGTCTTCTTCGTGACCTGATCGAACGGCGTGGTACGAGTCAGCAGCAGAATCTTCTCGGATTCCAGCGCCTTGGAGATCCAGACCTTGCGCCCGTTGATCCGGTACGTGTCGCCTTCGCGCTTGGCGAACGTCGTGATACGCGATGTATCAAGGCCCGCACCGGGTTCGGTGACGCCGAAGCACACGTGCAGATCGCCGTTGACGATCCGCGGGAGCGTCCTGGCCTTCAACTCATCAGAGCCGTGCTTGACGACCGGCTGCATGCCGAAAATGGTCAGGTGAATCGCGCTGGCGCCGTTCATGGCCGCACCCGAGCGCGACACCTCCTCGAGCAGCAGCGTCGCCTCGGTGATGCCGAGTCCGTGGCCCCCGTACTCCTCGGGGATCGTCATACCGAGCCAGCCGCCCTTGGCGATCGCGTCGTAGAACTCCTGCGGGAACTCGTGCGCCAGGTCTTTTTCCATCCAGTACTGGTCGTCGAACTTCGACGCCAGCTCGGCGACCGACTTGCGGATCAGCTCCTGGTCATCGGTCAGCTCGAAGTTCATCCCACCGCCGGCCACTGCGAAATCTCCTTTGAATGAATTGCCGCACCGGCTTTCGGTGCCGGCCCGCTGCGTCCGGCTTCGCCGCACTTGCGACCGCCACGGGCAGACGAAGACCGGTGGCGCGTCAGTCCTTGTTTCCGGTGAGTTCCTTGGCGCTGGCCGCGAAGTCGGCAAAGCTGGCGCCACCGTGCTCGTGTTTCGACAGCGCCCGGATCGAGACATCGTGTCCCTCAGCGGCTTTGCGCAACGCACCAACCGTGGCCTGAGCTTCAGTGATGTGGCTGAACGGATCGAAGGAGTACCAGCGCATCGCGTTCTGATACGACATCTTCTTGATCTCGTCGTCCGGAACATTGTTCCGCGACAACACGTCCCACAGCTCCTCGGGGGCACCCGGCCACATCGAATCGCTGTGCGGGTAGTCGGCCTCCCAGCAGATGTTGTCGATGCCGATCTCGTTGCGCAGTGCGACTCCGACCTTGTCGCTGATGAAGCAGGTCAGGAAGTGCTCGCGGAACACCTCGCTGGGCAACTTGCCTTTGAAGTCCTGGTGCGTCCACGTCGAGTGCATCTCGTAGGTCCGGTCGGCCCGCTCCAGGAAGTAAGGGATCCAGCCGGTGCCGCCCTCGGACAGGGCGACCTTCAAGTCCGGATATTCCTTGATCGGCTTGGACCACAACAGGTCTGCGGCGGCTTGCACGATGTTCATCGGCTGCAGCGTGATCATCACGTCCATCGGCGCATCCGGCGCGGTGATCGCCAGCCGGCCCGACGATCCGATGTGCACATTCATCACGGTGTCGGTGTCGCACAACGCTTCCCACAACGGTTTCCAGTAATCGTTATGGAAGCTCGGGTAGCCCATCGCGGCGGGATTCTCGGTGAAGGTCAGCGCGTGCACGCCCTTCTTCGCAACCCGTCGCACCTCTTTGGCGCACTCCTCGGCATCCCAGATCACCGGTATCGCCATCGGGATGAAGCGGGCCGGGTACGCGCCGCACCATTCCTCGATGTGCCAGTCGTTGTATGCCTGCACCAGCGCGATGGAGAAGTCGTGGTCTTCGGTGGCGAACAACCGCGCGGCGAAACCGGGAAACGACGGAAAGCAGATCGAGGCCAGGATGCCGCCGGCGTTCATGTCCTTGACTCGCTCGTCGACGTTGTAGCAACCCGGGCGGATCTCATCGAGGCCCTGCGGCTCCAGCCCGTACTCCTCCTTGGGCCGGCCGGCGACCGCGTTAAGCGCGACGTTGGGGATCACGGTGTCGCGGAACTGCCAGGTGTCGGAGCCGTCTTCGTTGTGCACCAGGCGCGGCGCATCGTCGGCGTACTTCTTCGGCAGGTGGTTCTTGAACATGTCCGGCGGCTCGACGGTGTGGTCGTCGACACTGATCAAAATCATGTCTTCTTTATTCACTGCCCGTTCCTCTCCATTGGGGCTCCGTTCGGGGCCCCCTGGTCGTCGGCCTGCGATTCGTCGGCGATCGCCGCGCTAGTGGCCGATCCGTCGACCAATAGCTTTCGCCGTTGAGTTCGCCCCTGTAATGGAAATTAGCTTCTCAGTTCGCGAGAATCAACATCTTGAGGCTACCCCTGCCACGTTCCGGGGTGCCACGGCGTCGCCATCCGCGCCTCCCGCCGGAACGTCGTTGCCCCAGCTGAACGGCAAAAGATTGACCAATCCAAGCGTTCGTGGAAACCTATTGGTCAAATATGAGAATATGATTCTCGTAAGTGAGGAGGCCGTATGCGTCTGCCCCCGTTGCCGGCGGATGAGTGGGACGACGCTGCCCGGCACGCGGTGTCAGGCATGCTGCCCGAGGAGCGGCGCAATCCGGACGATGCGGGCACCCTGCTGTCCACCATGGTGCGCCACCCGAAGCTCACCCGGGCGTATCTGCGCTTCAGCACCTACCTGCTCTACGGGTCGACGCTGCCGGCCCGCATCCGCGAGCAGGTCGTCCTGCGCGTTGCGCATCGTCGCGGCTGCAGCTACGAGTGGACGCACCACGTGGAGATGGCCCACGAAGTGGGTTTGTCGGACGCCGACATCGAGGCCGTGCGATCCGGCAACGCGGACAACGACTTCGACCGCGCGTTGTTGTGCGCGGTCGACGAGCTCGACGAAAAGTCGAACATGTCCGACCAGACGTGGGCCGCGCTCAGCGCACAACTCGACGAGCGGCAGCGGATGGACCTGGTCTTCACCGTCGGTAACTACGTCGCACTTGCAATGGCACTGAACACGTTTGGCGTCGAGGTCGAAGGAGACCACGGCGACGAGACACCAGAGAGGTAAGGACGTTGGCACACTTTCCGAAACCGGCCGCCGGCAGCTGGACAGAGAACTATCCCGAGCTGGGGACGGCGCCGGTCGACTACAGCGACTCGATCGACCCGGAGTTCTTCGAAGCCGAACGCGAGGCGGTGTTCAAGAAGACTTGGCTCAACGTCGGCCGGGTCAACCGGCTCCCGCGCACTGGCAGCTATTTCACCAAAGAGTTGCCGTCGGCGGGCAAAGGCACATCCGTCATCATCGTCAAGACCAAGGACGGCTCGGTCAAGGCCTACCACAATGTCTGCCGCCACCGCGGAAACAAGTTGGTGTGGAACGACTTTCCGAATGAGGAGACCTCGGGAACGTGCCGCCAGTTCACCTGCAAGTACCACGCGTGGCGCTACAGCCTGGACGGTGACCTGACCTTCGTCCAGCAAGAAGACGAATTCTTCGACCTCGACAAGAGCAAATACGGCCTGGCGCCGGTGCGCTGCGAGGTGTGGGAAGGCTTCATCTTCATCAACTTCGACAACAACGCGGCCCCGCTGGTCGACTATCTGGGCCCGCTCGCCAAGAGCATCGAGGGCTACCCGTTCGGCGAGATGACGGAGACCTACTCCTACCGGGCAGAGGTCGGCAGCAACTGGAAGCTGTTCATCGACGCGTTCGTCGAGTTCTACCACGCGCCGATCCTGCACCAAGGGCAGTACACCAAGGAAGAGGCCGCCAAGATCCAGAAGTTCGGCTACGAGGCGCTGCACTACGAAGTGGCCGGTCCGCACAGCCTGCAGTCGACCTGGGGTGGTCAGGCGCCTCCCCCGGACATGTCGATGGTCAAGCCCCTGGACCAGGTGTTGCGCAGCGGGTTGTTCGGGCCGTGGGACAAACCGGAGATCATCGAGAACCTGGACTTGCCACCAGGAGTCAACGTCAAGCGGGTTCCGCAGTGGGGTATCGACTCGTGGCTGTTCTATCCGAACTTCATGCTGCTGATCTGGGAACCGGGCTGGTTCCTGACCTACCACTACTGGCCGACCGCGGTGGACAAGCACATCTTCGAGTCCACGCTGTATTTCGTCCCGCCGCGCAATGCGCGCGAACGCCTGGCCCAGGAGTTGGCTGCCGTGACGTTCAAGGAATACGCGCTGCAGGACGCCAATACGCTGGAAGCAACCCAGACCATGATCGGCACCCGGGCCGTCGAGCAGTTCCTGCTGTGCGACCAGGAGATCTTGATCCGTCATCTGCACAAGACGACCGGTGACTACGTGAAGGAGTATCAAAGCAATGGCGCTTCCGTCTGAATTCGCGGCACTGGAGCCGTTTTTGGAGTGGGATCTGGCCACCGAGCCCGAGCGCTACGCCAAGCGGCTGGCCTCTTCGATGGCCGAGATGCAGGCGTTCTACGATGTGGCTTTCCCGAAGCTCAACGATGTGATCGAGTACTGCGACAAGTTCCCGCTCGACGACCTGCCCGAGGACGCGAGGACTCTGATGCACATCATGCAATCGCTGGTGATGGTGTCGTTCCCGATCGAAGCGTGGAAGCAGCCGCGAGTGCCCGACAGCGGGGCGGCCTGGGTCGAAGTGCTTCGGGAGCCGGTGATCTGAGACTGTGCTGACGCTCAAGGCCGCCGGACTGCTCGACATCGACGCCGGCGAGATCGTCTCGCCCGGGATCGTGCGCGTCGACGAGGACCGGATCGTGGGCCTCGGCGGGCAACCCCAGGGGGACATCATCGACTTGGGCGACTCGATCCTGCTGCCCGGACTGATGGACATGGAAGTCAATCTGCTGATGGGCGGGCGGGGCGAGACGCCCGGGCTGTCCCAGGTGCAGGACGATCCCCCGACGCGCGTGCTGCGTGCGGTCGGCAACGCCCGCCGCACGCTGCGGGCGGGATTCACCACCGTGCGCAACCTGGGCCTGTTCGTCAAGACCGGCGGTTACCTGCTCGACGTCGCGCTGGGCAAGGCCATCGACGCGGGCTGGATCGAAGGACCCCGAATCGTCCCGGCCGGCCACGCAATCACGCCCACCGGCGGGCACCTGGACCCGACGATGTTCGCCGCGTTCATGCCCGGTGCACTCGAGCTCACAGTCGAAGAGGGCATCGCCAACGGAGTCGACGAAATCCGTAAGGCTGTGCGTTACCAGATCAAGCACGGCGCCCAGCTGATCAAGGTGTGCGTTTCGGGCGGCGTGATGTCGTTGACCGGTGAGGCTGGGGCGCAACACTATTCCGATGAGGAATTGCGCGCGATCGTCGATGAGGCGCACCGGCGGGGGCTGCGTGTCGCGGCGCATACACACGGAGCTGAAGCGGTCAAGCACGCGGTCGCGTGCGGGATCGACTGCATCGAGCACGGGTTTCTGATGGATGACGAGGCCATCCAGATGCTGGTCGACAACGACCGGTTCCTGGTGACGACCCGCAGGCTCGCCCAGGCGATGGATGTGTCCCGCGCTCCGAAGGCGTTGCAGGACAAGGCGGCCGAGATGTTCCCCAAGGCCGAAACGTCGATCAAGGCTGCCTACCAGGCCGGGGTGAAGATCGCGGTCGGCACGGACGCCCCGGCAATCCCGCACGGCAAGAACGCCGATGAGCTCGTCACGTTGGTGGAATGGGGTATGCCGCCACTGGCGGTGTTGCGGGCCGCCACCGTGACCGCAGCCGAGCTGATCAATGTCACCGACCGAGGCCGGCTGGCCGAGGGCCAGCTCGCCGACATCATCGCGGTACCGGGAAACCCGTTGGAAGACATCACGGTTACCCAGCATGTGAACTTTGTTATGAAAGGCGGCAAAGTCTATGTCGGATCGAATTGAGGACCTCGTCGAGATCCAGCAGTTGCTGGCCCGCTACGCGGTCACGATCACCCAGGAAGACATCGACGGCCTGATCGCCGTGTTCACGCCGGACGGCACCTACAGCGCGTTCGGCGAAACCTATTCGCTGGACCGGTTTCCGGTGCTCGTCGATGCCGCGCCCAAGGGTCTGTTCATGACCGCGACACCGGTCATCGAATTGGACGGTGACACGGCGACCGGAACGCAGCCGCTGTGCTTCATCGACAACGCCACCCACGACATGCGTATCGGCTACTACAAGGACACCTACGTGCGGACGGATGACGGCTGGCGGTTGAAAACCCGCGCCATGACGTTCATTCGGCGTAGCGGTGTGCACGACTCAGGGCGCCCGCACGCTATCGGGCGGCCTTCAGCTCAAGCATGAAAGTCGACGAGTTCCGCGCGGGCTTGCGGGCCTGGCTCGACGACAACGATCTGACGCCGGGCCCGGACCATACGCTGCAGGGACACATGCTGCAGTACCGTCGCGTCAGCCGGGCGCTGTATGACGCCGATTGGATGCGATACGGCTGGCCCCTCGAAGTCGGCGGGTTGGGCGGTCCGGCCATCCTTCGCGCAGTCGTCGGCGAAGAAGTGGTGGGCCGCCGTCTCGCCGAACCGGGCCCGTATTCGATGCTCGAGGTGCTCACGCCCACCATGATCGACTACGCCCCGGCAGAGCTCGCCGCCGAAATGGTGCCGCGGCTACTCAGGGGCGAAGAGCAATGGTGCCAAGGGTTTTCCGAGCCAGGATCCGGCAGCGACCTGGCGTCGCTGAGCACACGCGCGGTGCAGGACGGCGACAACTGGATCGTCAACGGGCAGAAGGTGTGGACCAGCTACGCGCAGTTCTCCACGCGGTGCGTGTTGCTCACTCGCACAGCGCCCGGCTACGACGGGATCACCGCGTTCTTCGTCGACTTGGATACCGCCGGCATCACCATCCGGCCGCTGCAGACGATGCACGGCGTCGATGAATTCTGCGAGGTGTACTACGACGACGTCGTGATCCCGGCAACCCGGATGCTCGGCAAGCCGGGAGACGGCTGGCAGCTTGCCATGGACCTGCTGCCGTATGAGCGCTCGAGCTGTTTCTGGCAGCGCATCGCCTACCTCTACTCACGCTTCGACGAGCTCATCGCGGAAGCACGCGATCCTGACGAATATGAGCTCGGTGCGGCATATCTCGCGCTTCATACGCTGCGCTGCCGATCGCGAGAAACCCAGCACCGACTGCTCGACGGGGCACGACTCGGACCCGACACCTCGATCGACAAGGTGCTGCTGGCCGGCGCCGAGCAACGGCTCTATGACACCGTGCGCGATCTGTTGCCCGGAACCGTGGAGTTGGACGACACACCGTGGCGCTCCGAATACCTCTATTCCCGCGCGGCGACCATCTACGGCGGCACCGCGGAGATCCAGCGCAACATCATCGCGCGCCGGCTGCTGGATCTGGGCAAGGAGTGAGCGTGGACGCCGAATCCTTGCAGCTGCTGGAGGAAGGCCTGCGTAAGACGATGGCGTCGGCGTCGGGCCAGCAACTCGACGCCGCATTGGCCGAGCTGGGCTGGCTCGAGATGTTGGATGAAATGCCATACGCCGCAGTACCTTTGGTCTTTCGGCTGCTCGGCGAGACAGGCGCGCACGCTCCGGTGCTCAACGACGTACTGCTGCGTGCGGCCGGGCGCGAAGGCGGCGGCGTAGTACCCATGCGGTACACCGGCGACTCCTGGGTCATCTGGGCCCGGACTGGCGAGCCCAGCTCGGTATTGGGCGAGGATTTGCCGATACACCCGGTGCCTGAGGGTGATTCGGTGCCGATTGGCGCGGGACGTTATGCGCTCGGCTGGTGGTTGGTCGGTGCCGGCCGCGCGATGTTGGCGTTGGCTCGCCGACATGCGTTGGACCGCACGCAGTTCGGTCGGCCCGTCGCGTCGTTCCAGGCGATTCGGCATCGACTGGCCGAGACACTCGTCGCCGTCGAAGGCGCGGAAGCCACGCTGGCGGCGGCTGCCGCCGCACCCGACGACTTGAGCTACCTGCTCGCCAAGGCCGCGGCCGGCCAAGCGGCGCTGACCGCCGCCCGCCATTGCCAGCAGGTTCTCGGCGGTATCGGCTTCACCGCCGAGCATGAACTGCACCGGCACGTCAAGCGCACGCTGGTGCTGGACGGATTGCTCGGCAGTTCGCGCGAGCTCACCCGGGAAGCGGGAGCGATGTTACGCACCAACGGGTTTGCACCGCGCGTTGCCCAGCTGTGAGCCGGCGAGCACTCGTCAATTGCGCGGCAGGCCGAGGATCCGCTGCGCGATGATGTTGCGCTGAATCTCCGACGTACCACCGGCGATGGTCGCCGCGAAGGTGCGGAAGTAGCGGTCGAACCAGCTGGCGAAATGCGAATCCAGGTTCAACGGCGCATACGGTCCGGTGAGAGCGGGGTGGATCAGCCCGTCACCACCCGCCGAGCTCAGCACATGTCCGGTCGCAGCCTGAACCGCCTCGGAGCCAAGCAATTTCAGCACCGACATAGCCGCCACATCCTCGTCGCCGCGCGCGGCCCGGGCGACGGCCACCGACCCGAGCAGCCGGAGCGCCTCGCAGTCCATCGCCAACGTCGCGTAGTGATCGCATTCGAGGGCTCCCGACGGACTGAAATCGACCGTCAATTCCTGTAATTGGTCGGCATATCCCATCCACAGCATGGTGCGCTCGTGCCCGAGTGACCCGTTGGCGACCCGCCAGCCCTCGTTCAGCGGTCCGACGAGATTCTCGGCCGGCACGCGTACGTCGGTGAAGAACACCTCGTTGAAATCCAAGTCCTCGCGATCCGACGCCGACGCGAATGGCCTGCGCGACAACCCGGGACTGTCAGTGGGGATCAGCAGCACGCTGATCCCCTTGTGCTTGGGCGCATCGGGGTCGGTCCGCACGAACGTCAGCAAGACGTCGGCGTCGTGGGCACCCGACGTCCACACCTTTTGGCCGTTGACGACGAAATGGTCGCCGTCCCGCACCGCCTTGGTACTCAGCGACGCCAGATCCGAACCGGCGCCCGGCTCACTCATCCCCAACGATGCGGCGATCTCGGCACGCAGGATGGGCACCGCCCACTGCTGCTTCTGCTCGGACGTGCCGAACGACAGAATCGAGGCGGCGATGATGCCGACGCCCTGCGGGTTGAAGCTCGGATAGATCCGCCGCCGCGACAACTCTTCGGCGTGCACGTACTGCTGCAGCACCGTGGCGTTGCGGCCGCCGAATTCCGGCGGGTTGCCGGGCAGCAGCCAACCGTGGTCGAACAGCAGTCGCTGCCACCGTCGCGCCCACGGCGGGACGTCCGACGACGAGCGCGACCGTTGCATGGTTTCGGCGTCGTCCGGCAGATGCGCGTCCAGAAACGCCACGAATTCCGCTCTGAATTTCTCGACGTCGGCATCGAAGGTCAGTTGCATCTGAGCTCCTTCTGATGCCGATCAGCGGCCGGCTATTGCCATTCTGCTTCCCCGGAGAGCAGCAAGAGAATAGTATTCTCGTGGCGAGAAAGTTACAATCTCAAACACGTCGTCCCGCGAGGGGGAGAGCACACCAATGACACGGCGTTCTCCGGTACAGTCCAACCATGTTCTCCCCTCGCGGCAATCACCCGAGCCGTCCGTGACCAGCCCAAGCGAAGAGCCGGCTTGGAAGCAGCGCGCGGTTGAGCGGTCGATTAAGACGGCGAAATTGCGGGCGGCGCAGCGCGTCCAACGGTTCCTCGACGCGGCCCAGGCCATCATCATCGAAAAGGGCAGCACGGACTTCACCGTGCAAGAGGTCGTCGACCGGTCCCGGCAGTCGCTGCGGAGCTTCTACCTGCAGTTTGACGGCAAGCACGAGCTATTGCTCGCGCTCTTCGAAGACGCGTTGAGCCGCTCGGCCGACCAGATCCGCGCCGCAACGGACAATCACTCGGACCCCGCCGAGCGGCTGAAAGTCGCGGTCGAGTTGCTCTTCGAGGCGTCCCGACCCGACCCGACCGCCAAGCGGCCGCTGTTCACCGACTTCGCACCACGATTGCTGGTTTCACACCCCGAAGAGGTCAAGGTAGCTCATGCACCATTGGTGAGTTTGCTAACCGAGCTGATGGAGGCCGCCAGCGAAGCCGGGGAACTGCGTGCGGGCGTGAACCCGAAGCGGATGGCTGCCATGACCATGCAGACGGTGATGTTCATCGCGCAGTCCAGCGGCGGGTCCGACGAGGCGACGGTCAAACCCATCACCGCCGACGAGGTCTGGGACTTCTGCTCGCGTGGATTCGTCGGCGATTAACGGACGAGAACCTCATTACCGCTCGGTGAGAATTTAACTTACACTGATCGCGTGCCCGATCTGTGGACCGACTTGCTCGGCTGCCTGGATCTGCGCGGTCCTGCCGATGACTCGACGTTTGACGGTGCGAGCCAACAGCTGAACTACCACCGGGTGTTCGGTGGTCAACTTCTCGGACAGTTCATCTGGGCCGCGAGCCTGACGTGTCCCGACAAGGCCGTCAAGTCGGTGCACACGGTGTTCGCCCGCGAAGGCCGCGCGGCCGATCCGGTTCGCTACCACGCGACGCGTCAGCACGAGGGTCGGTCGTTTGCCAGCCTGACCATCACCGCCCACCAACCTCATGCCGTGCTGGCCAGCAGCGCGGTCAGCATGCACGCCGTCGAAGACGGTCCGGAAAACCAAGACTGCGAAGCCGTTTCGGCGGTGTTGGACGACGATCATCGGGTCGACCTTGACCTGATCCCCTGGGAAACCCGCTCCGCCGACGATCTGAGCGCTGTCGCCGCGGGCCCACCACGATTCGAAGTGTGGATGCGGACGCCGCCTGTCGACGCGCATCTCGCGCCGGCGCTGACGGCCTATGCCACCGACCTCACGCTGATCGGCACCGCGCTGCGTCCTATCGAGGGCTACACCCACAGCGGCAACGGCACCTTGTTCACCTCCGCCGTCACCTCGCACACGGTGTGGTTTCACCGGCAGTTCCGCACCGATCGCTGGCTGCTGCTGCGTCAGCACAGCCCAGTCCTGGCTCACGGCCGGTGCTTTGGCCGTGGCGACGTTCTCACCGAAGGCGGCGAGTTGGTCGCCTCGTATGCCCAGGAGGCGCTGTTGCGTTTCCGCGACGACGGCGACAACAACCGTGCGCATATCGCACCAGCTCAGAGCGTAGGAGAATGATATTCTCCTCGCAGCAGAATGATGGGTAGCGAAAACGGATTCGTCGTTGACACCACCGGTAGCTGATGACAGAGTTGCCGCAGATTTCCAGTGCCAACGACAAGTTGCCCGAGAGGTAAACCCTTGACCGTCACCGCTCCCGATGGCGTCTATTACGACCCGTACGACGTGGAGATCAATGCCGACCCTTATCAGGCCTTTCGGGCGATCCGCGAAGAGGCACCGCTCTATTACAACGAGCAGCACGACTTTTATGCGCTGAGCCGTTATGCCGATGTCGACGACGCGATCGTCGATCACGCGACATTCAGTTCGGCCCGCGGCGCCATCATCGAGCTGATCAAAGCCAACATCGACATACCCCCCGGCGTGATCATCTTCGAGGACCCGCCACTGCACGACGTGCACCGCAAGCTGCTGGCCCGGATGTTCACCCCGCGCAAGATCACCGCGCTGGAACCGAAGATCCGCGAATTCTGTGCGCACAGTTTGGATCCCATCGTCGGCTCCGGTCATTTCGACTTCGTCGGCGACCTCGGCGCCCAGATGCCGATGCGGGTCATCGGCATGCTGCTCGGTGTTCCCGAGGAGTACCAGGAAGCCGCGCGCGACATGACGAGCGACCAAATGCGCACGGAGGCAGGCAAACCCATGGATGCCGCCGCCGGCATGAACAGCGGTGAGTTCTTCGCCGAGTTTATCGACTGGCGCGCCGAGCACCCCTCCGACGACATCATGACCGATCTGCTGAACGTCGAATTCGTCGACGAGAAGGGCGTCACGCGGCGGCTGACCCGCGAAGAGTTGCTGACCTACATCAGCGTGGTCTCCGGCGCGGGCAACGAGACGACCACCCGGCTGATCGGTTGGGCCGGAAAAGTTTTGGCCGAGCATCCCGATCAGCGGCGAGAGCTGGCCGAGAACCCGGCCCTGATCCCCGCGGCGATCGAGGAACTGCTGCGCTTCGAGCCGCCGGCCCCGCACGTCGCCCGCTACGTCACGCGCGACGTCACGTACTACGGCCAGACGGTTCCGGAGGGCAGCGCGATGATGATGCTCATCGGTGCCGCCAACCGCGACCATCGTCAATTCCCGCCGGACGGTGACGTTTTCGACATTCACCGCGAGCCACGCCAGCACCTGTCCTTCAGCGTCGGCACGCACTACTGTCTCGGCTCGGCGCTGGCCCGGCTGGAGGGGCGCATCGCGCTCGAAGAGATTCTGAAGCGCTTCCCGGAATGGGAGGTCGACCTCAGCCGTGCCGCATTGTCTCCGACGTCCACCGTGCGCGGCTGGGACACGATGCCGGCGATCGTCGGTTGAGCAATCCACACAATAGGAAGAGGTAACGATGGCGGGTCGAGTCGAAGGCAAGGTCGCATTCATCACCGGCGCGGCCCGCGGTCAGGGCCGCGCGCACGCGGTGCGACTGGCGCAGGAGGGCGCCGACATCATCGCGGTGGACATCTGTAAGAAGATCGACACCGTCGACCTGATCGCCGCCTCCACACCAGAGGATCTGGCCGAGACCGCCGACCTGGTGAAGGGACTCAACCGCCGGATCTACACCGCCGAGGTCGACGTCCGTGACTACGACGCGCTCAAGGCCGCGGTGGACACCGGCGTCGAGCAGCTCGGCAAGCTCGACATCATCGTCGCCAACGCAGGCATCGGAAACGGCGGCCAGACGCTGGACAAGACCAGCGAAAGAGACTGGACCGCCATGATCGACATCAACCTCGGCGGTGTGTGGAAGACCGTGAAAGCCGGTGTGCCGCATATCATCGCGGGTGGCAACGGCGGTTCGATCATCCTCACCAGCTCGGTCGGTGGGCTCAAGGCCTACCCGCACACCGGTCACTACGTCGCCGCCAAGCACGGGGTGGTCGGCTTGATGCGCACGTTCGCCGTCGAGCTCGGCGCCCAGAACATCCGCGTCAACTCCGTGCACCCGACCAACGTCAACACCCCACTGTTCATGAACGACGGCACCATGCGGCTGTTCCGCCCCGACCTGGAGAACCCGGGCCCCGAGGACATGAAGGTCGTCGGGCAGCTGATGCACACCCTGCCGATCGGCTGGGTCGAGCCCGAGGACATCGCCAACGCGGTGCTGTTCCTGGCGTCCGACGAAGCGCGTTACGTCACCGGCGTCACGCTGCCCGTCGACGGTGGTAGCTGCCTGAAGTGACGCTCGCCGAATTGTCGATTCCCAACGACTGGGACGAGATCACCCCGGCGTGGATGACCGCGGCCCTGAGCCGCAGCCATCCTGACGCCGTTGTCGGCGACGTCGAGGTGGTGCTTCGTGACGACGGCACCAACCGGCGAGCCCGGCTCGGGCTGGAATATTTCGCCGGAACCGGACCGGCCACCGTGTTCGCCAAGGCAGTGGACCCGGCGCATGCCGAGCTCGTCGCGCTGACCAGTGGACTGTTTCACGAGCCGCGACTGTTCACCTCGGGAGTCGTTCTGCCGCTTGATCATCCGACCGTCTACACTGCGATCATCGACGAAGAGGCGTCCAACTTCGTGATGATCATGGAGGATGTCGTCGCGCGCGGCGCCGACCCGCGGGATTCCACGCGGCCGTTGACAATCGATCAGGCGGCCAGCGGCGTTCGCGGGCTGGCCAGGCTGCATGGCGAATTCTGGGGTGCGAAGACCACGGCCAATCCAGCGCTCAACTGGGTCGAGCCGTTCGTCGCGTTCGCCGGTCTGGAGTACGCACCACTGGAGATCGCGCACCAACGCCTGGGCGATTCCGTTCCCGCCGAAATCCCGGCGATGACAGGTAAGGAACTGTTCGTCGACATCTGGGCCCGCTACATCGGCACGCTGACCGAGACGCCGCAGACGCTGCTGCACGGTGATCCGCACATCGGGAACACCTATGTGCTGCCGGACGACACCGTCGGATTCCTGGATTGGCAGATGGCGCGTCGCGGCAACTTCGCCCTCGACCTCGGTTATTTCCTGCAAGGGGCGCTGACCACCGCTGACCGTCGTGCCAGTGAGCGCGAACTCGTCGAGGAATACCGGTCCGCGCTGACGTTGCCGGACGATGACAAGCCGAGCGCCGACGAGGTGTGGCTGCGCTATCGCTCGTCGGTCGCGCACGGGTTGGCGATTTGGATGGCCACGCTCAGCGGCGGGGACGCCTGGCAAAGCGCCGAGATCTGCCTGGCGCTGGCGCAGCGCTACGCGGAAGCCTTCGTCGACCTCGAAACCCGCGCCGCGCTGGATTCCATCGCGAGCTAGCACGGGGCCGTCGTCGCTCGCCCGGATCGATCGGTTACCGTCGCGCCATGGACGGATTCGACGGTAAAGGCGCTGTTGTCACCGGTGGCGCGAACGGCATCGGGTTCGCCACTGCCACTGAATTCGCCCGTCGTGGAGCGCGAATCGTGCTCGCCGACGTCGACAAGCCCCGGCTGGAACAGGCGGTGGCACACTTGCACGGCGAGGGCTACGACGCCCACGGCGTCATGTGCGACGTCCGGCATCTCGACGAGATGGTCCACCTCGCCGATGAGGCGTTTCGCCTTCTCGGCCAGGTCGACGTCGTCTTCAGCAATGCCGGCATCGTGGTCGCCGGCCCGATCGCGCAGATGAACCACGAGGACTGGCGCTGGGTGATCGACATCGACCTGTGGGGTTCCATCCACGCCGTCGAGGCGTTCCTGCCACGGTTACTCGCGCAGGGCAGCGGCGGCCACATCGCCTTCACCGCGTCGTTCGCCGGCCTGATGCCCAATGTCGGCCTCGGGGCCTACAGCGTCGCGAAATACGGCGTCGTGGGCCTCGCCGAGAACCTGGCCCGTGAGGTCAAGGACGACGGCATCGGTGTCTCGGTGCTGTGCCCGATGGTCGTGGAGACCAAGCTGGTGTCGAATTCCGAGCGGATCCGCGGCGCCGATTACGGGCTGGCGTCGACGAGCACTCCGGCGCTTCCCGACACGTTGAACGTCGACGAGGTGGCGCGCCTGACCGCCGACGCGATTGTGGCCAACCGCTTGTACGTGTTGCCGCACTCCGCCGCTCGCGCGTCAATCCGTCGCCGGTTCGACCGCATCGACCAGACTTTCGACGATCAGGCCGGCGAAGGATGGAGTCACTAGCTAGCCGGGTCCGAACTTGAATCCGCCGGTGGCGGTGTGGTGATACCAGCCACCCGCGGCCTGGGTTCCGCCGTCGACGTGAATGGTCTGGCCGGTGATGTAGCTCGCCATGTCCGAAGCCAGAAACACTGCCGTGCAAGCGATTTCGTCGACGTGCCCGGCTCGCCCCTGCGGGATCGCCTGGCCCAACTCGGGTGCCAGTCCATCCGGGGAGAGCGCCATCAGTCCCTCAGTGATGGTGAGGTCGGGCGCGATCGCGTTGACTCGAATACCGTGCGGCGCCAGCTCGAACGCGGCGGTTTTGGTGTAGTTGATCACGCCGGCCTTGGCGGCGGCGTACGCCGCGTAGCCGGGTGCCGCGCGTACCCCTTCGATCGACGTCAGGTTGATGATGCTGCCCGACAATTCGGCGTTCACCAGGGCGCGGGCCACAAGTTGAGTGCAGAGCAGCACGTGCCGCAGATTCGCTTTGTACAAAGCGTCCCAACCGTTTTCGCTGGTATCCAATAGCGGAGAAAAGAACACACCGCCGGCGTTGTTCACCAGGATCGTCACCGGGCCGAGTTCGGCCAGCGTCTGGTCGAACGCCGCGTGGACCTGATCGCTGTCTCGCACATCGGTGACGATGCCCAGTGCGCCAATGGCTTTCGCGGCCTCTGCGCAGCTGTCGGGATTACGCTCCCAGATCGCCACCGAGGCGCCGAACGCCGCCAGGCCGGCGGCGACGCCACGTCCGATGCCGGCGCCGCCTCCGGTGACCACCGCGACACGGCCGGTGAGCATGATGTCCGACGGGCTGATGGTCACCGCGCCGCGGCCCTTCTCGCGCTGCCGGGCGCACGGCCGATGACGCCGTCGGCCTCCAACTCAGCGATCTGCTGCTCACTCAGCCCGAGTTCGGTGAGCAATTCGTAGTTGTGCTCGCCGAGCAGTGGCGCGGGCCGCCGATGGAATCGGTCAGGTCCGGCCGAGAACCGCACCGGCACGGTGCTGTGCGGTACGCGGTTGTTGACCGGGTGGCCGACGTCCTCGAAGAAGCGCCGGAACTGCAGCTGCGGAATCTCGGTCTGGCGGTGCGGCTGCATGACTTTGCCCACCGGAACGCCTGCATCCCAGAGACATTGGACGATGTCATCGCCGCTGCGGTCCCGACACCATGCAGCCAGCTGATCGTCGATGAAGTCATGTCGTTCGCGGCGGCCGGCGACGGTGTTCAGGACGGGATCCACGGCCCACTGCGGTCGGCCGAGCGCCTCGCACAGCCCTGTCCACTGCTCGTCGTTCGCGACCGCGACCGCCACCCAACTGTCGAGGCGGCCGAACTCGTCGACGTCGGCGGTCTGGTAGAGGTTCTGCGGTGCGGCCGTGGGTCCGCGATTACCGGCCCGCTGCAACAGCGCTCCGTACGCGGAGTATTCGATCACCTGCTCGGCGGCGATGTTCACCGCCGCGTCGATCATAGCGGCTTCGATCAACAGGCCCTCACCGGTGCAACGGCGATGCTCCAGCGCCAACAACAACGCGTTGACCGCGTGCACACCCGCGTTGGGATCGCCGACCGAGTACGGCTCGTAGGGGTTGCGATCCGGGTAGCCGGTCAGCCAGCTCACTCCGGATGCTGCTTCGATGACATAGGCGAAAGCCGGGTTGTCGCGCCACGGGCCGTCCAGCCCGAACCCGGGCATCCGCAGCAGGATCGCGTCGGGGCGTATCGTCTGGACCACTTCGAAGTCGATGCCGATCTGGTCCAATACCCGGGGGGTGAAGTTCTCGACGACGATGTCAGAGGTTGCAATGAGGCGGCGCAACAGGTCTCGGCCCGCCGAGGTTTGCAGGTCGAGGGTCAGGCCTTTTTTGTTGGTGTTGAGTGCCGAGAATATCGGCGACTTCTCCCACCACTGCTCTTCGGTGACCGGGATGCCCGCGATCAACCGGGTGCCGTCGGGTTTGCGAGTCGACTCGACATGGATCACCTCGGCGCCGAGCATGGCGAGAAAATGCGTACAGCTCGGTCCGGCCCAGAAGGTCGTCATGTCCAGCACGCGTAAGCCGTTGAAAGGCAGGCGATCCGCGGTGCCATCGGGCTTGTGGGCCACGGGCGGCCTGGCTTTTCGGTAGTGCGCAGTGTGCTCGCCGAGCCGCGGAGCTGCGTGGGGCGGGGACAGCTTCGCCGGCTGCATCCGATACGGCGGGCCGGGCTGTCGAAAGCCATCGCGGGGATTGTCGAGGAAGGTCTGCCGATACTCGAACTGGTCCAGCCCGGTGATGTTGGCGCCGTTGGCCACCGGCGCGTTGGGGATTCGGAAGGCGCTGGCGAGGTCGCGAATGTCGTCGATGTTCTGGCTCTGGAACCACGAATAGATCTCGGCGGCTTTCTCGTTGGCCTGCTCGGTGATCGACAGCGGCGATTCCTCGTCGATCCAGTCCTGGTGGCCGATCATCGCGCAGAGGTCGAACCATTGCTGCGCGGTGCCGCAGCCGACGTCCACCAAACCGTCTTTGGCGCAGGCGATACCCGGCACGGTGAGCTTGCGGGCATCGCGCCACGGCCGTCCGAGCATCTGGAAAAAGGTGACCGGGTAATACGTGAGTCCGGCAATCTGCGTTTCGAGCATCGACAGGTCGAGAAGCTCACCGACGCCGCGGCGTCGCGATGCCAATGTCGCCGCGCTGGCGAACGCACCGGCGAGGTATTCGCCGACTTGGCCACCCACGAATACCGGTGCCCGGTCCGGTGATCCGCGTCCGAGGCCGACGATGCCACCCGACCACGCCTGCAGCGTGAACTCGGTCGCCGGCAGCTCAGACCACGGGCCGTCCAAACCGAACGGGGTGATCGACGTGACGGTCAAGTCCGGATGGTTGCGCCGCAGCGCGGCGGGAGTGAAGGCGTCGCTCTCGGCCAGCGACGAACCCCGCGACCACACCACCGCGTCCGCGCCCGCCAGCAGCTGGTTGACGAACTCGGCGTCGACGTCTGGATCCGCGACCACACTGTGCTTGCCGCCGGCCAGATAACCGAACAGGGCGCCGTCGCCGCCGGCCGGGATCTCGGCACCGGACGCCGACCACTGGCGCAGCGGATCACCCTGCGGGGGCTCGATTTTGATCACCTGGGCTCCGCCATCGGCCATCATCTTGGTGCAGTATGACCCGGCGATTCCGGTGGACAACTCGACCACGGTGTAGCCATGAAGCGGACCCGTCTCTGCCGCCACCGTCTAATCTTTCTTCGCCCGGCCGGACTTACTCAGTCTGAAGTCGGGCGGGAACTTGGCGTCGTTGTCCTTGACCGCGTCGGCGAGCCCGCTGTCGATGGCATCTCCGAGCATCAGGTCGCCGGCATCGGGTCTGACCAGGCTGCCCATCGACTCGAACATCGCGCTCATCATGCTGCCCAGGTATTCACCTTGGTATTGCTTCACCATTTCGAAGAACGCCTTCTGCATAAAGATGGTGTCGGTGGGGCGGTTGCGGGCGCAGGAGTTCGCGTACTTGTCGACCTCGGCCTCCAACTGGTCGCGGGGCACCACTTTGTTCAAGAAGTTGCACTGGAACATCTCGTCGGCGGTGAACGGCCTTCCGGTGAAGACCATTTCCTGAAACTTGCGCAGCCCCATGGTCTGTACCCAGGTCCACATCCGCGGCCCCCACCCGTAGTAGCGGAAGGACGGATGGCCGAACAGCGCATCGTCGCTGGCGATCACCAGGTCGGCGTCGGCGGCCTGATAGAAATGCCACCCGTAGCAGTATCCCTTGGCCTCGACGATGCTGATCTTCTTGAACTCCTGCAGCGATCGGTTACCGGCCTGCGAATTCGCGTACCACGCACCGATGTTCGCGCCGTGCCGATACGAACCCTTGGGCGGATAGCGAACGTCGTCGTTGTCCACCCGCAGTTCGGCGAGCCGGAATGCGGGCGAGTCCGCGCCCTCCATCACCTCGGGAAGGTCTGCGCCGCTGCCGAAATCGTCGCCGACACCCCGGATGACGACCACCCTGACGTCGTCGTCGACGTTGGCGCCGTGCAGCAGGTCGGCGTAGCGGAGGCGGGCCGCCGCGGTCGGCGCATTGAGGAACTCGGGCCGGTTGAAGGTGATCGTCGCGATCTTGGTCGTCGGATCCTTGTCGTAGAGGATGATCTCCTCGGCGGACGGCCTGGTATTCTCAGCCACTGTCAGGCACCGACTGCGACATTCGCGAACGGGCTCGACGTCAGGATTTCGGGACCGTCGGGGGTGATCAACACCGCCTCTCGCCCGAACACGGCACCGACTCCCGATTGCCAGACATACCCGGTGACCGCGAGCACCATGCCCGCTTCCAGCCGCTCCTCGGCGGCGGTGGCCGGCAGATGCTGCGACACGACGGGAGGGTCGAATCCCAAACCCAGACCCCGCGCGATCGGCATCGGTGGCAGTTCCTCGCCCGCGGCCTGGTAGGCGGCCAGCAGGTCGATCGCCGGCGCACCCGGCTCGCATGCCTCATAAAGCCGGTGCCACAGCGTATCCCAACGGCGGTAGAGGTCAGAGGCAGCGCCGACGTCGCCGACCGGCCAGGTCCGGCCGACCTCACCGGTGTAGCCGCCGTCGAGCACCCCGGACGAAAACGCCACCAGGTCGCCGTCGTGCACCAATCCGTCGGGACTGGCGCGACGCCACGGATGCTCTCGGGAAGTGACCCAGGCGGCGTCCTGAGTGGACGGGGTGCTCACCCCGCCGGCCGCCATCGCCTCCAACAACACACCCGCCAAGGTCTTTTCGCTGATGCCAGGCCGCAGTTCGGCGACGGCCGCCGCCAGGCCGAGTTCGGCCACCCGGATCGCCTCGCGCAGCGCCGTCACTTCCTCGGGGGTCTTGATCCGCCGGGCCGCGCGCATGGCCAGCTCACCGTCGACCAGCTCGGCGTTCGGGAACGCAGTCGGGAGCAGCTGTGCGAACCCGGGCGAAAGCGCATCCGTACCAACACGCTTCGCTGTCGACGCGCCCTCGATGCGCTGCAGATTCGCGATGGTGTTCATCGGATTCCAGGCGATGCCATAGAGGTTCTCGTGCGGGATATCGTCCGGCACGCCCTCGTCCCAGGTGCTGAGCAGATGGATCGCGCCGGTCTCCCGCACGACCACACATGTCGGCCCGAACGGCCTCGTCCCGGCGACCCACAACTGGGGTGCGCCGGACACGTAGCGCACGTTGGCCTGCCGTCCGAGCACCAGCACGTCGAGGTCGTGCTGTTCCATCTGCGCCAGTGCGCGTTCGCGGCGGCCGACGCGCAGAGCGCGGTCGTCGGCCAGAACCTCGGTTCTCATTGGCGCCACTCCTCCCCGTCGCTGCGCTCCGCATCGTCGTCGGCGCGTGGCATCAGTGTTCTCCGTACGGGGCATAGGGGTAGTCGGTCAACCGGATATGCCCGTCCTCGGTGATGACAATGATCTCTTCGCTGCGGTAACCGCCGGTGCCGTCCTCCCACACCACGGGCTCGAGGACCATCACCATGCCCGGCTCGAGGACGAAGTTCTCGTCGAACTCGTCACCGAGATCGGTTCCGATCATGGGTGTTTCGGCAGCATTGACGCCGATGCTGTGCCCGAGGTAGAAGTGCGGCAGCCACGGGCGCGCACCGCCGTTGGCCTTGGTCGCCGCGCGACCCAGGTCGGCGACGGTGGCGCCGGCGCGCGTCACACCGAGCACGGCGTCCATGATCTCTTGCCATTTGTAGTACTGCGCGTGTTGACGGGGTGTCGGCTCGGCACCGACGAGCCAGGTGCGGCCGAAATCGGAACAGTAGCCTTGATACGTGATGCTGACGTCGGTCCACAGCACATCACCGGCGGCCAGTTCGCGCTCAGTTGTCAACAGCGGCAGAGCCAGATCGCCGTGAGTGGTCCACACCCCGTCCGCTTTGTTCTTCGGCATCACCTGCCAGATCGAATCCAGCATGTTGGCCATCGCGCCCAGTTCGAACGTCCGGCGGGTGAACTTCGCCGACAGGTCGATCTGCCGAATTCCCGGCGCCAGCGCGGCTTGGACGTCCACCATCGCCGTGTCGGTGATCCGCACCGCGGTTCGGATGCAGGCCATTTCGTCGGGCGTCTTGATCAGCTTGGCTGCGCCGACAATCTGGGCTGCGTCGACGGGCCGTCCGGAGCGGAACAGCCGTCGCTGCGCGCGCCCCATGGCGCCGGTGAGCTCGTCGACCGCGATGACGGCCGCCGCCGGCACCAGCTCCTCGACCACGCGCGCGAAATTCTCCACACCCTCGTCGAACTCCAGGTACACCGGACCGTGCAAATGGTCTGCGGGCAAACCCGATTCCGATGCCGAGCCTTCGCGGAAAGGCAGGAACAAGTGCGGGTGCGGGTCGTCGGCGAGAACGACCGCGACCGGTCGCTCGACATGCGACAACCCGGCGTCACCCAGCGGCCAGCTCACCCCGGTCGCATACACCACGCTGTTGTTACCCAGCAGGATCAGCGCGTCCACACCACGATCGGCCATCGCCGCACGTAGCCGCGCACCTGTCTCGCGACGCATCCGTTCGATGTCCGGTGTCTCCGGAATATCGTCGGCAGACGACACTGTGGCCGAGAACGAAGTGGTTGACGTCATCGAATTGGCCTACAGGCCCAGGAATCTGGTGATGTTACCGCTGACGATCTTGGTGGCGTTCTGCGGCCCCACAGCCTCGACGACTGCGGCGAGCGATTTCTCCGAGTAGCCGAACGTGCTTTCATTGTGCGGATAGTCGGACGACCACATCACCTTGTCGATGCCGATCTGGTCGATCAACTGAAGCCCCAGCGGATCGACCATGAACGACGCGCTCATGTGGGTGTCCCAGTAGTACCTCACGTCGTGCTCCAGCGGCCGGTTGAACATGTGCTGGTATGACGCGACCAGATGCTCGGCGTCTTGCAATGCCCAAGGCACCCAGGCGATTCCACCTTCGAACCAGCCGATCCGCAGGCCTGGGTGATCGTCGAGGATTCCGGTGAACACATACTTGGCAAACTGTTCCCGGAAGCCGTCGATGTTGATCATCATGCCGACGACCACGCTGTTGAACTGACACGGGGTCTTCGGCGGCGTCTCCCCGATGTGGTGAGTAATGGGAAGCCCGGCGGCTTCGATCTCGTCCCAGACCGGCTTCATGCTGTCGCTGCCGTAATCGATGATGTTGCCGTCGTCGTCCTTGCCCGGGTTCAGCGGCAGCAGGAAGGTCTTGAGCCCCAACGATTTCAGTTCTGCCAGCGTCCGCTTGGCCCCTTCGGGGTCCCACCAGTTGATCAACCCGGCGCCATAGAAGTGCCCGTTGGACTGCTCCTGCAATTCGGCGATGTACTCGTTGTAGATCCGGAATGCCAGCTCGCGAAGTTCCTTGTCCGGGTAGTGGAACAGCGCCAGGATGGCGTTGGGGAACGCGAGTTCCTTGTCGACACCGTCTTCGCGCAACTCCTGAATCCGGGCCTCGATGTTGGTGCTCGCCGCGCCGGGCAGATCGTCGTACTGCATCAGCACCGCGCTGAAGTCGCCGGGCAGGAACGACTGCCCTTTGCGGCCGACTTGGTAGGCACCGTCCTCGTACCAGATCCGCGGTGCCTTTTCTTTGAGGGCCTCGGGGAAGCGGTTGTAGAAGATGTCGTCGGCCAGCGAAATGTGGTTGTCCGCGGAGAAGACGACCGTCCCCTCCGGCAGGCCCACGTTGATGTTCTCGGCGTGTCCGTGTCGGTCCTTGGGCGCTCCGAAACCTCCGGCCGGATACAGCGAAAGCGTGCTTGTTTGAGGCGACATCAGTGGCCCTCCAATCGGATTCGTATATTTTCGAGACTAGTTATCCCGGGTCGGCTGGCGAGCGTTTTCACCAGTTCACCGGCAGTTCGTAGACGCCATAGGCGAGTCGGTCGTGCTTGAACGGAATGTCGTCGATCGGCACGGCGAGTTCCAACGTGGGAATCCGGCGGAACAGAGTGTGGAAAACGATCTGCAGTTCGGCCCGGGCGAGCTGCTGACCGACGCACTGATGCCGACCGTAACCGAACGCGACGTGTTGGCCGGCACCCGAGCGGTGCAGGTACAGCCGATCGGGCTCGGTGAATTCCTCGGCATCCCAGTTGGCCGGGGCCAGGTCGATGATGATGCCCTCGCCGGCACGGATGACTTCACCGGCGATTTCGATGTCCTCAGCCGCAACCCGGCGCTGGCCGTTCTGGATGATGGACAGGTAGCGCAGCAGTTCCTCGACGGCGTTCGCAACGACTTTCGGGTCGTCGGTCTCGCGCAGCACCGCCGCCTGGTCGGGATATTGCAGCAGCGCCAGTACGCCCAGACCGATCATGTTGGCGGTGGTTTCATGACCGGCGATCAGCAGGCCGGTGCCCAGCTGCGCGGCCTCCTTGACGCTGAGCTCGCCGGCCTTGACCCGTTCCGCCAGATCCGACACCGCATCCTCGGCCGGATTTTCCATCTTGGCCTCGACGAGTTGAGCCAGGTACTTGTGCAGGCTCATCGCGCCCTTCATGGTGTCCTCGGCGGCGGCATACCGCGCGAGGCCGACATTGGCGTGGTGCTGGAACATCTCGGCGTCCTCGTAGGGCACGCCGAGCAGTTGGCTGATCACCAGTGAGGGCACCGGCAGGGCAAGCGCCGAGACGATCTCGCCGGGCTGCGGCCCAGCCAGCATGGCATCGATCGCGTCGTCGGTGATCTGCTGGATCGCCGGCCGCAGACCTTCGACCCGCTTGAAGGTGAACGGCTTCGACAACATCCGGCGAAACCTGGTGTGCTCCTCGGCATCTGCGGTGAAGACCGACCTCGGACGCTTGTGCACTGTCGACAGCATGCCCTCGTTCCAGTGCGGAAAGCCGGGGCGCCGGTCGTCGACGCTGACGCGCGAGTCGGAGAACAGCGTTCGTACCGCCTCGTATCCGGTGATGAGCCACGGGGTGCTGCCGTCCCAGATCTTGACTCGGGACAGCGGCCGCGCCTCGGCAAGCGCCATCACGTCTGGTGGCGGTGCGAACGGGCAGCCTGCGGCCCGTGCCATCGGATATTCCGGGACGTCCGGGATCGTCTCGGTGGCGCTACCGGTGAGCGTGTCGGACACTTCTCACTCCTCGATGTGGATGGCTAGTGCCGGGCAGCCTGCCTCGGCCTTGCGAGCGTTGTCGGCCTGATCGGCGGGCGGGTTCTCGTCGAGAACGACGACGACTCCGTCATCGTCGCGCTGGTCGAAGATCTCCGGCGCATGCATCACGCAATTTCCCGATGATGCGCATTTGTCCTGATCCACAGTTACTTTCATCATCAACTTCTTCTAATCGTGCGGCGTGACGGGCGCCAGCCACAGACCCACCACCGCGTCGATGAGACGGGTCCCGGCCGCCTCCCACGACGACCAGGGCGCGGATGCGCCGGCGGCCAAGGCCCGTTCACGATCCGCGCAGGTGTGCATCAGAAGGTTGCGCGCCATCAGATTGCGTTCCACCCGGACGTCGACCGGAAGTTCGGGAAGACACCGGTTGATCCCGTCGATCACCTGAACCAGCGAGTCGGACGACAGCGCGTCCTTGACGACGATGTTGTAGTACGCGGGATCGGTCATCACCTGCGCGGCGAAGCGCGCGTACCAGCTCGGATTGCCCAGAGCCGCAAGGTGATCGGTGAGCGGGCGCACCAGGCAGGCGACCCAGCTCCGCATGTCGCCGGCCTCATCGGACTGCAGGGTCCGCGCGACCATGTCTTCCCGCAGACGTTCGATCGGTTCCCGGTGCCGTTGCTCGATGGCCCGCACCAGATCCGTCTTGGTGCCGAAGTGATAGCCGACCGCGGCGTTGTTTCCCTGCCCGGCAGCCTCGCTGACCTGGCGGTTGGAAACGGCGAAAACACCATGCTCGGCGAACAGCCGCTCGGCCGCGGTCAGGATCGCCTCCTGTGTGGTGCTGGCCCGCTCGCTGCGCGCGGCCCTCGCAGTAGTCACCCGGCCAGTCAACGCCACCCCACTGATTAAGTCAAGTGATTGATTTAATTCTTTTCTTCGCTCCGACGGCGTACGACTTTCCCGGCGGCCGTTCCGCCGTCGACGCGCATCACGGTGCCCGTGACGTAACGGGACCGGTCGCCGGCGAGATACAACGCGGCCTCGGCCACGTCTTCGGGCGTACCTTCGCGTTGCAGCGGGCGGTCGGCGCGCATCTGCGCGCGGAGCTTCTGCTCGAAGCGTTCGAGTTCTTCACGCGTCTTGCCCGAGGTCGACGACGCGAGGATCGGCGTGGGGATGCTGCCCGGCGCGATGGCGTTGACCCGCACATCAAAGTGCGCCAGCTCGATTGCGGACGACTTCGTGAACATGATGACCGCCGCCTTGGATGCACGGTAGGCCATGACTCCCCCGCCGGCCTGGATCCCTCCGATCGATGACATGTTGATGATCGACCCGCCACCGCTGGTCGCCATCTGCCGCGCCGCATCGCGGGTGCCCGCCATCACGCCGAGGACGTTCACCGCCATGACGCGCTGGAAGTCGGCGAGGTCGTCGTCGAGGAAACTGCGATGCATCTTGCTGGAGATGCCGGCGTTGTTCACCATCACGTCGAGGCGGCCGAAGGTCTCGATGGCACTCGAGACCAGTGCGCCGACTTGCGCCGGGTCGGAGACGTCGACCGACCGGAACGTCACGTCGGCGCCGATCGTGGCGGCGAAGT
The DNA here is from genome assembly GCF_010727945.1 of Mycobacterium cookii. Classification (NCBI taxonomy): domain Bacteria; kingdom Bacillati; phylum Actinomycetota; class Actinomycetes; order Mycobacteriales; family Mycobacteriaceae; genus Mycobacterium; species Mycobacterium cookii. Next base: position 2,631,733 of record NZ_AP022569.1, read on the forward strand.
CTTCGCCGCGATCGCGTTCGATGTCGGCGATCACCACCCGTGCGCCCTCGGCGACGAACTTTTCGACGATGCCGGCACCGATGCCCGAGGCGCCGCCAGTGACGATCGCGACCTTGCCGATCAGTTCGTTGACCATGTCGATGAGTTAATCGGCGCAGCGCTACTTAAGTCAAGTGATTGATTTATGCGGCGCCAAGTTGCGACGTAGACCGCGGTGCTACGTTCGGCGTGGTGAGCCGATTTGTTTACTTCAAATCCTCCCAGCGTTCGTTTAGAGCAGCCACGCTTCCGACTGTCGGCACTGGCTTGCGGTCCGGCTTGGTCCCGTGGCGCAGTGAAAGAAACTCATCAACCCGACCGTTCAAAGGAATCGATTTGCGACTCAACCGATTTGGCGCAGCGCTGAGCGTGCTGGCATCCGGCGCACTCATACTGTCCGCGTGTGGCGACAACAACACCGCAAACGAAGGCAACGCAACGTCGAAGTCGTCGGCGTCGGGCGTTAACTGCGGCGGAAAGCAGACCCTGAAAGCCAGCGGGTCCACCGCGCAGGCAAATGCGATGGCTCGGTTCGTCAACGCCTTCGAGCAGGCGTGCCCGGGTCAGACCTTGAACTACACGGCCAACGGGTCGGGTGCCGGAATCAACGAGTTCGTCGGCAAACAGACCGACTTCGGTGGATCCGATTCGGCCCTGAGCGACGATGAGCACACCAAGGCGCAGCAGCGGTGCGGTTCGCCCGCGTGGGATCTGCCGGTGGTGTTCGGGCCGATCGCGGTGACCTACAACGTCAGCGGCGTGACCACGCTGGCCCTGGACGGGCCGACCACGGCGAAGATCTTCAATGGCGCGATCAAGAACTGGAATGACCCGGCAATCGGGGCACTCAACAAGGGCACCACGCTGCCCGATCTGCCCATTCACGTGGTGTTCCGCAGTGACCAGTCGGGCACGACCGACAACTTCCAGCACTACCTCGACGGCGCATCCGACGGGGCGTGGGGCAAGGGCGCCGGAAAGTCCTTCAGCGGCGGTGTCGGTGAGGGCGCCAAGGGCAACGACGGCACCTCCGCGGCGATCAAGAGCACTCCCGGATCGATCACCTACAACGAGTGGTCGTTCGCCCAGGGCCAGAAGCTGAACATGGCCAGGATCGTCACATCGGCAGGACCCGACCCGGTAGCGATCAGTTCCGATTCGGTCGGCAAGACGATCGCCGGCGCCAAGATCAAAGGTCAGGGCAACGACCTGATCCTCGACACGCTGTCGTTCTACAAGCCGACGCAGGCGGGCGCGTACCCGATCGTGTTGGCGACGTATGAGGTTGTCTGCTCGAAGTACTCCGACAGCCAGGTCGGCACCGCGGTCAAGGCGTTCTTGCAGGCCACGATCGGACCCGGCCAGAAGGGCCTGGCGGACAACGGCTACATCCCTATCCCCGACGGTTTCAAGACAGGGCTGTCAACAGCGGTCAACGCCATCTCCTGAGCGATGACCCTCACGTCGACCGCGGCGGTGCCCGTGCCTAAAACCAGCGAAAAGCCGAGGGCGCGGGTGGGTGACCGAGTGTTCAAAGCGCTCGCCGCCATGGCCGGTTCGACGGTCATCATCGCGATGGCGATGATCGGGATATTCCTTCTGATCAAAGCGATCCCCGCACTGCGCGCCAACCACGCGAATTTCTTCACCAGCGCGCAGTTCGACACCACCGGCGGCAACCTGGCGTTCGGCATCCGCGACCTGTTCATGGTGACGGTGCTGAGCTCGCTGTGGGCGATGGCGCTGGCGGTACCGATTGCGATCGGCATCGCGATATTCCTGACCCAATACGCACCGGCCAGATTGTCACGCCCCTTCGGCGCGATCGTCGATCTGCTCGCCGCGGTGCCGTCGATCGTCTTCGGGTTATGGGGAATCTTCGTGCTGGCTCCGCAGCTCGAACCGATCGAGTCACTGCTCAACCGCGAGCTCGGGTGGCTGTTTCTCTTCAAGGCGGGCGACGTGTCCATGGCCGGCGGCGGCAACATCTTCACGGCCGGCGTGGTGCTTGCAGTGATGGTCCTGCCCATCATCACCTCGGTGTCGCGCGAAGTGTTCCGGCAGACCCCGACCAGCCACACCGAAGCCGCGCAGGCGCTGGGCGCGACCAAATGGGAGGTGGTACGGATGACCGTGCTGCCGTTCGGTCGCAGCGGAGCCGTGGCCGCATCGATGCTCGGGTTGGGTCGCGCTCTGGGCGAAACCGTTGCGGTGCTGATCATCCTGCGCGCGTCCGCTTCCGCGGGGGCGTGGTCACTGTTTGACGGCGGCTACACGTTTGCGTCTAAAATTGCCTCCGCGGCAAGCGAATTCAGCGAACCGCTGCCCACCGGAGCGTACATCTCGGCTGGATTCGTGCTCTTCGTCCTGACGTTCCTGGTGAACGCCGCCGCGCGCGCGGTCGTCGGCAGGGCGGTCAAAGTATGAGCGGGCCGCGGCTCAGCGTGCCTGTCAAGGCGTCGGCCGTCGCGCCGATCAGTATCGGTCGAAGGCTCAAAAACAGAGTCGCGGCAACGTTTTTCGTCGCGTCGTTCGTCATCGCGTTGGTGCCACTGGTCTGGCTGCTGTGGATTGTCGTGCAACGAGGCTGGTTCGCGATCACACAGCCCGGCTGGTGGAGCCACTCACTGCGCGGGGTGCTGCCCGAGCAGTTTGCCGGCGGGGTCTATCACGCACTGTTCGGCACGGTGGCCCAGGCAGCTGTGGCGGCTATTATCGCTGTGCCACTGGGATTCATGACCGCGGTGCTCCTGGCCGAATATCAGACCAGCCGACTGGCCCGATACACCACCTTCATGGTCGACGTGCTGGCCGGGCTGCCCTCGATCGTGGCGGCGTTGTTCATCTTCAGCCTCTGGATCGCCACCATGGGATTTCAGCAGAGCGGGTTCGCGGTGTCACTCGCGCTGGTCCTGCTGATGTTGCCGGTCGTGGTGCGCTCCAACGAGGAGATGCTCCGGCTGGTGCCCAACGATCTGCGAGAAGCCAGCTACGCGTTAGGGATTCCCAAGTGGAAGACCACCATGCGCATCGTCGTCCCGATCGCGTTGCCGGGCATCATCACCGGCGTACTGTTGGCGATCGCACGAGTAATGGGCGAGACCGCACCCGTGCTGGTGCTGGTCGGTTACAGCCGATCGGTCAACTTCGACATATTCAACGGCAATATGGCGTCGCTGCCGTTGCTGATCTACTCCGAACTCAACAACCCGGAACATGCCGGATTCCTGCGGGTTTGGGGTGCCGCACTGACGTTGATCATCGTCGTCGCGCTGATCTATCTGATGGCCGCCGTAGCCAGTCGGCTGATGACGAATCCGGTGGCGCTGACCAAGGCCAAGCGGGCCGGTCGCGCGACTACTTAGCGCACCCGGCCACCAGAAGCTTGAGCACCCGGTCGTTACCACGGTCGGCCACGTACACATTGGCGTCTTTGTCGAGCGCGAGCTGCAGCGGTGTGTTGAGGCCGTCGAGCGGCAGCGGGGTCGCCACGTTGGAGCCGGCGGGCAGTTTCAGCACCTGATTGTTGTCGTGCTCGCTGACGAAGACATTGCCTTCGCCGTCGGCGGCGATGCCCCAGGGCACCCCGATTCCGTTGAACGGCAAGACCGTTTGCTCGCTGGAGCCTGCCGCCAACTTCACCACTCTGTTGTTGTCGGAGTCGGTGACGTAGACATCGCCTGCGCCGTCCACGGCCACCCCGTCGGGATTATTCAGACCGTTGAACGGCAGGACGGTCGGGGTGTTGGTGCCGGCCGGTAGCTTGACGACACGGTTGTTGCCCCGGTCGGCGACGTAGACGTTGCCGGCGCTGTCGACCACCACGCCTTCGGGGTAGCTCAGGCCGGTGAACGGCAGCTGCGTCTGGTTGTTGGATCCGGCCGGCAGCATGACGACGCGGTGGTTGAAGTCCGTGACATACACCGCTCCGGCAGAATCCACCGCCACATCCTGGGGCTGGTACAGACCGGTGAACGGCAGGACCGTCGGCGTATCCGACCCAGGAGTCAGCTTCACCACCCGGCCGTACATGCCCTGATTGGTCACGTACACGGCACCCGCCGAATCCACTGCCACCCCGCCGGGTGAGAGACGGAAGTTGAGTCCGTTGAACGGCAACACATTTTGCCCGCACGCCTCGGCCGTCGACGCGCCGTGGTGCGGTCTGACGACATATCCGAACGCAGCGACGAGCAGGACGACGGCGGCGCCGATCAGCATCCACAGCTTGCGCCTGTCGCGACGCGGCGGCCCGCTGGGAGTGAAGTCGGGTTGGTGGGCGCCGTCCGGTGTCGCGTTGGCCGGGGGGTAACTGCTCCAGCCGCCCCCGCCGGCGGGGGGCGCCGCCCAACTACGGGCGCCCGTGCCGGCGGCGGCGGCCGGGCGAATCAGGGTGTGAGCATTGGCGGCGTCCTCGGTGTGCTGCAAGATGCTCTCGGCCTGGTGCTGTTCGGGTGCGGTCAGTGCGTGCAGGGCTGCGTTGGCCAGGTCACCGGCGCTGAGGTAACGCTCCGCGGGATTCTTGGCCATGCCCTTGGCGACCACGTCATCCAGCGCCGCGGGGATCCGTCCGGGCCGCAGCCGGCTGGGCCGGGGGGCGGGTTCCATCAGATGTGCGGCGACCAACCGTTCAATGCTGTCGGCGCGGAACGGCGGTGTCCCGGTGAGACATTCGCCCAACACGCACGCCAGCGAGTAGATGTCGGAGCGATAGGTGACTTCGTTGTCGCTGAACCGCTCCGGTGCCATGTACTTGTAAGTGCCCATCGCCGCACCGGTCTGGGTCAGCCCCGGGTCGGCGGCGGCGCGTGCAATCCCGAAATCCACCAGATAGGCGAAGTCGTCGCCGGTGATCAGCACGTTCTCCGGCTTCACATCGCGGTGCGTCACCCCACCGGCGTGCGCCGCGTCCAGTGCTGCCGCGATCTGCCGCACGATGGCCACCGCCCGCGGCGGACTCATCGGCCCGGTCCGCTTCAGCACGGCAGCGAGGTTGGCGCCGTCGATCAGCCGCATGTCCAGATACAGCTGCCCGTTGATCTCGCCATAGTCGTGGATCGGCACCACATGCGGCTCGGTCAGTCGGCCGGCGGCGCCGGCTTCGCGCTGCATCCGGGTACGAAACATCGGGTCGTCGGAGAATTGCGGCGAAATCAGCTTGAGCGCGACAACGCGACCCTTGCGGGTGTCCTCGGCCTCGTAGACCTCGCCCATCCCGCCGCGGCCCAGCAGCCGCATCAGCCGATAGGGCCCGAACCACGACCCGACTCGAGAACCCGTGTTCACGAGATACCGTCCACGGCCGCAACCAATTTCGATTGAAACGAGCTCGGCATCGGGATGTAGCCGTATTGGTCCAGGCCGTCCTGCCCTGCACCGATGGTGGCTTGCATGAACGCTTTCACCGCCACGCCGGTCGCGGAATCCGGATACTTCGAGCAGACGATCTCATAGGTGGCCAACACGATCGGGTAGGCGCCTGCCTGCGCCGGTTTGTAGAACGACGACGTGTCGACCACCAGGTCATTGCCCTGCCCGGCGAATTTGGCCCCGGCGATCGTCTTGCCCACCGAGTCGGTGGTGATCGTCACCGGATCCGGACCGGCCGACGTCACGATCTGGGCGATGCTCAGCTGGTGGCCGACCGCGAATGACCATTCGTTGTACGTGATCGTTCCATTGGTGGATCGCAGCGCCGCCGCTGTGCCCTCGTTACCGGCCGCGCCCTGTCCGACGCCGCCGTCGAACGTCTCGTCGGTGGCTCTACCCCAGGCCCCGTCGGAGGCGGCGGCGAGATACTTCTGGAAGTTGAATGTGGTGCCGGACTTGTCACTGCGGAACACCACGTTGATCGGCGTCGCGGGCAGGTTGACGCTGGCGTTGAGCGCCTTGATGGCCGGGTCGTTCCACGTGGTGATGGCGCCGTTGAAGATCTTCGCGGCGGTGGGGCCGTCCAGGTTCAATGTCGTGACGCCGTCGAGGTTGTAGGTGACCGCGATCGGACCGAAAACCGCCGGTAGGTCCCAGGCCGGCGAACCGCACCGCTGCTGCGCCCGCTCGGGTTCGCCCTTGGCCGGGTCCAGCGGTTTGTCCGAGCCGCCGATGTCGGTCTCGTTGCTGACGAACTGCTGCACGCCGGCGCCGGAGCCATTCGCGTTGTAGTCCATGGTGAAACCCGGGCAGGCGCGGATATATGCGTAGACGAATTGCTCGATCGCATTCGTCTGCGCGGTCGAGCCGCTGGCCATGAGTTTCTTCTTGCCGCCACAGTTGACCGGCACCGATGAGTGATTCGACCCGGACGACGGGGTCGAGGCGCTGTTGTTCCCGCCGCACGCCGACAGCAGGACGCCGACGACCAGCAGGCTCAGCGCCGCGGTGCATCGGGTGGACTTCACAACAACTCCTGTTCGGCGCGCCGTCTGGTTGTAACGGGACAACTTACCGTTAACAGCAAACCGCCTGGAGCTTAATAAAAGATGAATGCCGCCTTTGTGGCAGCTTTGCGTGTGGGCGTATCAGCTGGTCGGACCGGCACTGGCGAAGAATTCGAGCAGCAGTTCGTTGACGATTGAGGCCTGCTCGATCTGCGGGCAGTGGCCGGCCGCGTCGACGACGGCTGAGCGCCCCTGCGGTATCTGATCAGCGATCTGTTTGGCCCATCCGGGTGGCAGAAGCTTGTCGCAGCCACCCTCGACCACCAGCGACGGAACCGTGATGCGCTGGTAGGCGCGCTTGCTCGACGGGCTCGGCGGCGGCGGTGCGCCGGGGCGCCGGAAACGCGCCGCGGCCAGCGACTCCCAGGCTCCGGGCGCGACGCTCGATTCGTAGCGGCGCCCGACGTAGTCGTCGTCGGCGGGATACGACGGGTCGTGAAACAGCGCCTCGACGATCCGGCGCATGGCCGGCCGCGTGGCGTCGTAGTCGTACAGCGCCTCCATGTGCTGGTTGCGCTGGATGTCGCCGCCGCCGCAGATCGCCACCAGGCTGCGCATCGGCAAGACGGGTGACTCCGAGGTGGCGTCGACCAAGAGGTTGATGGCACCCATCGAGTTGCCGACGAAATGCGCCGAGTCGATGTCCAGCACTTCGCAGAGCCGGGCGATGTGGCGAATCCGCATGCCGCGTCCATCGTTGAAGTCGATGACCTTGGCCGACTGCCCGAATCCCAGCATGTCCGGAGCCAGCACCCGGTACTCGGCGGCGAGCGCCGGTACGGTGTGCTCCCAAGCGATTTCGGCGCTGACGCCGAACTCGCCGCCGTGCAGCAGGATGACCGGGTCACCGTCGCCGGCTTCAAGATAGCCGGTGATCAGACCATCGACGACCGCGGTCCTGTGCTGAATATCCATGCTGCCCTTACTTGATCGCGATGGGATTCACCGGAGAACCCACCGCGCCGACAAATCTCAGTGGCGGTGCGATGAGCTGAAACTCATACACTCCGTCGGCGGCGCAATCCGCCGCCAACGCGTTGAGATCCCAGTACTCGCCGAGCATCAGCCCCATGTCCCGCAGGCACAGCATGTGCATGGGCAGCAATGTTCCCTGCACCCCGGATATCGGGTCCTCGACCATCAGGTTGTCGGCAGCCACCGCAGCGATGTCGTGGTCATGCAGCCAGGATGCGCACTGCCAGTCCAAACCCGAGCCAGGCTCGCCGCCGTCGCCCGTCTCCAAAAACCTTGCCCACCAACCAGTTCTGACTACAACGATGTCACCTCGGCCGACCGTGACCCCCTGCGCCCGAGCCACCTCATCCAACTCGGAAGGGGTGATCGGATTGCCCAGTTCGAGGAATGTCTCGACCCCGCGATGCCGCACCACGTCGAGCAGGACCCCGCGCGAGGTGATGCCCTTGCCGTCGACCTTGTCGATACCGCAGTGCAGCGCACCGAAGCTGGTCACCGAGTCGGCTGGAAAGCCGTTGTAGAGCTGGTCCTCGTAGTACACATGCGACAGCGCGTCCCACTGGGTGGCGCACTGCAGCGGCATGACGACCATGTCGTCGTTGAAGCGAAAGAGGTCGTCCTGGAAGTACCCCGCCATTTGTTGGGCGGCAGAGTTGGCGGACCAATCCAGACCGAACCGTGGCAGTGAACGCGCGTCGCCACCATCGACCGTCATCGTGTGAATGGGGTTGTGCCGGTATTTGAATGCGCCTTGCGGGCCCGATGAACCGAAGTCCACCCCCAAGGGAAACACCTTGCCGTGCTTGACCAGACTGGCTGCTTGGGCGACCTTGTCGGCGGTGATGAAGTTGAGGGTGCCGAGTTCGTCGTCGTCGCCCCACCTTCCCCAGTTGCGGACCTCGCCGGCGACTCGGCGGAAGTCGGTCAGGCCGGCCACAGGTTGCGGCCTTCCTCGAGTTCGCGTGCCGTCGCGGCGCCGAGATTGCCGCCGTCGACCCAGAGCACCTGGCCCGAGATGTAACTGGCGGCCTGGCTGTTCAAGAACACCAGAACGGCGGCCTGCTCTTCGGGATCGGAGACCCGGCCCAGCGGCTTGGGGATGTCGTCGAGAAAAGCCGGCCCGTAGGCGGAGCGCAGCTGATCGAGGATCGGGGTTTCGGTGACACCCGGCCCGGTGCAATTGATCCGGATCCCGTTGGCGCCCAGCGCCGCGGTGTTCTGCATGGTGTACAGAATGATCGCTTCTTTGGACAACCGGTAGCCCCCGTCGGCCAGGGCGTCGGGATGACGCTGACACCAGTCGATTCCGTCGGACATCGTGCGGGTGTCCAACAGACCGGCGACGAGCAGTTGATGCTCGCGATAGTCGCGCGCCGCCAGCGAGGAGACGCTGACGATGGACGACCCGGCCGGCATTTTGGTCAGCATCGCTTCGGTGACATGGCGCAGGCCGAGGAAGTTGATCGTGACGACGCGCAGCGGATCGCCGATCCCGGAGGACACGCCGGCGACGTTGAACAACGCGTCGACGGGTCCGCCGATCGCGGTGAGCGCGTTGTCGATGGACGCGGGGTCGGTGAGGTCGAGGGCGTGGAACTCCGCGACGTCAGCGCCCGGCGGCTGTTTGTCCAACCCGACGACGTCGGCGCCGAGCTCGGTGAGCTGCCGGACGAGGTGCGCGCCGATGCCCGACGCGCACCCGGTCACCACCACGCGGCGCCCGTCGTAACGCCACAGCTCGTCGATTTTTGCCAAGTGTCAAACGGCTTCCGGCATCAGGACTTCGCATCTTTCAGGCGCTGAGCGGCCTGAACACGGCCCTCGTTGATCTCGGCCATGGCCTCGGGAATCTCACTCGCGGTGAACTTGCCGCCGCGTCCGGTGGGCAGCCCGCCGAACGAGTAGTTCTCGTCGAACTTCGGCGCGACCGGTTCGGGCCGACGGGACTCCACCTTCTCGATGACCGGCGCCAGCCGTTTCGCCTTCTCGGCCACCGCCTTCTGGTCGCGCTCGATGAATTCGGGCAGCACCTCTTTGCCCATCAGCTCGATGGACTCCATCGTGCCCTCGTGGCTGCGCGGGTTGAGCAGCAGGATGATCTCGTCGACACCGCTCTCCTCGTAGCCGCGGAGGAATTCCCGGACGGTGGCCGGTGACCCGATCGCCCCGCGACCCGGACCGTAGGCCAGCGTCGGATCCTTTTCGCATTCTTCGAGATAACGCTTCCAGACCCCGGTGCGACCCGGTGTGTGCACACCGGTCAGGTAGTAATGCATGATCCCGAACGAGAAGAAGCCGCCGCCCATGCCGAGGCGCTGAATCGCCTGCTCGTCGGTCTTGGCGACCATCATCGACAGGTCGCCGCCGATGGCGAGGATGTTCGGGTTGATCGCCGGAGTGATGGGCACACCGCTCTCTTCGAACTCCTTGTAGTAGCCGTTCACCCGCTCGGTCAGCGGACCCGGACCGGTGTAGGCGAAACTCAGTGCGCCGATGCACTTCTGGGCGGCCATCTGTACCGAGGCCGGCCGGGTGCAGGCGACCCACACCGGCGGGTGTGGCTTCTGCAACGGCTTGGGGACGACGTTGCGGGCCGGCATCTCGATGTGCTCGCCCTTGAACCCGGTGAAGGGTTCCTCGATCATGCAGCGGATCGACACCTCCAGCGCCTCTTCCCACTGCGCGCGCTTGTCGGCGGGATCGATGTTGAAGCCGCCGAGTTCGCCGATCGAGGAGGACTCACCGGTGCCGAACTCCACTCGCCCGTCCGAGATCAGGTCGAGGGTGGCGATGCGCTCGGCGACCCGGGCGGGATGGTTGACCGCCGGCGGCAGGTGCATGATGCCGAAGCCCAGCCGGATGTCCTTGGTTCGCTGGCTGGCCCCGGCCAGGAAGATCTCCGGCGCGGTGGAATGACAGTACTCCTCCAGGAAGTGGTGCTCGGTCAGCCAGACGGTGGAGAAGCCGGCCTTGTCGGCGGCCTCGACCTCGTCGAGGCAGTCCTTGAGCAGGACATGCTCGTCGTCGTCCGACCACGGACGGGGCAGAGCGAATTCGTAGAACAGTGAGATTTTCAATGTGTACCTCCCGGAACAATTGAGTGAGTTGAGCTTTCGCTGACAAGGTGTCGGGCTGCGACGTAGCCGAAGGTCATGGCCGGCCCGATGGTTGCCCCGGCACCGGCGTAGCTGCGCCCCATCACCGGCGCGGAGGTGTTGCCCACGGCGTAGAGGCCGTGCACCACCGTGTCGTCGCTGCGCAATACCCGCGCGTGTTCGTCGGTGCGCAATCCACCCGAGGTGCCCAGATCGCCGAGGACCATCCGGAATGCGTAATAGGGCGGTTTGCCCAGCGGGTGCAGGTTGGGGTTGGGCAGGGTTGGGTCTCCATAGTAATTGTCGTAAACGCTGTCACCTCGGTTGAAATCGTCGTCGTGGCCGCCGGCCGCGAGCTCGTTGAAACGTGCTGCAGTGCTTCGAAGTTGCGCGGCCGGCACGTCGATTTTCGCCGCGAGCTCATCCCAGCTGTCGGCCGCTTTGACCACTCCGGACTCCAGCCAGGCTTTGGGCACTTTGCGCCCGGTCGGCACCGGGGCGCCGGGGATCTTCGGGATCGGCAGATGTCCGGCGACCACGTAGCGGTTGAACGACCTGTGGTCGGTGATGAGCCAGCACGGGATGTGGGTGACGCCGGACTTCTGGCCTTCGATCATCGCGTGACCGAAGTCCATGTAGGGCGCCGCCTCGTTGATGAACCGCTTGCCGGCGCCGTTGACGATGAACTGTGCCGGCATCATGCGTTCGTTGAGCATGAATTGCATTCGGCCGTCCGGCCATTGGATGGCCGGGAACCACCACGCCTCGTCGAGCAGATCGGTGTCGGCGCCCACCTGCTGGCCGGCGCGGATGCCGTCGCCGGTGGCCGCCGGGTTACCGAAGCTCCAGTCCTGGTCGACCTCGGGCAGGTGCTCTTTGCGCCAGGCCAGGTCGTGGTCGAATCCCCCGGTGGCCAGCACGACGCCTCTTCTGGCTTGGATACGTTGCGGTTGACCGTCTTTCACGACGACCGCGCCGGTGACGGCGCCGTCGGGACTGGTCAGCAGCTGCGTCATCGGCGCGTTCAGCCACAGCGGCACTCCACGATCCTTCATGGCCAGCCGCAGCCGCGCGGCCAGCGACTGCCCGATGGCCGCGATGCGTTCACCGAACACCCGCGCTCGCATCATCCGCCAGACCAGCTTGACCAGAACAGCTTTACCGGCCCACGATTGCCTGACCTGATAAAACGAGCGAAGCTCCTTGGGGCCCAGCCAGATTCCTCGCGGAGCCAGCGCCAGCGGGGTCAGCAGCAGCTGTTCGTCTTCGCCGAGTTTGCGCAGATCGATCGGCGGCACATTGATCGTGCTGCCCTGCTCGGAGCCGCCGGGCAGTTCGGGGTAGTAGTCGGCATAGCCGGGCTTCCAGACGAACTCGAACCACGGGCTGAGGTGTTCCAGGAATTCCATCATCTGCGGCGCCGCATCGACGTACTGCCGAATGCGCGCGTCGCTGACCAGGCCGCCGGTGATCTGCCGAATGTATTCGACGACATCGTCTGGCCGCAGTTCAAAGCCGGCTCGCCGCTGCGATGGCGCGCCGGGCACCCAGATGCCACCGCCGGACAGCGCCGTGGAACCGCCGAACTGGGGCGACTTTTCGACGACGAGGGTGTCCAGCCCGGAAGCGTCGGCGACCAGCGCCGCCGTCATTCCGCCTGCGCCGGAGCCGACGACCAGGACGTCGACGATCTTGTCCGAGTCTGTCACGCCTGCACCGCCGTCCGGACCGCGAAGCCGGCGATCAGTTCCGGCACCGGCCGGTAGTAGCGGACATCCGTCTGGTACGGCCCGGCCGCCGCCAGCGCCGCGAAAGCCGCGACCCAGGTGCGGATTTCGTGCGCGGAGTTACCGCCCTCCTTCGCGATGAAGGCGTTCGACCATTTGTCCAGCTCGTCGAGGTGCCCGCTGTCGAGGATGTCGAGGAATTGCTTGTCGAATTCCGGGTTGAGCGGCTGAAGGGCGCTGTCTCCGCTCGCGAAGCTCCTGGCCGCGTTCATCACCGCGGTCTGCCGCGCCTGCCGTCCCTCGGGGGTCATCGGCTTGCCGTGCACGATCCGCTCGACCACCGGCGGTGTCGCCGTCGCCAACGTCGGAACGGGCGGATCATGCGACAGGCCACCGGATCCCACCACCAGCACGCGCTTGCCCAATGTCGCCAGGTAGCTACCGACCGCCGTGCCGAGCGTCCGGCACCGGTGCAGCGGTCCCAGCGGCGTGGCGACGGAGTTGATGAAGATCGGGATCACCTGGCGGGCTGTCGCCTTGCCGAACAACATCTCCAACGGCTGCACGGTGCCGTGATCGACGTCCATGCTCGCCGAAATCGCGACGTCGACTCCGGCGGACAACACCGCCTTCGCGCAGGCAACAGCCGTGGCTTCGGGGACATCGAGCGGGCCTTTGTGGGTGCCGTAGTCACCGACGCCTTGCGCGTCGGTGCCGATGCAGAACGGAGGCATCAGCTTGTAGAAGAAGCCGTTGTAGTGATCGGGAGCAAAGATGACGACGACCTGCGGATCGAAGTCCGCGACGAAATCCCTTGCCTGGCCGAGCGCGCCGTCGATGTCATCAAGGAGGTCCTGCGACGGTCCGGGCAGATTCAGCAGCGGGCTGTGGGACATGCAGCACAGGGCGAGCGGCACGGTTTCCTCCCGGTGTCAAGGTGAGGACGTCGAAAAGCGACGCGCTCAGCTCCGGAGCGAGTTGGGCGATGGACGCACCCGCGATACAGCGATCGGGGCGCAGGAAAAGCACGGATTCCTTCTGGGTGTCGAACCAGGCCTTGATCTGCCCGGTGCGATCCCCGACGATCGTCACGTCCGGATCGTCGTGACCGGTCCACTGCAGTTGCGATTGCGGCCGCGCTGCGATGAACGTCGCGCCCAACTGCTGCCACTGCGCAAATGCTTTGTCGCCCAAGATTGCCCGCGGATTGTTGTTCCAGCACAGCACCGCGAACCATTCACCGAGGACGTCGTCGAGCAGGACGTTCTGCCGTTCCCGGGTGTCGACGGTGGGCTGGATGAACAACGTGCCCACCGGAGACGCCGGGTTGCGGGGCTGCGAGTGCACGACAGCACCCTGCTCGTAACGCGGCATCGGTTTGAACCGCATCTCGAGCACATATCGCTTGAGCGTCGGCACAATCGAGGCCGACCGGATCAGCGCATCGCGCACGCCGGCGACGCGGCGGTTGGTCGGCGAGATCACCCGGCCGACCAAGGTGGACAGGTCGATCATCGCCCGGGCGTGCTTGCGGCGTTCGACGTCATAGGTGTCCAGCAGCCGGTCGCCTGCGGCGCCGTTCACCACTGCCGCCAGCTTCCAGCCGAGATTCGCCGCATCGCGGATTCCGCTGTTGTAGCCCTGCCCCTGCCACACCGGCATCAGGTGCGCGGCGTCTCCGGCCAGCAGCATCCGCCCACGGCGGAACGCATCCGCGATGCGGGAGTGGTGAGTGTAAAGGCGATGCCGAATGACGTCGACGCGATCGGGATACGGCACGAACATGGCGAGCATGCGCTCCAGGAACGCGGGATCCTCAGCCTGCTCGTCGGTTTCGTCGGCGTGGATCATGAACTCGAACCGGCGGATACCGTGCGCGATCGAGATCGAGGCGTAGGGGCGCTGCGGGTCGGCGCCGACCTCGCTGTTGGGGTGTCCGAGTGGATCGTTGGCGATATCGACGACGAGCCACCGGGTGGGCGACGTGGTGCCGTCGAAGCTCACACCCATCAGCCGACGGGTCGCGCTGCGTCCACCGTCGCAGCCGACCAGGTAGCGGGCACGCACGGTGGACGTGCGCCCGTCGCTGCCGGCTTCGACGGTGACCGCGTCGGCGAATTCGCTGCAGGACACCATCGGATGGGCCCAGCGGACCTCGACGTGGTCGAACCGGTCCAAGCCACGGAGCAATTCGGCGTCGACGAGCGGCTGCACGAAGCCATTGCGCTTCGGCCACCCGAAACGCGCGTCGGGCGGGGCCATTTCGGCGAGCACCCGGCGTTTGGCGTCGACGAAACGCAGGATCTGATTGGGCACCGTGTGCGGCAGGATCTTGTCGACCAGACCGATCGCCTGGAAGGTGCGCAGCGACTCGTCATCGAGTCCGACGCCGCGGGGGTAGTCGATGAGCGATTCCCGCTCCTCGAGCACCAGCACGCCAACACCTTGCAGGCCAAGGATGTTCGCCAGCGTCAGACCCACTGGGCCGGCGCCGACGATCACGACGTCTGCATCGTAGACGTCGGCTTCGGCGCCATTGTGCCCAGCGGTCGCCATCAGCGGCCCAGCAAGAAGTCGATGTGCAGGCGGTCGAAGGTTTTGGCGTCCTCATACTGCGGCCAGTGCCCGCAACCGGGCATCACCTCGAACCGCGCACCGGGGATCATCGACGCGATCCGGCGGCCTTCGGTGACGTCGGCGGTCGGGTCGTCGCTGGTCCACAGCACCAGGGTGGGCGCGGTGATCGAGCCATAGTCGTTCGGACCCAACAGGTTACGAGCCCGGATCTCGGGGTCCTGCAACGCCATGATGTCACGCATCGCCGAGACGAAACCTGGTTGACGGTAGACCCGCTGCCGACTCGCGACCAGGTCGTCGTAATCCTTCGACTTGTCGGCCATCAACCACTTGATCCGCGCTTGAACGGTTTCCCAGTTCGGGTCTTCGGCGGCAGCCACCGACAACGTGATGATCCGCTTCATCACCTCGGGATCGGCCTGCGAACCGCCCGCGGTGTTGAGTACCAACCGGTCGACCTTGTCGGGGTGATCGACGGCGGCGCGGGACACCACCCAACCGCCGAGCGATTCGCCGGACAGGTGGGCGCGCTGCACACCGATCGCATCGAGAAAGGCGAGCAGATGATCGACGTAGTGGCTGATCTCCAGTGGGTGGCCAGGCTTGTCGGTGTAGCCGTGCCCCAGCATGTCGATCGACCACGTCGAGAAATGCTCGGCGTGCGCCTCGAGGTTGCGGACGTACGCCTCGGCGTGACCGCCGGAACCGTGCAGCAGGATCAGTGCCGGCTGGGCTAAATCACCCGCGTGCAGGTAACGGGTTCGCACACCGCCGGCGTCCAGGTAACCCTGCGTGAACGACACACCTTGCAGGTCACTCCACACGCTTTCGTGCTCGGCCACCGGTCCCTCTCTTGCCGTTCTGGCGGAAATCTTGTTCTCGTCTTCCACTAATGCTGTGTGCTAAAATCGCACACTGATGTGCATTATGTATAGAGCATCACGCTCGACGGGGTGTCTGTCAAGGCACGTCGGTGTCCCATTCACCGACCCGAGAACGGCGCGCTGACATGCGGGACGCACCGCCGAACACCGCACCCGGATCGCAGACGCTTGCCCGGGGACTGACCGCGCTACAACTGGTGGCCGATGCCCCCGCTGGGCTGACCGTCCAGCAGGTCGCCGACGGGATCGGCGTGCACCGGACGATCGCCTACCGTCTGCTGGCCACGCTGGCGCAGTTCCGATTCGTCGCCAAGGGCGAAGACGGCCGCTACCGGCCGGCTGCGGGTCTGGCGGTGCTCGGCGCGTCGTTCGATCGCAATGTCCGCCAGCTGAGCGTGCCGATCCTGCGCGCTCTGGCCGACGACCTGGGTACCACGGTGTCGTTGTTGGTCGCCGAGGGCGACCAACAGGTCGCGATCGCGGTGATCGTACCGACGCAGGTCGCCTATCAGTTGGCGTTCCACGAGGGCAGTCGGTATCCGCTGGACCGGGGCGCGGCGGGTATCGCGCTGCTGGCCAGCCTGCCCCCTCGGCCCGACGAGCGTGCCCTGGTGGTCAGCGCACGCGAGCAAGGCTGGGTGATCACCCACGGTGAGATCGAGCCGAACACCTACGGTTTGGCGGTCCCGGTGCATCGCGACCCGCCGTCTGCGCCGGCGTGCATCAACTTGATCTCGCATCGCGAAGACGTAGTCGTGCGCGGCAAGGACGCAGTCATCAAGGCGGCCAAGGAATTATCGGCCATTCTCAACTGACCCAGCCTGAGCTGACGCGAATAGGAAGGAAACTCTTATGCCTGCCTGGGACCACGACGTCGACGTCGTTGTGCTCGGTAGTGGCGGAGCCGCTCTCACGGCTGCCCTGACCGCCGCGACTAACGGTGCCTCGGTGGCGGTCTACGAGAAATCCGCGACGTTCGGTGGCACCACCGCGGTTTCGGGCGGCGTGGTGTGGATTCCGGCGCACGACCGCTCACCCGACGGCGAGCTGTCGGTCGCCGACGCGTTGAGTTATCTGCGCGCGCAGTCGCTGGGTTCGATGGACGACGCAATGGTCGACACCTTCGTTCGGACCGGCCCGGCGATGCTCGACTTCGTCGAGGCACACAGCCGCCTGCATTTCGAAATCGCCACCGGCTTTCCCGATTACAAGCCGGAACTGCCCGGCGGCCAGCCGGGTGGCGGCCGCTCGCTGACCGTGACTCCGGTCGACCTCAACCAACTCGGCGAGTGGCGGGACCGCATCACCGCGTTCCCCCAGGACTGGTCGAACGTCGGCTTCGACGCCGAGACCCGGGCCCGCCTGCATGCCGGGGCGGACGAAAACGCCGACCTCTGCGTGGCCGGCACGGCGCTGATCGCCGGCCTGCTGAAGGGGTTGCTGGACGCCGGGGTGACGCCGCAGACCAATGCCCGCGCGGTGGAACTGATCGCCGAAGACGGCGAGATCGTCGGGGTGCGAGTGGATTCGGACGGTCGGCAGTTGGCTGTGCGCGCCCGTCACGGCGTCATTCTGGGTACCGGCGGCTTTGAGTGGGATCCGGTGTTGGCCAACGCTTTTCTGCGTGGGCCGATGCACGGCGCCGTCTCGCCGCCGAACAACACCGGCGACGGCCTGCGGATGGCGATGGCCCACGGCGCCGACCTGGCCAATATGGGCGAAGCATGGTGGGTGCCGGTCGTGCAGATCCCCGGCGACACGATCGACGGGCATCCCCGCAGTCGCAGCGTGCGACTCGAGCGCACCCGCCCACGCTGCATCATCGTCAACCGGGCCGGGAAGCGATTCGTCAACGAGGCATGCGATTACAACTCGATGGCCGGTGCGTTTCACTACCTCGACCCGCGCGACGGCTACATCAACGACCCGGCCTGGATGGTGTTCGACTCGCTGCACCTGAAGCGCTACGGGTTCCTCGGTGTCGAGCCAGAGGGCCCCGTTCCCGACTGGTTCTGCAAGTCGGCGGACCTGCGCGAGCTGGCCGAGAAGACCGGCATCGCGATTGACGGGCTCACCCGCACCATCGAGGCCTGGAACCACCACGTCGAGGACGGCTCGGATCCTGACTTCGGCCGTGGCTCAAGCGCTTACGACGGCTACTGGGGAGACGACCGCGCGACCACGCTGGCCGGCAAGACACTCGGCCCGGTCGACACCGCGCCGTTCTACGCCGTTCCGATCTCGGTCGGCGCCATGGGAACCAAGGGCGGTCCACGCACCGACCGCGACGGGCGCGTGCTGCACGTCAGTGGCGCACCGATACCGGGCCTGTTCGCCGCCGGCAACGCGATGGGCGGCGTGACCGGACGCGCATATGGCGGTGCCGGCGGAACCCTGGGCCCGGCAATGGTTTTCGGCTACCGCGCTGGCCACGCCGCGGCGACCGGAAAGTCCGTCGACTAGAGGTTAGCGAACGCTTTCGCCAGATCGATTGTGCCGGTCTGGATTGCGCCGACGACCCCACCGTCGACGAGCAGATCGGTGCCGGTGACGAACGCCGCCGACGGACCCAGCAGGAATTCGGTGGCCGCCGCGATGTCTTCGGGCGTGCCGAGACGCCGCAGGCCGGAGTTGTCGACCATCGCGCGCATCATCGCGCCGGATTGGCCGCCCAACTCCAGTCGTCCCATCGCCGTGGAGATGATGCCGGGGCTGATGGAGTTGATCCGGGCACCGCGTTCACCCCAGGCCGCGGCCGCTGCGGCAACCCGAATTTGGTTGGCCCGCTTGGCGAATGGGTAAGCCGCCTGGCTGCTGGTGATGCCTGCGCACGCGTCCAGACCGAGCAGGTCTTCGGGGGGCACCGTAGCCAACTGCTGTTGAACCGCGGGGTCCAGCGTCGGCTGCATATGACCGGCCATGCTGGCAATCACCACACCGGCGCCGCCGGGCTCGATCACTTTGCCGAACTCGTCGATAGACAATGCGACACCCAGCAGGTCGACGGCCAGCACGGCCTCCGCCGACGCCTGCTCCGGCGACAGACCCGCGGTGTGCACGACCGCGGTGACTCGGCCCGCCGCCTGGGCCGTTTCGGCGACCGCGGCCACTGAGCTCCGCGAGGTGACGTCGACTTCGCGGGTCAGCACGTGATGACCGTCGTCGGTGAGCCCGCTCGCAGTGGCTTCCAGTCCCGCGGCGTTGATGTCGGCGAGCACAATCGTTTTCCCGGCACCGACGCGACGGGCGATCGATACGCCCATTCCACCGACACCGATGACGACCAGAACTTCGTTGTTCATGACTCTCCCCGATTCGACTAGCAGGGCCCAGCGCTCGCGGCGACGCGAGAATAGTATTCTCGCAGTGTGAGAGCGTGAATTGCAAGAAGGGAAACACTAATGCAGATCAGCGGGAGTTCAGCGATTGTCGTCGGCGGCGCAGGCGGTCTGGGCGAGGCCACAGTTCGCCGGCTGCATGCCGCGGGAGCCAAGGTGGTGATCGCCGACCTGGCCGACGACAAAGGCAACGCGCTCGCCGACGAGCTCGACGCCCGCTACGTCCGCACTGATGCGACGAACACCGACGATGTGAATGCAGCTTTGGCCGAGGCGGAATCACTTGGCCCGCTGCGCATCTCGGTGGACGCCCATGGCGGCCCGGCCAGCGGTGGCCGGTTGGTCGGCAAAGACGGCTCACCGCTCGACCTGGATGGCTTCAAGACGACGATCGACGTGTACCTGACCGGCGTCTTCAACGTGTTGCGGCTGGCCGCTGCCGCGATCGCCCGCCAGGAGCCGCTCGACGAGGGTGCCCGCGGCGTCATCATCAACACCGCATCGATCGCCGCCTACGAGGGCCAGATCGGCCAGTTGCCCTACGCGGCAGCCAAGGGCGGCGTCGTCGGCATGACACTGGTCGCGGCGCGCGACCTGTCCCCGCTCGGTATTCGCGTCGTCACCATCGCGCCCGGCACCTTCCTGACCCCGGCGTACGGCAAAGCGGGCGACCAGCTCGAGGCGTACTGGGGTCCGCAGGTTCCCTTCCCCAAGCGGATGGGACGGTCGAGCGAATACGGCGCCTTCGTGCAGAGCATCATCGAGAACGACTACCTCAACGGTGAGGTCATCCGGTTGGACGGCGCGCTGCGGTTCCC
This sequence comes from Mycobacterium cookii, assembly GCF_010727945.1. NCBI lineage: Bacteria > Bacillati > Actinomycetota > Actinomycetes > Mycobacteriales > Mycobacteriaceae > Mycobacterium > Mycobacterium cookii. The sequence goes on from NZ_AP022569.1 coordinate 2,651,623, forward strand.
GCCGAAGTAACCGGCCCGGTCTGCGCGACGTCCGAATTGCCCTCCTCTGAGCGACAATTCGGTCGCGTGCCGGTTTACGTCAGTTCTTGCCGGCGTTGAACTTGGCGACGATGTTGCGGAAGTCCTCTGTCTGCATGGACTGGTTCTCCGCCGACAGCGCATAGTCGATCGTCGCCAGCACCGCGCGTTCGAGGTGAACGTTGAGCACCCGCTTGGTGCTCTCGACCGCCTGCTGCGGCAATTCGAGAATCTTCCTGGCGGCCTTGACCGCCTCGTCGAGCGGGTCGGCCACGGCGTGGTTGGCCAGGCCGAGCTCGACGGCCCGCGCAGCCGAGATGCGGGCACCGGTCAGTGCGTACTCCTTGGCCAACAGCAGGCTGATGTGCAGCGGCCAGGTCAGCGGTCCACCGTCGGCGGCCACCAGTCCGACCTGGACGTGCGGGTCGGCGAGATACGCGTCCTCGGCGATGTAGACGATGTCGCTCAGCGCGACCAGGCTGCAGCCCAGGCCGACCGCCGGCCCGTTGACCGCGGCCACCACCGGAATGCGGCAGCGCGCCATGCCCAGCACGATCTCGCGTCCATCCGCAATGGTCTTGGCCCGCAACGCCGCGTCGTTGGACAACTCTTCGAGATACTTGAAGTCACCGCCGGCTGAAAACGCCCGTCCCGCACCGGTTATCACCGCGGCGCGGGCACTGAGGTCGTCACTCATCCGCTGCCACAGCTTGGCCAGCCCATGATGCAAGTCGTCGTTGACCGAGTTGAGTGACTCGGGCCGATTCAGCGTGATGATCCGCAGCGGTCCGTCGGCTTGGACGTCGATTTCGGTCGGCATGCCATACATGTCAGGCTCCTTGTTTGATGGTCGTGACCCGCTTCACAGTCCCAATATTCGTGAGGCGATGATGTTCTTCTGGATCTGCGATGTCCCGCCCATCACGCTTTGCGCACGGCTGTAAAGGTAAGCGCTCAGCGAATTCGGGTCGTCGATGCCGCCCACGGCCAATGCCGCGTGCCCGACCGACTGCTCGACCCAGGTCATCAGCAGTTTGTCCAGCGACCCGTCCGAGGTATGTGTCACCCCGTCGAGCTGTTCGGACAGCCGCCGGCGGACATGGTGGGTCAGCATCTCGGTTTGCACTGCGGCCCAAGCGAGTTCCTCATCCGGCGGCCCATCAACCCGCGCGGCGAGCTGGCGGACGAGCTTCCCGTAGCGCGCGGCGTAGCCCAGCGTGGAGGGTTCGCGTTCGTGACCGACCACCGTCATCGCCAGCGGCCAGCCCTCGCCGGGGGCACCCACCATGTTCTCGGCCGGCACCAGCGCGCCGTCGAAGAGCACCTGACCGAATTCGGTGGTGACGCCGTTGATCATCTGCAGCGGACGCTGTTGCACGCCAGGCTGTTTCATCGGGATGATGAACGCCGAGATGCCGCGGTGGCGCTTGGCTTCCGGATCGGTGCGGGCCAACAGCAGACACCAGTCCGCGACGTCGGAGTAGCTGGTCCAGATCTTGTGGCCGTTGATGACGTAGTTGTCGCCTTCGCGGGTGGCGGTCGTGGTCAACGACGCGAGATCCGAACCGGCGCCGGGCTCGCTGAAGCCCTGACACCACCGCTCGGTGCCGTTGATCATTCCCGGCAGGAACCGGCCGCAGAGCTCCGTGCTGGCGTGCCGGCTCAGGCCGGCGACCAGGTAGCCGAGGCTGGGCCGCGGCGGGGCGGCCGCGCGGGCCAGTTCCTCGTCGAGGATGACGTCGTAGACCGGCGGCAGTTCCTGGCCGCCATATTCTTTCGGCCAGGACAGCCCGAAGAAGCCGCCCTCATACAACGCGCGGTGCCATTCCCCCGCCCGCGACCAGTACTCGTCGCCCGAGCTCGGAAAGTCCTTGGCGTGCAGCGCAAGCCAACCTCTCAGCCGCTCCCTGAACTCGGCTTCGTCGGCAGAATCACGGAAGTCCAACGTCGATCTCCTCCAGCTTGACGGGCCACAGTTGAGTCGAGGTCAGCGCGCGGCGCAGATATACGTGCGCGAGGCACTCCCAGGTGTTGCCGATGCCGCCGTGCACCTGGATCGCGGTTTCGCAGACCGTGCGCGCGGCGCGCGCGCAGTAGACCTTGGCGTACCGGCCGGCGCGGATGGCCTCGGCCGGCGACAGTTCGTCCACCGCCCACGCGGCGTGCCGCAAGATGCTGATCGACCCTTCGATCAGCGCCAGGCTTTCGGCGAGCAGATGCGCGATCGCCTGGTACGAGCCGATCGACTTGCCGTACTGCTCGCGGATTTTCGCATAGTCGCACGCCAAGGTGTGCGCGCCGCGGGCGGTGCCGACCAGGTCCGCCGACGTGGTGGCCAGCGCGAGCGCCAGCCACCGCTGCGCGGCGTTGGAGTCGACTTCGCCGACGGCCGAGGGCTTTCCGGCGAGATCAGCGGCGGCCCTGGTGAGGTCGACGACGTCGCGCGCGGAACCGATCTCGCTGGCCGACACGGTCGTACCGTCCAACGTCAATGCGCGTCGGAAGCCGCGAGAGTCGATCGCGTGTCCGTCTATTGCGATGGTCGAGCCGGTGCCGTCGCCGCCGACATGGCGGGCCAGGTCGTCGGCCAGCACCGGGCCGAGGAACGGCGCGTCGACCAATCCGCGGCCGAATTCCTCGGCAACGATGGCGACCTCCACCCCAGAGGCCTCGTCAGATCGCAGCGATCGCCAGCCCGTCGTATGAATCTGCTTGTCCAGCCGGGTGATTCGTGCGTCGTCGGCGAGCTCGGCTACCGATCCCGGCCCGAGGTCGTCGGCTAGTTTCGCCGCGGCGTCGCGCAGTTGTTGCTGTTCAGCTGTCAGACGTACATCCATAGCGCTCCTTGAGAACTCGGCGTAGCACCTTTCCGGAAGGCAGCCGAGGTATTTCGGGCACGAACTCGACACGGCTCAGACGTTTGTACGACGCAAGGCGCTCGCCCACCAGCGCCACCAGCTCAGTGGCCTCGACCGGTTGACGGGCCGCGACGGCAGCGACAACGGACTCGCCGTCGGCACCATTCGGGATTCCGAACACCGCGCAGTCGTCGACGGCGGGGTGGCTGTGCAGCACTGCCTCGACTTCGGCGGGCGCCACTTGGAAACCGCGGACCTTGATCATTTCCTTGAACCGGTCGGTGATCCGTAACCAGCCGCCGGCATCGAGATAGCCGACGTCGCCGGTCCGATACCAGTCGTCGGACATGACATCCCGGGTCGCCTCGCACGGCAGGTAACCGGCCATCAGCGAATCCGAGCGGGCCTGGATCTCGCCCACCTCACCGGGTCCGACGGGCTCGCCGGTCTGCAGCGACGTCACCCGGACGTCGACGCCGGGCACCGGCCGGCCGACCGAGTCGAGGCGGGCGCCGCCGATCGGATTACAGGCGATGACCGGCAACTCGGTAGTGCCGTACGCGGGCAACCAGCCGACACCGGTGCGCCGGGTGACGGTTTCGGCGATGCTGGCGCTGACCGGCGTCGCACCCCACACGATGAACCGCAGCGACGAGAGGTCGTAGGATTCCAGACCGGGATGCGAGGCGATGGCCAAAGCGATTGGCGCGACTGCCATCTCGACGGTGATGCGGTCGTCTTGGATGTGCGACAGCATCCGGTCGACGTCGAAACGGCGGTGCAGTCGCATCCACGCTCCCGCCTGCATCGCCGTCATGATGTTGAGCAAACCGAGGATGTGGGACGGCGGCGTGGCGATCTGAATCCGGTCGCGGGCGGTCAATTTCAGCGCGCCGCGCCAGTTCCGGACGGCAGCCTGTAGCGACTTGTGGCTGTGCCGAACGGCTTTCGGCAGGCCCGTCGTACCGGAGCTGAACGCCAGCACCGCGTCGGCGTCCGGCCTCGGCGTCGAACCCGGCACCGGATTCCCCGGCGAAATGGGTTCATCGAGGTTCAGCATCGGCATGAGTTCCGACAACACCGCCTGGTCGCCGACGGCGTGCGACGGGTCCGTCACCGCCAGCGCGTGCTCGACCTCGGCCCGCTTCCAGGCCGGGCTGATCAGCACCGCCGCGGCGGCCAACCGCCAGATGGCGTGCAGCGCGACGACGAATTCCGGGCGATTGGATGTCATCAACGCGACCCGCCCGCCGGCCGTCACACCGTGCTCGGACAGACGCGCCGCCAGACCGTCGGCAAGCGCGTTGAGCTCGGCCAAGGTGTAGGACTGGTCCTCGAACGCAAGCACGGTCGGCTCAGCGAGCTTCGACAACGGGCTAAGCGGCAGCGAGGACAATTGAGAACATCCTATCGTTTTGAGAGAATAGTATTCTCTGAAGCGAAGAACGCAAAGTGTGGAAGGTGCAGGAATGGCGGACCGCCACGTGTTTCACCGGGCCACGGTGACCCGGATCATCAAAGAAACCGCGGACAGCCGCACGTATGTGCTCGCCCCCGAGGAGCAGCCGTTCCACTATCGCGCCGGGCAGTTCTGCACGTTCAAAGTGACCGTCGACGGCGAGGAGCTGTACCGCTCCTATTCGATGTCAAGCGCACCGGAGACCGACGCCGAAGTGACGACGACGGTCAAGCGGGTCAACGGCGGCAGAGTCTCGAACTGGATCGTCGACAACGTGGTCGAGGGCGACCAACTGACCATGACCCGGGCCGCGGGAACCTTTGTGCTGAGCCAGAATTCAGCCCCGTTGCTGGCCTTCGCCGGTGGCAGCGGCGTCACACCGATCCTGTCGCTGGTCAAGAGCGCGCTGGCGACCACGGACCGGTCGGTCCGAATTCTGACCGCCGACCGCGATCGGGCCTCGGTGATCTTCGAGACCACGATCGACGACCTGGCAGCGCAGTACCCCGGCCGGTTGACGGTCGACCGCCGTCTCGACGACCAGCACGGGCTGCTGGACGCGGCCGCCGTCGAGAAGTTCGTCGGCACCGACACCGACGCCGACTGCTATGTGTGCGGCCCGGAGGGCTTCATGACCGTGGTGCGGGCTGCCCTGCCCACCTCCATGCGGGTGCTCGTCGAAGACTTCGACGCATCGCCTCCGGTCAAGGCGCCCGCACCGGTTGTCTCCGAAGCCGCCGGCGACGTCGATGCGGGTGGCACCGTGACGATCCGTCTGGAGCGCAAGAAGGCATCGGTACCGCGAGTGCCGGGCGAGACGCTGCTGGAGAGCGCGCGGCGCGCCGGCCTGTCCCCGCCGTTCAGTTGCGAGGCCGGCAATTGCGGGACGTGCATGGCCAAACTGATCGACGGCGCCGCCACCATGCGGACCAACGACGTGCTGGAAGACGACGAGATCGCCGACGGCTACATTTTGACCTGTCAGGCCGTGCCCGATACCCCGTCGATCACCGTGCTGTACGAGTAGGGAATGGAATGCGGCTTTCCGGGGCTGAACAGCACTATCCGACCGGAAGGGATCCACAACCATGACCGATCTGCCCGCCTTCGCTGCGCTGCTCGCCAAAGAACAGGGACTCGTCGTATTCACCACGCTGCGTAGCGACGGCAGCGCTCAGTCATCGGTCGTCAACGCGGGGGTCTCGACCCATCCGCTGACGGGCGAACCGGTCGTCGCACTGGTGGCGATCGGCGGCGCCCGGAAGCTGGCCCACCTGCGCGCCGATCCGCGGACCACCGTCACGGCACGCGCGGGGTGGCAGTGGGCCACCGTCGAGGGACGGGCGCAACTGATCGGGCCCGACGATCCGCACGCGGGGGTCGATGACGAACGACTCCGGTTGCTGCTGCGGGAAATCTTCACCGCGGCCGGCGGCACCCACGACGACTGGGACACCTACGACCAAGTGATGCGCGACGAGCGTCGCACCGCTGTGCTGATCTCGCCGACCCGCGTCTACACCAATCCGCAGCGGGGCTAACGCTTCGAGTGCCGGGCCGATCAGCGCAGCTGGGCGCCGAGATCGGCGATGACCTCGCGGGTGCGTCGCTTGGATGCGACCAGCTCGTCGCGGGTCTCGCCGATCGGCAACAGCCGCACCGACAGGTCGGTCACACCGGCGTCGGCGAACCGCCGCATCCGCGTCAGGATGGCCTCCTCGTCGCCGGCCGCGCAGATGTCGCCGACATCGCGCGCGTCACCATAGTCCAGCAGCCGCTGGTAGTTCGGCGACACCTCGGCTTCACCCAGGATCCTATTCGCGCGTTCTTTGGCTGCGTCGACTTCGCTTGCCGCACAGAGACACACGGGTATCCCGGCGACGATTCGCGGCGCAGGCCGGCCGGCGTTGTCGGCGGCTTTGGTGATCCGCGGCACCACATGCTCGGCGACTGATCGCTCGTCGGCCATCCACAGCACGGTGCCGTCGGCATGCTCGCCGGCCAGGGCCAGCATCACCGGTCCGAGTGCCGCGACGAATACGGGCAGCGGTGCCACCGGGGCGAGATCGTTCGGGTTGTGCACTGTGAAGTGTTCGTTCTCGACGTCGATCTGGCCGGGCCCGGCGAACGCGGCGCGCAGAACCTCCAGATAGTCGCGGGTGTAAGCGGCGGGCTTCTCGTAAGGCAGCCCGAGCATGTCCTGGATGATCCAGTGGTGCGACGGCCCGACGCCCAACGCGAGTCGACCTCCGGTGGCGGCATGGGTCGACAAAGCCTGACGGGCCAACGCAACCGGGTGCTGCAACTGCAATGGCACGACGGCGGTGCCGAGTTCGATGCGGGTGGTGCGGGTGCCCATCAGCGCGACAGCCAGTAGCGCGTCGAAGTCGTTGGGCACCTGAGGAATCCACGCGGTATCCATACCTGCGGCCTCGGCCCATTCGATATCGGCCAGCAGTTTGGTGACCTTGCGCGCCGAATCGCCCCGCTCGGCACCGATCATCACTCCGAGACGCACGGAACCCTCCAAAGTATCGTTATCGCTGTTCGATAACGTACTTCTAAAAAACGAGAATGCCAATACCGCAGCCTCTGACCTGCAGAGATCAACTACTTCCGGCAGACGAGCTCGCCGGCTGGGATGGCGAACCAGCCATCGGGCGCCGCGGCCCACTCCCGCCACGCCGCTGAGATTTCCTCGAGTTCCGCGGGGGTCGCGAGCCCCGAGTCGAGCAACTGTCGAGTCAAGGCCGACTCGACGATCCGGTCCGCCCACATCCCGCCCCACCAGTCGCGGTCCTCCGGCGTCGCGAAACACCACAGGCTGCCCGTGGGCGCGATGTCGTCGAACCCGGCCTGCTGCGCCCAGGACAACAGTCGCCGCCCGGCGTCGGGCTCGCCGCCGTTGGCCCGCGCCGCCGTGACGTACAGCGTCATCCAGCGGTCCAGCGCCGGCAACTGCGGGAACCAGATGAAGCCCGCATAGTCGGAGTCCCGCACCCCGACCACGCCGCCCGGTTTACACACTCGCCGCATCTCCCGGAGCGCCTGCACCGGGTCGCCGACGTGCTGGAGCACCTGGTGGGCGTGCACGACATCGAAGGTGTCGTCGGGAAAGTCGAGTGCGTGCACATCGGACGTCGCGAAGACGATGTTCGACTGTCCACGAGCCTGCGCTTCGGCGCGCGCCAAATCCAACGCATCGTCGGTCATTTCGACGGCGGTGACCCGGCCGGGCGCGACCCGCGCAGCAAGGTCGGCGGTGATGGTTCCGGGCCCACAGCCCACGTCGAGCAGTGAC